>NZ_LOHS01000112.1 GCF_001642995.1 Streptomyces jeddahensis
GGGCGAAGCCCCCAGCCGGGGTCCAGGGGCGGAGCCCATGGTTACGGGAAGGGGCGGGGTGGGGGCTGATACGCCTGCACCACGCCGCCCCCGGAGGGCTACCGCAGCGCCGCCGCCTCCCGCGCCAGCGCCTCCACCCGCCCCCAGTCCCGCGCCTCCACCGCGTCCCCCGGCACGATCCAGCTGCCCCCCACGCACGCGACGTTCTTCAGGGCCAGATACGCCGCGGCGTTCCCGAGCCCGACGCCGCCCGTCGGACAGAACCGGGCCTGGGGAAGCGGCCCGGCGAGGGACTTCAGATACGCGGTGCCGCCGGCCGCCTCCGCGGGGAAGAACTTCATCTCGTGCACGCCGCGCTCCAGCAGGGCCACGACCTCCGACGTCGTCGAGACGCCCGGCAGGAACGGCACTCCGGACGCCTTCATCGCCTCCAGCAACCCGTCCGTCCAGCCCGGGCTGACCAGGAAGCGGGCGCCGGCGGCCAGCGAGTCGGCGATGTTCGCGGGGGAGATCACGGTGCCCGCGCCGACCACCGCGCCCGGCACCCCGTCCGCGATCGCCCGGATCGCGCCCAGCGCGGCGGGCGTGCGCAGGGTGACCTCGATGGCCGGCAGCCCGCCCGCGACCAGTGCCCGCGCCAGCGGCACGGCATCGGCGACGTCCTCCACGACGACGACGGGGAGAACGGGGGCGAGGTCCAGTACGGAGGAGGGCGGCGGGGACGAGGGCAGCGGCGTAGTCATGCGCTCATCCTGCCGCGTACTGTGCAGCATGCGCAAAGAGCGTTGCACGTGATGCAATAGGCGGGCAGCGGGCCGCGCGTGGGCGGGCGCCCGTGGCCCTCAGTGGATCTCCGTCACCACCACATCCAGCGCCCACGCCCGCCCGGCCTTCGCAGGCGGCGCCGCCTCCACCACATAGCCGAGGTCCCGCAGCGCCTCGACCAGCGCGGCCGGGTTCTCCGGCTCGGCGCCGGCCGACAGCAGCGCGCGTACGATCCGGCCCTTCGTCGCCTTGTTGAAGTGGCTCACGACGGACCGCTTCTCCACCCCGTCGACCACCTGCGCATGCAGCACCCGCACGGTGGCCGTGCGCTCGGCGACCTCGCCCTTCGGCTTCCATGCGGCCGCGTACGCCGACGACCGCAGGTCCAGCACGAGCCCGTCCCCGGCGGCCTCGGGCATGACCGAGGCCAGCGGCGTCCGCCAGTACGCTCCCAGTGCGCCGAGCGCTGGCAGCTTCACGCCCATCGAGCAGCGGTAGGACGGGATACGGTCGCCCACCTGGACCGCGCCCCAGAGCCCCGAGAACACCAGCAGTGAGCGCTTCGCCCGCCGTTTCGCGGCCGGGTCGAGGGAGGCGAGGTCCAGGGCGTCGTAGAGGACACCCGTGTAGATCTCCCCGGCGGGCCGCGTGCCCGCCGTCCGCAGCTCCGCGTTCTTGGCGATCTCGCCGCGCAGCCCCTCGCTCAGCCCGAGCACCTCGCGGGCCTTCTCGTTCTCGCCGGGGTCTCCCGCACACAGCTCGACGAGCTCGTCCAGCACCGCCTGCCGCGCCTCGGTCAGCCCCGGCAGCGACAGCGAGTCCAGCCTCAGCGGTGCGCCGCGCCTGGACGGGGCCTTGCCTTCGGACGGCGGCAGCAGCACGAGCACGGCGGATCTCCTCCAGGGCATGAGGGACGGAAGGGGGCGGGCGGGGTTCGGCCCTCGCGTCAGGGTACGGGGTGCCGCGTGGCCCGCCCGCCGCGAGGCAGGCCCGCCCCTACAACTGGGGCTCCGCCCCAGACCCCGGGATCGCCCTTCGGGCTCGTCCTCAAGCGCCGGACGGGCTGAAATACATCCCGCCCCTGGGGCTCGTCCTCAAGCGCCGGACGGGCTGAATACCACCGCAGATGCCACCGCAGCCGCCGGTCACCGCATGCCGTCGGCCCGCCCCCGGCCTACGCTCGGTCCATGCCCCGCCGTCATCTGAAGGTGACCGCCGCGGTCGACGCCCCGCTGCGGGCGGCGCTGCGCGGGCTGCGTGCGGAGCTGGCGGTGCCCGAGACGTTCCCGGCCGCCGTCCTCGACGAGGCCCAGCAGGTCGCGCAGGCGCCACGGCTGCCCGATCGCGACGCGACGGATCTGCCGCTCTTCAGCATCGACCCGGCCGCGTCCCAGGACCTCGACCAGGCCATGCACCTGGCCCGGCGCCCCAGAGGCGGCTTCCGGGTCCATTACGCGATCGCCGACGTCGCCGCCTTCGTCACCCCGGGACTGGCGCTCGACACCGAGGCCCACCGCCGGATCACCACGCTCTACTTCCCGGACAGAAAGGTCCCGCTGCACCCCGCCCTGCTCAGCGAGGGCGCCGCCAGCCTGCTTCCCGGCCAGGCGCGCCCGGCCGTCCTGTGGACCCTCGACCTCGACGCCGACGGCCGCACCGTCTCCACCGACGTACGCCGCGCCCTCGTCCGCAACCGCACCAGGTTCGACTACGCGAGCGCCCAGCGGCACATCGACGCGGGCACCGCAGAGGAACCGCTCGCCCTCCTCCAGACCGTCGGCACACTGCGCGAACAACGGGAGGCCGAACGCGGCGGCATCTCCCTCAACGTCCCGGAGCAGCAGATCATCGAGGTCCCGACGCCCGGGCGAGCCACCGGAACGTACGAACTCGCCTACCGCGTCCCCCTCCCCACCGACCGCTGGAACGCCCAGATCTCCCTGCTCACCGGCATGGCGGCCGCCGAGCTGATGATCGCCCACGGCACCGGCGTCCTGCGCACCCTCCCGGCCGCCCCCGACGGCGCCGTCGGCCGCCTCCGCCGTACCGCGAAGGCCCTCGGCATCGACTGGCCCCACCACGTCCCGTACGCGGAACTGGTCCGCTCGCTCGACCCGCACCAGCCCCGTCACGCGGCGTTCCTGCAGGAGTGCACGACCCTCCTGCGCGGCGCCGGATACACGGTCTTCAGCGGCGGCAAGGTCCCCGAGCTCACGCTCCACTCCGCTGTCGCCGCGCCCTACACCCACTGCACCGCGCCCCTGCGCCGCCTCGTCGACCGCTACACGTCCGAGATCTGCCTGGCCGCCGTCGCGGGCCGGGAGCCGCCCGAGTGGGTGCTCGCGGACCTCGACGCCCTGCCCGCGAAGATGGCGGACGGGGCGCGGCGCGCGGGCACGGTCGAGCGCGAGTGCCTCGACATCGTCGAGGCCGCGCTGCTCATGGACCGGATCGGCGAGGTCTTCGACGCCTGTGTGGTGGACGTGATGGAGCACGAACCGACCGTGGGAACCGTTCAGTTGGCCGACCCGGCGGTCGTCGCCCGCATCGAGGGCGGCACGGAGCCGCTCCCGCTGGGGGAGCGGCTACGGGTACGGCTCACGCGGGCGGATCCGGGGAGAGCGAAGGCGCTGTTCACCCCTGCGTGACGCCGCACGGTTCACTCCCGCATGACGCTGCCCCGCCTGCCGCTGCGCGCCATGATGTCCCGTATCTCCCTTACCAGCCGGTCGGGTTCGTCCGCGTGGAAGTGGATGGTACGCACGGTCCTGCTCCGGCCGAGCAGCGTCGTGTGGCGTACGGGCGCCGCCAGTTCCAGCGTGACGGAGGTCTGCGACCCCATGTCCAGACGCAGCTCTCCTTCGCCGGGCTTGTCCGCCGTGGCACGCAGCTCACGGCGGACCGCGGCGATGTCCGCCAGCGGTATGCGCAGGTCGACGAGCGCGCCCCGGCGCAACCGCAGCTCCGTGGGGCCCAGCACGTGCGGCCGGGTCACCCAGGCGGCGTACATCCCGATGACCAGCACCACGGTGTAGACGTCGAGGAACAGCACCGCCCGCTCGACGGCCGGCCAGTCCCGCAGCAGCACGGCCATGGCGAAGGTCTCGATGACGCACACGAAGGCGAACCCGTACATGACGGCTCCGTGCCCGCGCGCATATCCGTAACCCCGCTCGCCCGCCGCGACGCCGTGCGACCGTCGCGCGATCCACAGCCCCAGGCTCATCAGCACGCGCAGCTCGTGCCCGATCAGCCGCCGCACGGGAACGGGTACGACGGTGAGTGCCCGCCGGACGGCTGCTGCCCCGCGGCCTGCCATCCCGGGCCTCACCGAGATCCCGGGCTTCACTGGGCACCCCGCTGGGCGAGCATCCGCATCGCGCGGCGGACGGCCTCGGCCTGGGCGGGCGCGAAGTCCGCGAAGAAGGCGCTGAGGAAGGTGTCGTGGGGTGACGCCTCCGATGTGCCGCGGCCGCCGCCGGATGAACCCACCGAGGCGTCCGCGACCGCGGCCAGTTGCGCCGTCCCCACCTCCGCCACGAAGGCGTCCGGGATGAGGTCGGCCAGCGCCTGCGCCGCGTCGTCCACCCGCGGATCGGAGGGCTCGGCCTCGGCGAGCGCGTCGAGCAGCGCATACAGCTCGTACGCACGCTCCATCGCCCCGGGCTTCAGGGCCGCGTCCCGGAGCGTGGCGAGCAGCCGCTCACCGTCCTCGGGAGCGGCGGTGGTCTCGATCAGGGCGAGGATCTCGCGGTCCTTTGCCGCCATGGCCGGCTCCGGGCCCGGGAGCTGCGCGGACGCGTGCGCCATGTCCCCGAAGAGCGCGGCAAGGCCGGGCGATACGGGGCCTTCGGCGGGCAGCCGCCCGCGCTCGGCCTCGCTCAGCAGGGCCCGCAGCCTGGCGCGCCGATCCTTGATCGCGGCCTCCTGCCGCGCCAGGTCGTCGTCGAGCTCCGCCAGCACCTCGGCGAGATCGCGCCCGGCGTCGTCCGCGAGCACGTCCCGCACCTCGGCGAGCCCGAGCCCCAGCTCCGTCAGCCGCCGGATCCGGGCGAGTACGACGGCGTGCCGCAGCCCGTAGTCGCGGTAGCCGTTGGCCCGCCGCTCGGGCTCGGGCAGCAGCCCGAGCTGGTGATAGTGCCTGATGGTCCGCGTCGTCACCCCGACGACGGCGGCGATCTCTCCGATCCGCATGGGCCCAGTAGAAACGTTGACGTTGCGGCAGGGTCAAGCGAGCGGCTCGCGTCCGTGCGTCCCTGACGGCGGCCGTGATCGTGTGCCACGATCGAGGTAACGGTTCCCGATCTCACGGACAGGTGATCAGCCGATGTCCCAGTCTGGCGAGCGACAGAAGGAGGGGCGTGACATGACTGCCATGGCCCATGAGCCGCTCACGCAGGAAGAGGTCCTGCTGGAAGGCTTTCTCGCCCTGGACACGCCGGAGGGCTTCCGGGCCGAGCTGATCGAGGGGGAGATCGTTGTGACACCGCCGCCGGACGGGGATCACGAGGACTACATTGAGCTGATCGTGAACCAGGTGTACAGGCGGTCACGGACCGACATGCAGTTCTCCGGGAACAAGGGGCTGAAGCTGCAGAGCGGGGGCGGCTGCCCGAAGGACCACGTGATTCCGGACGGCACATTCGCTCCCAGGAAGCTGCGGCTCTACCGGGGCGCCGACTCCTGGATGCCCTGCGACGGCGTCGCCATGGTCCTGGAGGTGACGTCCACCAAGCCCAAGGCCGACCGCGAGGCCAAACGCCGCTGCTACGCCCGCGGCGGCATCCCGCTCTACTTGCTCGTCGATCGCGAGGCCTCGTCGGTCACGCTGTTCAGCGACCCGGAGAAGGACGACTACCGCGAGCACTGCACCCGCCCCCTCGGCAAACCGCTCGCCCTCCCGGAGCCGTTCGCCTTCGAACTGGACACGACGGACTTCCTCTGACGCTGTCGGCGGGGGCAGAGAAGCGGAGGTGGGCTCGGTGCTCGTGACAGCGGCCGCC
Source organism: Streptomyces jeddahensis (assembly GCF_001642995.1). Taxonomy (GTDB): domain Bacteria; phylum Actinomycetota; class Actinomycetes; order Streptomycetales; family Streptomycetaceae; genus Streptomyces; species Streptomyces jeddahensis. The sequence continues at coordinate 5,769 of NZ_LOHS01000112.1, forward strand.
GCCCGGACTGAGGGGGAGCGAACGCCCGGTACCATGGTCGAACGGCAGACGAGCCGGGCGGACGGCCGCGTGAAGATCCCCTGCGGGATCTTCCCGAGGAACGTCCGGGCTCCACAGGGCAGGGTGGTGGCTAACGGCCACCCGGGGTGACCCGCGGGACAGTGCCACAGAAAACAGACCGCCGGGGCTGTGCTCTTTTACAGAGGGCGGTCCTCGGTAAGGGTGAAACGGTGGTGTAAGAGACCACCAGCGCCTGGGGTGACCCAGGCGGCTCGGTAAACCCCACCTGGAGCAAGGTCAAGAGGGGCCGCCGTAAAGGCGGCCCTGCGCGGATGTTCGAGGGCGGCCCGCCCGAGTCCGCGGGTAGACCGCACGAGGCCGGCGGCAACGCCGGTCCTAGATGGATGGCCGTCGCCTCCGGGCCCGCGAGGACCCGGGGGAACAGAACCCGGCGTACAGCCCGACTCGTCTGCCCCCACCTGCGGTTTCGCCTCGGAGAGGGCCCCTGACCTGCGTCGGAGGCCCTTTCCGGTCTTTCGGGGGCTTGTCGCGTTAGGCGGCGGAAAGTCCCTCGGAAGTCCCTCGGACAGAGCTGAAAGTCCCTGAAAAGTCCCTGGGGCGGAGGGGCGGGTGAGGCCCCTGAGCAGGGCGTTCGCGCCAGCCACCGGAGCATAGCGCTGGAGTCGCGCACCACGGGATGGTCTTGGACCAGCGGGATTACGCGGGATTACAGGGAATGGACAACCCTCGCCCGCCACTCATCCTGGCCTGCTCGCTGATCGCGCGGGCACGCCCCACGGCACTGCACCGCCCCCAAGGAGCGGCGCAGGCGACCGCCGGTGCCGCGCTCCCGGACTGCCGGGCGGGAAGGCGTTCGCCCCAGTCCACAACCTCCCCGGACAGAACACCTAGGACACTCCCTGGGCGCTCAAACCGCGGGTGGAGAGGAGGAGGTGCGGAGGGTTGCGGCGTCAACCCTGGGCTCGATGACGGCGTGTGCGGCCGGACCTAGGCTGCATCCGTCGTCCAGCCGATGATCAGAGGTGCACGGGTGTCGGTGCCGGTCTGATGTCGGGTCCGTAGAGGGGAACCTGTCTTGGAACCAGCCGCTGCACCTGTCGTCGACCTTCCCGCCATACCGTTGCCGCAGCCGGACATCCTGCAAGCTCCTCCGCTGGCCGGGGAGTTGCGCGAGAAGTGCCCGTTCGCCAAGGTACGCACGCCCGCCGGCGACGAGGCCTGGCTGGTCACCGGGTACGAGGCCATCAAACAGGTCTACTCCGACGACCGCTTCGGTGTCTCGCACCGCGATCCCGAGCACGCTCCCCGGCTCGGCGCCTCCACCCTCATCGGCGGACCGGGCGGAAACTTCGACACGGAGCCCGAGGACCGCATGCGGCTTCGTGCGCGGCTCTCGCCCTTCTTCTCACCCAAGAGAATGGAGGCCTTCCGGCCCCGTATGGACGCTCTCGTGGAGGAGGTCCTGGACGACATCGTCGCGCAGGGCCCGCCCGCCGACCTGCACAGCGAGCTCGCCGTCCGGCTGCCCGTCAATGTCATCTGCGAGCTGCTGGGTGTGCCGCGCGAGGGTCGTCTCCCGTTCCGTGAATGGACGCAGGGCATCGCCGGTGTACGGGACGAGGCGCTGTCCCGCGACTGCATGGCCAAGCTGATGAGCTACACCGGGGACCTGGTCCGGGAGAAGCGCCGCAACCCCGGCGATGACGTCCTCTCCAGCCTCTGCGCCGCCGACGGCGGTGGCCTGGACGACCGCCATGTCTCCTTCCTGGCCGCGATGCTGCTCTTCGCCGGCCACGAGACCACCGTCGCCCGCCTCGACCTCGGGGTCCTGCTGATGCTTGCCCACCCCGAGCAGCGGGAGATCCTCGAAAGGAACCCGGACCGCATCGGCAGTGCTGTCGAGGAGATCCTGCGGTTGGTGGTGCACGGCGGCGCCAAGGAGACCTTCCGGTACGCCCGGGAGGACGCCGAGTTCGACGGCGTCAAGATCAAGGCCGGTGAACTCCTCGTGCTCTACAGCGCGGCCGGGAACCGCGACACGTGCGCATTCGCCGATCCCGAATCCTTCGATGTACTGCGCTCGCCGAAGCCGAACCTCACCCTCGGCTTCGGGCGCCACTACTGCCTGGGCGCGCCCCTGGTCCGCATGGAGCTCGCCGCCGTCTTCTCCCGCATCTTCGACAAGCTCCCAGGGCTGCGACTGACCAAGCCCATCGGAGTGTTGGGGGTCAACAGCGGCTCGCTGCACGGCGGGATCACGGAGCTGCCCGTCACCTGGTGAGGCCGATTGCTCGCTACGAGGCCGCCGCCGTCAGGAGATGACGGCGGCGGCCTTCTGTGTGGCGGCGGCCAGTTCCCGGGCGCGGGTGCGGGCCCAGGTTTCCGCTTGCAGGACGTCCGGGAAGGTCAGCTGGGTTCCCGAGGTGGGCCGGCCGTTTTCGGCCACGACCTCGGCGACGGTGTCGACGATGGCGTTGAAGGGGAGGGTGCCGGCGAGGAAGGCGTCGACGCATTCCTCGTTGGCGGCGTTGAACACGGCGGGGGCGGTGGAGCCGAGGGTGCCGACGTGGCGGGCGAGTTGCACAGCCGGGAAGGCCTCGTTGTCCAGCGGGAGGAACTCCCAGCTGGAGGCCTTGGTCCAGTCGAAGGCGGGGGCGGCGTCCGGGACCCGCTCGGGCCAGCCCAGGCCGATGGCGACGGGGCCGCGCATGTCGGGCGGGGTGGCCTGGGCGAGGGTGGAGCCGTCGGTGAACTCGACCATGGAGTGGACGTAGGACTGGGGGTGGACCACGACCTCGATCCGGTGGATGTCGTAGAGCAGGTGGGCCTCGATCACTTCCAGGCCCTTGTTCACCAGGGTGGCCGAATTGATGGTGATCACCGGGCCCATCGCCCAGGTGGGATGGTTCAGCGCGTCGGCGGGGGGTGACCTGCTTCAGGTCGGCCCGTGTGCGGCCGCGGAAGGGGCCGCCGGAGGCGATGACGACGAGTTTGCGGACATCGGCTCGGCTGCCAGCGGCCAGGGCCTGGAAGAGGGCGGCGTGCTCGGAGTCGACGGGGATGATCTGCCCGGGGTTGGCGAGGGCCTTGACCAGGGGGCCGCCGACGATCAGTGATTCCTTGTTGGCCAGGGCGAGGGTGCGGCCGGCCTTGAGGGCGGCGAGCGTGGGGGCCAGGCCGATGGAGCCGGTGATGCCGTTCAGCACGGTGTGGCAGGGGGCGGCGGCGAGCTGGGTGGCGGCGTCCGGGCCGGACAGGATCTCGGGGATCGGCCGGCTGCCGTAGTGGGCGGCGAGCGCCTCGCGCAGTGCGGGGACAGCGTCGGCGCGGGCGATGGCGACGGTGTCAACGCGCAGCCGCCTGGCCTGCTCGGCGAGCAGGGCGACCCGGGTGCCGGCGGCGAGGCCTGTGACCCGGAACCGATCGGGGTTGCGCTGGATGAGGTCGATGGCCTGGGTGCCGATCGAACCGGTGCAGCCGAGGATCACGATATCCCGGCGGCCTTGGGCCGCGTCGAAGACCAGATGCGGATCGGCGAGAGGGGCCGCGACCCCGGCGGCGCCCCTCACGGTGTCCCGGCGGGCAGCGCCGCGACGATCGGGTGGTCGCGCTCGATCAGGCCGAACTTGGAGGCACCACCGGGCGAGCCCAGCTCGTCGAAGAACTCGACGTTCGCCTTGTAGTAGTCCTTCCACTCCTCGGGGACGTCGTCCTCGTAGAAGACGGCCTCGACCGGGCAGACCGGCTCACAGGCTCCGCAGTCGACGCATTCGTCCGGGTGGATGTACAAGGACCGGGAGCCCTCGTAGATGCAGTCGACCGGGCACTCCTCGATGCACGCCTTGTCCTTGACGTCGATGCAGGGCTGGGCGATCACATAGGTCACTGCGGTCTCCTTGAGTGAGGTACGCGATGTGAGGGGGCGGTCCAGGTGTCGTTGCCGGTGAGGAGGGTGGTGAGGTCGCCCTTGCCGTTGTTTTCGATGGCGGTGTCGAGTTGGTCGGCCATGAGGGTGTCGTAGACGGGCCGGTCGATGTTGCGGAAGACACCGATGGGGGTGTGGTGCAGGGTGTCCGGGTCGGCGAGCCGGGACAGAGCGAACGCGGTGGTGGGCGATGCCGTGTGCGCGTTGTGGACGAGGACCTGACCCTCGTTCTCCGGCGTGACACGGACGACCTTCAGGTCACCAGTGGTCGCGTCCCTTACGACACCCTTGGCGGCTTCGGTGCCGAAGCGGATCGGCTGGCCGTGTTCGAGGCGGATGACTGCCTCGGCGGCCTGCTGCTTGTCCTTGAGGAGTTCGAAGGCGCCGTCGTTGAAGATGTTGCAGTTCTGGTAGATCTCGATCAGGGCCGTGCCGGAGTGGCCGGCGGCCGCGCGTAGCACCTCGGTGAGGTGCTTGCGGTCGGAGTCGATGGTGCGGGCGACGAAGGAGGCCTCCGCGCCGAGCGCCAGCGACACCGGGTTGAACGGCGCGTCCAGCGAACCCATCGGCGTGGACTTGGTGAAAGATGTGCACCGCCTCGGACTCCAGCACGTCCAGATGCGTGAGCGCCGCCACCGGGACCGGCAGAGTCGTCGTCATGCCGACCACGCCCCACTGTCCGCGTCCCAGCCCAACAGCCCCCGCGCCACAAGCAGTCGGTGTACGGCCGCCGCGCTCTCCTGCACCGTGCGACCCTGCGTCTCCAGCCGCAGATCCGGCTTGTCCGGTGCCTCGTACGGGTCGTCGACGCCGGTCAGCCCCGATATCTCGCCGGCCGCCTGCTTGGCGTACAGCCCCTTCACATCGCGTACGGAGCAGACCTCCACCGGCGTGGCGACATGCACCTCCACATAAGGGACGGCGCCCAGCTCGTGCCGCAGCCGCACCAGATCGCGGCTGTCCGCGTATGGCGCGATCACCGGGACCAGCGTGATGACGCCGTTGCGGGCCAGGACCTCCGCCACCATGCCGATCCGCTGCACATTGGTGTGCCGGTCCTCCCGGCTGAAACCGAGTCCGGCCGAGAGGAATCGGCGGATCTCGTCGCCGTCGAGCACCTCCACCCGATGGCCGTCAGCCCGCAGCCGGCCCGCCAGCTCAAGCGCGATGGTGGTCTTGCCGGAGCTGGGCAGCCCCGTCAGCCAGACGGTGGCGCCCGCGGCCGCCGGCGGTCTGTCCCACCCGGCGGCGAACGCAATGCTCTTCACGCAACCCCCACTCGGATAAGGCGCCGGTCAACCGGCCAGCCGGGACATGGCGTCCTGGCAGGCGGCCTCGAGTCGCTGACGCTGCTCGTCCGGGAGCGAACGCCACCCCGAGGGCCGGTCGGAGACCAGCCCGGCGGCCTTCCGCAGCCAGGACTCGGAGGCGTCCACCGGGCCGATGAAAGCGGCCAATTCGGTGAGAGTGCCCGCGGTGTCCTCGACCAGCCGGTCATAGCTGAACTGCAGCAGCCGCCCGGGCTCCACCTCGCGCAGTCCTTCGAGCCCGGTGGTGATCTGGTCCGACCAGGCGTGCCCGAAGTCCTCCACCGGCAGCTCGACCGACTCGAAGGCGGACAGCTCGAAGGTGTCCGGCATCAGCGGCACCAGGTCCGCGGGGATCGACACCCCCGGCGGTACGTCCTCGACGTAGGGGTTGACGCCCAGCTCCTGCTGGAGCCGCATCGACACCGCGCCGAGCCGGAACGCGCCGCTACGGCTCATCGAGTACGCGCACTCGCGGCCGTCGCGGTAGAGATGCACGAACCGCGCGTCGGGGAACAGCCTGACGAGCTCCGGCACATGGCGCAGGGAGAATCCGGACCGCTCCGCCCACACCTTCGCGCCGAAGCGGTCCCGCAGCCAGCCGAAGAGCCGCCGGTGCTGCTCGGCGACCTCGGCCGTACCGAGGCTCCGTACGAACTCCTCGACCTCCGCATACAGGGCCTCTGGCCGGTCGGTGAGATGCGGCAGCGAGGTCACCAGGATCGGCGGAATGCCGGTCGAGGCATTGAACGGGCGGCTGGGCGAGGCCTCGTACAGGAACTCCTCGACCGGCGCGCCCACCCGATATGCGGAGGTGACGAACGGGTGCGGAGTGCTGAGCAGACTCCAGTACTCGGCGGCCGTCAGCTCACCGGCGGGGAAGGGACCGGTGAGGAGCAGCCCGAAGAACTCCGACAGGCTGAGTACCTCCGGGTTGAGCCGGAGCATTTCGGACAGCAGGGTCGATCCGCAGCGTCCGGTCGACACCACGAAGACGGGGGGCAACTGGCTCATGAGTACTCCCTGAGATTCATCGGTACGACGCTGGGACCGGCGTCGGCGGCTTGTCCGTGGAGGCCGAACTCATGGCGGGAACGCAAGATCCGCTGGGCGGTCCAGGTGATCAGCAGGGCAGGCAGCACGGTGGCCGCGGCCGGCGGAACACCGGCACCCCAGGCGATCAGGGCGCCCGCCAGCACCACCCGTTCCAGGCAGATCACCTCGTGCATGTGCAGGGCGTACCGGCGGGAGGGAACCCCGGCCCGGAGCAGCAGCACCACCACCGTCCAGAAGGCGCCGACCGCCGCGATCAGCAGCATTACCCAGCCGACGTTCACCGGCCGGTGCAGGAACAGGGGGGCGGTCGCGGCCAGTACGGTCCACACCGCCGCCAGTCCGGTGATCACCCGCACCGTGGTACGGACACCCTTGCGCACCGGCAGCGTCAGATAGCCGCCCTCTTTGTCGCCGTCCATGTCCCGCAGGGTGCCGACCAGGTTGGATGCGCTGTCGTGGAAGCAGAACACGGCGGACACAGCGATCAGCTCAGGACCGATGTGTCCGCCTCCAAGCAGGACCCCGAACAGGAAGGCGAAGGAGGTGAGCGAGCCGCGCACCAGATTGCCGCTGAGGCCGCGGGCCTTGAAGAACGCGTTGTACGACACCCCCACCACGGTCGCCAGGCCCACCAGGGCCACCGCATGCCAGTTGAGCAGCAGCGTCCACGCGGCGCCTGCGGCGATCAGGCCGATCATCGCGGCGAGTGCGGTGGAGGCGCGCAGCCGGCCCGAGGGGATCGGCCGCTGCGGCTTGGCGATCGCGTCCAGCTCACGGTCGAAGTAGTCGCCGCCGTACAGGCCGGCCAGCCAGCCGAGGGTCGGGATCGCCCAGGCCGCGAAGAGCCGGGCGCCACTGGTGGAGTCGGCGGCCAGGGCGGCACCGGCCAGGCCGACCAGGCCGACATAGCAGCTGGTGTACGGCCGCCAGGTTTCCACATGAGCGGAAAGGCTGCGCTTCAAACCGGTCATGAACCTCGGGTCCTTTGGAATTCCGGAATATCCGCTTGGGTGTCACGCTGACCGCCATCCTGGGGTTTCCGGCGGGATCCGGAAAGGCATATGGGGGAGTGGATTCGGGTAGCCCGAGCGGGTGCGCCGAACGGGGAGTGCCCGATCGGTGCACGCTCTGAAGAGGGAAGATGACAGTCCGTCGGACTGCCCGATCGGCTACCCCAAACGGAATTGACACCCACTCAAGCCCTCCCCCAGCATTTCTGGCGTGATGTCTAGCCGGTTTCCGTGCCGATCTGGATGGTGAGCCATGAGCGCAGGAATTCAGACCGATGTAATAGATTTCCCCGCGGATTCCGCCTTCTCCGCGGAGCGGGCCGACGAGGAACCCGGTATGCGGGAGCTGTACGAGCGGCTCAGCACCCGGTGGGACGCCGAGGACAGCCTGCTCGGCGACATGTGCCGGCACGCCCAGGTCCCCATGGGCAAGCTGTTCCGCCCCGTACTGCTCCTGGAGTCGGCGCTGGCCGTCGGAGGTGACATCGCCCATGTGCTGCCCGCGGCGGTCGGCACCGAGAGCGGCCATGTCGCCAGCCTTGTGCACGACGACATCATCGACAACGATCTGATGCGCCGCGGCAGACCGGCCGTGCACGCCAAGTTCGGCGCGGACAACGCCATCGTGGCCGGCGACGCCATGCTGTTCGACCTGTTCCGCTGCCTCGCCGAGTGCCGGCAGGCGGGCGCGCAGGACAGCCGGATCGTCAGCGCCCTCGAGGTGGTCGCCAAGGCAGGCCTCGAACTGTGCCGCGGCCAGAGCCTGGAGTACGAGATCACTCAGGGCTCGAGCCGCGATGTGGACCGCTACATCCTGATGATCAAGCTGAAGACCGGGGCGCTGTTCCGCGGCGCCTGCCAGGCCGGCGCGCTGCTCGGCGGCGGTGGCCGGCAGGAGATCGAGGCGCTCGGGACGTACGGCGACGAGCTCGGCATCGCCTTCCAGATGTGCGACGACCTCTTCGCGTACACCGGTGACGACGACACGGCGATCGGCAAGTCGCTGCTCAGTGACATCCGCAACAAGCGGATGACGCTGCCGGTGCTGCTCGCCTACCAGCAGGCCGACCGGGACGGCGAGAGGCTGCTCGACGCGGCCTTCGACCCCGAGCTCGACCCGGCCGAGGCCCTCGCCATGGTGGGCACGGTCATCCGCCGGACCGGCGCAGTGGAGGCCTCCCGGGCCATGGCCCTGCGCCACGCGAGCGCCGCCGAGCGGGCCCTGGACGCACTGGTTCCGACGCCCAGCAGACACCGGATGGCGCACCACGCCCGGATGGCGGTGAGCCGCGTCAGCTAGCCCTCACTGCCCGGCCCGTCAGCAGCCATTGGTCAGCCGTCCGTCACCAGCCGCAAGCGTCAGTCAGAGAGGGGAGTACGTCCGGTGGCACAGCACTCCGAACCTGCCGAGGACACCGCCTACGATGTGGTGATCTGCGGTGCCGGCGTGGGCGGTCTGACCCTGGCCGCGGTGCTCGGCCGACAGGGCCGTCGGGTCCTGCTGGTCGAGAAGCAGCGCCGGTTCCGCATGATGCACAAGGGCGAGCTCATCCAGCCCAGCTCCCTCGCCATCCTCGACGAACTGGGGCTGCTGCCGCATCTGTACGCGGCCGGCGCGCTCAAGGTCAACGCCCTGGCCTGCCGCACCGCGGACGGCGCCGACCTGGTCACCCTCGACTACGGGCTGATCACCGGTGCGTACCGGCACGGCCTGGTGCAGAGCTACAAGGACATGCTCGACACCCTCGCGGACCGGCTCGGCCCGACCGTCACCTTCTGGCGGGGCACCCGCGTCGAGGATCTGATCCGGGACGACACCGGACGGATCACCGGGGTGTCGCTGAACCGCGAGGGCACCCCCTGCCGGGTGGCGGCCGCGCTGACCGTCGCCTGCGACGGCCATGCCTCCAGGCTCCGGGATGCGGCCGGCATCCAGGTGGCCATGCACCGCTACGACCACCAACTGGTCGGTTTCGAGATAGAGAAGGCCCCGCCGCTCGGCCCCGACATGAACGCCCACCTCACCCGCCACGGACTACGGGCGCTCTTCGAACTCCCCAGTGACCGGGCCCGGTTGTACGTGCAGATCCCGGTCGGCTCCTTCCGCGAGGTGGGCCGGGCGGGAGTGGCCGGGTGGACCGAAGGCATCCTCCGTACGATGCCGGCCTTCGACGCGATCGCCGAACCGCTGAAGGACTGCCTGGACACCGTCCAGGTGCTGTCCGCCTGGCGGTTCGTCGCCCCCTGTTGGTCACGGCCGGGCTTCGCACTGCTCGGGGACGCGGCGCACTGCGTCCACCCCATGGTCGGGCAGGGCATGAACTCCGCGATCGGAGATGCCTGGTCGCTGGGGAGCGAGCTGGCCGAGGAGCCGGCCGGGGGGCACCCCCTCGGGCCCGCCGAGGTCGATGACGCCCTGCGGCGCTACGAGGCCGTGCGGCGCCCCCGGCTCGAGTTCGTCTCCCGGCTCAGTCACAACCTGGCCACCCTGCTCACCACCACCTCGCGGACGGGGCGTCTGTTGCGGCCCTCGCTGCTGCGCCGCAACCAGTCCAATGTCCGGCTGCGTCGGCACATCACCCAGAACGTCGCGGGACTGACGGCGCAGCCGTTCCGCGCCCGGGACTGGATCAGTGCGTCCGGTCTGCTGCCCCGTCCCTCCGGCAGGCCGCTTCCTGCTCGAGCCGAGGAGATCCACCCATGACCCCACCCACCGCAGTCAGCGCAGTGAACCTCCTGAGAACCGCCTCCGAATCCCGCGCCCTGCGCGCCATGACAGCACCGCAACTCGCCGCACTCGCCCAGGAGATGCGGGACCTGATGCTGGACGTGGTGGCGCGCACCGGTGGCCATCTGGGCTCCAACCTCGGGGTGGTGGAGCTCACCATCGCACTGCACCGCGTCTACACCTCACCGTACGACCGGCTGCTGTTCGACACCGGCCACCAGGTCTACCCGCACAAACTGCTCACCGGCCGCTGGAACCGATTCGCGGAGCTCCGCAAGAGCGGTGGCCTCTCCGGCTATGCCAGCCAGGCCGAGTCCGAGCACGACGTGATCGAGAACTCGCACGCCTCCACCGTGCTGTCGTACGCCGACGGGCTGGCCAAGGCCTACCGGCTGACCGGGCAGGACGACCGCCAGGTGGTCGCGGTCATCGGGGACGGCGCGCTCACCGGCGGCATGGCCTGGGAGGCGCTCAACAACATCGCGGCCGCCAAGGACCGCCGGGTGACCGTAGTGCTCAACGACAACGGCCGCTCCTACTCTCCGACCATCGGCGGCATCGCCGAGCACCTGGCGGCCAGCCGCGAGGGCACCGGCGAGCAGCCGCCCGGTGAGCTCTTCCGCTCGCTCGGCCTCGGCTATCTCGGACCGGTCGACGGACACGACATCACCGCGCTCGAAGCCGCCCTTACCGAGGCCAGGACGCTCGGCCCCACCGTGGTGCACGTGGTGACCCGCAAGGGCTTCGGCTATCCGCCGGCCGAGGCGGACGACGACGAGAAGTTCCACGCCCCGGGCCTCTTCGACCCGGCCACCGGCCGCAAGCTGCCTTCCACCGGCACCTCCTGGACCGGGGTGTTCGGCAAGGAGATGGTGCGCATCGGCGCCGAGCGGCCAGACGTGGTGGCCCTGACCGCGGCCATGATGGGCCCCACCGGCCTCGCCGGATTCTGCGACGCGTACCCCGAGCGCACCTTCGACGTCGGCATCGCAGAGCAGCACGCGATGGGCTCGGCCGCGGGACTCGCGCTCGGCGGGCTGCGACCGGTCCTCGCGGTGTACGCAACCTTCCTCAATCGGGCCTTCGACCAACTGCTGATGGACGCCGCGCTGCATCGGCTCGGCCTCACCGTCGTACTCGACCGGGCCGGTGTCACCGGCGACGACGGGCCGAGCCACAACGGCATGTGGGACCTGTCGATCCTGCAGGTGGTGCCGGGTTTGCGGATCGCCGCACCGCGCGACGCGGCCCGGCTGCGCTCGCTGCTCAGGGCCGGTATCGACATCCCGGACGGTCCGACCGTGGTGCGCTTTCCCAAGGGCGCCGTGCCCGAGGACCTCCCGGCGATCGGCCGGATCGGCGAGCTGGACGTACTCAGCGCCACCGGCGCGCAGGACGTCCTCGTCGTCGCCGTGGGCCCGCTGGCCCGGGCCGGCATCGAGACCGCCGCGCTGCTCAGGGCGCAGGGCTTGGGCGCCACCGTGGTGGATCCGCGCTGGGTCAAGCCGCTGGACCCGGCGCTGGCCGCGCTCGCAAGGCGGCACCGGCTGGTGCTGGTCGCCGAGGATAGCTGCCGCAGTGGCGGCGTCGGAGACGCGGTGGCCCGCCTGCTGCGGGACGCCGATGTGGACACTCCGGTCCGCACCTTCGGGATCCCCGCTGCCTTCCTGGAGCACGCGGGCCGCGCCCAGATCCTCGATGAGATCGGGCTGACGTCACGTCATATGGCTCGCTCTGCCACGGAGTTCCTGGCCAGGCGCAGCCCGATGCGCTGGCCGCTGCCCGTCTCGCTGGGTGGCCCGCATCCGTTGAGCTCCACGACGGCCACCAGGGAGACCGCCTCATGACCGACCTCGCCACGCCCGCCTTTCCGCCGCCCGCACTGGCGGCCCGTCGGTCCACCCGCCAGTTGAAGGTGGGGCCCGTCGGGGTGGGGAGCGCCCATCCGGTCTCCGTGCAGTCCATGACCACCACACTCACCGCCGATGTCAACGCGACTTTGCAGCAGATCGCCCAACTCACCGCGGCGGGCTGCGACATCGTGCGCGTGGCCTGCCCGAGCGCGGACGACGCGGAGGCGTTGCCCGCCATCGCCGGCAAGTCGCAGATCCCGGTGATCGCCGACATCCACTTCCAGCCGAAGTACGTCTTCGCGGCGATCGACGCGGGCTGCGCAGCGGTCCGTGTGAACCCGGGCAACATCCGCAAGTTCGACGACCAGGTCAAGGAGATCGCCAAGGCGGCCCGCGACCGGGGTACCCCGATCCGGATCGGGGTCAACGCCGGCTCCCTGGATGCGAGGCTGCTCAAGAAGTACGGCAAGGCCACCCCGGAGGCGCTGGCCGAATCCGCGCTGTGGGAGGCCGGGCTCTTCGCCGAGCACGGCTTCCACGATCTGAAGATCTCCGTCAAGCACAACGACCCGGTCGTGATGATCAGGGCGTACGAGATCCTCGCCGAGCAGTGCGACTACCCGCTGCACCTCGGGGTCACCGAGGCCGGACCCGCCTTCCAGGGCACGGTCAAGTCCGCCGTCGCGTTCGGCGCACTGCTGCGCCAGGGGATCGGCGACACCATCCGGGTCTCGCTCTCCGCCCCTCCGGTGGAGGAGGTCAAGGTCGGGGTGCAGATCCTGCAGTCGCTCGGGCTGCGGCCGCGCAAGCTGGAGATCGTCTCCTGTCCGTCCTGCGGCCGCGCCCAGGTCGACGTCTACAAGCTGGCGGAGCAGGTCACCGCGGCGCTGGAAGGCATGGAGATCCCGCTGCGGGTCGCGGTCATGGGCTGCGTGGTGAACGGGCCGGGCGAGGCGCGGGAGGCGGACCTCGGGGTGGCCTCGGGCAATGGGAAGGGCCAGATCTTCGTCCGCGGCGAGGTCGTCAAGACGGTGCCGGAGCGGCTGATCGTGGAGACCCTCATTGAGGAGGCACTGCGGCTGGCCGAAGAGTCCGGCGCCGGCGCGGGCACGGAGGAGCAGTCGTGACCGGCCAGCAGAGCGGACAGCAGAGTGGTCCGCGCAGCGGGCGGCGCCTCCTGCTGGCGAAGCCGCGCGGCTACTGCGCGGGTGTGGACCGCGCGGTGCGCACGGTCGAGCTGGCCCTGGAGCAGCACGGCGCCCCTGTCTACGTACGCAAGCAGATCGTGCACAACATCCATGTGGTCAGGACCCTGGAGCGGCGCGGGGCCGTGTTCGTGGAGGAGACCGGGGAGGTGCCCGAGGGCGCCGTGGTGGTGTTCTCCGCGCACGGTGTCGCGCCCTCGGTGCACGAGGGCGCCGCGGCCCGCGGGCTGCACGCCATCGACGCGACCTGCCCGCTGGTGACCAAGGTGCACAACGAGGCCCGGCGGTTCGCCGCTGAGGACTACGACATTCTGCTGATCGGGCACTACGGGCACGAGGAGGTCATCGGGACCGCGGGCGAGGCACCCGAGCACATCCAACTCGTCGACGGTCCCGAAGACATCGGACGAATCTCGGTGCGGGACCCGGAGCGGGTCGCCTGGCTGTCCCAGACCACTCTCTCGGTCTCCGAGACCCAGGAGACGGTGGCGGCGCTGCGCGACAGGTTCCCGGCGCTGGCCGGGCCGCCCTCGGACGACATCTACTACGCGACCCAGAACCGGCAGACCTCGGTACGGCAGATCGCCGCCGAGGCGGAACTGGTCATCGTGGTGGGTTCGGCCAACTCCTCCAATTCCAAGCGGCTGGTAGAGGTGGCGCTGGAAGCCGGCGCCCGGGCGGCCCACCTGGTGGACTACGCGGCAGAGCTGGACCCCGACTGGCTGGAGAACGTGCACACCGTCGGGGTTACCAGTGGTGCCTCGGTGCCCGAGGTGCTCGTACAGGATCTGCTGGAGACACTGGCCGACCATGGTTTCGACGACCTGCTGGAAATCGAGTCCGTACCGGAGCGGATGCAATTCGCATTGCCCAGAGAAGTGCGGGCGGAACGGATGAGGATGACACCCGAGTAACCCGAAAGGTAAGTCCGAGCCGATCAATGCGATGGGAGCGGCGCAATGGAATGGGTTACGCAAATCTCCCTGGCGTTGTTGCGGATTTCGGCACATCTGCCGTCCGGTATGAGGCTTCAATTGAAGCAGACGGGGCTTGTTCGGGGCGTCAACCCGAGGGTTGACGCCCCGAAGTGCGGGGGCTGCCGAGTCGGCGACTCTGTCAACCCGGGGTTCGATGTGCGGTGGCCGGAAATGAAGTGGCTGAAATTAGTGGGCCGAAAGGCGGCGAGCCGGAGGGCCGGGCGGCGGACGGGGAAGCGGCTACATTGCGGGGGTCAGCCGTGACTCCGCCAGCAGGCCCCGCTGGAGGGCGAGGCACACGGCCTGGGTGCGGTTCGAGCAGTTGAGCTTGGCCAGCACGTTGGCCACATGGCGCTTGACTCCGTGCTCGGAGATGCCGATCCGTGGCGCGATCTGTTTGTTGCTGTACCCCTGGGAGAGCAGGGTCAGCACGTCCAGCTCGCGCTGGGTGAGCAACTGCCGGCTCTGGTGCGGGCCGTTGCGCAAGGCCCTGGGGCGCTGCAGCAGTTGGCCTGCGACGCGGACCGGGAGCATGACCTCCTCTCGGCGCTCCAGCCGTTTCAGGGCGCCACTCATGTGCTCTGTGGTGATGTCATCGAGCAGGACCAGACCGTGCGCGAAGCGCTGCGAGTACTCGACGAAGGACGGGTCGTCGAGGCTGTGCAGGATCAGTAGTGTGCGCATGTGGTCCTGGGCGGCCCGGACTTCGAGGGATCTGATCTCGTCGATTCCGATATTGGAGGACATGGCCAGGATGCCGGCGCGACCGGGTCGCTGGCGTCGCTCCTCGAGGGCGGTGTCGAGACTTGGAGTGGTTTCGCAGCCGGTGACACTTGTCACCGTTTCGATGGAGCGGAACACAGCCATGAGTCCGAGCCGTATGACTTCATTCGGCTCTATGAGTAGTACTGAGTTGCCGCCGGGACAGTAATCCCCGATGGAAGACTGCTCGACTTCGGCAATATTGGGCATACCTGACATACTCCCCATTGTTCGTCAGTGATGCGGGCTCCCATCGCATGGCCGATTATGGCACTTCGTGCACCGATGCTGCCAGGAAAAGTGTTTTTCTTTGCCTGTCGGACATTGTCCTCTCGTTGCCACTTGATTTGCCCCGGGTGCGCAAGAGCCCCCCGATTCCCGAATTTAGGGAATCATAGGGGGCTCTTTGTCGTTGCTTGGGCTTACTCTTATCCGGCGTGGTCGGCGGCGGCCGTACGGGCCCGAGGGCCCTCGGCGCGGCGAGCCACCGCTCCCATCCGGCTGGTCACCCGCAGCGGCAGAAGCCGCAGCCCCACGCCGAGCACACTCCAGGGCCAGGCCGGCACACAGGCCCTGGCCGGCTCGCGCTCGATGGCGGCGGCCAGCCGGCGGCAGCCGGTCTCTGTGTCGACCACCAACCTCCGCTGGCCTTCATGGGTGTTGGACTCAGATCGGATGTATCCGGGCAGCATGGTGCTGACCTTCACCTGGGTTCCCATCACATCCGCGCGGATGCCCTCGGCCAGCGTCAGCACCCCGGCCTTGCCTGCCGCGTACGCGGTGAGCGCGCCGGGGAAGCCCTTCAGCGCACTCATGGAGGAGATCACCACCAGATGGCCCGAATGCTGCTCCCGGAACACCTCCATGGCCGCCTCGCACTGGGCGAGGGCGGCGGTGAAATTGGTGTTCACCGCGCGAAGGTTTCGCTCGAAGCCACCCGTGCCCACCGGACTTCCCTCGCCCGTACCGGCGTTGACGACCACCCGGTCCAGCGAGCCGAGCTCCGCGCGGAAAGAGTGGAACACCTCGAACACCGCTGCGTGGTCGGTCACATCGAGCTCGCGCACGGCCACGGTGATCGAGGGATGCGCCGCGAGCAGCTCGTCTCGCAGCTCCTTCAGCCGGTCGCCGCGCCGCGCACACAGCGCGAGATGGCGGCCGCGCCGGGCGAACTCCCAGGCCATACCGCGACCGAGACCGCCACTCGCGCCCGTGATCAGGATGTTCTTCCGCATGCCCCACTCCCTCTTCCGACTTCCGGCTCCTCGGCGTGACAAGGCCGCGCGACAGGGCCGCGCGACAAGGCCTACTCGACCAGCCGGATCGCCGACGTCGGGCAGCCCGAGACGGCGCTCCGGACGACCGCTTGCCGCTCGGCGGACGGCTGGGTGCGGAGCACTTGGACCACGCCGTCCTCCTCGCTCTGGTCGAAGGTCTCGGGATCGGTCAGCACACACATGCCGCTGCCGCAGCACAGCTCGCGGTCAACCTCGATACGCATGACGCTCCTTCGCTGGGCCGGGCCCGATGGTCACCACTCCACCGGGACTTCCTCGAATCCGACGACGATCAGCCCCTGCTTGACCCGGAGCTCCCGGCGGTCGATCGCCAGCCGCAGCGTGGGCAGCCGACGAGCCAAGGTGCCGAGCACCACTTGCAGTTCGGCCCTGGCCAGCGGTTGCCCGAGGCAGAAATGGGGGCCGGCGCCGAACGAAAGGTGCTGGTTGTTGGTGCGCCGCAGATCCATCCGCTCCGGCTCGGGGAAGCGCCGCGGATCGCGGTTGGCGATCGCGGGGCTGACGATGACCGTGGAGCCCGCTCCGATCTCCGCGCCACCCACCGCGATGTCCTCGCTCACATAGCGCGGCACCCCGATGCTGGGATTGGTGTCAAAGCGCAGCACCTCGTCGACGGCGCTCGGCACGATCGACGGATCGGCCACCACCGTCTCGAAGCGGCTGCGGTCGGCGAGCAGCATCGCCGTCATCTTCCCGATCATGTTGGCGGTGGTCTCGTGTCCTGCCACCAGGATCGCCATGGCCGTGACGATCAGCTCCACCATGTCGAGCCGGCCGTCCTCGCTGTCCGTGATGTTGATCAGCTCGCTGAGCAGATCGTCCCCGGGCTCGGCCCGTTTCGCCTCGATCAGCTTGGCCAGATAGATACCGAAGTCCTGCCGGGCCGCGTCCACTTCGGCCTTGCTGTGCCGGGTGAGCGTCAGGATCGCGTCCGACCAGGTAGCGAACCGGTGCAGATCCTCGGTCGGCACTCCCAGCAGATCGCCGATCACCCGGACCGGCAGGATCGCGCCGATGTCCCGGGCGATGTCCGCCCGGGGGCCGGCCGCGACCATCTTGTCGACCAGTTCGTCCGCGAGCGCCTGGATCCGCGGCCGCATGCTCTCCACCCGCTTGATGGTGAAGGCCTTCGCCATCAAGCGGCGCCAGCGCAGATGCCCTTCGCCCTCGAAGATCTTCAGCCCGCTGGTCGCCTGCCGGCTGAACACCCCGCCGTCCTCGCTCGCCCCGATCCGGGACTCGGCGTTGACCGGTATCTGCCGGGTGAAGCGCGGATCCGCGAGCAGCGCCCTGGCCTCCTCGTAGCGGGTGACCAGATGCGCCTCGTCGCCGCTGGGCAGCCGCACGGCGACCACCGGGCACTGCTCCCGCACCTGCTCCCACTCCACCGGCGGATCCAGCGGTACGGCGCCGCTGAACGGGTAGTTGAGCAGGTCCCGCCCTGCCGCGGCAGGTTGGGTCCCGTGCATCACCGGGCACGTCTGCGCCGGGCCCGGCGCCGCTTCGGTCAGCGGCGGTTCGGTCGTGGTCATGCGAGGGCTCCCTTGTCGGTGATCATGGATGGGGTCGGCCTCACCAGGTGACCGGAAGGTCGATCAGGCCGCGCATGAACGCACCCTCGCGCCACCGCAGTTCCTCGTCGGGGACGGCGAGTTGCAGCCTCGGGAAGCGCCGCAGCAGGGTGCCAAGGGCCACCTGGAGCTCCATCCGGGCCAGCTGCGCCCCGATGCAGTAGTGCGGCCCGTGTCCGAAGGCCAGGTGCGGGACGGCGGCCCGCTGGAAGTCGATCTCGTCGGCGCGGTCGAACACCGCGGCGTCCCGGTTGCCCGAGGTCTTGGCGAGGAGCACCGAGTCGCCCTTGCGGATCAGCACATTCGCCAGCGGCACGTCCTCGGCCGTCCACAGCGGCAGTCCGGCGAAGCCCAGCGGCAGATAGCGCAGCAGCTCCTCGATCGCCTCGGGCAGCCGCTCCGGGTGCGCCAGCAGCTCCTGCCACAGGTCGGGCCGGGTGAGCAGAGTGTAGGTGAAGTTGGTGATCTGGTTCTGGGTGGACTCGTGGCCGGCCACGAACAGCAGCATCACTATGGAGTGCAGCTCGTCCATGCTGAGCCGGTCGCCCTCCTCCTGCACCTGGATCAGCTGGGTGATGAGGTCGTCGTCGGGGGTGCGCCTGCGCTCCTCGAGTACCTCGGCCATATAAGCCTTGAACTCCGCGGTGGCGTGCGCGACCTCCTCGGGCGTGTGGTCGCTGATCGAGAGCATCGCGCGCACCCAGGAGTGCACCTTGCGCTGGTCCGGTGTGGGCACGCCGAGCAGCTGGGCGATGATGGTGATCGGCATCGGCAGACACAGCGCGGCGACCAGGTCCGCGGGGCCGCCGCTTGCCTCCATCGCATCCAGCAGCTCATCGGCGGTGGCCTGCACCCGGGGCCGCAGCTCCTCGATCCGGCGCACCGTGAAGGCCTTGGTGACCAGCCGTCGGATCTGGGTGTGCTCCGGTGGGTCGGTCATCGGCAGGATCGCCGAGCGGGCCTTGCCGATGTCCTTGGTGGCGGCTGTGACCGCACGCCCTTCCATCGGAGCCCGCCGGAATCGGGAATCGGTCAGTACGGACTTGATGTCCTCGTACCGCGTTACCAGCCAGGCGTCGCCGCCGTGCGGCATCCGGACCTTGCTCACCGGCTCGTCCACCCGCAACTTGGCGTAGCGCGGGTCGTGTTCGAGGCGTACATCCTGGGCGAAGGGGCAGACCGGCGGCTCCACCGTGTCGGAGCCGACCACTTCCGTTTCGTTGATCATGTCAATGCCTTCCAGTACCGGCCCAGTGCCTGCAGGGCGTACCCGCTGGCGAGGAGATCGTCGGAGTACCACAGATCGAGGAAGTACACGCCGAGCAGCGTCGGCTCCCACAGCGCTTCGGAGGTCTGCTCGTGCAGCAGCCGGCGCACCCCGCCCTGGACGGCCTCCTCCCGCGGGTCGGCGCCCGCGCCGAGCAGACCCATCACGGCCCAGGCGGTCTCCTCCACCGAGGAGGGCGCGCCCTCGCCGTCACCCCAACCACCGTCCGGCTGCTGGGTGCGCAACAGCCAGGTGCGGGCCCGGCGCGCCGTGTCACTGCCACCCAGCCCCAAACCGCCCAGCGCGTCCAGGACTTGACCGGTGCCGGCGGTGCTGCCGCGATACCAGAGGCAGGGCAGCGAGCCGTCCGGACGCTGGGTCTTGGCGAACCAGCGCACCGCCTTCGCCAGCGGAGGGGCGTCCGCGCCGAGCCCGCCGGCCAGCCGCAGCGCCGCCACCGCGTGGGAGGTGATCACCGCGCAGGGGGCGTCGAGGGCGACATGGTTGTCGCGGCAGAAGCAGCTCCAGGAGCCGTCCCTGTTCTGCATGGCCAGCAGCCAGTCGAGGCCCGCCCTGACCCGTGGATCGGTGGGCCCGCAGCCCGCGCCGGCCAGCGCCAGCAGCGCATCGGCCGTGTCGTCGCAGTTCGGCCAGCCCGACTCCACCGACCAGGCCCAGCCGCCCGGCGGGCAGCCGGTCGCCATGAAGCCGGCGTCCCACTGGCAGTTCCGAATCCAGTCGATCGTCGAACTCAGCCGCGGATCGTCGGCGAATCCGCACTCCTGCAGACCGGCCGCGAGGAAGGTGGTGACCGAGAACTCCAGGTCCCGATTGACCGCCCAGGAGCCGTCCGGCCGCGCCGTCAGCCGCAGATAGCCCGCCATCCGCTCGACCAGATCGGGCCGCACCCCCGCGCGGGCGAAGGCGAAGCACACCATGGAGACGAGCAGCGGCGACTCCTGCATGCCGCCTTCCTTGCCCTGGCTGAGCAGCAGCTCGTCGAAGTACGCGTACGCGCGCGGCTCGGCGAGCCGGGACACCGCCCGCAGGATCCGCCCCTGCGGCCAGGTGCGCCGCTGCATCACCGCCCAGGACAGGGTGACCGGCACGACGAACGACACCTTCTGGCGCAGCTTCCGGGGGAGCAGCGCCACCGCGGCCGGCATCCGGCGGATCCGCCGCTCGTCGTACAGGCCGGCCAGGGCCAGGAACTGCAGGCAGAGCACATGCAGGGCGCAGCGGTCGGGGTCGGCGACTGCGGCCATCCCGCCGCGGCTCTCGATCCAGTCGAGCCCGCGCCGCACATCCTCCCGTGATTCCTCGGCGGCGAGCAGCCGCAGCGCGGCCACCGCGAACGCGGAGGCTGGCAGTGTGGCCGGAGTGCCGGGGCCGTCGCCCCAGCCACCGGTGGGGAGTTGGTTCGCGCGGAGCCAGTCGAGCGCGCTGCGGATCAGCTCGGCCGAGCCCTCCGGGTCGGCGAAGTGCAGGGCGACCGCGGAGGTGGCGGTGGAGATGGCGGCGGAGGGCAGGTGGTCCTGCCAGGAGCCGTCCGGGCGGCGCACGGCGAACAGCTGCTGGGCGGCCGAGTCGATGGCCCTCCGCACCTGGGCAGGCGGCCGTGCTCCTGATGCGATCACGTTCACTCCGGATACGGGGTAGGGAAAGGCCTGCAAGGGCGGGACTCTTCGGGGACCGGGAAGGGGAGAGACGGGCAGGGTCCCCCGACGATCGCAGGGCGGTGGCGGTGGCGTCGACAGCGTTCGGACAGTCCGGTCGGGGTGCCCCGATCGGCTACCCCACCGGATGGCTGGGTGCCTTCTGGAGGACACCGTGCGCGGCGTCGGCCTCGCGCGCCACCCGTCTGCCGCCGAAATAGATGACGCCGACCCGGGCCAGCATCGTGGCGATGTTCAGGAAGATGAACGCGGCCCGCATGGCGTCCGGGCTGATGGCGTTCTCGTACATCCAGGTGCCGAGCGCCCGGCCGAACCAGTGCGTGGATCCGTACGAGAACGACAGCTTGGCCACGGTGATGGCCACCCAGGCGGCAACGAAGGCCACTCCGGTACGGGAGAAAGCCCGTTGCCTTCCTGCGTCGTACTCGAATCGCATGAACGAGGAGGCGGCGAGTCCGAGAAGCGCGCCGAGCAGGGCCGCGCCTCCTTCGAGTAGCAATCCGTTCTCGGAGGTGTCCATTCCGCGGAAGAAGACAGGGACCAGCACGAGGGCACTGACCAGGGGACGGAGGATTCTGAACGCACCGACTCTGCGCCGCCCGATATCGCTTTCCAAAGCAATGGCAAATACGATGAGGTTGAGCCAATACGCACTGTTCATTGGTCCTCCGGCCAACGGAAGCAATTCCGATTTCAGGCTAGGGACGGCACCGACAGATGTAATCGAACCCCGGGTTGATCTCTGCCGTAGGCATTGTTGTGACGATTCAACCCTGGGGTGGAGCAGGGTGGAGGGCCCTTGGGCGGAGCAGAGTGGAGGGCGCGATACATGACGCCCGGCAGGTCATGAATCGCTGATTGAGGCCAGCCCGTTGCGGTAGGCGTAGCGCACCGCCTGTGCACGGTCGCGCACCTGGGCCTTGGCGAAGATTCGGTTGATGTGCGTCTTCACGGTCGCCTCGCTGACCTGCAGCAGCTCCACCATCTCCCGGTTGGATCGGCCGGCGGCGATCAGGCGCAGCACATCGCACTCACGAGGCGTCAGCCCGTCCGGTATGTCCTGCTCGGCGGTCGCCGGTGCCGCCTCGCCGGTGTCGAGCGCGTGCTGTGCGCCCCGGGACACCAGGCCACGGCCTTCGGCGGCCGCCACCAGCGCCTCGCAGATCTCCTGCCGGCCCGCGTCCTTGGTGAGAAAGCCCAGCGCTCCGGCGCGGAAGGCCTCGGTGACCTCAGCGTCGTCGACATAGGTGGTCAGCACCACGAAGCGGATGCCCGGGTCCACGGCCCTGATCCGGCGAATCGCGCCTACCCCCGACAGCAGCGGCATCCGCAGATCGATGAGGACCACGTCGGGCCGGGCGTCCAGAACCACGGACACCGCCTCCTCGCCGTCGGCGGCCTGCCCCACGACGACGATGTCGGGCTGAAGTCCGAGCAGGACGGCAAGGCCGTCCCGTACCACGGGATGGTCGTCCGCGACGACCACGCGAACGGGCGATCTGCGCCGGCGGGACGGGTCGGTCGTGGTCATAGCGGAATCCTCAGGTGTACGCGCCAACTGTCTTTGTGTGGACCCGCGTCGAGCAGGCCACCGACCGCCTCGGCCCGTTCACGCATCCCCGCCAGACCGTACCCCGTGCCGCACTCCGCCAACCCGGCGACGCCTTGGTCGCCGCCCGCCGGGGCGCCGACGCGCTCCGGCACCCGATTGACGACCGTCAGCTCCACCTCGCCCGGCCGGTACCGCAGTTCGGTCTCCACCCGGCTGCCCGGAGCGTGCTTGCGGACATTGGTGAGCGCTTCCTGGGCGGTGCGGTAGAGCGTCATCGCGATGTCGGCCGGCAGCTCTACGGGGTCGCCGACGGCACGGAACTCGGCCGCCGCACCGTCCTGTTCGCGGTAGACGCCGAGGATGCCGACCAGCAGCTGCTCCAGCGGCAGGGTCTCGCCGCGCAGCGCGAGGATGGCGCGCCGGGTCTCCACGATGCCCTCGTTGGTGAGCTGTTCGGCGCGGCCGACCCAGGGCCGGATCCGGTCGGCGCCCGCGCCGTCCTCCACCAGGGCGTCGATCGCCTTCAACTGGACGGAGAGAGCGGCGAGTGAATGGGCCAGGATGTCGTGGATCTCCCGCGCTATCCGGGTGCGCTCCGCGAGGGTGGCGGCCCTGGCGTGCTCCTGGGCGGCGTACTCGGCATTGCTGAGCAGGAGTTCGGACTGCTCGGCGCGCTGCACGTACTGCCAGCGGAGGGTGCCGAGCAGTGCGCAGGCGAACAGCAGCAGCAGGTGCGGTACGGCGAACCTCCAACCGGCGGCCAGATGTCCCGCCAGGACGCCTGCCGTGCAGGCGACGCCCAGGGCGAACGTGCGACGGTGTGCGAGCCGTGCGCCAGCGTCGGTGAGGGCGACGGCGGGGAAGGCGATGGCGCCGCTGTGCGGGCTGAGGCCGGCGAGGACTCCGCCGGGGACTCCGATGAGCACCCAGGCGATGGTGACGGCGTACCGGGGGAGCCAGTCGGAGGCGAGCCAGAGCTGCCAGCCGGCGGTGGCCAGGGACAGCGTGATGACGACCGCGAGGCCCTGGCCCTGCCAGCCCGGCCGGGGGGCGACCCGGGCGATGTTGACGAGGAGCACGATGAGTCCGAGCAGTCGGACGGTACGCAGCGGCCAGCTGAGCTGCTGTTGGAAGGGCGCGCCCAGAATGATCACGCCCGGTCGGCCTCCGACCCGGGTGCGGTTGCCGGCTTCGGTGCGTACCGTACGAGCGGCCCCTCTCCGGAGGAGGTCGCTGCTGTTGCCGAGGTGCAGGTGCCGGAGGCCGACAGGCCCTCCGCCACCAGGGCGGCGCTCCGGGCGTCCGGCACCAGGAAGACACAGGTGGGGCCGGAACCGGAGACGAACCCGGTCAGGGCGCCCAGCGTGCGGCCGACCCGAAGCGTGTCATGGAGCTTCGGCCGCAGTGAAAGAGCCGCCGGCTGAAGGTCGTTCGCGTGTCCCTCGCCAGGTGGCGCGGACGCGTACTCGTCGAGGGCCCGGGCGAGTGCCGGCGCATCCCCCGCCGCCAAGGCCTTGAGGACGGGCGGGAAAGGAAGCGGATCGGGTATTCCGGCCGCGCCCCGCAGCCGGTCGCACTCCCGGTACACCGCCGGGGTCGAGAGTCCGCCCGCCGCGACCGCCACCACCCAGTGCAGGGGGCCGCCGAGCGGCAGCGCGGTGAGCCGCTCGCCGCGACCCAGCCCCAGCGCGGCCCCACCCGTCAGACAGAACGGTACGTCGCTGCCCAAGTCTGCGCCGATCCCGAGAAGTTCGGGAAGGGCGAGGTCGGCCTCCCACAGTCGGGCACAGCCGAGCAGCGCTGCCGCCGCGTCGGCGCTGCCGCCCGCCATGCCACCGGCCACAGGGATGCCCTTGGCGATGTGCACGGCCACCGAGGGCCGGACGCCGAGCCGTTCGGCCAGCGCCGTGGTCGCCCGCGCCGCCAGATTGCTGCCGTCCGTCGGCACCAGGTCCGAGTCCGGGCCGGAGACGGTGATCCGCAAGGTGTCCGCCGGGGTGACCGTCACCTCGTCGTAGAGACCGACTGTGAGGAAGACGGTGGCCAGTTCATGGAAGCCGGCCGGCTCGGGACCACCGACCGACAACTGGACGTTGATCTTGGCGGGTACCTGGATGGTGACGCCAGGAATCACGGGTGGGCGTTCCCTTCTGCGGGGGCGGCGGACCGATTCGCGTTCGCGCTGGTGTTCCGGGGCAGCGTACTGGCCGACCCCGATGTGCGGGGGCTGTTCCCCGGGGCCGAAGGCCACCGACTACCTTGCGTACCCCTCAGCCCCCCCCCCGCACGCGGCACGACCAGCTCCGACTCGTACGCCGTCACCACCGCCTGCGTCCGGTCGCGCAGCCCCAACTTCGCCAGCACCCGGCTGACATGGGTCTTCACCGTCTCATCGCTGACATGCAGCCGTCCCGCGACGTCCGGATTGGACGAACCCTCCGTGATCAGCCGCAGCACCTCCGTCTCGCGTGGGGTCAGCAGCTTCACTACAGTACTGGGCTCCGCTGCTGCGGTGGGCGCAGGCGGGCGAACTCGGCGATCAGGCGGCGGGTCACCGTCGGCGCCAGCAGCGCCTCGCCGGAAGCGATGACCCGTACCGCGTCGAAGAGGCGCTCCGCGGTCACGTCCTTGAGGAGGAAGCCGCTGGCACCGGCGGCGAGGGCGTCGTACACATGCTCATCCAGGTCGGAGGTGGTCAGGATGAGGATGCGCGGGCCGCCGTGCTTGGCCTGGAGTCTCGCGAACAGCTCGCGCAACTTGGGTTCGGTGTTGGGCAGGCGCTTGTTGACGCCTTCTTCCCGGCCGGGGTGACAGCGGTGGCGTGGTGTTCGTCCTTGCCGACGTCCAGGCCGATGAAGACGCCGACGTCGCTGGTGTCGATCACGTGCAGGCCACCAGAGCGCGGAAGCCCGCGCTCGCGACAGTGGGGCACCCCGCCGCGGCCCAAGCGACAGCCGGGCGAGAAGCCGTCTCGTGTATGGGAGCCGAGCCGCGAGCGCGGCTTCCACGTCTTGCGCCACACGTACGCCTCGGTGATGCTCGAAGCCGGTGAGTCGATCGTCTCGCTTGCGAAGTGGCTCGGCCACTCCGACCCGGCGTTCACGCTCCGGACGTACACGCACTTCATACCGCAGGCCGGCGCGCGGAGACTGTCCGCCATCGAGGCGTGGTTCACGGACCTCGGCTGAAAGTCCCTGAGAAGTCCCAGAGGGCGGAGTTGCCCGTAAAGATGTAGGTCAGAGCGTGATCGCTTCCCAAGCGTAATACCCGGCGTACAGCCCGACTCGTCTGCCGCTCCCTATTTTCGCAGGTCAGAGGGCATGTATTCTGGCTGAACAAACTCCCCGGGGAGGAGCACGGAGCGGCCCCTGTCTCTTATACACCGCCGCACCAGGAACTCTGGTGCGGCGGGCCGCTCGGTGGTCTCAGCTCTGCTGCAGGGGAGTCAGGATGAACGCGAAGTCCGCCGATGCGAGTTCGAGCCGGTACTGAGGCAGGACACCGGGTCCCACAGCGGCGCTGCCGAGGCCCTGGACGGCGTGGTCGGTGTGGAGGTGGATCACCGGGCCGGGGACGAGGTCGCTGTGGTGCCGTGCGGCGTCGAGCTGTTGGTCGGTCCAGCGGCGGGCGGCGAAATGGAACGGCTCTTCGCCCGCGACGCGCAGTCCGTTCCCGGCTCCGTCGGTGAAGGTGGCCCAGCGGGTGTCCGCACGGTTGCCGTTCTCCTGGGGGCGCACATAGGGCGTCTGCAGCTCGTCCACGGTCGCGTGGAAACGTCCGACGCGAACTGCCTGACGTGAGTCGGGGTAGGCCTCGCCCGGGCCCGCGCCGAACCACTCCACCTGGGACCAGACGGCGGGAATCTCCCAGTCGAGTCCGATGCGGGCCAGTGAGCGGGACTTGTCCCTGCGGACCAGCTCCTGGTACTCCTCCGGCGGGAGTTCCGGGTCCACCATGGTGTCGGGGAAGTCGTCGCCTCGCTCCGGCCAGTGGCCGACGGGTTCGGCATGCACTCGCAGGCGCAGGCTGTCACCGTCGCTGTCCCAGCGGTAGGTGGTGAGGTAGCCGGAGCTGCCCGCGGCGGGGGCGCTGCGGACGACGACGGTCATGCCCTCTGCGTCAGGGGTGACGGAGACGGTGCGGTACCGCAGTCGGTCCAGTCCGCGAGCATTCCAGTAGGCAGCGTCGCGCTGGGGCCAGCCGCGGTCGTTGTCGGTAGGGGCGCGCCACAGGTTCAGCTTCGGTCCGTGGAGGGGGAGTTCGCCGATGGAGAGCAGAGCTCCGGTGGTCCGGTCGAAGCGGCCAGGGCCGAGCAGAATGTGCTCGCCCTCGCTGCGGGCCGGGCTCGGCAGGCCGATCGGTTGCCGGCGGCCGGTCGCGGAGAGCTGGAGCTGTCCCCAGGCGACCACGTGACCTTCGGGAGCCCAGTCGGCGGGCTTGGCCAGCTCCGCCTGGACGGTGAGCCAGAGCTCGCCTCCGCCGTCCTCCCCGCCCTGGGGGCACCTCCCAGCGGTAGCTGGGGGAGGGTCCAGCCGAGGCAGCGGCAGCCGGCCGTGCTCCCCGGCCGCGAGCTGCGGCGTGGGCAGCACGCCGTGGTCCAGCTCGACCCCCTCGCGAGCCAGCGACCAGGTGAACCGCAGATGGGACAGGTCCAGCACCTCGTAGCGGTTCTCCACCGCGAGGGTGTCCGCCTCCGGGCCGGGGCCGATTCGGACGGGGGCGATCACCTTCGCGTACTCCAGGAGACCGGGGGAGGGGGTGCGGTCGGGGAGGACCAGGCCGTCGCAGATGAAGTTGCCGTCGTGCAGGTCCTCGCCGAAGTCGCCGCCGTAGCCGAAGAACTCGCGCCCCTGGGCGTCGCGGGTGCGCAGTCCCTGGTCCATCCACTCCCAGACATAGCCACCCTGGAGGCGCGGGTACTCGTCCCACAGCTGCACGTATTCGGCGAGCCCGCCGGGCCCGTTTCCCATGGCGTGGGCGAACTCGGTGAGCAGGAAGGGCATGCGGTTGCGCGGGTCGTCCGAAGGGTCGCCGGAGCCCGCGCGGGGCGGGTAGTTGACCTCGCCCGGCAGCAGCTGTCCGCGGCCGATCCGGGCGACGGCGGCCGGCGTGCCGTACATCTGGGCGTGGACGTCGGTGTACTCGCCGAGCCGGTCGCCCTCGTAATGGATCGGGCGGGACGGGTCGCGCCGCCGAACCCACTCGGACATGGCCCGAAGGTTGCGGCCGTCCCCTGCCTCGTTGCCGAGCGACCACAGGATGACGCTCGGGTGGTTCTTGTCCCGTTCCACGATCCGCTCGATGCGGTCCAGGTAGGCGTCGTGCCAGCGGGGGTCGTCGGAGGGGTTGCGCTGCCAGCGCTCCGGGTCGGGGTACTCGAAGCCGTGGGTCTCGAGGTCGCATTCGACCATGACCCACAGACCGAGCTCGTCGCACAGGTCGAGAAACGCGGGGTGCGGCGGGTAGTGCGCGGTGCGCACGGCGTTGATGTTGTGCTGCTTCATCAACTCCACGTCGCGGCGCATGGCTTCGATCGAGAGCGTACGGCCGTGATCGGGGTCGAACTCGTGCCGGTTCACGCCGCGCAGCACCACCCGACGGCCGTTGACCCGGAGCACTCCGGCCTCGTCGACGGCCACGCTGCGGAACCCGATCCGGATCCGGACCCGCTCGCTGCCAGTGGCCAGGTACGCCTCGTAGAGCTGCGGATCCTCCGCGCTCCAGGGCCGTACCGCCGCGAAGGCGAACTCGCCCTCGGCCGGCTGGTCGTGGATCCCGAGGGCCGGGATGTCGATCCGCACCGGCGCGTCCGCGTCGGCCTCCACCCGGAGCCGGCCCGCGCCCGTGTCCGCGTCGTAGTCGGCGTGCACGAAGACGTCCCGGATGCCGCCCGCGGGGCGGGCCAGCAGGGACACGTCGCGGAAGATGCCCGACAGGCGCCAGGTGTCCTGGTCCTCGAGGTAGGTGCCCGCGGAGAACTGGTGCACCCGGACCGCCAGCACGTTGCGACCGGGCCGCAGCAGCTCGGTCACGTCGAACTCGCTCGCCAGGCGGCTGCCGTAGGTGACGCCCAGCTCGCGGCCGTTGAGCCAGACCCGGGCGCAGGAGTCCACGCCCTCGAAGCGCAGCACGGCCGGCGTGCCCGCCCAGTCGGCGGGCAGGTCGAAGGTCCGGCGGTAGTCCCCGGTCTCGTTCTCGTCCGGGACGAAGGGTGGGTCGACCGGTATCGGGTAGGCGATGTTGACGTAGATGGGCCGGCCGTAGCCGTTCAGCTGCCAGTGCGAGGGGACGCGAAGGGCATCCCAGGAACTGTCGTCGAAGTCCGGGGCTTCGAATCCATCCGGTTCCGGGCGCAGGGCCGGTGAGAACCGGAACGCCCACTCCCCGTTGAGGTCGATTCTGGGGGCGTCGGAGTCCAGGGCCGCGCGCGGCGCGGCCCTGCCGTGGCCTGGTGTGTAGTCCTCGAAATAGCGTGCGGACATGCGGAATCCTCCGGCGGGCGCAGGTGACGCGCGCGACCGTACTATCGAAGGCGTCTTGCGGGAAGCGCCGCCAGGACGGCCGTCTCTCCCGGTACCAGCACCTGCCGGCGATCAAGGCGGACTTGCTGCGCCGCCTCGGCCGTACGGACGAGGCGGCGGCCGCGTACCGGCAGGCGCTGGAGCTGACGGGCAACGAGGCCGAGCGGGCGTTCCTCACCGCGCGCCTCACCGACGAGGAGACCAGCCCCGCGTAAGGGATCGACGTCCGGCTCACGCCATGCCATCGACGAACAGTTCCGGGTTGTACGAGCGGCCGTCGCCGTCGAGAAGCTGCGCAGTGAAGAGCGACGCGGCCGTGTCGTCCGTCTTCCCCACGTTCTTCACCGTCAAGTCGACGACGCAACTCCTACAAGGTGCGCCGATAACGGACTTCGGATAGGGATACTCCGTCATAGTCATCAGCCTGGACGGCACCGTCAGCGGCAT
Source organism: Streptomyces jeddahensis (assembly GCF_001642995.1). Lineage (GTDB taxonomy): Bacteria > Actinomycetota > Actinomycetes > Streptomycetales > Streptomycetaceae > Streptomyces > Streptomyces jeddahensis. The sequence goes on from NZ_LOHS01000112.1 coordinate 34,945, forward strand.
AACCTGCCCGCTCGTAGAAGCGACGCGCCGTGGTGTTGTCGGTGAGGACCCACAACAGCACCAGGTCGAAGCCATCCGCATGAGCCTGGGCGTGCACGGCTTCGAGGAGCGTGCGACCGATTCCGGATCCGATGAGTGAAGGCTGGACGTACAGAGCGTAAAGCTCACCCGCATTCGTAATCGTTCCGTCGCCGCGAAAGGGCCCGAGGCAAGCCCAACCCACGACTCGTCCATGGGTGTCGACCGCTACCAGGTTGGTTATGCCCTCACTCGACCTTTTGAAGTGATGGCATCGCTGCTGGGTTTCTGCCTCGACCGTCATGCCATCGAGGAAGGACTGGGGCACGATCCCGGCATACGCGGCCTTCCAGCCGGTCACTCGTATCGCTGATACAGCGGGAACATCGGTTTCCGTCATGGCTCGTACAGTCAACATCTCGGCACCGTACGAGACCGTCACCGCGACTGCCTGGCAATTACGGTCGGGTTTGCCGCGCCGGTTGAGCTCCTCGTCGACCCGGTCGCTGCTCCTCCCCACTCCCCAACCTGCCTTCAACGGAAGGAAGTTGAGCCTGTCCCGATTTGACAGGCTCTCGGCCGCCTCGCTAGATCTAGCCACATGACAGTCATTTTCAACTTGGGGGTCAGTGGTGCGTGCCGCGTTCGTCGGTAAAGGTGGCAGTGGCAAGACCACGCTGTCGGCCCTCTTCTCGCGCCACCTGGCGCGTTCCGGGGCGCCGGTCGTCGCCATCGACGGCGACATCAACCAGCATCTCGCCCACGCCCTGGGGCTCGACGACGGCGAGGCCTTCGCCGCGCCGCCCCTCGGCTCGCGGCTCGCGGAGATCAAGGACCATCTCCGTGGCGACAACCCCCGTATCACTTCGAGCGCGGCCATGATCAAGACCACTCCGCCGGGCCGGGGCTCGCGTCTGCTACGGCTGCTCGGGGACGATCCGGTGCACTCTCACCACGTCCAGAGGGTGGGCGGGGTGCCGCTGATGGTCACCGGTGAGTTCGACGAGAGCGATCTCGGTGTGGCCTGCTACCACTCCAAGCTCGGCGCTGTGGAGCTGTACCTCAACCATCTCGTCGACGGGCCCGGCGAGTACGTCGTCGTCGACATGACCGCCGGCGCGGACGCCTTCGCCTCGGGGCTGTTCACCCGGTTCGACATGACGTTCCTGGTCGCCGAACCCACCCGCAAGGGTGTCTCCGTCTACCGCCAGTACCGCGACCATGCCGAGGAGTTCGGGATCCCGATCGCGGTCGTCGGCAACAAGGTGACCGGCGAGGACGACCTGCTGTTCCTCAAGGAGCACGTCGGCGACCATCTGCTGACGTACTTCGAGCAGTCCTCCTGGGTCCGCTCCCAGGAGCGGGGGCGTCCTCAGGGTGAGCTGGAGCCGCACAACGTCCATGCCCTGCGCCTGCTGCAGACCGCCCTCGACGAGCGGACCAAGGACTGGGAGGCATTCCAGGAGCACGCCGTCGAATTCCACCTCCGCAACGCAGCGGCCTGGGCCGGCAAGGCCACCGGAAGCGATCTCTCCGCCCAGGTCGACCCCGGCTTCCGGCACGGCCCGGCCGCCCTCACCGCCCTCAACTCCTCACTGAGCGAGTGAGCGGGCCGTGACGCGGGCGAGGTGGCGGCGAACACCTCGCGTGCGTCTCGGGACTGCTTCCACTCGAACGGCCGCATGCGCCGGGTGTCCCGCCCGGTGTGATGCGACGGTGGAGAGGGCACTCGCGCAAGCCGGCACCCGCGAAAGCCCGGCACTCGCGAAGCCATGGGTGCCCTGGGCCCGTACGCCCCATGCCCTGGGCCCGTACGCCCCATGCCCTACACCCCCATGTCGTAGGACTCCGAGGAGATGCCGTGACCTTCATCGACCGACGTGACCTGGGCCTTCTGCTGCTCCGCCTCGGAACCGGCGGGGTGCTCGCCGCCCACGGTACCCAGAAGCTCTTCGGGTGGTTCGGCGGCGGCGGAATCGAGGGCACCGGCGCCTTCATGGAGTCCGTCGGCTACAAGCCCGGCAAGGCGAACGCCATGGCCGCCGGGCTCGTCGAAACGGGCGGCGGCGCGCTGCTCGCCCTCGGTCTCGCGACGCCCGCGGCGGGGGCGGCCGCGGCCGGCGGGATGGCGGGGGCGGCGGCCGTGCATGCGCCCAGCGGTTTCTTCGCCCAGAGCGGCGGATACGAGTACGCGGCGTTCCTCGGCCTCGTCCCTGCCTGCCTTGCCGTCACCGGTCCGGGCCGTCTCTCCCTCGACCACGTTCTCGGCCACATCGTCAACCGCGACTGGATGGTCCCGGTGGCGTTCGCCGCCACGGCCATCGGCACCATGGCCGTCATCACGGCACGCAACAGGCACGTACGGCTGGCGCAGGCGGCGCCCTCCGAACAGGAGGTGAAGGAGGGGCCGTTCGGCGCGGAGGCGGCCCCGGGCGGGGGCAGCACGGCGCAAGGGGCATGAGGTCCCGGCCTTTCCGACTTCCCTGCCTTCCCGACTTCCCGGCCTTCCCGGCCTTCCCGGCTTTCCTGAGGATCTCAGGTGCCGGTCCGCTCTGGAGGATTGCCTTCGCGTGCACTCCAACGCCTAGCGTCCACAGGCATGGAGACCACCAACGCGACGACCGCCCCGGCTGCTGACGGCACGACGCCGGACGACGGCACGCACACCCGGCACACCCCCTACGCAAGAACCCTCGGCCGCAGCGGAATCGAGGTGAGCGCCCTCGGGTTCGGCTGCTGGGCCATCGGCGGCGAGTGGCAGGCCGCGGACGGGAGCCCCCTCGGCTGGGGCAAGGTCGACGACGAGGAGTCGGTGCGCGCCGTCCGCCGGGCGATGGACCTCGGCGTGACCTTCTTCGACACCGCCGACGTCTACGGGGCCGGGCACAGCGAGCGGGTCCTGGGAAGGGCCCTCGGCAGTCGCAGGGCGGACGTCGTGGTGGCCACCAAGTGGGGCAACCTCTTCGACGAGGCGGGCAAGGCCCTCACGGGCAGCGACGACTCACCGGCGTACGTACGGCGTGCGCTGACCGCCTCCCTCGCCCGGCTCGGCACCGACTACGTGGACCTCTACCAGCTGCACCTGTCCGACGCGGACCCCGAACGGGCCGCCCTCCTGCGGGACGCCTGCGAGGACCTCGTACGCGAGGGGCTCATCCGCGCGTACGCATGGAGCACCGACGACCCGGCACGCGCGGCCGTCTTCGCCGCGGGCCCGCACTGCGCCGCCGTCCAGCACCGCTGCAACATCCTGCAGGATGCGCCCGAACTGCTCGCCCTCTGCGAGGAGTCGGACCTCGCGAGCATCAACCGCAGCCCGCTCGCGATGGGTTTGCTGACCGGGAAGTACGTGCCGGGGAGCACGCTCGCCGCCGGTGACATCCGCAGTGCGCCGCCCGCCTGGCTGCCCGGGTTCGCAGCGGGCGGCGGCGCCGACCCGGAGTGGCTGGCGCGCGTCGACGCCGTCCGGTCCGTCCTCACGAGCCGCGGGCGCACCCTCACCCAGGGCGCGCTGGCCTGGCTGTGGGCGCGCAGCCCGCGCACGGTGCCGATCCCCGGTTTCCGTACGGTCGCGCAGGCCGAGGAGAACGCGGGCGCGCTGGCGTACGGGCCGCTGGCCGAGGAGGAGATGGCGGAGATCGAGCGCGTACTGGGGGCTCGGCGCTCCACGGAGGCGTGAAGCAGGACAACCGCTCCGCGGCCCAGGTCGTTCCCGCGGTCCCAATCGCGGGCCCCCCTTTGGTCGCCTGGCAGCCGCGGAGCGGTTGTCCACCCCCTCAATGTGGTCTTGTGCGCCTACGCCTGTGCGCTTGTGTGCCCGGTCGGGGTGGCCGAGGTGGCCACTGCCCGCGCCTTGGAACGTATGCGCAACGTGTGCTCTAAATGTGAAGGACTGATGGAGAGAAGTTGAGCATAGGGGGGCCACTTGCCCCAAAGGGGCGGTGGATCATATTCCGTTTGTGCAGATTCTTCATGGGTGTGCGGCTGCGGGTGTGAGCGGCGGTCATGCGGAACTCATCCCTCCGACATGAATTTGTTGTGCACGTGACAGGTCTCCGTCGTCCCCCGCACATTCAATGCCCCTGACAACAACCGTCAGGGGAGGGCCAGATGACACCCGCACGTCCGACGCCACCTTCGCAGCACGCCCCCGAACTCCGCGCCGCCGCCCGCCAGATCGGCCGCCGCCGCTTCCTCACCGTCACCGGCGCCGCCGCAGCGCTCGCCTTCGCCACCAACCTGCCCGCCGCGGGCTCCGCGAGCGCCGCCGAACTCGACGCGGCCCGGATCACCGAGAACCCGTTCACGCTCGGCGTCGCCTCCGGCGACCCGCTCCCCGGCTCCGTGATCCTGTGGACGCGGCTCGCCCCTGCGCCGTACGAGCCGGACAGCGGTCTGCCGCAGGAGCGCGTCACCGTCCACTGGGAGCTCGCCCACGACGAGCGCTTCCGCCGGATCGCCAGACGCGGCACGGCCACCGCGCACCCCGAGTTCCACCACTCCGTCCACGTCGAGGTCTCCCACCTCGAGGCCGGACGCGTCTACTACTACCGCTTCCGCGTCGGGAGTTGGGTCAGCGAGACCGGCCGCACCCGCACGGCGCCCGAAGCGGGCAGCCGGCCCGGGGCGCTCACGCTCGCCGCGGTCTCCTGCCAGGCGTACCACGACGGGTACTACACCGCGTACCAGCACCTCGCCCAGGACGACGTCGACATCGTCTTCCACCTCGGCGACTACCTCTACGAGTACGCCGTCAACTCCGTCGGCGGCGCCCGCACCTACACCGACCGCACCCTGCCCGCGCTCTTCAACCGCGAGACGCTGACGCTGGAGGACTACCGGCTGCGGTACGCCCTCTACAAGAGCGACCCTGACCTGCGGGCCGCGCACGCCGCCCACCCCTTCGTCGTCACCTGGGACGACCACGAGACCGAGAACAACTACGCGGACGACACCCCCGAGAACTCCGTACCGCCGGAGGAGTTCCTGCTGCGCAGGGCCGCCGCCTACCGCGCCTACTGGGAGAACCAGCCGCTGCGCCGCCCGCAGCAGCCCGAGGGCCCGGACATGCAGCTCTACCGCCGTCTCCACTGGGGCCGGCTCGCGCAGTTCGACATCCTCGACACCCGGCAGTACCGCTCCAACCAGGCGTACGGGGACGGCTGGCAGTACTCGGGCCCCGAGTCCGAGGACCCCTCGCGCACGCTGACCGGCGAGACCCAGGAGCGGTGGCTGCTCGATGGGTGGCGGGAGTCGCGGGCACTGTGGAACGTCGTGCCGCAGCAGGTCACGTTCTCCCGCCGCCACAACACCACGACCCTGCCGTCGAAGGTGTCCATGGACGCCTGGGACGGCTACCCGGCCTCGCGTGAACGGGTGCTCGCCGGCGCCGAGTCGGCGGGTATCGACAACCTGATGGTGCTGACGGGCGACGTGCACGTGGGCTACGCCTTCGATATCAAGCGGGACTTCGACGACCAGGCGTCGAAGACCGTCGGCACCGAGATCGTCGCGACGTCCATATCGAGCGGCAAGGACGGCGCGGACAAGCCCGCCAACTGGGACACCTACATGGCGGCCAACCCGCACATGAAGTTCTACAACGGGCGGCGCGGCTATGTGACGGTCCAGCTGGGCGCCGAGGCAGCGCGCGCCGACTTCAAGACGGTGAGCGCGGTGACGACGCCGGGGGCGCCGATCACCACGGCTGCGTCGTTCGTGACGGAGGCGGGGAACCCGGGGCTGAAGCCCGCCTGACGCCATCGCGGAGGCGGGCGCGGAACCGGCTCAGGCCGTCGCGACCTGAGCCTGTTCCGCCTCGCCGGGATAGCGGACGCCGATGCGGTCCCGTACCGCGTCGAGCGTCCGCATCACCGCGAGCGAGCCGTCGAGCGGCACGAGCGGGGACTCGGTCTCGCCCGCGCGCAGGCAGCGCATGACCTCCACGGCCTCGTGCTTGAGGCTGGCGCCCGTGCCGGCGGCCGGGTCCGCCGTGAACTCCTCCGGGTCACGGCCGTCGCGGTGCAGCACGAAACGGTCGGGGTGGAAGAAGCCGTACGGGATGTCGATGCGGCCCCGGGAGCCGGTGACCGACGCCATGATGGGGGTGCCGCCGATGATGGAGCAGTGCACCAGAGCGTGAGCACCGCTCTCCCACGAGAGCAGCATTCCGGTCTGGAGATCGACGCCCTCGTCCGAGAGCACCGCTCTCGCCGTGATGTCCGACGGCTCACCCAGCAGCAGCTGCGCGAACGACACCGGATAGACGCCCAGATCGAGCAGCGCGCCACCGCCCTGCGCTGGATCCCGCAGCCGGTGCGCGGCGGGGAACGGACCCGAGAGCCCGAAGTCGGCCTGCACGGTGCGCACCTCGCCGATCGCGCCGTCGTCCACCAGGGCCTTGAGCCGCCGTATCAGCGGGTTGCAGTACATCCACATGGCCTCCATCAGGAAGAGGCCGCGCTCCCTGGCCAGGCCCACCAGCTCCTCGGCCTCGCGCGCGTTGAGCGTGAACGCCTTCTCGCACAGCACGTTCCGGCCCGCCTCCAGACACAGGCCCGCCGCCTCGCGGTGCGCCGAGTGCGGCGTCGCCACATAGACGACGTCCACCTCCGCGTCCTCCGCCAGGGCGCCCCAACTGCCGTACGCACGCGGGATGCCGAAGCGCTCCGCGAACGCCTTCGCCGAGGCGTCCGTCCGCGAGGCCACCGCGACGACCTCCGCATCCGGAAGGTCCAGCAGATCCGCCGTGAACGTGGCGGCGATCCCGCCGGTCGCCAGGATCCCCCACCGCACCGGTTGCGTCGTCACGCGCTTCCCTCCCTGTTGCCGTCTGCTGTTCGCCGTCCGGCGGTCTCGACCACCGCGACGAGCTGAGAGCATATGTGGCGGAATCCAGGACCGGGAGGGGGGCCATGCGCGAGCGCGGCCGAAGGACATCAGCAGACGCCGGGGCGGACGGCCCCATAGAGAAGGGGTCCATAGAGACGGACTCCACAGCCGAGGGGGGTTCCAGAGGGCCCCGAGGACAGGGCGAGGCCGCCGGGTCCGTCGCCGCCCGCCGCACCGGACTCCTCGTCACCCTGGTGCTCGGCGGGCTCACCGCCGTACCGCCGCTGTCCATGGACATGTACCTCCCGGCGCTCCCGGAGGTCACCGACGCGCTCCACGCCCCCGCGGCGACCGTTCAGCTGACGCTGACCGCCTGCCTCGCGGGCATGGCGCTCGGGCAGCTCGTCGTCGGGCCCATGAGCGACAAGTGGGGCCGCAGGCGCCCGCTCCTCGCCGGGTTGCTCGTGTACATCGTCGCCACCGCGGTGTGCGCCTTCGCGCCCACCGTGGAACTGCTCATCGCGTTCCGGCTGGCCCAGGGCCTGGCGGGCGCCGCGGGCATCGTGATCGCCCGGGCGATCGTCCGCGACTTGTACGACGGCGTGGAGATGGCCCGGTTCTTCTCCACCCTCATGCTGATCTCCGGCGTGGCCCCGATCATCGCGCCGCTCATCGGCGGGCAGGTGATGCGGGTCACCGACTGGCGGGGCGTCTTCGTCGTCCTCACCGTGATCGGCGCCGTCCTCACCGCGGTCGTCTGGCGCGCGCTTCCCGAGACGCTCGCGCCCGGCAGAAGGCACGGCGGCGGCACGGCCGAGGCGCTGCGCACCATGCGTGACCTGCTCGCCGACCGCGTCTTCACCGGCTACATGCTCGCCGGCGGCTTCGCCTTCGCCGCGCTCTTCGCGTACGTGAGCGCGTCGCCGTTCGTCATCCAGGAGATCTACGGCGCGTCCCCGCAGACCTTCAGCCTCCTGTTCGGCATCAACTCGGTCGGCCTGATCGCCACCGGCCAGATCAACGGCAAGCTGCTCGTCGACCGGATCAGCCTCGACAAGACCCTCGGCTTCGGCCTCGCCGTCATCACCGCCGCCGCCACGGCACTGCTGCTCCTGACGACCGGCGTCTTCGGCGACCCAGGGCTCGTCCCGGTCGCCGCCGGGCTGTTCGTCCTGATGTCCGCGATGGGTCTCGCCCTGCCCAACACCAACGCGCTCGCCCTCCTGCGCACCCCGCACGCCGCGGGCTCCGCCTCCGCGCTCCTCGGCACGTCCTCGTTCCTCATCGGCGCGATCGCCTCGCCGCTCGTGGGCATCGCGGGCGAGACCACCGCCGTCCCGATGGCCGTCGTCCAACTGGCCTGCGCACTGGTGGCCGTGGCCTGCTTCGTGGCACTGTGCCGTCCCTGGCAGCCGCGCACGCAGGAGACGAGCCTGCGCGCCGGAGGAGGGACCCCGCAGCCGAGTGGAGCCCGGGAGGAGGCCCAGCACTGAGCGCACCACGACTGCGCACCGGCACCCCGGAGCGCGCCGGTCTCGACCCGGGCGAGATGCGGCGGCTCCTGGCGGAGGTGCGGGCGCTGCCCCTCGGGGAGCAGCCGTGGTGCGCGGGCGTGGTCGTGCTCGCCGGGCGCGGCCCGGTGGTCGCCGTCGAGGAGGCGTACGGCTGGGCGCTGCGGTACGCGGCATACGACCCCGAGAGCGACGCGGGCGTCGAGCTGCCGCGCGAGAAGTGGGTGCCGATGCGCACCGACACCCCTTTCGACCTGGCGTCGCTCACCAAACTCTGCACCGCAGTCGCCGCGGTGCAGCAGCTGGAACGCGGCACCCTCGGCATCGACGCGCGCGTGGCCGCGTACCTCCCCGAGTTCCGGGCCGCCGCCGAGCACGGCATCACCGTGCGGCAGCTGCTCACGCACACCTCCGGGCTGCGGCCCGAACTCCCGCTGTACGACTGCCCGGACCACGCGGCACGCCTCGCCGCGCTGCAGGCCGAGGCGCCGGTCACCGAGCCCGGCACGTACTGCTACTCGGACCTCAACATGCTGCTGCTCCAGCACGTCCTCGAGCGCATCACGCGGCGCCCGCTGGACGTCCTCGTACGGGACGGGATCACCCGGCCGCTCGGCATGACGGCCACCGGCTTCGGCCCCTGCCCCGGCGCGGCGGCCACCGAGGACCAGCGCAGGCCCTGGGCCAAGGCCGACCGCGGGATGCTGCGGGGCGTGGTGCACGACGAGAACGCCTGGGCGCTCGGCGGTGTCGCGGGCCACGCCGGGCTCTTCTCGACCGCGCGCGACCTCGCGGTGCTGTGCCGGACCCTGCTGGCGGGCGGCTCGTACGGTACGGCCCGCATCCTCGGCCCCGACTTCGTGGAGCTGATGCTGACGGCTCCGGGACTGGGTTTCCGTATCGACCAGCCGTGGTTCATGGGGGAGCTGGCGGGGCGGGGTGGCGGCGGCCGGGGTGCGGCGGGGCACACCGGGTTCACGGGCACGTCGTTGGTCCTGGATCCGGTGACGGACACGTTTCTGGTGCTGCTGGCCAACACGGTGCACCCGCGGAGGCGGGACGCGGACAGCCGGCCGCGGGCAGCGGCGGGCACTCGGCTCGCCCGTGCCGTGCGGCGGCGACCGTAGAATCGCTGGGTGAACGTCCCCGTTACCCCGTTTGCCCCAGCCGAGACCCTGCGCGCGGCCCTCGCCGGCCTCCTTGACGGCCTGCCGCCGAGGCAGGCCGCGCAGGCCGTGGACCGGCTGATCGCCAACTACAGGGGGCGCACTCCCACGGACGCCCCGGTGCTGCGCGACCGCTCGGATGTCGTCGCGTACGCCGCGTACCGGATGCCCGCGACCTTCGAGGCGGTCCGCTCCGCGCTGGACGCGCTCGCGGAGGCAGCGCCGGCCGGGTGGGCGCCGGACAGCCATGTGGACGTGGGCGGCGGGACGGGCGCGGCGACGTGGGCCGTGGCCGCGACCTGGGAGGGGGAGCGGCCGGTCACGGTGCTGGACTGGGCGGAGCCGGCGCTGGCGCTGGGCCGGGAACTGGCCGCGTCGTACGAGCCGCTGAGGTCCGTGGCGTGGCAGCGCTCTCGTATCGGATCGGCGCTCACCATCGAGAGCACTGATCTCGTCACGGTGTCGTATGTGCTGGGCGAGCTGACCGAGGACGGCCGGCGCGCGGTGATGGACGCCGCGGCGAGCGCCGCCCGGTCGGCCGTCGTGATCGTCGAGCCAGGCACGCCGGACGGCTACGCGCGCGTGATCGAGGCCCGGGACCGGCTGATCGCCGCCGGGTTCAGGATCGCGGCGCCGTGCCCCCACAGCGCCGCCTGCCCCATCGCCCCCGGCACGGACTGGTGCCACTTCTCGGCCCGCGTGAGCCGGTCGTCCCTGCACCGCCAGGTGAAGGGCGGCTCACTGGCGTACGAGGACGAGAAGTTCAGCTACGTGGCGGCGGTACGGTTCCCGGCCGTCCCGGCCCCGGCCCGCGTCGTCCGGCGCCCGCAGATCCGCAAGGGCCAGGTCCTGCTCGACCTGTGCGCGGCGGACGAGACCCTGCACCGCGAGACGGTGACCAAGCGGCACGGCACGCTGTACCGGGCGGCGCGCGACGCCGACTGGGGGGACGCGTGGCCCCCGTCGTCGCCGGACTGACGGGCCGCCCCCGCCCCGGCCACGCGCGACGGACTGACGCGCCGCCCGGCGTCCACGGCTCTGCGCGGCGGGCTGACGGGCCGCCCGCAGTGGACGGTCACGGGCTGCGGACTGGCGCGCCGCCCGCCGTCCGCGGCCCGGCGCGGCGGACTGACGCGCCGCCCGCCGTCCACGGGACGCCCCGCCGGGGTCCGCCGGGGGCCCGCCGTCCACGACCGCGCGCGGCCGACCGGCTCACGTCCGGTGTCCGCGCCCCTTTCCGGCCCGCGCGAGCAGCGCCGGCGCATCGGTGATCACGCCGTTGCAGCCGAGGCGCAGCACGCGGTCGCGCTGCTTCCGGGTGTTCACCGTGTGGGCCCACACCCGGGGAATGCCCGAGCGCACGGCCCGTACGAGATCGGAGTCACGCGCCTTGTAGTCGACGTCCAGTACGTCCACGAAGGACGCCCAGCGCTCCGGCCGGTCCGTGCGCATCTGCTTCTTCGAGCGCCACAGCTGGGACATCAGGCCCAAGCGGTGGGCGCGGAGGGCGACTTCGGGGTGGTTGGAGTTGACCAGCACCGAGCGGGTCAGGCCCCGGGCGCGGATCATCCTGGCGAGCGTGTCGAGGCTGTCCGGATCCTTGGCCTCCAGCATCAGCACGACGCGGCCGCCGAGACGGTCGAGCACCTCGGCGACGGTCGGCGGCCGCTCGGCACGCCAGTGGCCCGGCAGCTTCGAGTCCGGCCGCAGCCGTACGCGCTGCCAGTCCGCGAGGGTGAGCCCGCGCACCGGGCCCTTTGCGCGTGTCGTGCGGTCCAGGGTGGCGTCGTGCATCGCCACGACGGTGCCGTCGCGCAGTATCCGCGTGTCGACGTCGAGGACGTCGGCCGTGCCCCGCCGGTACGTCGTCATCAGCCCCGACATGCTGTTCTCCGGCACCTCCAGGGCGCCGCCGCGGTGTGCGGTGTACACGACGCGGGGGAGCGCGTCGATCGTGAGGGGGCCGGCGCCCCATTCCAGGGGGGCGAGGCCCGTGGCCGTTCCCGCGACGGTCAGTGTCGCCAGGCCGGCCAGCACCGTCCTTGTGACCATGGCGACCACCGTAGGCGGAGATATGTACTGAATGTCCGCAATGACACCCGGGGGTTGGCATCGCCCCACGTACCCCGGATGTGGACTGTGGTCACCCGCGGCGCAGGATGGTGGCACCATGGACGGTACGACGGGAGATGAGGGGATACATGGGCAAGGGCGCAGGGTTCGGCCTCCCCCAGTGCCTTAAGGGCCTGGGAGGTGCCCCCACCGGCGGGCAGGGCAGGATTTCCCAGTGGCTGCGCGCTCGTCGTCCGAAGGACGTGGGCGATGACGGCGGTCGCGAGGCCCTGTTGCTGGCCGTTGCCGCGGCGGGACTGCCGCTCGCGCCTGCCGCGCACCCCTCGGGGTACGGGTGTTCCTGCGACCGGATCGGCTGTCCCACGCCCGGTCGGCACCCCGTCTCCTTCGCCTGGCAGACCCAGTCCACGACCGACCGCGGCCAGATCGAGCGGTGGGCGCGGCATCAGCCGCAGGCGAACTTCATCACTGCGACCGGCATGGTCCACGACGTGCTAGACGTGCCCCGCGAGGCCGGACTCGAGGCGCTGGAGCGGCTCCTCGCGGAGGGGATCGACGTCGGGCCCGTCGCCGAGTCGGGTGGTGACCGTGTGCTCTTCTTCACTGCGACGCGCGGTACGCCCGAGGACGAGGACGAGTGGTGGCCCTGCGAGCTGGACTGCCACCCCGAGACCATGGACGAGCACCCGGGTCTGCGGTGGCACTGCCGCGGCTCGTACGTCCTGGTGCCGCCGGCCCAACTGCCCGGCGACGCGGGTGTGACATGGCTGCGCGGGCCTGAGCACGCGCTTCCGGACCCGCTGACGCTGCTCGAGACCCTCACCGACGCGTGCGCCCGCTTCGCGGGCACCGAGTCGGAACACGAGACTTCCGCCTGGCCCCTCCGCCGCTGAACGCTCGCCGGGGTTCCCGACGAGCTACGGCGACCACGACGGTGCCGTCGTCGCCGTCATGTCGCTGGCAACCACCGCGCGTCGCCCGCGCCTGCGGTCGGCCGCGGTGCCGGTGCCGCGCCACCGCCGCCGGGTCGGCAGCGGCTCCTCCACCGCGGCCCGGAACGGTGCTCGGCTGCGCCCGCGTTACGGTGAGTCGGGGCACCGCCGGGCTGCGCCGCGGGGGGTTATCGCCGCGGCGGCGGGAAGAGAATGCCGGCTTCGCCGGCTCCGATTCCGGGGCCACCCTGGCCACCCCACCCGTACCCGCCTCTGGGCGAGTAGCCCCCCGGCTACTCGCCCTTCGCCCCAGTAAGCCCCTGGATCCGGTTCAAGAACTCAACCCGCGGCTCGGTGGAACCCTTCGCGGGGTCCAGGACCGCCTGGTTGGAGACGCGTTCCAGGGTGATCGACTGCTTGGCCTCGCCCGTCATCAGGGCCTTGACCTCCGCGCTGACCTGGAGGTTGAGGCCCGAGGCCGCGGTCTGCTTCTCGTAGTGGTGGGTCGCGAAGAAGACGAGCGCGCCGCCGTCCTTCGTGCGCAGGCCCACCGGGGCGTACGGGCCGGACGTCAGCGGCTCGTCGATGTACTGCGTGGACAGCCCGGGCCGGGTCTCGTTCTTCTTGCGCAGCGCGCGCCACGCGGACGTGTGCGTGCCGGCCGCGAAGACGTCGCCGCCGTCCTGGAGGTACGTGGCGTACTCCTGGCTCAGGTTCTTCGGCACGACGGCGAGCGACGTGGCGTTCGCCTCGACCGGCTGGGCCCAGCCGTCCTTGTCCGTCGTGAACTCGGGGACGTCGTCCGTCGAGACCACCGACAGGAACCCGGCCTTCCAGACGTCGTCGACACCGCCCCGCAGGAAGACCAGCAGCCAGCGGTTGTCCCGCTGTGGGTCGTCGTCCTGGTCCCGGTTGCTGTCGGTGTCGGCCAGGAAGAACTTCGGCCAGCCCGCCTGCTCGGGAATGGTGAACTTGGCGTCCGTCAGCTTCAGCGGCACGTGGTCCGGATTGCCGTTCGGCTCACTGGCGCGCTTCGCCTTCAGTCCCGCCTGGTTGATGGCCCCGAGCGCGCCGGTGACCCGGTCCTCGTCGAGGGCCGGGTCGTACGCCTTGTCGGCCTTGTTGTACGCGGAGGTGAACTCCTCGAGCGCGCGGGCCGCTTCAGCCTTCGTCGCCGACGGGATGATCTCCCGTTCCCCGTGCACCGTCACGCACCCGCTCGCCGTCACGGACAGCGCCGCCGTCGCCGCCGCTGCCGTGGCGAACCGGCTCAGCCTGCGAAGCCTTTTCATCGGGTCCCTTCACCTTCCCCTTCCCGGGGCCGAACCCTACCGGGGAGAGGAACAGCGCGAGCGTCGGGATCAAGTACAGCGTCCACACCGTGACCTGAAGCACGGTCGGGTCGGGCTGGAAGTTGAACACGCCCTTCAGCAGCGTCCCGTACCAGCTGTCCGGCGGGATGGTGTCGCTGACGTCGAAGGCCTTGTTCGTCAGGCCCGGCAGGATGTCGGCCTCCTGCAGGTCGTGGAAGCCGTACGCCAGCACGCCCGCCGCCACGACGACCAGCATGCCGCCCGTCCAGGTGAAGAACTTCGCCAGGTTGATGCGCAGCGCACCGCGGTAGAAGAGCCAGCCGAGCAGGACGGCCGTGGCGAGGCCCAGCAGGACGCCGGCCAGCGGGCCGTACGTCCCGTCGTTCGAGGCGCGGACCGACGCCCACACGAACAGCGCGGTCTCCAGACCCTCACGGCCGACCGCGAGGAAGGCCGTGGCGACCAGCGCGCCCGTGCCCATCTGCAGCGCCGCGTCCAGCTTCCCGTGCAGCTCCGACCTCAGATGGCGTGCGGTGCGGCGCATCCAGAAGACCATCCACGTCACCAGGCACACGGCGATGATCGACAGCGAGCCGCCGAGCGTCTCCTGCGCCTCGAACGTCAGCTCCTGGGAGCCGAACTCCAGTGCGCAGCCGAAGCCGAGCGCCAGCGCGACCGCGACCCCGATGCCGGTCCAGATGGGCCGCAGCGCGTCGCGCCGTTCCGTCTTCACCAGGTACGCGATGAGGATGCAGACGACGAGGCTCGCCTCGAGCCCCTCGCGCAGGCCGATCAGATAGTTGGCGAACATGCTCACGCCTTCCCGGAGAACAGGGTCCGGCCCCACCAGTCGTCCTGGTCGCGGACGCCCGGCGGGATCGCGAAGATCGCGGAACCCACGTGCTGGATGTACTCGTTGAGGGCGTCAGCGCGTGCCAGGCTCTGCTGCACCGGGATGAAGCCCTTGCGGACGTCGCGCTGGTACGCGAGGAAGAACAGACCGGCGTCGAGGCGGCCGAGACCGTCCGTGCCGTCCGTGAAGGAGTAGCCGCGCCTGAGGATCTTCGCCCCGTTGTTGGAGTCCGGGTGCGCGAGCCGCACGTGCGCGTCCGGCTTCATCGCCTTCAGGAACGGCTCGTCGTGCTCCTTCGCCTTGCCGACCGGCGCCCCTTCGCCCTTGTCCCGGCCGAAGACGTCCTCCTGCTCCTGCAGCGAGGTCCGGTCCCACGTCTCGATGTTCATGCGGATGCGGCGCGCGACGAGATACGAGCCGCCGGCCATCCACTCGGGGCCGTCGGAGGCGGACACCCACACGTGCTTGGCCAGCTCGGCCGTGTCCGTGCCCGCGATGTTGCGCGTACCGTCCTTGAAGCCCATCAGATTGCGCGGCGTCTGCTCCTCGGGAGTCGTCGAGGACGTCTTGCCGAAACCGAGCTGCGACCAGCGGACGGCGACCTTGCCGAAGCCGATGCGTGCGAGGTTGCGGATCGCGTGCACCGCCACCTGCGGGTCGTCCGCGCAGGCCTGGATGCACAGATCGCCGTCGCTGCGCGCCTTGTCGAGGTTGTCGCCGGGGAACTTCGGCAGGTCGAGCAGGGCCTCGGGCCGCTGCTCCCGCAGCCCGAACCTGTCGAACAGGGACGGCCCGAACCCGATCGTCAGCGTCAGCCGCGAGGGCTTGAGCCCCAGCGCCTCACCGGTGTCGTCCGGGGGCGCCTCGGGAAGACCGCCGTACGCGCCCTCGCCCACCGCGTGCCCCGCGGTCATCCGGGCCGCCGCCGTCGTCCAGTCCTTCAGCAGCTGTACGAACGCGGCACGGTCGTCCGTCTTCACGTCGAACGCCGCGAAGTGCAGCCGGTCCTGGACCGGAGTCGCGATGCCCGCCTGGTGGGCGCCGTGGAACGCCACAGCGGCGCCGGACTCGGCCGCGGGCTCGGCGGAGTCCCCGGACCGCGCCATCGCCACGGCGCCGCCCGCCGCGGCGGCACCGAGCGCGAGCCCGGCACCGCCCCAGCCGAGCAGCGAACGCCGCGACGGGGCGGGGGAGTCGACCGCCGGGGCCTCGGCGGCCACTGCCGGCTGTCCGGGCTGATCGGACTGTTCCTGCTGATCCTGCGCTACGGGCTGTTCCGCCATGGGTTTCCCTGCCTGACGTCCCTGGACCTGCTGTGCTGCCGGCTACTTGACGACGACCGCGGCCGCGAGCTTGGACAGCGGCTCCGCAAGCGCGTTCACCGCGTCCTGCAGCTCCTTGCGGTCGTCCTCGCCGACCTTGTCGTAGGAGGTGAAGTCGTAGGAGTTCTTGTCCACGCGGTACTTGTCGAGGAGCGTGTCGATCGCCGCGAACTGCTTGTCGAGCTCCTTCGCCAGCGCGGCGTCGTTCTCGGACGCGACCGGCTTGAGCAGCTCGTACGACTTCTCGGCGCCCTCGACGTTCGCCTTGAAGTCGACCAGGTCGGTGTGCGAGTAGCGCTCCTCCTCGCCGGTGACCTTGCCGGTGGCGACCTCGTCGAGGAGCTCCTTGGCGCCGTTGGCCATCGAGGTCGGGGTGATCTCGGCCTTCCCGACGCGCCCCTGCCAGTCGGTCAGATCCTTCACGAGCTGGTCGGCGAGCTCCTTCTCGCGGTCGCCGATCTTCTTGTCCTGCCAGAGGGCCTTCTCCAGGCGGTGCCAGCCGGTCCAGTCCGTCTCGGGGTCCTGGCCGTCCTCCAGTCCGTCCTCGCGGACGTCGACCTTCGGGTCGATGTCGCCGAAGGACTCGGCGACCGGCTCGGTGCGCTCCCAGCCGATGCGCGAGTCGGCGTACGCCTTCTTCGCCGCCTCGATGTCACCGGCCTTGACGGCGTCCGTGAAGACCTTCACCTTCGGCAGGGTCTCGTCGGCCTGCTGCTGCACGTACTTGCGGTACGCGGCGACGGCCGCGTCGAGGCGCGGGTCGCGCTTGGCGGTCGTGCCGCCGCCGGTCGCCTTCACGTTCTGGCGGATGCCGTCGCCCTTCATGCCGGGCTTGCAGGTGATCCGGTAGTCGCCCGCCTTCACCTCGGCGGTGACCTTCTGCTGGGTGCCCGGGCCGATGTTCTCGCGCTCGGTGACGACACGGTCGTCCGGGAAGAGGATGTAGACCTCGGTGACCTTGGAGCCCTTGTTCTCGATGGCGAGCTCGATGTGCCCGGCCGGGAACTCCTTCTTGGAGACCTCGCACTTGGTGTCGGTGGCGGTCACCTCGATGACGCGGTCGCCACCCTGGGCACTGCCTTTCTCGGTGCAGCCCGTGACAGCGGTCAGAGCGGCCGCGGTGGCGGCGGCGGTGACAACGGAGAGTCGGACGGCTCGCATACGGGCTCCAAAACGATGGGCTGACGGCTCACAGGTCGGGTGAGGCCGCCCTAACTTATCTGAGGCTTACCTCAGTCAACTCCGGCCGTCTAGTGATTCACGTCTCAAATCCCATGCCCGCGTACCGGTGGATAACGGACGAGTTGCGGGCGCCTCATGACGGATCAACGGGACGGTCAAGCAACGGTCAATTGCCGCTTCGCCGTCGGGCTCCGGCCGTGCAGCCGTCCGGCTCCGGCCGTGCCCGGCTGTCGGCGGCTGATGCTTCAATGCCGGGGTGACTGACTACGACGTGCTCCGCGTCTTCTGCGGCCCGGGCGGCCGGTACGGCAACGAACTCGGCGTCGTACGAGACGGGTCGGCCATGCCCGCGCAGGAGGACCGCCAGGCCTTCGCCGCGAAGCTCGGATTCAGCGAGACGGTGTTCGTCGACGACCCCGAGCGCGGGGTCATCGACATCTACACACCGACACTGCGGCTGCCCTTCGCCGGGCATCCCTGCGTCGGCACGGCCTGGCTGCTCGACGTGCCCGAACTGGTCACGCCCGCCGGGGTGGTGGGCGCGCGGCTCGACGGCGAGTTCACCTGGATCGAGGCCCGGGCGGAGTGGGCGCCGCCGCGGACGTTGCGGCGGTATGGCTCGGCGGCCGAGGTAGAGGCGCTGGCGGTGCCGCCGCCGGGGGAGTGGGTGTACGCGTGGGCGTGGGAGGACGAGGCGGCGGGACGGGTTCGGGCTCGCGCCTTCCCCGGGCGGGACGACGGTATCGAGGAGGACGAGGCGACGGGGGCGGCGGCGTTGCTGCTCACGCATGAGCTGGGCCGTGCGCTGAACATCGTCCAGGGGGAGGGGTCCCAGATTCTTACGGCGCCCGGGCCGGACGGGTTGATCGAGGTGGGCGGGCGGGTGCGGCTCCTGCGGGGCTGAGGCCGGGATTTCCCCCACCCCGCCCCTTCCCGTAACCAGGGGCGCTGCCCCTGGACCCCCTGATCGCCCTTCGGGCTCGTCCTCAAGCTCCCCCAGCTAACGCTGGGAGGTGCCCCCAGACGGGCTGAATTTTTCGGCGGGGTGGGGGATCAAGCACTCAACGGGAACTCCCCCTCAAGCGCCCTGAACACCCCGACGTTCAGGGCGTACGCCCGCTTGCACTCCGCCACGATCCGCTGCTTCTCCACCTCGTCCGCCCGCACCCCGTCCAGCAGCTCCCGATAACGCCGCTTGAACGCCGCCGGGTTGGGAATCCCCTCGAAGACGTAGAACCGCACGCCGTCGCCCCTGCGTGCGAAGCCCCACATCTTCTCCGCCCTGTCACGGACGATCTGGCCGCCGGAGAGGTCGCCGAGGTAGCGCGTGTAGTGGTGGGCGACGTATCCGGCGGGCCAGGTGCGGGCGCACTCCTCGATGCGTGCGGCGTACGCGGCGGTCGCGGGCAGCGCCGTCAGGCCCGACCGCCACCCGGGTCCCCGCAGATGCGCCAGGTCACCCTCCAGCTCTGCGAGGCGCATCAGCTCGGGCCGGATGAACGGTCCGGCGACCGGATCGTCCCGCAGGGCGTGCGCACCGTCCTCCAGTGCTCGGTAGACGAACCAGAGCTGCTCGGTGTAGCGCGTGAACGCGTCGACGCAGAGCCGGCCGCCGAGCAGATCGCTCATGAACGTCGAGGTCTCCACCTCGGTGTGCGCATCGCGCGACGCGGCGCGGAGGAGCGTCGAGAACGGCGTGTCCATGGAGACCTCCGATGGGCCGAGCGGATGGAACGGGAAACGGGGGATCCGAGGGCGATCGTGCGATCGTTTCAACTTAGGCTGCCCTAAGTCATCTCTGCGTTCATGCTTCCCGACATCCTGTCGGTAAAACCAGCCTACCTCGCAACGGGCTCGCGCGTCCGGAAACAGCAGACCCCCGGCCGCCGGAGCGGCCAGGGGTCTCGGCTGGTCGGGCGGGGCTACGGCAGCGTGAGAATCTCCGCCCCGGTGTCGGTGACGACCAGCGTGTGCTCGAACTGCGCGGTCCGCCGCCGGTCCTTCGTCACGACGGTCCACCCGTCGTCCCACATGTCGTACTCGTGCGTGCCGAGGGTCAGCATCGGCTCGATCGTGAACGTCATGCCGGGCTGCATCACGGTCGTCGCGCGCGGGGTGTCGTAGTGCGGGATGATCAGGCCGGAGTGGAACGACGAGTTGATCCCGTGGCCGGTGAAGTCCCGGACGACGCCGTAGCCGAACCGCTTGGCGTACGACTCGATGACGCGGCCGATGACGTTGATCTGACGGCCCGGCCGGACCGCCTTGATCGCGCGGTTCAGCGACTCGCGGGTCCGCTCGACGAGCAGACGCGACTCCTCGTCCACGTCCCCGACCAGGTACGTCGCGTTGTTGTCCCCGTGCACGCCGCCGATGTACGCCGTCACGTCCAGGTTGATGATGTCGCCGTCACGCAGGACCGTGGAGTCGGGGATGCCGTGGCAGATGACCTCGTTGACCGAGGTGCACAGCGACTTCGGGAAGCCGCGGTAGCCCAGCGTGGACGGGTAGGCGCCGTGGTCGCACAGATACTCGTGCGCGACACGGTCCAGCTCGTCCGTGGTCACGCCGGGCGCGATGATCTTCGCGGCCTCCTCCATCGCCTGCGCCGCGAGGCGGCCCGCGATCCGCATGGCCTCGATCGTCTCGGCGCTCTGCACCTCGGGGCCGGTGTACGGCGTGGGGCCGGGCTTGCCCACGTACTCCGGGCGCCTGATGTTTCCCGGGACGGAGCGGGTGGGAGAGAGCTCCCCTGGTACGAGCAGTGACTGGCCAGACATATCAAGGAGTGTATCCAGCGGCCATGGGGCACCATGGCGGCGTACTCGAGGATCCACGAGGACTCAGAGGACTCAGGCGATGAGGAGCCGGTGCGATGGCCCTGTTCAAGAAGCGGACGGTCGGGAAGCCGGGCGAGTGGTACTACTGCCTGGAGCACAAGAAGGTCGAGGAGGGGCCGGAGTGTCCGGCGAAGGACCGCTTCGGGCCGTACGCCAGCCCGGCCGAGGCACAGCGGGCGCTGGACATCGCGGCCGAGCGGAACCTCCAGTGGGAGAACGACCCCCGGTGGCATGACGCCACCGCGCGGAGCGAAGACGACGACTGAGCGAGTCGTCCTCACGCGGACGGGCTGAAGATTCAGCCCGTCCGGGGGCACCTCCCAGTGTTAGCTGGGGGAGCTTGAGGACGAGCCCGAAGGGCGATCCGGGGTCCGGGGCGGAGCCCGGTGGCACCGAGACGTCACCAGCGTGACGGCGGCGGGGCCGTCAGCTGGTCCGCCAGGCGGGACAGGCGGTCGCGGAAGCGGTTGCGGCCCCGCGTCTGGGGCAGGGTGTTCTCGCCGGCCGCCGCGCTGACCAGGTGCTGCACGGTGTCCAGGTCGAGCTCGGGGCTCTCCGGTACGGAGAGGGACTCGTGCGCCATGGCCTGCAGGTCGCGGTCGCCGGAGTCCAGTGCGAACACCGTGGCCCCGGCCCGGCGTGCGTCGTGTACCCGCTCGAGCAGCGGCGCCTCCGGTGCGTCCGGTGCCACCACGAGCAGCGTCTCGCCCCGCTGCGCCGCCTCGATCCTGCCGAGCCCGACCGAGAGGTGCGCCGGGTCGCCGGGGCGCACCCGGTGCCGTACGAGCGTCGGGGACAGCGCGGGCGTGCCCGACCAGGCGGCCTCGTCCACGAGGTGCGCGGCCAGATGCCATGGCTCGTAGCCCTCCGTGCCCACCAGCAGCAGACCGCCGCCGTGCGGGACGACGGAGGACCGCAGCGCGGCCGCGAAGTGGCGCGTCGCGCCGATCCACTCGGTTCCGGCGAGCACTTCGCGCAGCAGCGCGACCCGTACGGCGTCCATGCATCCGCATCCTGCCGCAACCTGCCAGTCGTCAGGCCGAGTTCACCTTGAATTCGCTCAAGGTGGGCACGGGGCGGCGAGACTGGGCGGCTGATCGTTCTGCTGCGTGGGATCAGTGCGGGCGACCGGGTGGTCGCAGAGATGGGGGAGGCCGTCATGGCGGTCGAGGTGTCCGTGCCGTTCCGGGCCGGGAGTGAGGGGTATGCGAGCTTCCGGATCCCGGCCGTGGTCCTCACCAAGGAGGGCACGGTCCTCGCGTTCTGCGAAGGGCGCGTCGATTCCCGCGAGGACCACGGGAACATCGACATCGTCCTGAAGCGGTCCACGGACGGCGGCCGCACCTGGGGCCCGCTCCAGGTGGCCGCGGAGAACGGCGACCACCTCGCCGGGAACCCGGCGCCCGTCGTCCTCGACACCGGCCGGATCCTCCTGGTGCACGTGCGGAACGCCGCCTCGGCGACGGAGGACGCCATCCGGCGCGGCAAGGTGACCGCCGCGAACGGACGCCGCGTATGGCTCCAGCACAGCGACGACGACGGGCTCACCTGGTCGAGCCCGCGGGAGATCACCGGGCAGACGAAGAAGGCGGCCTGGCGGTGGTACGCCACCGGGCCCGGGCACGCCGTCCAGCTGACGGGCGGCACGGCCAAGGGGCGCGTCGTCGTCCCCGCCAACCACTCCCTCGCGCCCACCGGCGGCGACGACGGCACCGAGGGCAAGTACAACGGCGGTCATTGCCTCCTCAGCGACGACCGGGGAGAGACGTGGCGGATCGGCTACCTCGACAGCAAACCCAACGGCTACATCAACGCCAACGAGACCACCGCCGCCGAACTGCCCGACGGACAGGTCTACTTCAACACCCGCAACGACTCGCCCGCACCGGGCACCCGCGCGGACGCCCACTCGCGCGACGGCGGCGAGACCCTTGTCAGGCCGTTCCGTCCGCAGGCGGGCCTCACCGGGCCCGTCGTCGAAGGCAGCGTGCTCCAGCTCCGCGACCCCGACCTGCTGCTCTACTCAGGACCCGCCGACCCCGGCTTCCGGGCCCTGATGACGATCCGCAGCAGCACGGACGGCGGCACCACCTGGCGGACCGCCCACACGGTCGACGGGCTGCCCGCCGCGTACTCCGATCTCGTACGCGTCGACGCGGCGACCGTCGGACTCCTCTACGAGACGGGCGACTTCAGCGCGTACGAGACGATCACGTTCCGGCGCGTGCCCGTGGCGGACCTGTAGGCGTGGGCTGTGCCTGTCGGAGACGGCCGTACGGCGTGATCCAGCCCACTGGCCGGCGGAGGTGATCCGCGGTGGGACCCGCACGTATCGTCGCTCTATGACTTCCAGTGATGACGCGAAGACGGCTCCCGCCAAGGCCCCGGCCAAGGACCCCTGGGACCTGCCCGACGTGTCCGGTCTCGTCGTCGGCGTCCTCGGCGGCACCGGACCGCAGGGCAAGGGCCTCGCCTACCGGTTCGCCAAGGCGGGCCAGAAGGTGATCATCGGCTCGCGGGCCGCCGACCGGGCGCGGACGGCGGCCGACGAGCTCGGGCACGGCGTCGAGGGCGCGGACAACGCCGAGTGCGCGCGCCGCAGCGACGTCGTCATCGTCGCCGTGCCGTGGGAAGGGCACGCGGCGACGCTCGAGGCGCTGCGCGAGGAGCTCGCCGGCAAGCT
Organism: Streptomyces jeddahensis; assembly: GCF_001642995.1. GTDB lineage: Bacteria > Actinomycetota > Actinomycetes > Streptomycetales > Streptomycetaceae > Streptomyces > Streptomyces jeddahensis. The sequence goes on from NZ_LOHS01000112.1 coordinate 57,669, forward strand.
CGTCGTCGACTGCGTCAACCCGCTCGGCTTCGACAAGAAGGGTGCGTACGCGCTGAAGCCGGAGGAGGGCAGCGCCGCCGAGCAGGCCGCCGCGCTGCTGCCGGACTCGCGGGTCACCGCCGCCTTCCACCACCTCTCCGCGGTCCTGCTGCAGGACCCGGACGTCGAGGAGATCGACACCGACGTGATGGTGCTGGGCGAGTCCCGGGCCGACACGGACCTCGTGCAGGCGCTCGCCGGGCGCATCCCCGGCATGCGCGGCGTCTTCGCCGGGCGGCTGCGGAACGCCCACCAGGTCGAGGCGCTGGTGGCGAACCTCATCTCGGTGAACCGCCGCTACAAGGCGCACGCGGGGCTGCGGGTCACGGACGTGTAGGGCGCGTTCACGGCGCGCTCGGGGCATGGGGGACACTGGACGGCGTACCACCTCGAGTCCCTGACAGGAGCCGACCCCATGCCCCGCCTCGCTCTGTACGCCCTGGCCGTCTGCCTCCTGGCCGTCGTCGCGGCCGTGGTCTCCTTCGCCCAGGGCAGCTGGCTGGGCATCGTGTGGGTGCTGCTGGCCGGACTGTCGTCGAACATGACGTGGTACTACGCGCGCAGGGCGAAGGCCGCGAAGGCGGCGGGCCCCGGCCGGCCGCGCGGCACGTCCGTCACGGGCTGACGGAGCAGACGGCGCTCGTGTCCGTCCAGAAGCGGTACAGCGACTGGCCGCAGTAGCTCTGGAGCTCGTCGATGCCCAGCCCGCGCAGAAGCGCGTGGACCGCGTCGAAGAACACGACGTTCACCTCCGGGATCCACAGGACCGCGAACACCGCAAGCAGCCCGAACGGCGCGAACGGCTCCACCTGCCGGCGGATCCGGTGCGACAGCCAGGGCTCGATCACGCCGTACCCGTCCAGGCCCGGAACCGGCAGGAAGTTCAGGATGGCCGCCGTCACCTGGAGCAGCGCCAGGAACGCCAGCGCATAGCGGAAGGTGACCGGCACGCCGTCCAGTGCGTCGAGCCAGAACGGCGCCGTGCACACCAGCGCGAACAGCACGTTGGTGAGCGGCCCGGCCGCCGAGATCAGACTGTGCCTCCAGCGGCCCTGGATACGGCCGCGCTCGATGAACACCGCGCCACCCGGAAGACCGATCCCGCCCATCATCACGAAGAGGACGGGCAGCACGATCGACAGCAGCGCATGGGTGTATTTGAGCGGATTGAGGGTGAGATATCCCTTCGCTCCGATCGAGATGTCGCCGCTGTGCAGCGCCGTACGCGCGTGTGCGTACTCGTGGAGGCAGAGCGAGACGATCCAGGCGGCCGTCACGAAGAGGAAGACGGCGAACCCCGGCTGCTCGGCGAAACCGCTCCAGGTGGCCCAGCCCGCTACCGCCGCGACGGCCACGATTCCCAGAAAGACGGGGCTGATCCTCCGGTCGCTGCGGCGCAACGTGACTGTGGCCATGGGCGGTCTCCTGAAGCTGGGGACGAGGGTGGGCGGGAGGTGCGGGCGGCGGTCGGGACGACCGTATCGGTGGTGTGGGGGGAACGTCCTGCGGACGGGCTGGGGTTCCTGGACTGCTCCGGTTCGTTCCACTGGGTCGTTCCTGTGAGTGTCGGAACCCGTGTCCAAAACCCGGACGCGGTGCCGGGGCGTCCCCGGAGACAATGGACCCCGTGCGCTACCGCGTTCTCGGCACCACCCAGGCACTCCGCACCGACGGCACGCCCGTCCCGGTCGGCGGGGCGCGGTTGCGTGCCCTGCTGACGGTGCTCGCGCTGCGGGCCGGGCGCTCCGTACCCGCGTCCGTGCTGGTCGACGAGGTGTGGGGCGGTGAGCCGCCGGCGGACGCCATGGGGGCGCTGCAGGCGCTGGTCGGGCGGCTGCGCAGGGCGCTCGGCGCGGACGCCGTCACTTCCGTGGACGGCGGCTACCGGCTGTGCGCGACTGCCGACGACGTCGATCTGTACCGGTTCGAGCGGCTGGCCGGGGAAGGCACGCGGGCGCTGTCCGACGGTGATCCCGTGAAGGCGGCCGTGATCCTCGACGACGCACTTGCCCTGTGGCACGGTCCCGCCCTCGCGGACCTCCCGGACGGCGACGCCGAGTCGGCCCGATGGGAGGCCCGGCGTCTCGATGCCCGGCGTGGCCGCCTCACCGCGGCTCTCGCCCTCGGTCAGGCAGAACAGGTGCTCCCCGAGCTCGCCGCGCTGTGCGGCAGCCACCCCCTGGACGAGTCTCTCCACGTCCTCCACCTCCGCGCCCTGCGGGCCGCGGGCCGTACGGCCGAGGCCCTCGCCGCGTACGAGTCCGTGCGCCGCGAGCTCGCGGACCGCCTCGGCTCGGATCCCGGACCGGAACTGCGGGCCCTGCACGCGGAGCTGCTGCGGGGTGCCGAGGGCACCGGTGAGCCCGCCGTGGGGGAGCGGGGGCACTCCGTGCCGGGGCCGCCGTCGTACGCCCCGGGCGAGGCGCCCGGCGACGGTACGGCGCCCGCGCGCCGTATGGGGCCCGCGTCCTCCGGCCGTACGGAATCCGTGTCGGTCGACCGTGCGGCGCCCGCGTCCTCCGGCCATGCGGAGCCCGCGTCCTCCGGCCGTGCGGAGCCCGCGCCCTCGGGCCCTGCGGAACCCGCATCGGGCGGCCATACCGCGCCGCCCGGCCGTACGACACCTCCGCCGCCCGGCAACCTCCGCGCCCGCCTGACCTCCTTCGTCGGCCGCGAGGCCGACATCGGCACCATCCGGGCCGACCTCGCGTCGACGCGGCTCGTGACGCTGCTCGGGCCCGGTGGCGCCGGCAAGACGCGGTTGTCGCAGGAAGCGGCGGAGACCGTCAGGGACGCCGCGCCCGACGGGGTGTGGCTGGCCGAGCTCGCGCCGGTCGACGACCCGCGGGACGTGCCCGAGGCCGTGCTCACCGCGGTCGGGGCGCGGGAGACCGTGCTGCGCGGCGCGGGAGCCGAGGAGATGCGGGCCCTGGCCGACCGGCACGACGACCCCCTCGTGCGGCTCGCCGAGCACTGCGCCAAGCGGCGCATGCTGCTCATCCTCGACAACTGCGAGCACGTCGTCGACGCCGCCGCGCAGCTGGTGGAACACCTGCTCGTACGCTGCCCTGGGCTGACCGTCCTGGCCACGAGCCGCGAACCCCTCGGCGTCCCAGGGGAGTTGCTGCGCCCCGTCGAGCCGCTCCCCATGCCCGTGGCCCTGCGGCTGCTGGCCGACCGGGGGGCCGCCGCCAGGCCCGGGTTCCGTGTCGACGAGGACGACGAGACCGCGGCGGCCGCCGCCGAGATCTGCCGCCGCCTCGACGGGCTTCCGCTCGCCATCGAACTGGCCGCAGCACGTCTCCGGGTGCTCACGCCACGACAGATCGCCGACCGTCTCGACGACCGCTTCCGGCTGCTGACCTCCGGCAGCCGCACCGTCCGGCCCCGCCAGCAGACCCTGCGTGCGGTCGTCGACTGGTCCTGGGACCTGCTCGACGAGGACGAACGCGCGGTGCTGCGCCGCCTGTCGGTCTTCGCGGGCGGCTGCGACCTCGCCGCCGCCGAGGCCGTGTGCGGGCCCGCGGCCCTGGAGGCGATCGGCTCGCTCGTCGACAAGTCCCTGGTGGTCGCCGCACCGTCGGCGGGCGGTGAGATGCGGTACCGGCTCCTTGAGACGGTCGCCGAGTACGCCGCCGAACGGCTCGCCGAGGCCGGTGAGCGCGAGGCCGTCGCCCGCGACCACCTCACGTACTTCCGGGAGCTCGCCCGGACCACCGACCCGCTGCTGCGCGGTCGCGGCCAGAGCGCGGCGATCGAGCGGCTCGAGACCGAGTACGAGAACCTGCGCACCGCGCTGCGGCACGCCGTCGCCGCCCGCGACGAGCAGGAGGCGCTGTGCCTCGTCCACGCGCTCTTCTGGTACTGGCAGATCCGCGATCTGCGCATCGAGGCCCGCACCTGGTGCCGGGAGGTCATGGCGCTCGGCCCCGACCCCTTCACCTCGCCCCCGCAGCCCGTCCCGCCGGTGTACGAGCGGTGCACGGACGCGCCCCCGCCGATGAGCCCCGAGCTCCTCGAAGAGGCCCGGCGCGGAGCGCATCTCGCCCATCTCGCCTGCATGGACACGGAACTGGAGGCCTGGAACACGCCGAAGGCGCAGGCGAAGCTGCGCGCCATCAGCCAGACGTACCGGCCGGGGCTGCCGCAGACCTGCCGTACCCCCGGCAACCTCTGGTTCTACGCCGTGCTGCTGAGCGGCGACATGGAGCGGTTGCACACCGTCGTCGACGCGAACGTCCGCACCTGCCGGGAGCTCGGCTACGAGTGGGAGCTGGGCGTGTCCCTGCAGATGCGGGCCAACCTCCTCGCCAACCGCAGCGACTGGGCGGGTGATGCGGGCCAGGACGCCGACGAGGCCCTGGAGATCTTCACCCGGCTCGGAGACGCGTGGGGCGTCGCCGAGTCCCTTTCGGCGCGCGGCGAGGCACGCGAGCGCAAGGGCGAGTACGTGTCCGCCGCCCAGGACTACGAGGCGGCGATCGTCCATGCCGAACGGATGGGTGCGCTCGCCCAGGCGGCGGTGCTCGGCGCCCGCCTAGGCAGCGTACTGATCGAGTCCGGCGAGACCGATCGGGGCGAGCAGCTGCTGCGCGAGGTCTTGGCGGCCGGGCGCGGTTCCGCCAACGAGGCCATGCCGGCGGCGCGGATCTTCCTCGCGCTATGGCTCGGCCGCAGCGGCCGGAGCGGGGAGGCGCGCGAGCAGCTGCGGTTGCTGCGCGAGCAGGAGAGCGTGGTCGCCTTCGTGATCTTCGACAGTTTCGTGCTGGGCGCGGAGGCATGGCTGGACAGCGTCGACTGCCGGTACGAGGAGTGCCTTGTGAAGACGCGGCAGGCCGTGGCGCGGGCGGGTGAGCCCTTGGCGCGGACCATCGCGCCGCACATGGCGGCGGTGCATCTCACCACCGGGGCCGTCGCCCTCGCCGGCCTCGACGGCGGCAGCCGCGCCGGGGACGCCGCACGGCTGCTGGGCGCAGCCATGAGCCTGCTGCCGCCGGGCCACTTCCCGTCCGCCGTGGAACGGGAAACGTACGCCCGGGCCGAGTCGGCCGCTCGCGCCGTGCTCGGCGACGAGGCGTACGACGCCGCGTACGCCGAGGGCGGCGACCTCTCCCTCGAGGATGCCGCCGCCCTGCTGTGACGTTCGCACGGCGCCTGACGGTGTCAGCTCTTCGTACGGAACTTGTGGATCGCCACCGGCGCCATCACCGCGGTGATGACCACCGACCAGCCCAGCGTGACCCACACGTCGTGCGCGATGGGCGCGCCGCCGTTCATCAGGCCGCGGGCGGCGTCGGCCAGCGACGAGAGCGGGTTGTAGTCGGTGAACGACTGGAGCCAGCCCGGCATCGAGTCGGTGGGCGCGAAGATCGACGAACCGAACTGCAGAGGCATCAGCACGAGGAACCCCATTCCCTGGATGGCCTGGGCGTTCTTCATCACCACACCCATGGTGAGGAAGATCCACATGATGGCCGAGCCGAAGACGAGTGCCAGACCGATCGCGGCGAGCAGCCCGGGCACGTTCGATACGGACAGACCGAGCAGGAAACCGACGGCGAGCAGGATCGCCGTGGCGACCAGCATGCGGCCGATCTCGACGGTGATCTTGGCGACCAGCACCGAGGACCGGGCGATGGGCAGGGACCGGAAGCGGTCCATCACGCCCGTCTGGAAGTCCTGGTTGAAGCCGGTACCGACGCCCATGGCGATGTTCATGCCCATCATCGCCATCAGGCCGGGGACCACGTAGTTCACGTACTCGTCCTGGTTGCCCTTGCCGGCGATCGCGCCGCCGAAGACGAACACGAACAGCAGCGTGAAGACGATCGGCATCAGCACGGCGTCGAACATCGACTCCGGGTCCTGCCGGATCCACAGCAGATTGCGGCGGACCAGGGCGCCGGTGTGGCGCAGATGCGCGCGGAGCCCGATCCGGCCGTCGGCCTTGCTCGTCCCCGGGGAGGGCGCGGTCAGGGTGTTCGAGGGGGCGGCGCGAAGTGCCTCGTTCAGGGTGGCGGCGGGCGACGGGCGGGAGCTCATACGGCGACCTCCTCGAGTTCGGGACGGGCGTCCTGCGGGGCACTGGCCTTGTGGCCGGTGAGGGACAGGAACACCTCGTCCAGGCTGGGCAGTTCGGTGGTGATGCCGGCGAGCGTGATCCCGCGGGCGGAGAGCGCGCCGACGACGGCGGTGAGCTGCTCGTCGCTGAGGATCGGGACGAGGACGGTGCCGGTCTCGGCGTCGACCGTCGCGGAGCCGGGTCCTGTCAGGCCGAAGTCGTCGAGTGCGGCGGCCATCGGGCGCAGCTCGAGCGGGTCGGCCGGGCGGATCCGCAGCGTACGGCCGCCGACCTTCGCCTTGAGGTCGTCGATGCGCCCGCCCGCGATGACCTTGCCGCGGTCGATGACCGTCAGCTCGGAGGCCAGCTGCTCGGCCTCCTCCATGTACTGCGTGGTGAGCAGGACCGTCACGCCGTCGCCGACCATGCGCTGGACCTCGTCCCACACCTCGTTGCGCGTACGCGGATCGAGACCCGTCGTCGGCTCGTCCAGATAGAGGACGGCCGGGCGGCCGATCATGGAGGCGGCCAGGTCGAGACGGCGGCGCATACCGCCGGAGTAGGTGCTCGCGGGGCGCTTGGCGGCCTCGGTGAGCGAGAACCGCTCGAGGAGCTCGTCGGCGCGGGTGCGGGCGTCCTTGCGGGACAGGTCGAGCAGCCTGCCGATCAGGTACAGGTTCTCCCGGCCGGAGAGCTTCTCGTCGACCGAGGCGTACTGACCGGTGAGGCCGATCACGCGGCGCAGCTGCCGGGGCTGCTTCACCACGTCGTACCCGGCGACGAAGGCCGAGCCGGAGTCGGGGGTGATCAGGGTGGACAGGCAGCGTACGAGGGTGGTCTTGCCGGCGCCGTTGGGACCGAGCACGCCGAGGACGGTGCCCTCGCGGACGTCCAGGTCGACGCCGTCCAGCGCCTTGGTCTCGCCGTAGTGCTTGACCAGCCCCCGTACGGTGACCGCGCTCCCGGGGGCGGTCCCTTCTCGCTGGAGTTGCTTGTCGATTCGCGTCATGCCGACCACGGTGCCAGCCGCCACCGACAAACCACCGACAGGCCGCCGACAGG
>NZ_LOHS01000113.1 GCF_001642995.1 Streptomyces jeddahensis
GCACGCGCGTGCCCTGCGGCAACGCGCGGGTGCCGACCGGTTCCCGAGCGCCGCGTTTCCGCACGCGCGCGTGGGGCGATCGGCATGGGGACGGTCGGGCGCGGCTGCGCGGCTCACTGCGGCCGCGGCGGTCGCGGCGAGCGCCATCAGCTGGGTGATCTCCATCAGCCGTGTGACGCGACAGGCTCTGCCGTGTGACGCACCAGGCCCTATAGCCAGCCGCGGTTCTTGAAGAGCCGGTACAGGCCGATCTCCAGTGCGGCCATCAGCAGGATCACCGCCGGATACGACCAGGTCCACGTCAGCTCGGGCATGTGCTCGAAGTTCATGCCGTAGATCCCCGCGATCATCGTGGGTACCGCGGCCATGGCAGCCCACGACGAGATCTTCCGCATGTCGTCGTTCTGCCGGACGCTCATCTGGGCCAGATGTGCCGAGAGGATGTCCGAGACCAGCCGGTCGAGGCCCTCCACGGATTCGTTCACGCGTGTCAGATGGTCGCTGACGTCACGGAAGAACGGCTGCGCGGCGTCGCTGACGAACGGCACGGCCGCCGAGTAGGGGCCCGCGCCCGCACCGGCGAGCCGGGCCATCGGCAGGGCCAGCGGGCCCGTGGACCTGCGGAACTCCAGCACCTGCCGCTTGAACGCGTAGATCCGGGACGCCGTGTGGCGGGACGCGCTCCGCTCCGGCGAGAACACCTCCGTCTCCAGCTCCTCGAGGTCGGTCTGGAGCTCCGCCGCGACTTCCAGATAGTGGTCCACGATCGCGTCGGCGACCGCGTACAGCACCGCCGTCGGGCCCTGTTTGAGCAGGTCCGGCTCCGCCTCCAGCCGCTGCCGCACCGCGCCCAGAGGGGCCCCTTCGCTGTGCCGGACGCTCACCACGAACGAGTCGCCGAGGAACAGCATCACCTCGCCCGAGGACACGGTGTCACCCTGCGGCTCGTACACCACCGGCTTGAGGACCAGGAACAGCGAGTCGTCGTACACCTCGAGCTTCGGGCGTTGATGCGCCTTCAGGGCGTCCTCGACCGCCAGCGGATGCAGTCCGAACTCCTTCGTGACGTGCTCGAATTCGCGTGCAGTGGGCTCGTGCAGTCCGATCCAGACGAAGGCGTCGCCGGTGGCCCGCGCCTCGTCCAGGGCGTCGGACAAGTCCGCGGGCCCCTCGGTCCGGCGCCCTTCGCGGTAGATGGCGCAGTCCACGATCACGTGGCGTCTCCTTCCCGGAGACAGCCTGAGGCACACCCCCTGAGGCAGCCTCGGGCACACCCCTGAGGCGACCGAAAGCACATCGGCACATCCTCTGAGGCGACCCAAGGCACCCACCTCAGTCCGCCTAGGCTTGCGGCATGCCCACGCTGATCCTCGTCCGGCACGGACGCTCCACCGCCAACACCGCAGGCCTGCTCGCCGGGTGGACTCCCGGAGTCGCCCTCGATGAGCGGGGCGCGGCCCAGGCGGCCGCCCTGCCCGCCCGGCTGGCCGGTCTGCCGCTCGCCACGGCTGTCACGAGCCCCCTGCAGCGCTGCCGGGAAACACTGGAGCCGCTGCTCGCCGCCCGCCCCGAGCTCACGCTGCACACCGACGAGCGCATCGGTGAGTGCCGCTACGGAGACTGGTCCGGCCGCAAGCTCGCCGAGCTCAAGGACGAGCCGCTGATGGAGGTGGTCCAGCAGCACCCGACGGCGGCCGCCTTCCCCGGCGGCGAGTCCATGCGCGAGATGGCCACCCGGGCCGCCGAGGCCGTACGCGAGTGGAACGCGCGCGTGGAGCGCGAACACGGCGCCGACGCGGTCTACGTCATGTGCTCGCACGGCGACGTCATCAAGTCGCTCGTCGCGGACGCACTCGGTCTTCACCTGGACCTCTTCCAGCGCATCAGTGTGGAACCCTGTTCCGTCACCGCGATCCGCTACACACGACTGCGCCCCTTCCTGCTGCGCCTGGGCGACACCGGGGACTTCGCCTCGCTGGCTCCTCGCCCGGAGCCGGAGAACGGCGGCGACGCCACGGTGGGAGGCGGTGCGGGAGCACCGTGATCGTCGCCCGCAGTAGGGTGAAGCGATCGAAGTAACGCCCCGAGTCGATCCAATGGAGACAGGACGTGTCCCGTCAGGTGTTCCTCTACGACCCGCCGGACCGCTTCGTGGCCGGTACGGTCGGGCTGCCAGGGCGCCGCACCTTCTTCCTCCAGGCCTCCTCCGGAACCCGCGTGACCAGCGTCGCCCTGGAGAAGACCCAGGTGGCCGCACTCGCCGAGCGCATGGACGAGCTTCTCGACGAGGTCGTACGGCGCAGCGGGGGTAGCGCCGCCGTACCGGCCGTCGCTCCCGCGGAGGTCTCGGACACCGAGCCGCTCGAGACCCCCATCGAGGAGGAGTTCCGGGTCGGCACCATGGCGCTGGCCTGGGACGGTGAAGAGCAGCGCATGATCGTCGAAGCCCAGGCGCTCGTGGAAATCGACGTCGAGTCCGAAGAGGACCTTGCCGCCGCCGAGGAGCGGCTGCTGCAGGACGAGGAGAACGGCCCCCCGATGCTCCGCGTCCTCCTGACCGGCGCCCAGGCCAGGGCCTTCGCCAAACGGGCCCTGGACGTCGTCAACGCGGGCCGCCCGCCGTGCCCGCTGTGCAGCCTCCCGCTCGACCCGGAAGGACATGTATGTCCGCGCCAGAACGGATACCGCCGCGGAGCGGCGTGACGCCTGCCGAGCTGCTCGCCAAGGGCGAGCTGACGGTGCGCGGCCGCATCCGCGACGCCTCCAACGCGGCGCTGTTCTGCACCGTTTCGCACGACGGGCAGGAGGCCACCTGCATCTACAAGCCCGTGGCCGGGGAGCGGCCCCTGTGGGACTTCCCGGAGGGCACGCTGGCGGCGCGCGAGGTCGCCGCGTACGAGGTGTCCGAGGCCACTGGATGGGGTCTTGTGCCGCCCACCGTGCTGCGGGACGGCCCGTACGGCGAGGGCATGTGCCAGCTGTGGATCGAGGCGTCGGTCGAGGACGGCGCGCAGCTCCTGGCGCTCGTGGAGGGCGACGAGCCGGAGGACGGCTGGAAGGCCATCGGTTTCGCGGAGGTCGGCGGCGGGCGGACGGCGCTCCTCGTGCACGCGGACGACGAGCGGCTGCGGCGGCTCGCGGTGCTCGACGCGGTGATCAACAACGCCGACCGCAAGGGGAGCCATCTGCTGCCGACCGCCGAGGGGCGGCTGTACGGGATCGACCACGGGGTCACGTTCCATGCCGAGGACAAGCTGCGGACGCTCCTGTGGGGCTGGGCCGGGGAGGCGCTGACCGCCGAGGCGCTGGCCGTGCTCGGGTCCCTGCGGGATGCGCTCGTGGACGGCGGTGGGCTCGCGGTGCGGCTTCGTGAGCTGATCACCTCCGACGAAGTCGAGGCGCTACGCGCGCGTGTCGAGGCGTTGCTGACGTCCGGGCGGCATCCGGAGCCGTCGGGGGAGTGGCCGGCCATTCCGTGGCCGCCGGTCTAGTCAGCGCCTTTGCGTCGCCTTGCCCGTCGCACAGGCGGCGCCCTTGTGCAAGAGGGCCTTTCCGGTCGTCCCGGCCGGTCCGGTTCGTAGGGGGAACATCCGTCCGGTTAGGCTCAGGTCATGCATGCCTGGCCCGCTTCTGAGGTCCCCGCCCTGCCTGGCAAGGGCCGCGACCTTCGGATCCACGACACCGCGACCGGCGGCCTCGTCACCCTCGACGCCGGTCCCGTCGCCCGTATCTACGTCTGCGGGATCACCCCGTACGACGCGACCCACATCGGTCACGCGGCGACCTACAACGCGTTCGACCTCGTGCAGCGCGTGTGGCTCGACACGAAGCGGCAGGTTCACTACGTCCAGAACGTGACCGACGTCGACGACCCGCTGCTCGAGCGCGCCGAGCGCGACGGTGTCGACTGGGTCGGGCTCGCCGAGCGGGAGACCGCCCTCTTCCGCGAGGACATGACCGCGCTGCGGATGCTCCCGCCGCAGCACTACATCGGCGCCGTCGAGGCCATACCGGGCATCGTCCCGCTGGTCGAGCGGCTGCGGGACGCCGGTGCCGCGTACGAGCTCGAAGGAGACGTCTACTTCTCCGTCGAGGCAGATCCGCACTTCGGCGAGGTCTCGAACCTCGACGCCGCCGCCATGCGGCTGCTCTCCGCCGAGCGCGGCGGCGACCCCGACCGGCCGGGCAAGAAGAACCCGCTCGACCCGATGCTCTGGATGGCCGCCCGGGAGGGCGAGCCGAGCTGGGACGGCGGTTCGCTCGGCCGCGGCCGGCCCGGCTGGCACATCGAGTGCGTGGCCATCGCCCTGGACCACCTCGGGATGGGCTTCGACGTGCAGGGCGGCGGCTCCGACCTCGCCTTCCCGCACCACGAGATGGGCGCGTCGCACGCGCAGGCGCTGACCGGCGAGTACCCGTTCGCCAAGGCGTACGTCCACGCGGGCATGGTGGCGCTGGACGGCGAGAAGATGTCGAAGTCCAAGGGCAACCTCGTCTTCGTGTCGAAGCTGCGGCGCGACGGCGTCGACCCCGCCGCCATACGGCTCGCACTGCTCGCCCACCACTACCGGGCCGACTGGGAGTGGACCGACGACGCCCTCGATGAGGCCGTCGCAAGGCTCGGACGCTGGCGGTCCGCCGTATCGCGTCCCGACGGCCCGCCCGCCGAGGCCCTGGTCGAGGAGATCCGCGACGCCCTCGCGAACGACCTTGACGCGCCGGCCGCGCTCGCCGCGGTCGACCGATGGGCGACGCTGCAGCAGGAGCAGGGCGGTACGGACGAGGGGGCGCCCGGCGTGGTGTCGCGCGCCGTCGACGCGCTGCTCGGCGTCGCTCTCTAGCCCGGACACCGACCGGTCCACCGACGGGAGAGGGGCGGTGCGCCCAGTGGCGCACCGCCCCTCTCCCGTGCTCAACCCCGGTACCGGCCGGCTCACTCCTCCGGCGAGTCCTCGGAGCCTCCGCCTGCGGTCCCGCCCTCGTCGTCGGTCCCCGGCCGCTGCGGCTTGGGCGGCCGCGTGCGGTCCGCCGGTCCCTCGCGCAGATACGGGGCACCGTCGCCGCCGTCTCCTGCATGACCGCCGGCCTGGCCGCCACCGTCCCGCCTGCGCAGATACCGCTCGAACTCGCGGGCGATGGCCTCGCCCGACGCCTCCGGGAGCTCGGCGGTGTCACGCGCCTCCTCCAGCGTCTGCACGTACTCGGCGACCTCGCTGTCCTCGGCCGCCAGCTGGTCCACGCCCAGCTGCCACGCGCGCGCGTCCTCGGGCAGCTCGCCCAGTGGGATGCGCAGGTCGATGAGGTCCTCCAGCCGGTTCAGCAGGGCGAGCGTGGCCTTCGGGTTGGGCGGCTGCGACACGTAGTGCGGGACCGCCGCCCACAGCGACACGGCCGGTACACCCGCGTGCGTGCAGGCCTCCTGGAGGATGCCGACGATGCCCGTCGGGCCCTCGTACTTGGTCTCCTCCAGGTCCATCCTGCGGGCCAGGTCCGGGTCGGACGTGGTCCCGCTGATCGGGACGGGACGCGTGTGCGGGGTGTCGCCGAGCAGCGCGCCCAGGATGACCACGAGCTCCACACCGAGCTCGTGCGCGAAGCCCAGCAGCTCGTTGCAGAACGACCGCCAGCGCATGGACGGCTCGATGCCGCGGACCAGCACCAGGTCACGCGGCTTCTCGCCGCCGACGCGGATCACCGAGAGCCTGGTCGTCGGCCATGTGATCTTGCGGACGCCGCCGTCCAGCCACACGGTGGGGCGGTTCACCTGGAAGTCGTAGTAGTCCTCCGCGTCGAGCGCGGCGAAGACCTCGCCCTTCCACACCTTGTCGAGATGGGCGACCGCGGTGGAGGCGGCGTCGCCGGCGTCGTTCCAGCCCTCGAACGCGGCCACCATGACCGGGTCGACCAGCTCGGGAACCCCCTCGAGCTCGATCACCCAGCGCCTCCTTCCGACGTGCCCTCGCTTACGGACCAACCTTACGGCGTCCGCCGGGGCCCTCCGCAGCCCCCTTGCACGGGGGAGTGAACGGATCACTGCCCCGGTAAGGACCTTTGAACACTCCACAGTCATCCGAGCTGTTTCGCGCCAACTTCGGCCGCTGACCCGGTAGTTCCTCCTGTGCCGCGCCATAGCTGCGCCATACGTCGGAGGACCATGAGAGGTCCGATGTCCACTGCCGGCCACCGTGGTCGACCTCTGTACGGTCGATCTCCGCAGCGTCGGCGCCCGCAGGGTCGAGCTCTACAGCGTCGACCGCAGCCACTGCTCCACGCTCGCGATGTGCACCGTCGCCCAGGATCTGGCGGCCTCCGCGTCGCGGTCGCGCAGGGCGGCGAGGATGGCGCGGTGCTCGTGGAGCGTGCGGCTGACCGCGTCCTCCTGGGTCAGACCGCGCCAGATCCGCGCCCGGGTCGTGGGCCCCGACAGGCCGTCGAGAAGCGAGCACAGCACCGAGTTCCCGGAGCCCTGCACGATGCCTCGGTGGAACTCCAGATCGCACGCGACGAGCTCCTCCACCGAGGGGGAGTTCCCGAGCGCGTCCAACTGCGCCGTCAGTGCGTCCAGTTCCGCCTCACTGATACGGGTGCTCGCCATCGCCGTCGCGGCCGGTTCCAGGATGCGGCGGACGGCCAGGAACTCCAGCACGGTGTCGTCGCGGTGGAAGTCCACGACGAAGCTCAGCGCCTCCAGCAGGAGTTGGGGATCCAGGCTCGTGACGTACGTCCCGTCGCCCTGCCGGACATCGAGGATGCGGATCAGCGACAGCGCGCGCACCGCCTCGCGCAGCGAGTTCCTGGACAGGCCCAGCTCGGCCGCCAGCTCGCTCTCCTTGGGAAGCCGGTCGCCGGGGCGCAGCGCGCCGGAGACGATCATGCCCTTGATCTTCTCGATCGCCTCGTCCGTGACTGCCATGGCCCCGCCTCCCGTTCAGACATCCGATGTCTGTGTCCCATTATGCGGGTCCGGAGTGCGAGGGAATGCCACGGGTCCGGGAACGGACAGCCCGAGGGGCGGCTTCCCCGTGGAAGCCGCCCCTCGGTCCGCGCTGCCTATTGTCCCTACTCACCTGTCCCTACTCGCCGGTCCTGTCCTTCAGCAGCTCCTTCACCCTGGCCCGTACGTCCTCCGTGTCCAGGCCGCGGATCGTCAGTGTCGTACGCCGGCGCAGCACGTCGTCCGCCGTCTCGGCCCACTCGTGGTCGCGGGCGTAGACGACCTGGGCCCAGATCTCCGGGGCGTCGGGGTGGATGCGCTCGCCCAGCTCCGGGTTCTCGTTCGCCATGCGCGCGATGTCGAAGGACAGCGAGCCGTAGTGCGTTGCGAGGTGCTTCGCCGTGTCCGTGGCCATGCGCGGGCCCGGGGTGCCGCCGTCGACGAGCAGCCGGTGCGCCACCGCCTGCGGGTTGGAGATGCCGGGCAGCGGGAGCTTCTTCGGCAGCTGGGACATGGGTTCCATGTCGTCGGCGAGCGGGTGCCCGGGCAGGGCGGCCAGCTTGTTCATGACCGTACGGCCGATGTGGCGGAAAGTGGTCCACTTGCCGCCCGCGACGGACAGCATGCCGCCCTTGCCCTCGGTCACCACGGTCTCGCGCTTGGCCTTGGAGGTGTCGCCAGGACCGCCCGGCAGCACGCGCAGACCGGCGAAGGCGTACGTGATCAGTTCGCGCTTCAGCTGCTGGTCACGGACGGAGAAGGCCGCCTCGTCGAGTATCTGGGCGATGTCCTTCTCGTTGACCGCGACGTCCGCCGGGTCGCCTTCGTACTGCTCGTCGGTCGTACCAAGCAGCAGCATGTCCTCCCAGGGGAGGGCGAAGGTGATGCGGTACTTGTCGATGGGGGTGGCCAGCGCCGCCTTCCACGGCGAGGTGCGCTTGAGGACCAGGTGCGCGCCCTTCGACAGGCGGATGGACGGGGCCGCGTTCGGGTCCTCCATCCTGCGCAGGTGGTCGACCCACGGGCCGGTCGCGTTCAGTACGAGACGCGCGGTGACGCCGAACTCGGTCCCGTCCAGGCGATCCCTGAGCTCCGCTCCGGTGACCCGGCCCTTGGTGAAGCGCAGGCCGGTGACCTCGGCGTGGTTGAGGACGGCCGCACCCGCCTCGACCGCCGCGCGCACCGTCATCAGCGCCATGCGCGCGTCGTTCATCTGGTCGTCGCCGTACACGGCCACGGCCCTGAGGTTCTCGGTGCGCAGCTCCGGCACGTCGCGCTGCGCCTTCGCCGGGCTGATCACATGGCCGACGCCGTCGCCGAACGCGGACAGTGCCGAGTACGCGAAGACGCCCGCGCCCAGCTTGGCGGCGCCGTGCGGGCCGCCCTTGTACACCGGCAGGTAGAAGGTGAGGGGGTTGGACAGGTGCGGCGCGACCTGGCGGGACACCGCACGGCGCTCGAAGTGGTTCTCCGCCACCAGCTTGACCGCGCCGGTCTGCAGATAGCGCAGACCGCCGTGGAGCAGTTTGGAGGAGGCGGAGGAGGTGGCGCCGGCGAAGTCGCCGGCGTCCACCAGCGCCACCCGCAGACCCGACTGCGCGGCGTGCCAGGCGGTGGAGATGCCCAGGATTCCGCCACCGATGACGAGGAGGTCGTACGTCGCCTGGGAAAGCTGCTCCCGGGTCTCGGCACGGCTGGGGAGGGAGCCGGAGACCGGGTGCGTACCGAGGGCAGGCGCGGTCTGCAGGGTGGGCTGGCTGCTCATGGGATGTCGTGCTCCTCGTCAGTTCTCGTCTTCGAGCCAGCCCATGGTCCGCTCGACGGCCTTGAGCCAGTTCTTGTACTCGCGGTCCCGCTTGTCCGCGTCCATACGGGGGGTCCACTCGGCGGCCCGGCGCCAGTTGGCGCGCAGCGCGTCGGTGTCGGGCCAGAAGCCGACGGCCAGGCCGGCGGCGTAGGCGGCGCCGAGGCAGGTGGTCTCGGCGACCATCGGGCGCACGACCGGTGCGTCCAGGAAGTCCGAGAGCGTCTGCATCAGCAGGTTGTTGGAGGTCATGCCGCCGTCGACCTTGAGGGCCGCGAGCTCGACGCCGGAGTCCTTGGTCATGGCGTCGGTGATCTCACGGGTCTGCCAGGCGGTGGCCTCGAGGACGGCGCGCGCGAGGTGCGCCTTGGTGACGTACCGGGTCAGACCGGCCAGCACACCGCGGGCGTCCGAGCGCCAGTACGGGGCGAAGAGGCCGGAGAAGGCCGGCACGAAGTAGGCGCCGCCGTTGTCCTCGACCGTCAGGGCCAGCGTCTCGATCTCGGCGGCGGTGCTGATCAGGCCCATCTGGTCGCGCATCCACTGCACCAGGGAGCCCGTGACGGCGATCGAACCCTCGAGCGCGTACACCGGGTCCTGGTCGCCGATCTGGTAGCCGACGGTCGTCAGCAGCCCGCTGTACGAGTTGATGATCTTGTCGCCGGTGTTCATCAGCATGAAGGTGCCGGTGCCGTACGTCGACTTGGCCTCGCCCTCGCCGAAGCAGGTCTGGCCGAACAGGGCCGCCTGCTGGTCGCCGAGCGCCGACGCGACGGGGATGCCGCCCAGCAGGTCACCGAGCTTGCCGCCCTTGACCTCGCCGTACACCTCGGCGGACGAGCGGATCTCGGGCAGCATCTGCATCGGTACGCCGATGGAGGCGCAGATGCGCTCGTCCCACTGCATCTCGTGGAGGTTCATCAGCAGGGTGCGCGATGCGTTGGTGACGTCAGTGACGTGCACGCCGCCGTTGACACCACCGGTCAGGTTCCAGATGACCCATGAGTCCATCGTGCCGAAGAGGATGTCGCCCCGCTCGGCGCGCTCCGCGAGGCCGTCGACGTTGTCGAGCAGCCAGCGGGCCTTCGGGCCTGCGAAGTAGGAGGCGAGCGGAAGGCCGGTCTCGCGGCGGAAGCGGTCCTGGCCGACGTTGCGGCCGAGCTCCTTGCACAGGGCGTCGGTGCGGGTGTCCTGCCAGACGATGGCGTTGTACACCGGCTCGCCGGTGTTCTTGTCCCACAGCAGCGTCGTCTCGCGCTGGTTGGTGATGCCGATCGCCTTGATGTCGTCCCGGGTGATGCCGGCCTTGGCGATGGCTCCGGCGACGACGTCCTGGACGTTCGTCCAGATCTCGGCGGCGTCGTGCTCGACCCAGCCCGGCTTGGGGAAGATCTGCTCGTGCTCCTTCTGGTCGACGGAGACGATGCGGCCGTCCCGGTCGAAGACGATGCAGCGGCTGGACGTGGTGCCCTGGTCGATGGCGGCAATGAACGGGCCTGCGCCGTGGGAGAGGGCGCTTTGTGCGTCGGTCACGGTGTGCTCCTGGAAAGTCCGTATCTGTGGGGCTGGCTTACGGCGTATGGCTCGCGGCTCTGGAAGCTTCGTGCTAAGTGGTGTTCAGCTGAAGCCCGGCGGTTGATCAGGCAAAAGCGACGTTGTAAATACCTGCGGCGATCGCGCCGCCGACCAGGGGGCCGACGACCGGGATCCAGGCGTAGCCCCAGTCGGAGCCGCCCTTGTTGGGCAGGGGCAGAAGGGCGTGGACGATACGCGGGCCGAGGTCGCGGGCCGGGTTGATCGCGTAACCGGTCGGGCCGCCCAGCGAGAGGCCGATGCTGACGACCACGAGCGCGGTGATCAGCGCGCCCAGGGTGCCGAGGCCCTTGCCGCCGTCGTTGAGGCCTTGGGTGAGCACGGCGAGGACCAGCACGACGGTGCCGACGATCTCGGTGGCCAGGTTCTGCACGGCGTTCCGGATCTCGGGACCGGTGGAGAAGATGCCGAGCACGGGGCCGGCCTGGGCCTCCTGTGCCTCGACGGCCTTGGTGTCCTGCGCGCCTGGGCCGCCGACGATCTCGTGGTCGGTGAGGTGGGCGAGGAACTGTCCGTAGTACGCGACCCAGACCAGAGCGGCACCGATCATGGCGCCGAGCAGCTGTCCCGCCCAGTAGGTGGGGACGTTGCTCCAGTCGTTGTCCTTGATCGCGAGGGCGAGCGTGACGGCCGGGTTGAGGTGGGCGCCGGAGAGCGGGGCCGAGATGTACACCGCGGTGAGGACCGCGAAGCCCCACCCGAAGGTGATGGCGAGCCACCCGGCGTTGCGCGCCTTGGAGGCCTTCAGCGTGACGGCGGCGCACACGCCACCGCCGAGCAGGATGAGTACGGCGGTACCTATCGTCTCGCCGATGAAGATGTCGGAGCTGGACACCCGCGACTCCTTTGTCCTTCGTCCAGGGGAAGGCGAACCCCGGGTCCGTCCGGTGGTTCGCGCCCTCAGGTGAGGGCCTTGGGGGCGGCCCTGGCGTCGTCACACTCTAACGCTTTTGCCGGAAGGTGTTCGACAATGCCGACCGATGGACGGGAGTCTTGCCCGGGCCTGCAGGAACGTCAAGGGGTTCGGTCCGCGAAAAATCCGATCGTTATCCGGGCATGATCGCGGGGTGGCGGGCGCAGAGGGGGTTCCACAGGTCCGGTGAAGTCCGCTGCGGTTCGGCAGCGCCCCGAAGGGGCGCGGGGCTGTATCGACATGCGGCTCCGCCGCGCGGGCGCGACCAGCCACGATGGCGCCGCAGACGATCGAAGGCACATCGCGGATGCACGCTCCGCCGGGCGCCTGCTTAGCGGCGTCGTGCGGGACGGGCCTGGCGCCGTCCGTACGGAGCGGCGGCGAGCCCTCAGAACCGGCTCGCGCCCAGATCCCGGGAGACGGCGCGTGCGCAGTCCCGCACCGCCGCGATGAGCTCCTGACGCAGTTGCCCGTCCAGGCAGAGGCGCTCCACGGCGCCGGTGATGCCCACCGCGCCGACGGGCATGCGCCGCCGGTCGTGGATCGGAGCGGCGATGGACGCCACGCCCTCCCAGGTCTCCTCGACATCGGCGGCGTACCCGCGCGCGCGGGTCAGGTCGAGCACGTTCTCGAAGCCGTCCGGGTCGCTGATCGTGCGCGCGGTGAACTCCTTGCGCTCGACCTCCAGGGCCTCGCTGTGCGCCACCGGGTCGTATGCGGCCAGGACCTTGCCCAGGGCCGTGGAGTGCAGCGGCTGCATGGCGCCGATCTCCAGCACCTGCCGGCTGTCGTCCGGGCGGAAGACGTGGTGCACGATCAGCACGCCCTGCTGGTGCAGAACGCCCAGGTAGACGCTCTCTCCGCTGGACCGGGCCAGGTCGTCCGTCCATACCAGGGCACGCGCCCGCAGCTCGTGGACGTCCAGATACGTCGTGCCGAGCCGGAGCAGTTCGGCGCCCAGCTGGTAGCGGCCCGACGCGGCGTCCTGTTCGACGAAGCCCTCCAGCTGGAGGGTGCGCAGGATGCCGTGCGCCGTACCCTTGGCGAGGCCCAGGGAGGAGGCGATGTCGGAGAGGCCCAGCCGGCGCTCGCCACCCGCGAGCAGACGCAGCATCGCGGCCGCCCTCTCCAGCGACTGGATGTTCTTCGCCATCGCAGCGCTCCCTCCCAACCCCTCGACCAACAGCGTTCGACAATGCTGAACATTATCGGTCGTTGCCGAACTCCGCGAGCAGCCCTGCGCCGGGCGCCCTGCCGGGCCGGGAGCGTAATCCTGAAACCTGCCTGATCGGGTGGGCCGTCCGGACCGTGGACCGTTCGTACGGGTGGACGGCCTCCCGGATACCCTGGCGGAGTGCGCCTGCCATGAGAAGGGCGCAAAGCCGACAGCCGTCGCACTCCAGGGAGCACTACATGGCCTCGTCGCCGACCCCTTCCACCGTCCCCTCCGACAGCCGCGCCCGGGCCGAGGCCCTGTGCGAAGCCCTCGCCACCCGTGTCGTGGTGGCCGACGGTGCGATGGGCACGATGCTCCAGGCACAGGACCCGACCCTCGACGACTTCCAGAACCTCGAGGGTTGCAACGAGATCCTGAACGTCTCCAGGCCCGACATCGTCCGCTCCGTCCACGACGCGTATTTCGCCGTGGGTACGGACTGCGTCGGCACCAACACCTTCAACTGCAACTTCGCGGCCCTCGGCGAGTACGACATCGCCCACCGCATCCACGAACTGTCCGAGCGTGGTGCGCGGATCGCCCGCGAGGTGGCCGATGAGTACACGCAGAAGACCGGGCAGCAGCGCTGGGTGCTCGGCTCGATGGGCCCGGGCACGAAGCTGCCGACCCTGGGCCACGTCGGCTACACCACTATCCGTGACGCCTATCAGCAGAATGCAGAGGGCCTGATCGCGGGCGGCGCCGACGCCCTGCTCGTCGAGACCACCCAGGACCTCCTCCAGACCAAGGCCGCCGTCCTCGGCGCCCGCCGCGCGTTGGAGGTCGCCGGTCTCGAGCTGCCGGTCATCGTCTCGGTGACCGTCGAGACCACCGGCACCATGCTCTTGGGTTCCGAGATCGGTGCGGCGCTGACCGCCCTGGAGCCGCTCGGCATCGACATGATCGGCATGAACTGCGCCACAGGGCCGGCCGAGATGAGCGAGCACCTGCGCTACCTGTCCCGCAACTCCCGCATCCCGCTGTCCTGCATGCCGAACGCCGGTCTCCCGGTCCTCACCAAGGACGGTGCCCACTACCCGCTGACGGCCACGGAGCTCGCCGAGGCCCAGGAGACCTTCGTCCGCGAGTACGGCCTCTCCCTGGTCGGCGGCTGCTGCGGTACGACGCCCGAGCACCTACGCCAGGTCGTCGAGCGGGTCCGCGACCTCACCCCGCCCGAGCGGCAGCCACAGCCGGAGCCGGGCGCGGCCTCGCTGTACCAGACGGTGCCGTTCCGCCAGGACACCTCGTACCTGGCCATCGGCGAGCGCACGAACGCCAACGGGTCGAAGAAGTTCCGCGAGGCCATGCTGGACGGCCGCTGGGACGACTGCGTGGAGATGGCACGCGACCAGATCCGCGAGGGCGCGCACATGCTCGACCTGTGCGTCGACTACGTGGGCCGCGACGGCGTCGCCGACATGGAGGAGCTGGCCGGACGTTTCGCCACCGCCTCCACGCTGCCCATCGTGCTGGACTCCACCGAGGTCGACGTGATCCGGGCGGGTCTGGAGAAGCTGGGCGGCCGCGCGGTCATCAACTCCGTCAATTACGAGGACGGTGACGGCCCCGAGTCGCGGTTCGCCAAGGTCACGGCGCTGGCGAAGGAGCACGGCGCCGCGCTGATCGCGCTGACCATCGACGAGGAGGGCCAGGCCCGCACGCCGGAGAAGAAGGTCGAGATCGCCGAGCGGCTGATCGCGGATCTGACCGGCAACTGGGGCATCCACGAGGAGGACATCCTCATCGACACCCTGACCTTCACCATCTGCACGGGTCAGGAGGAGTCCCGCAAGGACGGCATCGCCACGATCGAGGCGATCCGCGAGCTCAAGCGCCGCCACCCGAACGTACAGACCACGCTGGGTCTGTCGAACATCTCCTTCGGTCTGAACCCGGCGGCCCGGATCCTGCTGAACTCCGTCTTCCTGGACGAGTGCGTCAAGGCCGGCCTCGACTCGGCCATCGTGCACGCGAGCAAGATCCTGCCGATCGCCCGGTTCGACGAGGAGCAGGTCACCACCGCCCTCGACCTGATCTACGACCGCCGCTCCGAGGGCTACGACCCGCTGCAGAAGCTCATGCAGCTGTTCGAGGGAGCGACGGCGAAGTCGCTGAAGGCCGGCAAGGCCGAAGAGCTGGCGGCGCTGCCGCTGGAGGAGCGCCTGAAGCGCCGCATCATCGACGGCGAGCGCAACGGCCTGGAGGCCGACCTCGACGAGGCGCTCCAGGAGCGCCCGGCCCTCGACATCGTCAACGAGACCCTGCTCGACGGCATGAAGGTGGTCGGTGAGCTGTTCGGTTCCGGCCAGATGCAGCTGCCGTTCGTACTACAGTCCGCCGAGGTCATGAAGGCCGCGGTGGCCTACCTCGAACCGCACATGGAGAAGTCGGACGCCGAAGGCAAGGGCACCATCGTCCTGGCCACCGTGCGCGGCGACGTCCACGACATCGGCAAGAACCTGGTCGACATCATCCTGTCCAACAACGGCTACAACGTCGTGAACCTGGGCATCAAGCAGCCCGTCTCCGCGATCCTGGAGGCCGCCGAGGAGCACCAGGCGGACGTCATCGGCATGTCCGGGCTCCTGGTGAAGTCCACGGTGATCATGAAGGAGAACCTGGAGGAGCTCAACCAGCGCAGGCTGGCCGCCCGGTACCCGGTCATCCTCGGCGGCGCCGCGCTCACCCGCGCGTACGTCGAGCAGGACCTCCACGAGATCTACGAGGGCGAGGTCCGCTACGCACGCGACGCCTTCGAAGGCCTGCGGCTGATGGACGCCCTGATCGCGGTCAAGCGGGGCGTTCCCGGAGCCGCTCTGCCGGAGCTGAAGCAGCGCCGGGTGCGGGCGGCCAGCGTCCAGGTCGAGGAGCGTCCCGAAGAGGGCGCCGTCCGCTCGGACGTGGCTGTCGACAACCCGGTGCCGACGCCGCCGTTCTGGGGCACCCGGGTCGTCAAGGGCATCCAGCTCAAGGAGTACGCCTCCTGGCTGGATGAAGGCGCGCTGTTCAAGGGCCAGTGGGGCCTGAAGCAGGCCCGCACCGGTGACGGGCCCACCTACGGCGAACTGGTGGAGAGCGAGGGCCGGCCGCGGCTGCGGGGCTGGCTCGACGAGCTGCAGACCAAGAACCTCCTCGAGGCGGCCGTGGTCTACGGCTACTTCCCGTGCGTGTCCAAGGGCGAAGACCTGATCATCCTCGACGAGCAGGGCAACGAGCGCACCCGCTTCACCTTCCCCCGCCAGCGCCGCGGACGGCGGCTGTGCCTGGCGGACTTCTTCCGTCCGGAGGAGTCCGGCGAGACCGACGTGGTCGGCCTGCAGGTCGTCACCGTGGGTTCGCGGATCGGGGAGGAGACGGCGAAGCTGTTCGCGTCGGACTCCTACCGCGACTACCTCGAACTCCACGGCCTCTCCGTCCAGCTGGCGGAGGCGCTGGCGGAGTACTGGCACGCGCGCGTGCGCTCGGAGCTGGGCTTCGCCGGCGAGGACCCGGCCGACATCGAGGACATGTTCGCCCTGAAGTACCGCGGTGCCCGCTTCTCGCTCGGCTACGGGGCCTGCCCCGATCTCGAGGACCGCGCCAAGATCGCCCAGCTCCTCGAACCCGAGCGCATCGGCGTGCAGCTGTCGGAGGAGTTCCAGCTGCACCCCGAGCAGTCCACCGACGCGATCGTCATCCACCACCCGGAGGCGAAGTACTTCAACGCGCGGTAGAGCGGGCAGCTGCGGTGATCGCGTCCTGCGGGCACCCGCGCACCTGCCGCCCGCGGCCACCCGCAGGACCTGCCGTCCGCGGCCACCCGCAGGACCTGCCGTCCGCGGCCACCCGCAGGACCTGCCGTGACACGCGCGACGAAGCTCGCAGAGCGCGCACCGCGGACGAGTCGTACACTGGTCGATCCAGTGCAGGCCGGTTCCCCCCTGGGAACCGGCCTTCTCGTCCCTCACGGAGGTGTGCCCGGATGACGAGTACGGTCCCCGTTGTCGGTACCCGTTCGGCCGATGGCTCCGCCCTGCAGGCCGTACTCCTGGACATGGACGGCACCCTGGTGGATACCGAGGGCATCTGGTGGGACGCCGAGGTCGAGGTCTTCGCAGGACTCGGCCACGCGCTCGACGACACCTGGCGTCATGTGGTGGTCGGCGGCCCCATGACGCGCAGCGCCGGATTCCTGATCGAGGCCACCGGCGCCGACATCACGCTTCCCGAGCTCACAGAGCTGCTGAACGACGCGTTCGAGGAGCGCCTCAACGGCACACTCCCGCTCATGCCGGGCGCCGCCCGGCTGCTGGCCGAGCTGGCCGCGCACGAGATGCCGACCGCCCTGGTCTCCGCGTCCCACCGGCGCATCATCGACCACGTCCTGAAGTCACTCGGGCCGGAGTACTTCGCACTGACCATCGCCGGGGACGAGGTGGAACGCACCAAGCCGTATCCGGACCCGTATCTGCTCGCCGCGGCCGGTCTCGGAGCGGACCCGGCCCGATGCGCCGTCGTCGAGGACACCGCGACCGGAGTCGCCGCCGCCGAGGCCGCGGGCTGCCGGGTGGTGGCCGTCCCCTCCGTGGCCCCGATCGCACCGGTGGCGGGACGCACCGTGGTCACCTCGCTCGAGGAGGTCGACCTGCCGTTTCTCCAGGGCCTGATGACGCTCAACTGACCACCCGGGAGAACGGCCCGGGAGAACACCCGCGGTCGATGAAGCCGAACCGTGATGCCGGCTGGCCGAAAACAGACTCCCACCAGCACTCTTGAGGCTGTGACGTTTGCCACACGTACAGGGGTCGACAGGCCTCCGCTGGTGTGCCGAACCCCGGATTGCCGTGCGGACACGGGAAGCGTTGTGTCCTATTTGTTCAGCACCGGATGAAAGCTCCCTCTAGCGGGTTTTCGGTGCGTCCACGCCCGGTGCCCCTGCGTGATGAACCCTCAACTCCAGCCCCGTCGGGCCGCTCTGCCCTGCGCACTAATCTCGACGCGAGAACATCGCCGTACCGGCCTGTGCACCCGTCAGCACCCACCCCCCTTGCCGGGTGACATGGGCATCGAAAGCTCTGGAGAACTTCGAGCATGAACCGCAAGATCCTGGTTCTGGCGGCCGTCACCGGCCTGCTCGCCCCCGCCCTCGCCGCCTGCGGCGGATCCGACAGCGGAGGCGACGACGGCAAGGCGATCGTCGTCGGCACCACCGACCGGTTCAGTGCATCGGCCGATGCCCCCGCGCCCCTCGACCCGGCCTACGCCTACGACGTCGGCACCTGGAACATCCTGCGGCAGACGCTGCAGACCCTGATGGCCCTGCCGCGCGGCGACGGGGAGCCGGAGCCGGAGGCCGCGGAGCAGTGCGGATTCAGCGACAACGGCAACGAGCGCTACGCCTGCACCCTGCGCAAGGGCCTGAAGTTCGCAGACGGCAGCCCCGTGACGGCCGCGGATGTGAAGTACTCCATCGACCGCGTGCGCGGCATCAAGAGCGACAGCGGCGTGGCCGGTCTGCTGTCCAGCATCGACACCGTCGAGACCAAGGGCGACCGCGAGGTCATCTTCCACCTCAACACCGCGGACGCCACCTTCCCGTACAAACTGGCCACGCCGGCCGCGGGCATCGTCAACCCGAAGGACTACGCCAAGAACAAGCTGCGCGACGGATTCCGCGTCGACGGTTCCGGGCCCTACACCGTCCAGGTCGAGACCAGGAACAACGAGCTCGTCAAGGCGGTCTTCACCAAGAACCCCGAGTACAAGGGCGAGTTGACGCCGCAGAACCAGAAGGTCGAGATGCGGTCGTTCGACAGTGCCGACGCCATGGGCGCGGCGCTCGAGAAGGGCGACATCGACCTCATGACCCGCACCATGTCGCCCGAGCAGATCAAGAAGTACTCCGACGCCGGTGCGGACAGCGACATCAAGCTCATCGAGATGCCGGGCCTGGAGATCCGCTACCTGGGCTTCAACACCGACGCCCCGCAGGTCAGGAGCAAGGCCGTCCGGCAGGCGATGGCACAGATCGTCGACCGCGGTGAGATCGCGTCGGAGGTCTACGGCACGTCCGCCGAGCCGCTGTACTCGCTCGTACCGGCCACCATCACCGGCCACGCCAACTCGTTCTTCAACAAGTACGGCGACCCGAGCACCGCCAAGGCCCGCTCCATTCTGGCCAAGGCGAACATCACCACGCCGGTGAAGCTGACGCTGAACTACACGACCGACCACTACGGCCCCGCCACCAAGAAGGAGTTCGAGCTGCTGCAGAAGCAGCTGAACGACAGCGGCCTGTTCGACGTCACCATCAAGGGCGAGAAGTGGGCGACCTTCCGCCCGAACGAGTCCAAGGGCAAGTACGCGGTCTACGGCATGGGCTGGTTCCCGGACTTCCCCGACGCCGACAACTTCGTCGCGCCGTTCCTCGACAAGGACAACTTCCTCGGCTCTCCGTACGCCAACTCCACGATCCGCAAGAAGCTGATCCCGGACTCGCGCCGGGAGGCCGACCGCCTCGCCGCGTCCGAGAGCCTCGAGGAGATCCAGAACATCGTCGCCGACGACGTGCCGGTGCTGCCGCTGTGGCAGGGCAAGCAGTACATCGCGGCCCGCGACGACATCACGGGCGCGGAGTGGGCCCTCAACTCCTCCTCGACCCTTCAGCTGTGGGAGCTCAGCCGCGGCATGAGCGGCTGACCTGGCCCTTATCGCGGGCCAGAGCTCCCTTCGGAGAACGACGACAAGGCACACGTAGGTGAAAATGCGCAACCAGTGGCTGGTCCCGCCCCTCAGCGCGGGGCTGGCCGCCGCCCTGTTGACCGGCTGCGGCAGCTCCCAGGAAGGCGCCTCGGCCGGCGAAGGAGAGGCCGTCGTGATGGGGATGTCGGACGACGTCCTCGCCACCGATCCGGCGTCCGGCTACGACCCCGGCTCATGGCTGTTGTTCAACAACGTCTTCCAGTCGCTGCTGAGCTTCCCCAAGGGCGCAACGGAGCCTGCTCCGGAGGCCGCCGAGGAGTGCGGCTTCGCCGACGCGGCCACCACGGTCTACGAGTGCACCCTGCGCGACGGCCTGAAGTTCAGCAACGGCAATGCGCTCACCTCGAAGGACGTCAAGTTCTCCTTCGACCGCATGATGAAGATCGACGACGACGCCGGTCCGGCGATCATGTTCCCCATGCTCGACAAGGTCGAGACACCCGACGCCAAGACCGTCGTCTTCAAGCTGAAGTACGCCGACGCCACCTTCCCGAGCAAGATCGCCTCCGGCGCCGGCTCGATCGTGGACCACCGCGCGTACAGCGGGGACAGCCTGCGCACTGACGGCGAGGCGGTCGGCTCGGGCCCCTACAAGCTCGACTCCTTCAGCAAGACCGAGGCGGTCTTCTCCGTCAATCCGCAGTACGAGGGCACCGCCGAGATCAAGAACACCGGGATGACCCTCAAGTTCTTCCACGGCGACCAGACCGCCCTGAAGAACGCGCTGCTGAACAACAAGATCGACCTCGCCTACCGCGGACTCGCCGCGCAGGACATCGCCGACATCCAGCAGAACACGTCCGGCAAGAGCGGCGGCATCGACGTCGTCGAGGGCTCCAGCGCCGAAGTGCAGCACCTCGTCTTCAACATGGAGGACCCGGTCGTCGGCAAGCTCGGCGTCCGCAAGGCCATCGCGTACCTCCTCGACCGGGAAGCGCTCGTCAACGAGGTGTACGAGGACACCGCCGAGCCGCTCTACTCGATCATCCCGGCGGGCATCGGCGGCCACAACACCGCCTTCTTCGACACCTACGGCGCCAGGCCTCAGCCCCGCAAGGCCGAGGAGGCGCTGCGCGCCGAGGGCATCACGGACAAGGTGAAGCTGACGCTGTGGGCGACCCCCTCGCGCTACGGCCCCGCCACCGTGCAGGAGTTCAAGGCGATCGCCAAGCAGCTCAACGCCAGCGGACTGTTCGACGCCGACGTCAAGTCGGTCGAGTTCGACGAGTACGAGAAGGACATCAAGGCCGGCAAGTACGGCATCTACGTGAAGGGCTGGGTGCCGGACTACCCCGACCCCGACAACTTCACGCAGCCCTTCTTCGGCGACGGCAACGTCCTCGACAACCGCTACGAGAACAGCACGATCACCGGGAAGATCATTCCGCGCACGGCCGCCCAGAGCAACCGCACCGCGACCGACAAGCATTACGGACAGCTCCAGGACATCGTGGCCAACCAGCTGCCGGTCATCCCCGTGTGGCAGGCCAAGCAGTACGCGGTCGTCCACGACCGCGTGTACGGCGTGGAGAACTGCCTCGACGCGTCGACGGTGTTCCGGTTCTGGGAGATCAGCAAGGGCTGACCCGGAACGCAGTAGGTGCTGTACAGCGAGGGCCGCTCTCGAGAGGGCGGCCCTCGGCGTTTCGGGTGGCCGAGGGCGGCCCTCGGCGTTCCGGGTGGCTGGACTCGGACCTCGGTTAGTCCGGGAAACTACTGGGCGCCCGGCCGGACCAGACCGCTCTCGTACGCGTACACCGCGGCCTGCACCCGGTCGCGCAGGCCCAGCTTGGTCAGCACGTGGCCCACATGCGTCTTGACGGTGGTCTCGCTCACGAACAGCTCCGCGGCGATCTCGGCGTTGGACAGGCCGCGGGCCACCAGCTTCAGCACCTCGACCTCACGCTCGGTCAGCGTGTGCAGCGTGTCCGGCACCGGCTCCTCGCCTGACGGCAGATGTCCGGCGTACTTGTCGAGCAGCCGGCGCGTGATGCTCGGCGCGAGCATCGCCTCGCCCGCCGCGACCACCCGGATCGCCTGCACCAGCTCGTTCGCCGGGGCGTCCTTGAGCAGGAAGCCGCTCGCGCCTGCCCGCAGCGCCTCCACCACGTACTCGTCGAGGTCGAAGGTGGTGAGCACCAGGACCTTCGCCGGTCCGTCCCGGCCGGGCCCGGTGATCTGCCGGGTCGCCTCCACCCCGTCCATGCGCGGCATACGGATGTCCATCAGGACGACATCGGGCTGGAGAGCACGGACCTGGTCGAGCGCCTGCAGTCCGTCCCCGGCCTCGCCGACGACCGCGATGTCCTGCTCGGCCTCCAGAATCATCCGGAACCCGGTGCGCAACAGCGGCTGGTCGTCGACCAGTAGGACGCGGATCGCCACGTAAGTCTCCTTCGCTAGTCCGGCCCCATTCTGCCCTGCGCGGCACCGCCTTCCTCGGGCGCCCTGGAGGGTGGCTGATTGCTGTCGGCACCCGGCGCCGCGGACGGGGGGTGATGGCTGGGGGCGGCCTGGGCGGCGCCAGCCTGAGGCGGGGGGCCAGCGACTTGGGGCGTACGGGCTGCGGGCGGGTGGCCGGTGGCAGCGGCCGTACGGGCGGGGAGCGGGTCGCCGGCGGCAGGGGTCGTACGGGCCGGGGGCGGGTCGCCGGCCGCCGCGGCGCCGGCGGATCCAGCCGTGGCGACAGGGACCTCATCGCCGACGGGGCCGACGGGATCGACCGGGAGGCGATCGCCGCCGGACGCGCGCGTTCCGATCGGAAGTGGATACGGCGGGGGAGTCCCGCCGAATTCCGGGCAATGCGCCTGATGGTCGCACCAGCCGCACAGCTTCGTCGGACGCGGCCGCCAGTCGCCCGTCTCCGTGGCCAGCCTGATCGCGTCCCACAGCGCCAGCAGCTTGCGCTCCACGCGCTCCAGGTCCGCCATGACCGGGTCGTACGTCAGGACGTCACCGCTGCCCAGATAGACCAGCTGCAGACGGCGCGGCACGATGCCTTTGAGACGCCACACCACCAGGGCGTAGAACTTCATTTGGAACAGTGCGCCCTCCGCGTACTCGGGGCGCGGGGCCTTGCCCGTCTTGTAGTCGACGATCCGCACCTCGCCCGTGGGCGCCACGTCGACGCGGTCGATGATGCCGCGCAGCTTCAGCCCCGAGTCCAGGGAGGCCTCCACGAACAGCTCCCGCTCCGCGGGCTCCAGCCGGGTCGGGTCCTCGAGCGAGAACCAGCGCTCGACGAGCGCCTCGGCCTCCGTCAGCCACCGGGCCAGCCGCTCGCCCGCCGCCTCCTCGTCGGCCTCGGCGAAGAGGTCCGCCAGCTCCGGTTTCGCCTGGCGCAGCCTCTCCCACTGCCCGGGGATCAGCGACTTCGCGCGCGGCGCCGTACGCTCGGCTGCAGGGGCGTCGAACAGCCTTTCAAGCACGGCGTGCACCAGGGTGCCGCGAGTGGCCGCCTCACTCGGCTTCTCGGGCAGCCTGTCGATCACCCGGAACCGGTAGAGCAGCGGGCACTGCATGAAGTCGCCGGCACGCGAGGGCGACAGCGACGCCGGGGGCGCGGCAGCCACGGCAGAGGGCGCGGCCGCCGCGGCACCGTCGGAGCTGGTTTCCATGACGTCAGACCTTACGGCCCGCCACTGACAATGCCGTACGCACAGCTCTGTACCCGGCTCCGTACCCGCATCCGTACGGGCAGGCAACCCGGGCGGAGAGAGGGGAGTCGAGGCGGAACGCGAGAGAGCGGCCGCATACCATCGACGAGCAGACCCACTCGCCCTGCATGACCGCCACCGGTGGCAGCAGGGACGAGGGACGCTTCGAACGAGGGGACACCGTGGACGAGAGCGGCGGGCGCGGACAGCCGCGGTCGGGCAACAGCGAAGCGGACGAGCACCGCATCGCTCCGTCACGCCCGGACGGCGCCGACGCCCCGTCCGAACGGCCCGTACCGCCTGCGGGCACCGGAGACGACGCGGCGCTCGCGGACGGGGACCGCGACGCGCTCCCAACCGGGGAGGGCCCCGTCCCGAACCCGCCGGACGCCGCCGAACCCGCCGCCCACGCCCAGCCGGCCCAACCGGCCCGACCGTCCGGCACACCCGCAGACCCCGCGTCTGCGGGCCCGTCCGCACTTTCGGCGCACCAGGCCCCTTCGGATCCACCTCCGACTCAGCTGACCCCTTCGGATTCGGAGGCGACCTCGGGCTCGCCCTCCCCTTGTGACCCCACAGCGCCAGGCGACGGCCCGACAGGACCCGCGGGCGGCGGACCCGGAGACCCCTCGGGCGCCGGACCTGCAGGGTCTTCGGGTGGCACGGCTGGGGAGCGCCGGGGCGGTGACGGTGACGGCGGGCGGAGTCAGTCCGGTGGGGCCGGACCGCTGGCCGGCGGGTCCGCGGGCCGGCCGGGAGGAGGCCAAGGGCCGCAAACCGGGCGCGGCCCGGGCGGGCCGGGCAAGCCACCGCGGGGGCCCGGCGGCGGGCTGCTCATGGGACGGCCCTTCGGTGTGCCCGTCTACGTCGCGCCCAGCTGGTTCCTCGTCGCGGCGCTCATCACCTGGGTCTTCGGCGGACAGCTCGAGCGGGTGCTGCCGGAGCTCGGCGCCGCCCGCTATCTCGTCTCCCTCTTCTTCGCGGTCGCCTTCTACGCGTCCGTACTCGTCCACGAGCTCGCCCACACGGTCGCGGCGCTCCGCTTCAAGCTGCCCGTACGCCGCATCCAGCTGCAGTTCTTCGGCGGCGTGTCCGAGATCGAGAAGGAGTCGGAGACACCCGGGCGCGAGTTCGTCCTGGCCTTCGTCGGGCCGCTGCTCTCACTCGTACTCGCCGGGGTCTTCTACGCCGGCCTGCAGGCCGTCGAGCCCGGCACCGTGCCCGGCGTGCTCCTCGCGGGCCTGATGATCTCCAACCTGATCGTGGCCGCCTTCAACCTCCTCCCCGGCCTGCCGCTGGACGGCGGCCGCATGCTGCGCGCCGTCGTCTGGAAAATCACCGGCAAGCCCATGAGCGGCACGATCGCCGCGGCCTGGGTCGGCCGCGCCCTGGCGATCTCCGTACTCGTCGGACTGCCGATGCTCACCCAATCCGGAGCGCTCGGCTCCGGCGCCGACGAGATCAGCGGCATGGACACCGTCACGGACGCCCTGCTCGCCGCGATCCTCGCCGCGATCATCTGGACCGGCGCCGGCAACAGCCTCCGTATGGCCCGCCTCCGCGAACACCTGCCCGAGCTACGCGCCCGCACCCTCACCCGGCGGGCCGTCCCGGTCGCCACCGACACCCCGCTCTCCGAGGCACTGCGCCGCGCGAACGAGGCCGGGGCCCGCGCCCTCGTCGTCGTCGACGCGCACGGCGACCCGCTCTCCGTGGTCCGCGAGGCCGCCATCGTCGGCGTGCCCGAGCACCGCAGGCCCTGGGTCGCGGTCAGCGGCCTCGCGCAGGAGCTGACCGACGGCATGCGCGTCTCCGCCGAGCTCGCCGGCGAGGAACTCCTCGACGCGCTGCGCGCGACGCCCGCCACCGAGTACCTGGTGGTCGAGGAGACCGGCGAAATCTACGGAGTCCTCTCCGCGGCCGACGTCGAGCGCGCCTTCGTCAAGGCAATGGCACGCCCCTCTTCTTAGGGCTCGGTTCGCCTCCGGGGCGCGCTGTATCGATATGCCCCTACCGGGGCGTGGCCTGTGTCGAGAGGCCGACTGCGCTCGGCCCCTCGACACCGGCGCGGCCCCTTCGGCTCACTCGCCTGGCGCAGCCCGGGCCGCGCCCCCACATGGTCAGCGGCCTCCGCCAGGACCGGTAGGCTGGTCACATGTCCGAACCGACCGGTGCCGCCCGCAGGC
Organism: Streptomyces jeddahensis; assembly: GCF_001642995.1. Classification (GTDB taxonomy): domain Bacteria; phylum Actinomycetota; class Actinomycetes; order Streptomycetales; family Streptomycetaceae; genus Streptomyces; species Streptomyces jeddahensis. The sequence continues at coordinate 25,047 of NZ_LOHS01000113.1, forward strand.
GCGGGCCCTTCAAGGTCGGGGACCAGGTACAGCTGACCGACCCCAAGGGCCGCCACTACACGTTCACGCTCGAGGCGGGGAAGAACTTCCACACCCACAAGGGTTCCTTCCCGCATGACGAGCTGATCGGTGCTCCCGAGGGCAGCGTTGTCCGCACCACGGGGAACGTCGCCTATCTCGCGCTGCGCCCCCTGCTCCCCGACTACGTCCTGTCCATGCCCCGCGGCGCCGCCGTGGTCTACCCCAAGGACGCGGGGCAGATCCTGGCCTTCGCCGACATCTTCCCCGGCGCACGCGTCGTCGAGGCGGGCGTCGGCTCCGGCTCGCTCAGCAGCTTCCTGCTGCGCGCCGTCGGCGACCACGGCATGCTGCACAGCTACGAGCGCCGCGAGGACTTCGCCGAGATCGCCAAGCAGAACGTGGAGCGCTACTTCGGCGGACCGCACCCCGCCTGGCAGCTCACCGTCGGCGACCTCCAGGACAACCTGTCGGACACCGACGTCGACCGCGTCATCCTCGACATGCTCGCCCCCTGGGAGTGCCTCGAGGCCGTCTCCAAGGCACTCGTCCCCGGCGGCATCCTCTGCTGCTACGTGGCGACCACCACCCAGCTCGCCCGGACCGTCGAGTCCATCCGCGAGATCGGCTGCTTCAACGAGCCGACCGCCTGGGAGACGATGATCCGCAACTGGCACATCGAGGGCCTCGCCGTCCGCCCCGACCACCGGATGATCGGCCACACCGGTTTCCTGCTCACCGCCCGCCGCCTCGCCGACGGCGTCGAGCCGCCCATGCGCCGCCGCCGCCCCGCCAAGGGCGCCTACGGCGAGGACTACGCCGGACCGAACGCCGACGGAGGCACGTCCCGCTGACGCGCGGGCCGTCGAACCGCACGAGGAAAGGGCCGCCGCATCGACACCGCCGGCGGCCCTTCGCCGGTCCCCTCCTCCTCGCCCGCGAGCGCCTGCACCGAGTGACCCCGCCCGCCCGCTTCACGACGGGGCGCGAGGCACTCTCCCGCACCGAACCATGCCCAACACGGCGACGCGCGCCGCATGAAGCGCGGCGCGCTCATGAAGAAGAGCCGCCAAGAACGGCCGTGAGGAAAAGCCGCCAAGAAGAGCTGTGAGGACGAGCCGCGAAGAAGAGCCCACACGTCGGCCCGCCCACGGCACCTCAACGACCCGGCCGCTCCCTCCGGTTCCGCACAGCACCGGGAACTCGTCCGCGGCGCCCCTTCCTTGACGTACCGGCAGCTCCACAGGACCCCGCCGTTCCGCCTCAGTGTGAGGTATGGCACCATGCTGGCCACCCCCCACCGGCACAGCCCTCACAGGAGACGCTCCTAGTGCAGCAATCCGCCGTCCCGGAACTGGCACACACCCAAACCAGCCCGATCCACTGGGTGGCCACCGCCACCGCCCTCGCCGCCGTCGTCGCGTGCTCGTCCTTCTTCCAGTCCGAAGCCGCCACCGCGGCCCAGCCGGAAACCCGTCACCGCGCAGTCGCCGGTGCCCCGGACCTGGCCGCCGTCGACTTCGGCCTCAACTGCGGCTCCGCCAAGACCGTGGTGCAGAAGAAGGCCTCCGGGGACCTCGACGGCGACGGCAGACCCGAGACCGTCGCCGTGGTGCGCTGCGACGCCGGTTCGGGCACCCCGCCCAACGGCGTCTACGTGATCACGCAGCCCACCGACGCGGACGCCGATCCCCGCGTCGTGGCCACACTCGTCGCCCCCAAGGACGGCCTCACCGTCTCCGACCTCGCCGTCGAGCACGGATCCGTCACCGCAACCCTGCTCGGCTACTCGTCGCCCGACGTCCCCAGTTGCTGCCCCGACCTGCAGGAGCGGGCCAAGTGGCAGTGGAAGAACGGCACGTTCGTCCGCTCCACACCCGCCGGGGCACTCGGCGTCTGACACGCTGCGGCGCACAGCAGAGCACCACGGCCCCACAGCGGCCCCGCCGTCGACACACACAGTGGTCCGGCCGGCCGCACACAGCACCAGCAGCGCAGCAGCACCGGTACCAGCACCAGCACCAGCAAAGAAAATGTGACGCATCAGACACAGCAAAGGGGCCCGGGCGGCGACACCCCGCCCGGGCCCCTGCTTTCATGGCGCTGCGCAGCAGCGCCGTCACTCAACGTTCGGGCCGTACACCTCGACCTTGTCCGAAATGCGACGTACATGAATGCACTCGCCCGGGCACTCCTTGGCCGAGTCGGTCACATCCCGCAGAAGCGTCAGCGGAACGGGCGTTGTGGCCCCCGGAGCCTGCAGAAGCTCGTCGGCAGGGCTCTTCACATAGGCCAGACCGTCGATGTCCAGCTCGAAGACCTCCGGCGCATACTGCGCGCAGATCCCGTCGCCGGTGCAGAGGTCCTGGTCGATCCAGACCTCCAGAGCGTCACTGCCGGCGTCGGCCTCGTGCTGCACGGTCATATCTCCTGCCATTTCCCTTCGTCGAGATCACCGGCCCTGCGAGCAAGTCGGCCCAGGTCTGACGGGTGTTGAACGCTCCGACGATACAACCGCCCGCTTCCCCATGTTTGTGGGTGGGTATCCCCCTGGCGTGAAGGGCAGCGCAAGGGTGAAGATCGGACACACCCCGACCGTCTTTGTGATCTAGGGGTTTCAATCGACACCCACCCAGGTAGGGTCTGGAAGCGTCCAGCTCCCTTTCGGAGGAGGTGAGGACCGTGGCAGCCCACGACGACGACATCAACCGCGGCATCCGCCCGGGTCGAGGGTCCGACGACCCTGCCGGTCAGATTGCCTATCTCGAGCAGGAAATCGCCGTCCTGCGCCGCAAGCTCGCCGACTCTCCGCGCCATACGAGGATTCTCGAAGAGCGGATCGTCGAGCTGCAGACCAACCTGGCCGGCGTGTCCGCACAGAACGAGCGGCTCGCGAACACGCTCCGTGAGGCCCGAGACCAGATCGTGGCCCTCAAGGAGGAGGTCGACCGGCTCGCACAGCCGCCGGCCGGCTTCGGTGTCTTCCTCACGGCGAACGAGGACGGCACCGCTGACATCTTCACCGGGGGCCGCAAGCTCCGGGTGAACGTCAGCCCCAGCGTCGAGCTCGACGAGCTCCGGCGCGGCCAGGAAGTAATGCTCAACGAAGCGCTCAACGTGGTCGAGGCCATGGAGTTCGAGCGGATCGGGGAAATCGTCACCCTCAAGGAGATCCTCGAGGACGGCGAGCGCGCCCTCGTGCTCGGGCACACCGACGAGGAACGGGTGGTCCGGCTCGCCGAGCCACTGCTGGACGTGACCATCCGCCCCGGCGACGCCCTGCTGCTCGAACCCCGCTCCGGCTACGTCTTCGAGGTCGTGCCCAAGAGCGAGGTCGAAGAGCTCGTCCTCGAAGAAGTCCCCGACATCAGCTACGACAAGATCGGTGGCCTCGGCAACCAGATCGAGATGATCCGCGACGCCGTCGAGCTGCCCTACCTCTACCCCGACCTCTTCAAGGAGCACGAGCTGCGCCCGCCCAAGGGCGTCCTGCTCTACGGCCCGCCCGGCTGCGGCAAAACCCTGATCGCGAAGGCCGTCGCCAACTCCCTTGCCAAGAAGGTCGCCGAGGTGACCGGCCAGCCCGCCGGGAAGTCGTACTTCCTGAACATCAAGGGCCCCGAGCTCCTCAACAAGTACGTCGGCGAGACCGAGCGCCACATCCGCCTGGTCTTCCAGCGAGCACGTGAGAAGGCCAGCGAGGGCACCCCCGTCATCGTCTTCTTCGACGAGATGGAGTCCCTCTTCCGCACCCGAGGCTCCGGCGTCAGCTCGGACGTGGAGAACACCATCGTCCCCCAGCTGCTCGCCGAGATCGACGGCGTGGAAGGCCTCGAGAACGTCATCGTCATCGGCGCCTCCAACCGCGAAGACATGATCGACCCCGCGATCCTGCGCCCCGGGCGCCTGGACGTGAAGATCAAGATCGAGCGGCCGGACGCCGAGGCGGCGAAGGACATCTTCGCCAAGTACCTGACCGAACGGCTCCCGCTGCACGCCGACGACCTGGCCGAACACGGTCATGACAAGGTCGCCACCGTGCAGGGCATGATCCAGTCCGTCGTCGAGCAGATGTACGCCGAATCCGAGGAAAACCGCTTCCTCGAGGTCACGTACGCCAACGGCGACAAGGAAGTCCTCTACTTCAAGGACTTCAACTCCGGCGCCATGATCGAAAACATCGTCGGACGCGCCAAGAAGATGGCCATCAAGGCCTTCCTCGAAGCCAACCAGAAGGGCCTTCGCGTCTCCCACCTCCTCCAGGCCTGCGTGGACGAGTTCAAGGAGAACGAAGACCTGCCCAACACCACAAACCCGGACGACTGGGCACGCATCTCCGGAAAGAAGGGCGAACGGATCGTCTACATCCGCACTCTCGTCACCGGAAAGCAGGGCGCAGACACCGGACGCTCCATCGACACGGTGGCAAACACCGGTCAGTACCTGTAAAAGACAGGACGGCTGCGGGTGTCCTCCACAGGAACCCGCAGCCGACTGCTTTCTTGATACTGACAGACCGCACACAGCTCCTCACCCGTGTCGACACCCGAGCGAGAGCAAAGACGAAAATGATCTCCCCACCAGCGCAAAGGCGTTCTAGGCTCGTCGGTACCGCCGAGTCGCGCAGTGCGGGGACGGGCACCGCACACGCACCGGAGCACCAGCGGTACTTGAGCGCCGCCCCCGACCGAGGGCGCCGCCGGGCAAGGAGGGCCGCATGACCGTACGGCGAGTAATGGGCATCGAGACGGAGTACGGAATCTCCGTCCCCGGCCACCCCAACGCCAATGCCATGCTCACCTCGTCCCAGATCGTCAACGCATACGCCGCGGCGATGCACCGGGCGCGCCGCGCCCGCTGGGACTTCGAAGAGGAGAACCCGCTGCGCGACGCGCGAGGCTTCGACCTCGCCCGCGAGGCCGCCGACGCCAGCCAGCTCACCGACGAGGACATCGGCCTCGCCAACGTCATCCTCACCAACGGGGCACGCCTCTACGTCGACCACGCACACCCCGAATACAGCGCCCCCGAAGTCACCAACCCCCTCGACGCCGTCCTCTGGGACAAGGCCGGCGAACGCATCATGGCCGAGGCCGCCGAGCGCGCAGCACAGCTCCCCGGCGCCCAGCCCATCCACCTCTACAAGAACAACACCGACAACAAGGGCGCGTCCTACGGCACGCACGAGAACTACCTGATGAAGCGGGAAACCCCCTTCTCGGACATCGTGCGCCACCTCACCCCGTTCTTCGTCTCCCGCCAGGTCGTCACCGGCGCCGGCCGCGTCGGCATCGGCCAGGACGGCCACGAACACGGCTTCCAGATCAGCCAGCGAGCCGACTACTTCGAAGTCGAAGTAGGCCTCGAAACCACCCTCAAACGGCCCATCATCAACACCCGCGACGAACCCCACGCCGACGCGGAGAAATACCGCAGGCTCCACGTCATCATCGGAGACGCCAACCTCTCCGAGATCTCCACCTACCTGAAACTGGGCACGACCGCACTGGTCCTCTCCATGATCGAAGACGGCTTCATCGCCGTCGACCTCGCCGTCGACCAGCCCGTACGCACCCTCCACCAGGTCTCCCACGACCCCACACTCCAGCGCCTCGTCACCCTCCGCAGCGGCCGCACACTCACCGCGGTCCAGCTCCAGATGGAGTACTACGAGCTCGCCCGCAAATACGTCGAAGAACGCTTCGGCGCCGACGCCGACGACCAGACCAAAGACGTCCTCACCCGCTGGGAAGACGTCCTCAACCGCCTGGAACACGACCCCATGAGCCTCTCCGGCGAACTCGACTGGGTCGCCAAACGAGAACTCATGGAAGGCTACCGACGCCGCGACAACCTCGACTGGGACGCGGCACGCCTGCAGCTCATCGACCTCCAGTACGCCGACGTACGCCCCGAGAAGGGCCTCTACAACCGTCTCGTCGCCCGCGGCAAGATGAAGCGGCTCCTCGACGAGGAGGCCGTCGAACGGGCCGAGGCGAAGCCACCGGAGGACACGCGCGCGTACTTCCGCGGCCGCTGCCTCGAGCAGTACGCCGACGACGTCGCCGCCGCCTCCTGGGACTCCGTGATCTTCGACCTCCCGGGCCGGGACTCGCTCCAGCGCGTACCCACCCTGGAGCCGCTTCGCGGAACGCGTAATCACGTCAAGGAGCTGCTCGACCGGTGCCGCACGGCGGAGGATCTGGTCAGGGTCCTCTCCGGCGGCTGACCGACTGACCACGCGCCGGCAGCCCAGTCCGGGCTACCGGGGCTGAAAAGGACTGCGTCCGGGAATCATCGAGGTGGTCCCCGGACGTTGTAACAACGGCGGGGCCGATGTCAGACCCTGCTTGTAGGGTCTGATCTTGACCGATCGAAACCGAGTCGGGCGAATCGAGCGGGGTGAGGGATATGGCGACCAAGGACACCGGCGGCGGCCAGCAGAAGGCGACGCGCTCCACGGAAGAGGTCGAGGAGCAGGCGCAGGACGCGCAGGCTTCGGAGGACCTCAAGGAGCGGCAGGAGAAGCTCAGCGACGACGTGGACTCAGTTCTCGACGAAATCGATGATGTGCTCGAAGAGAATGCTGAGGATTTCGTGAGGTCCTTCGTGCAAAAAGGCGGCCAGTAGAGCCTTTTGACCTTCGAATCAAAGGTTGAGTGGGGGCGGCCGAAGAAGTGTCCGAAGAACCGGGGATGAAACGCTGCTCGCGGTGTAGCGAGAGCAAGCCGCGGGCAGCGTTCGCCAGTAACAAATCCATGGGTGATGGTCTCCAGGTGTACTGCCGGGAGTGCTCCGCGGAGTATTACCGGCAGCGTCAAGAGGCCAAGGGCAAGACGGTCCGGCCTAAGGTGTCGGTTCCTGAAGGGTTCAAGCGCTGCCCGCAATGTGGTGAGGTGAGGCCGCATGATCAGTGGGAGCGCAACAAGTCTTCGTCTGATGGCTGGGCAAGCTACTGCCGCGAGTGCCGCGCGCAGCGAAATCGCGTGAGCTACTTCAAGCGTAAGTACGGCTTGACGCCGGACGAGTTGGAGGGCTTGATCGCTGGGCAGGGCGGGGTGTGCGTGATCTGTTTGTCGGCTCGGCCCGAACATGTGGATCACTGCCATGAGACGGGTAGGGTCCGTGGCGTACTGTGCTTCAGCTGCAACGCGGCTCTTGGACAGCTCAAGGATCAACCGGACGCCATGAGGCGGGCCGCTGCTTATGTGGAAGGGAACCCGTGGAAGCCAACACTCGTAGCACCGGGCGTCTACCAGCTGCCTTCCTGACGCCTGGGTCCTCGTCCTTCATGGACTTCCTGGCAGAGCACCAGCCGGAGCTGCTGCCGGGCAAGCGGTCACTGCCGCCCGTGCAGGGTGTCATCGAGGCGCCGCACGGCACGACGATCGTCGCTGTGTCGTTCCCCGGTGGTGTGGTGCTCGCCGGTGACCGGCGGGCGACGATGGGTAATGTGATCGCGCAGCGGGACATCGAGAAGGTGTTCCCGGCTGATGAGTACTCGGCGGTGGGTATCGCCGGTACGGCCGGTCTGGCCGTGGAGATGGTGAAGCTGTTCCAGCTGGAGCTGGAGCACTTCGAGAAGGTGGAGGGGACGCAGCTCTCGCTGGAGGGCAAGGCGAACCGGCTGTCCACGATGATCCGTTCCAACCTGGGTATGGCCATGCAGGGGCTGGCGGTGGTGCCGCTCTTCGCGGGGTATGACGTGGACCGCGAGAAGGGGCGGATCTTCTCGTACGACGTGACGGGTGGTCGTTCCGAGGAGCATGGCTTTGCGGCGACGGGTTCGGGTTCGCTCTTTGCGCGTGGGGCGATGAAGAAGCTGTACCGCGAGGATCTGACCGAGGAGCAGGCCACGACGCTTGTGGTGCAGGCTCTGTACGACGCGGCTGATGACGACTCGGCGACCGGTGGTCCGGATGTTGCTCGCCGTATTTATCCGATTGTTACCGTGATCACCGATGAGGGGTTCCGGAAGCTGACCGACGATGAGTCCTCTCAGATTGCGCGGTCGATCCTGGATCGGCGTCTGGAGCAGCCTGACGGTCCGCGGGCCGCTCTTCTTTGATCCGTGTCTGTCGGATCCGTTTGCGGGTCCTTTGCGTGACTGACAGAACCTCTGACAGAAAGGGACGGACTGCCGGTGTCGACGCCGTTCTATGTCTCACCTCAGCAGGCGATGGCCGATCGGGCCGAGTATGCCCGGAAGGGTATTGCCCGCGGTCGCAGCCTGGTCGTGCTGCAGTATGCCGACGGCATCGTGTTCGTCGGTGAGAATCCGTCCCGTGCGCTGCACAAGTTCAGCGAGATCTATGACCGGATCGGTTTTGCGGCCGCCGGCAAGTACAACGAGTACGAGAATCTGCGGATCGGCGGTGTGCGCTATGCGGATCTGCGTGGTTACACCTATGACCGTGATGACGTGACGGCGCGTGGTCTGGCGAACGTCTACGCCCAGACGCTCGGCACGATCTTCTCGAGTGCGGCGGAGAAGCCGTACGAGGTGGAGCTGGTGGTCGCGGAGGTGGGGGAGACCCCCGAGGGTGACCAGATCTATCGGCTGCCGCATGACGGGTCGATCGTGGATGAGCACGGTTCGGTCGCGGTGGGTGGCAATGCGGAGCAGATCAGCAGCTATCTGGACCAGCGGCATCGGGACGGTATGTCGCTTGCGGAGGCCCTGAAGCTGGCTGTGCAGGCGTTGTCGCGGGACACCAATGGCAGTGAGCGGGAGATCCCCGCGGAGCGGCTGGAGGTGGCGGTTCTGGACCGTACGCGTCCGCAGAAGCGGAAGTTCAAGCGGATTGTGGGGCGTCAGCTGTCGCGTCTGCTGGAGGGGGATGGTTCGTCGGGGCTGTCGAAGGCTCCGTCGGACGATGTCGAGGACTCCGAGGAGGAGTAGCCGGAGGAGTGGTCCTCGCTCGCCTTGTTTGTTGCGTCGCGTCCCCGTTGCCTTTCGGTCACGGGGACGCGGTCGTGTGCAGGCAGGGTTGTTCGGTCACGGCTGGGCGGGTGGGGGTGCTGTCGAGTTGCGTACGACGAGCTGGACGGGCAGGTCGTCGGCGTTCGCGGGCCGGCCGTCGAGTACGGCGAGGAGCGCGGTCATGCCTCGCTCGCCCACGTGTTCCGCGGGGAGCCGCACGGTGGTGAGTTCCGGGTCGACGGCGGTGGCGAGGGTGAGGTCGTCGAAGCCAGTCACGGAGAGGTCTTCGGGGATGCGTAGGCCGAGTCGTCGTGCGGCTTTGCAGGCGCCGACGGCGAGGATGTCGTCGTCGCAGATCAGGGCGGTGGGGCGGGGGCCTGGTGCGGTGAGGGCGGCTTCGGTGGCGTCCCGTGAGGCGTCGATGCTCAGGGGCGTGGTGACGGTGCGGAGCTCGGCGCCGGGGATGTCCTTGAGTGCGCTGCTCAGGGCCCGGGCGCGTACCTCGAAGGTCCAGGAGCTGATGGCGGAGGCGATGTGCAGGAAGCGCCGGTGGCCGAGGGCGAGGAGGTGGTCGGTGATCTGGCGCATGCCGTCGGCGAGGTCGAGGTTGACGGTGGCGGCGCCGGGGCCCTCGTCGGGGTCGCTGTCGAGCATGACGAGGGGGAGTTCGTCGCCGCGGATGGCGGCGAGGGCGTCGGCGGCCATGGAGGAGGCGATGACGCCGTCGAGGGCGGCTGCTGCGGAGTCGAAGGGGTCGCGGGCGGGGCCGATGCCCTCGGGTGAGGGGTAGAGGACGACGCCGAAGCCGTGTTCGGCGGCGATGCGGGCGGCGCCGGTGTAGACGCGGGCGAAGAACTCGTTGGTGAGGGCCGGTACGACGAGGAGCGCGGTTCGGGTGCGGCCGAGGCGGAGGTTGCGGGCGGCGAGGTTGGGCCGGTAGCCGAGTTGGCGGGCGGCGTCGCGGACGCGTTCGGCGGTGGGTTCGGAGACGCGGCCGCGCCATTTGTCGCCGAGGACGAGGGAGACGGCGGCCTGGGAGACTCCGGCCGCCCGGGCCACGTCCTTGCTCGTGGTCCGCGCCACGGGGGCTCCTTCCGTGCTGTGCCGTGTGCACTCGGCTCCTTTGCCGGCCCGGCGGTGTCCGGCGCAATGAGGTGGACCGGGGAACTGGGCTCATGGTACGTATGGCGGACGACGTTATACGTAAAACTTCGATCACCTCGGGCAGGGCGGCGGGCGCCACGGTGCGGGGGAGAGGGCGGGGCTGGCCATGGCCGCGGGATATGCGGAGATTCTCCGGACGAGGCATGCGGCGCGGCTGCTCGCGGGCACCTTGGTGGGCCGTCTGCCGAATGCCACCGCGGCGATCGCGATCGTGCTGTTCGTGCGGGCGGAGGGCGGTTCGTACAGCCTTGCCGGGGCGCTGGCGGCGGTGTACGGCGTTGCGAACGCGGTGGGGCAGCCGGTGCTGGGGCGGCTCGTGGACCTGTACGGGCAGCCGCGTGTGCAGTTGCCGGCGGCGTTCGTGTCGGCTCTGGGCGCGGCGGTCTTCTCCTTCGCCGGCACCGACCGGCTCTGGGTGGCGCATGTCTCGGTGATCGTCGCCGGTCTGTTCGCGCCACCTCTGGAGGGTGGCCTGCGTGCCCTGTGGCCGAAGGTCCTGCGGCGTGAGGATCAGGTGCACACGGCGTACGCGATGGATGCTGTGGCGCAGGAGGTCATGTTCACGGTCGGGCCGCTGCTCATCACGCTGTGCGTCTCGCTGTGGTCGGCGCAGGCCGCGCTGCTGATCGTCAATGCGGTCGGTCTGCTGGGTGCGCTGTCCGTGGTGGTGTCCGAGCCGTCGCGTTCGTGGCGCTCGGCGCCCCGGGAGGCGCACTGGCTGGGTGCGCTGCGCTCGCCGGGGCTTCTGGTGCTGCTGGCCTCGCTGCTCTTCGTGGGGATGGCGCTCGGCTCCATCACGGTGGCCGCCGTGTCGTACGCCGACGGGCACGGGGGCGATGCGGTGTACGGCTGGCTGATGGCGGCGATCGGGCTGGGTGCCCTCCTCGGTGGTGCCGTGTACGGTGCGCGGCAGTGGAGTGGTGCGCCCGAGCGGCGGCTGCGCGGTCTGGTCGCGCTGCTCGCGCTGTTCTATCTGCCGCTGATGCTGATGCCCGGGCCTGTCGGGATGACGGCGCTGACGGCCCTTGCGGGCGTGTTCCTGGCGCCGTGCATAGCGTGTGCGTTCATCATCGTGGACCGGCATGCGCCGAGCGGCACGGTGACGGAGGCGTTCTCGTGGCTGGTGACGACGTTCACGGTGGGTGCGTCGGTGGGTACGGCCGCCGCGGGGCCGGTCGTGGAGTGGGGCGGGGCCGCGTGGGGGTTCGCGGTTCCGGGGGCGGTGGCGTGCGCCGCGCTGCTTGTCCTGCTGGCCGGAGGGCGGGTCCTTGCAGCTCCCGGTGGCAGCACGAAGTTGGCGGCTGCTTCGGAAAATGATCGAAACGGTGCTGTCGAACCCGGTTTCACTGCTGGGCATCAGGCGTAATGTTCAGTCATGGACCGCCGCATTTTCGGGCTGGAGAACGAGTACGGCGTCACGTGCACGTTCAGGGGACAGCGCCGCCTGTCTCCTGACGAGGTGGCGCGGTACCTCTTCCGCCGTGTCGTGTCATGGGGCCGTAGCAGCAATGTGTTTCTGCGCAACGGCGCCCGCCTCTATCTCGACGTCGGGTCACATCCGGAATATGCAACTCCCGAATGTGACAATGTGATCGAACTTGTCACGCACGACAAGGCGGGCGAGCGCATTCTGGAAGGCCTGCTCGTGGACGCCGAACGCCGCCTGCACGAGGAGGGAATCGCGGGCGACGTCTACCTCTTCAAGAACAACACCGATTCGGCGGGCAACTCCTACGGCTGCCATGAGAACTACCTGGTGGCGCGGCACGGGGAGTTCTCGCGGCTCGCGGACATCCTCATTCCGTTCCTGGTCACCAGGCAGCTGCTGTGCGGCGCGGGCAAGGTGCTGCAGACGCCGCGCGGCGCCGTGTACTGCGTGAGTCAGCGTGCCGAGCACATCTGGGAGGGCGTCAGCTCCGCCACGACCCGCTCCCGGCCCATCATCAACACCCGCGACGAGCCGCACGCGGACGCCGAGCGTTACCGCAGGCTGCACGTCATCGTCGGCGACTCCAACATGTCGGAGACGACGATGCTGCTGAAGGTCGGCGCGACCGACCTGGTGCTGCGCATGATCGAGGCGGGCACGGTCATGCGGGACCTCACGCTGGAGAACCCGATCCGGGCGATCCGCGAGGTCAGCCACGACATCACGGGCCGCCGCAAGGTGCGCCTCGCCAGCGGCCGGGAGGCCTCCGCGCTCGAGGTGCAGCGCGAGTACTACGAGAAGGCGCTGGACTTCTGCGAGCGCCGCGGAATCCGCACGGGCACGGTCGAGCAGGTCCTCGAGCTGTGGGGCCGCACGCTGGACGCGATCGAGCAGGAGGACCTCGACCGGATCGGCACCGAGATCGACTGGGTGATGAAGTACAAGCTCATCGAGCGGTACCGCACCAAGCACAACATGACGATGTCGCATCCGCGGGTCGCGCAGATAGACCTCGCCTACCACGACATCCACCGCCGTCGCGGGCTGTACTACCTGCTCGAGAAGAAGGGACAAGCCGCCCGTATCTGCAACGACTTGAAGATTTTCGAGGGCAAGTCGGTGCCCCCGCAGACCACTCGTGCCCGGCTGCGCGGCGACTTCATCCGCCGTGCCCAGGAGCAGCGCCGCGATTTCACGGTGGACTGGGTGCACCTCAAGCTCAACGACCAGGCGCAGCGCACCGTGCTGTGCAAGGACCCCTTCCGTTCGGTCGACGACAGGGTGGAAAAGCTGATCGCCGGGATGTGACGCGGAATCAGCGAGTGTGACCGGGAACAGACGAGTGTGACCGGGAACAGCAGTACGCAACGCGGGGCGCCGTACGTTCCTCGTACGGCGCCCTCGTCTGCCCGTAGAGTTGCGCGCACGTCAACTACAAGATCGACCGATACGAGGCCCCACCGTGCGCCGACGCTCCCTGCTCCTTGCCGTTCCGGCCGGCCTGCTCACGCTTGCCGGCTGCGGTGACGACAAGGCCGACAAGGCCGAGTCCAGCCCGTCCCCCACCGCCTCGGCGGAGCCCACCGCGAAGATCGTGTCCGGGCCGGTGCCCGAGGTCACGGCGGGTACGGGGTTCGGCGAGAAGCCGACCGTCGCCAAGGGCTCGGGTGATCCGTCGAAGGACCTCGCGGTGAAGGTCCTGATCGAGGGCAAGGGCGCGGAGGTTGCCAAGGGCGACTATCTGCAGGCCCACTACCTCGGTCAGATCTGGAACACGGCCAAGGTCTTCGACAACTCCTTCGACCGCGGCGCGCCCTCGGTCTTCCCGATCGGGGTCGGCCAGGTCATTCCCGGATGGGACCAGGCGCTGGTCGGCAAGAAGGTCGGCAGCCGGGTGGAACTGGCCATTCCGCCGGCCATGGGCTACGGCTCCGAGGGCAACGAGCAGGCGGGCATCAAGGGGACGGACACCCTCGTCTTCGTCGTCGACCTCGTGGACTCCTTCGGCCCCCAGAGCTCCGCGAAGGGCGGGGTCGTCGCTCAGGACGACATCGACCTGCCCAAGGTCGGTACGAACACGGACGGCAAGGCGCCTTCCATCGACGTCCCCAAGAAGGACGCCCCGACGGAGCTCGTAGCCACCTACGTGATCGAGGGCGACGGCGCGGAGGTGAAGGCCACCGACAGCCTCCTCGTGCAGTACAAGGGCGTGTTGTGGGACGGCGGCAAGGAGTTCGACTCCACGTACTCGCGCGGCCAGCTCGCCTCGTTCTCCCTGCAGCAGGTCGTCAAGGGCTGGTCGCAGGGCCTGACCGGCAAGAAGGTCGGCAGCCGTGTCCTCGTCGTCGTCCCGCCGGCCCTCGGCTACGGCGACAACCCGCCGAGCGGCAGCGACATCAAGAAGGACTCCACGCTGGTCTTCTCCGTCGACATCCTGGCGAAGATGTAAGACTGTCCGCGTTGCCCATCCGTACCAAGCAGGAGCATTTCACGTGAGCATCGAGAAGCCTGAGATCGACTTCCCGGGCGGCGAGCCCCCGGCGGACCTCGAGATCAAGGACATCTGGGAGGGCGACGGCCCGGAGGCGAAGGCGGGCGACACCGTCTCCGTCCACTACGTGGGCGTGGCCTTCTCCACCGGCGAGGAGTTCGACGCGTCCTGGAACCGCGGCACGCCGCTGCAGTTCCAGCTGGGCGTCGGCCAGGTCATCGCCGGATGGGACCGGGGCGTGCAGGGCATGAAGGTCGGCGGGCGCCGCCAGCTGACCATCCCTGCGCACCTCGCGTACGGCGACCGCGGCGCCGGCGGCGGCCGCATCAAGCCGGGCGAGACCCTGATCTTCGTCTGCGACCTGGTCGCGGTCTGAACCGACACCCTGTCCGGCCGATCGGAACGCCTGGGCCGACCGGCCGGACACCCTGAGTGATCACATCCGGTCACACCCGGTGAGTCGGGAGTGCTGATCACATCCGGTCAGCAGCCCTGATCACAACCGGTCAGGAGTGGGCCCATGCCTTCTGGCATGGGCCCTCGGCTTTTGCCGCGACACCGCGGAGCGGTACGGTCGACGATCGAAGCATCATAGGGAAGGGCGTCGATGGCCATCTCCAAGGCCGAGCGGCTGATGAATCTGGCGCTGTGTCTGCTCGGGACGCGGCGGCCGCTCAGCAAGCGCGAGCTGCGCGGCTCCATCGAGGCCTACCTGGAAGCCGGCTCGGACGACTCCTTCAACCGCATGTTCGAGCGGGACAAGGACGATCTGCGCGAGCTCGGCCTGGTCATCGAGACGGTGGAGAACCTCGACGGCGAGGTCGGCTACCTGGCGCGCCGCGACAGCAACCGGCTTCCCCCGGTCACGCTCGACGCCGAGGAGGCCGCCGCGCTCGGCCTCGCCGCCAAGGTCTGGCAGCAGGCGAGGCTCGCCGGAGCCGCCAGCGGCGCCCTGCAGAAGCTGCGCGCCGCGGGCCTTCCCGAGGACGTCGATCCCTACGGGGCGCATGGCGCACTGGAGCCGCACATCCCCGTCCACGAAGCGGCATTCGAACCGCTGATGCTCGCCTGCCGCGACCGCCGCCCGGTCGCCTTCGAGTACCGCAAGGCCACCGCGGCCCGCCCCGAGCTGCGCCAGGTCGAGCCCTGGGCGCTGGAGTGCTGGCGCGGCCACTGGTACCTGGCCGGCTGGGACCGCGAGCGCGCCGCCGAGCGCGTCTTCCGCCTCTCCCGTATCACCGGGAAGGTCCGCAACCGTCCCGGAAAGTTCACCACCGCCGTGCCCGACGTCGTCACCGTCCGCGAGACCGTCGCGAGCTGGGCGGGCGAGATCGCCGACCGCAGCGCCCAGATCAGGCTGCGCGCGGGCGCGGGGTACCCGCTGCGCGCCAAGGCCGTCTCCGTAACGGAACTCGGCGACGGCTGGGACGAGTTGGAGATTCCGTACGGGCACGGCCTGGACGCCTGGCTGGTGGAGTTCGGGCCCGACGTGGTGGTCCTGGAGCCCGCCGAGCTGCGGGCGGACGTCGTGGACCGGCTGCGCGCCGTGGCCAAGGGCTGAGGGGACGTAACCGACATGGCAGCCAACGCCATCGACCAGACCCGGCGGATGCTCTCCCTGGTGACGTATCTGCGGGAGCGGCCCGGCGCGCGCGTCGCCGACGTGGCCCGCGCCTTCGGGATCACCGAGGACGAGCTGATCTCCGACCTGGACGTACTGCCGCTGTGCGGGACCAGCTTCCGCGGTGGCGACCTGCTCGACATCGACACCGACGGCGAGCGCATCTGGTGGCACAACCCGGACGATGTCGCCGAGCCGCTGCGGATCGCCGCCGACGAGGCCACCGCGTTGCTCGTCGCCGCGCGGGCCGTCGCGACGCTGCCGGGCCTGCGCGAGAGCGACCGGCAGGCGCTGCTGCGCGCCACCGCGAAGCTGGAGGCCGCGGCGGGCGAGGCGGCCGGCGCCAGCGCCCGGCTCTCGGTCACCTTCGAGTCCGAGGGCGGCGTCTTCGCGGACGTCGACCGGGCGATCTCCGAGCGGCGCAGGCTGTGGATCCGCTACTACTCGCCCGCCCGCGACGAGCTCACCGAGCGCGAGATCGACCCGATCCGGCTGGTGAGCGTCGGCCACACGTATGTGGAGGCGTGGTGCCGCCGTTCCGAGGCGCGGCGCACCTTCCGGCTCGACCGCGTCGCGGAGATCAGGATCCTCGACGAGCCGTCGGCGCCGCCCGAGGTCGAGCTGCGTGACCTGTCCGAGGGGCTGGTCCAGCCCGCGGCCGAGGACCCCGAGGTGGTCGTCGAGGTCGGGCCCGGCGGCCGCTGGGTCGCCGAGTACTACCCGCACGACAGCGCCGAGGAGCTGCCCGAGGGCGGCCTGCGCATCACGCTGCGCACGCCTGACCCCGCCAGCCTGCGCAGGCTCGCGCTGCGGCTCGGCCGGGACGGACGGATCGTCTCCCCGCAGGACCTCGCGGAGAGCGCCCAGCGGGCGGCGCGCGAGGCGCTTGCGGCGTATGACGAGCCGGTCGGCACCGGCCCGCACCAGCCGCGTCCGCCTGCCGGGGACCCCACCGGCGGACGGCCGGAAGCCCCGCGCGCCGGGCGCCCGGGCACGTCGACCGGCGAGCCGGCCGACACGCGGGGCGGTCAACTGCCCGGCGAGCGGTGCGGAGAGGCCGACGCCTCGGCCGGAGGGCGGGATGGCCGGGCGGACGCATCAGCCGGGCACCTGGGCGGGGGCGGGAACGGCGTGCAGGGGTCGCGGGCCGGGACACCCCAAGCCGCCCCAGGGGCACCTGAAGCCACTCCGGTGGGCGAGGTGGCCGACGCTTCGGCAGATGCCCCGTACGGCCGGGCGGCCGACGCCTTCGTCGCCAGGCAGGGTGGTTCGGTGGACGCATCGGCCAGGCAATCGGCCGACGGTGCGAAAAGCATGACCGGGACGCCCGCAGGCGCACCGGTCGACGGGCTGGACGGCGGGCTCGGTGCGCAGGCCGGGGCGCGCGCAGACGTTCCGACCGACGGGCCGTACCGCAGGGTCTGCAGGCAGGCCCAGGCGCCCGCCGGGCAGCAGGCCGAGGCACCGGCCTCCAGGTCCGCTGAGGCCGCGGCAGCCTCCGGGGACCAGCCATACGACAGGCAGGAGCATGCGCTGTGAGCAGTTCGGCGACGTCCGGGACGCAGGAGGCACCGGCCATAGCCGAGGTGCCCCGGCAGGCACCCGTGGTCTTCAGGGCCGCCTGTCCCGACTGCCGCGCCCGCTTCGAGCTCGCCGCCGGTGCGCTGCGCCTCGCCATCGGCGCCAGCCGCCGCACCACCTTCTACTCGTTCACCTGCCCCGAGTGCGGAGCCGCGGTGCGCAAGCCCGCGGGCGAACGCATCGTGGAACTCCTCACCGGCGGCGGAGTGCGGACGCTGCGCCTCCACTCGACCGTCTAGGCTGACCGGCATGTTCTGGCCGATGCTGGCGATCGCTGTGGGTTTCTGTGGGCTTGCCGTCCTCGGAGTACTGGCCGTCCGGGTCTTCGTGGAGGCCCAGCGGCTGGGGCGTCAGGTCGACGACTCCGCACGTCGCATACATCGCGCGGCCGAGGACCTCGAGCGCGCGGCAGCCGGCGCCGCGCGCTCGACCAGGGACGTTCTTTGAGCTTTCGAAAGCTTCTCAGACAGCTTCTCCCTGTCTACTTCCCAGGTTCGGCAGGTACGCTGCTGAATCGCGGCCCGGAGAACGAGGCGCGGGCCCGCAGACTGGGAGTACGCACAGGGATTGCCCCGCGTTCACCCCTGAGCGTTACGATCGCTGCCAGCACGGTGGTCGGACAGCAGTCCGATCAGTCGGGCAGCAACCCCGCCCCTGCCGCCTCGGTGAGAAGGTAAACGCATATGTTCGGAAGGCTCGGCGCACCCGAGATCATTCTCATCCTCGTCGTCATCATCCTGCTTTTCGGCGCGAAGAAGCTTCCCGACATGGCGCGCTCGCTCGGCAAGTCCGCGCGCATCCTCAAGAGCGAGGCCAAGGCGATGAAGGCGGAGGGGCAGCAGACGGCCCCGGCCGACCCGCCGAACAACGAGCAGCCCCCGGCTCAGCGCACCATCCAGGCCGCGCCCGGCGATGTGACCAGCTCCCGGCCGGTCACCGAGCCGACGGACACGACCAAGCGCTGACGCAGGGCCGGTGAGGGCCGGCCCGCCGCACGAGATGAGGACGTGGGTTGCTCAAGTCTGCCCGCAAGCAAAAGGAAGAGAAGGACCCCGAGGGGCGGATGCCCCTCGTGGAGCACCTGCGTGAGCTGCGTAACCGCCTGGTGAAGAGCCTGCTGGCCGTTGTCGTGACCACGGTCATCTCGTTCATGTTCTACAAGAACATCCTCGAGTTCTTCACGAATCCGATTCTCGAGGCCGTGGGATGCAAGATGAGCCTCGCGGAGCTGCAGGAGACCCAGACCAAGACCTGTGCGCGCATCACTCAGAACGGCCTGCTCAGCCCCTTCACGCTGGCGCTCAGTGTCTCTTTCACATCCGGCCTGGTGCTCGCCTCACCGGTCTGGCTGTACCAGCTGTGGGGCTTCATCGCTCCTGGTCTGCACAGGAACGAGAAGAAGTACTCGCTCGGCATTGTCGGTGCTGGTTTTCCGCTGTTCCTCCTGGGTGCCTATTTCGCGTACTGGTCGCTGCCGAAGATGGCGGAGGTGATGATCCAGTTCTCCATCATCGGCAGCGACAACCTGCTGCCGCTGGACGATCTGATCAGCCTCATCATGCGGATGATCATCATCTTCGGCCTTGCCTTCGAGCTGCCGCTGCTGCTGGTCGTGCTGAACTTCGGAGGCGTCATCTCCGGTGAGCGGATGCTCGGCTGGTGGCGCGGCATGGTCATGGGGATCACGCTCTTCGCAGCGATCGCCACGCCCAGCACCGACCCGATCTCCATGCTCGCGCTGGCCGGGCCGATCTCGGTGCTGTACTTCGTTGCGACCGGCGTCGCGGTGCTGAACGACCGGCGTCGAGCAAGGCGCGACGCAGAGGGCCCCGCCGACGACGAGGCCTCCGATCTGGACCTCACCCCCGAGGACATCGGCGAGATCGAAACCGTCTCCGCCACCCCGGCACTGCCCGAGCAGGCGAGCTCCGACCGCGACCGGATCAACGGATTCGACGACGTGACCTGACGTGACGAGGGTGGCTCGCTGTAGGGTCCCCCGGTGACCAGCGAGATCACCCTCTTCGTCAACCCCACCGCGGGACGCGGCCGGGGCGCTCATGCGGCGCAGCCGGCCGCTTCGGCTTTGCGCACGGCCGGCTTCTCCGTGCGTACGATCCTCGGCGCCGACGCGGCCGACGGGCTGCGCAGGGCCCGGGAAGCCGTCGAGAGCGGCACCGGCGCGCTGATAGCCGTCGGCGGCGACGGCATGGCGAACCTCGCCCTGCAGGCGGTCGCGGGGACGCGGACACCGCTCGGGATCGTGGCCGTGGGCACGGGCAACGACTTCGCGCGGGCCCTGGGACTGCCGGTACGCGACCCCGCGGCGGCGGCCCGCACCGTCGCGCAGGCCCTGAAGGAAGACCAACTGCGCGACATCGACCTGGGGCGGGTCGACGGCACCTGGTTCGGCACCGTCCTCGCCTCCGGCTTCGACTCCCGGGTCAACGACCGGGGCAACCGGATGCGGCTGCCGGCCGGGCGCTTCAAGTACGACCTCGCGATGGTCGCCGAACTCGCCGCCTTCCGGCCCCTCCCGTACCGGATCACGCTGGACGGCGGGGCCGTCCACGAGGTCGAGGCGACCCTCGTCGCGGTCGGGAACGGAACCTCGTACGGCGGCGGCATGAAGATCTGTGCCGGGGCCGACCTGACCGACGGGCTCTTCGACATCACGGTGGTGGGGGACTGCAGCCGCAGCACACTGCTGCGGGTCTTCCCGCGCGTGTACAAGGGCACGCACCTCGAGCACCCCAAGGTCACCGTGCACCGCGCCGCCCGGGTCGAGCTCGTGGCCGAGGAGGTCACGGGGTATGCGGACGGGGAGCCGCTCGGACCGCTGCCGCTCGTCGCCGAGTGCGTGCCGGGGGGCGTTCGCGTCCTCGGACCGTGAAGGTCCGCGGGTCCACGCGCTGACCAGCGGTTACGTGACGATACGGTTAATGATCGTCGGTTGTCAGTGCGTCCCGGTAATCTCGAAAGCACGATGACAGAGGACCTCTCTCCGGCCGAGCGGTACGCGGCAGCACGTAAGCGCGCTGCCGAGCAGGCCACCGCGCTCGCCTCCTTCCGTGAGCTGTACGACTTCGGCCTCGACCCCTACCAGATCGAGGCCTGCCAGGCGCTGGAGGCGGGCAAGGGCGTGCTGGTGGCCGCGCCGACCGGCTCCGGCAAGACGGTCGTCGGCGAGTTCGCCGTCCACCTCGCCCTCCGGCAGGGCAAGAAGTGCTTCTACACGACGCCGATCAAGGCGCTCTCCAACCAGAAGTACACCGACCTGACCAAGCGCTACGGCCCCGGCAAGGTCGGCCTGCTGACCGGCGACAACAGCATCAACTCCGAAGCGCCGATCGTGGTCATGACCACCGAGGTGCTGCGCAACATGCTCTACTCGGGCTCGCAGTCCCTCCTCGGCCTCGGCTATGTCGTGATGGATGAGGTGCACTACCTCTCCGACCGCTTCCGCGGCGCCGTCTGGGAGGAAGTGATCATCCACCTCCCCGAGTCGGTGACGCTGGTGTCCCTGTCGGCCACCGTGTCGAACGCCGAGGAGTTCGGCGACTGGCTCGACACCGTGCGCGGCGACACCGAGGTGATCGTCTCGGAGCACCGGCCCGTGCCGCTGTTCCAGCACGTGCTGGCCGGGCGCCGGATGTACGACCTCTTCGAGGAGGGCGAGGGCCACAAGAAGGCCGTCAACCCCGACCTGACGCGCATGGCGCGCATGGAGGACAGCCGCCCGTTCGGCGGCCGCGACCGGCGCCGCGGCAGGAACAACCTGCGCGAGGCCGACCGCGAGCGGGAGCGGCGGCAGCGATCGCGGATCTGGACGCCGGGCCGGCCCGAGGTCATCGAGCGGCTCGACGCCGAAGGGCTGCTGCCCGCCATCACGTTCATCTTCAGCCGCGCCGCGTGCGAGGCGGCCGTCCAGCAGTGCCTGTACGCGGGCCTGCGGCTCAACGACGAGGAGGCGCGGGCGAAGGTCCGCGAGATCGTCGAGGAGCGCACCGCCTCCATCCCGGGCGAGGACCTGCACGTCCTGGGCTACTACGAGTGGCTGGAGGGCCTCGAGCGCGGCATCGCGGCGCACCACGCGGGCATGCTGCCGACCTTCAAGGAGGTCGTCGAGGAGCTCTTCGTACGCGGCCTCGTGAAGGCCGTGTTCGCCACCGAGACCCTCGCCCTGGGCATCAACATGCCAGCGCGTTCGGTCGTGTTGGAGAAGCTCGTCAAGTGGAACGGCGAGCAGCACGCCGACATCACGCCCGGTGAGTACACGCAGCTGACGGGCCGTGCGGGACGCCGCGGCATCGACGTCGAGGGCCACGCCGTGGTGCTGTGGCAGCGCGGAATGAACCCCGAGCAGGTCGCGGGCCTCGCCGGCACGCGCACGTACCCGCTGCGGTCCAGCTTCAAGCCGTCGTACAACATGGCGGTCAACCTCGTCGAGCAGTTCGGCAGGCACCGCTCCCGCGAGCTGCTTGAGACGTCGTTCGCGCAGTTCCAGGCCGACAAGTCGGTCGTCGGCATCTCCCGGCAGGTCCAGCGCAACGAGGAGGGCCTGCAGGGCTACAAGGCCTCGATGACCTGCCACCTGGGCGACTTCGAGGAGTACGCGCGCCTGCGCCGGGAGCTGAAGGACCGCGAGACCGAGCTGGCCAGGCAGGGCGCCGCGCAGCGCCGGGCCGAGGCGGCGGTCGCGCTGGAGAAGCTCAAGCCGGGCGACGTCATCCACGTCCCGACCGGCAAGTTCGCCGGCCTTGCGCTTGTTCTGGACCCCGGCCTGCCCGCCGGGCGCACCAACGGCCACCGCGGCATGGAGCACATCGACGGGCCGCGCCCGCTCGTGCTCACGGCCGAGCGGCAGGTCAAGCGGCTCGCCACGATGGACTTCCCGGTGCCCGTCGAGCCGCTGGAGCGGATGCGCATCCCCAAGTCGTTCAACCCGCGCAGCCCCCAGTCCCGCCGCGACCTCGCGTCCGCGCTGCGCACCAAGGCCGGGCACATCGTGCCGGACCGGCACCGCAAGAAGCGGTCGGCGGCCGCGGACGACCGGCAGATAGCCCGTCTGCGCACCGAACTCCGCGCCCACCCGTGCCACGGCTGCGACGAGCGCGAGGACCACGCCCGCTGGGCCGAGCGCTATCACCGGCTGCTGCGGGACACCAAGCAGCTCGAGCGGCGCATAGAGGGGCGTACGAACACGATCGCGCGGACCTTCGACCGCATCGTCGCCCTGCTCACCGAGCTCGACTACCTGCGGGGCAACGAGGTCACCGAGCACGGCAAGCGCCTCGCCAGGCTCTACGGCGAGCTGGACCTGCTGGCCAGCGAATGCCTGCGCGAAGGCGTGTGGGAGGGGCTGAACCCCGCCGAACTGGCCGCATGTGTCTCGGCGTTGGTGTACGAGGCACGGGTCGGGGACGACGCGCTCGCCCCCAAGCTGCCGTCGGGGAAGGCCAAGGCGGCGCTCGGCGAGATGGTCCGCATCTGGGGCCGTCTCGACGCCCTGGAGGAGGACTTCCGGATCAACCAGGCCGAGGGCGTCGGCCAGCGCGAACCCGACCTCGGCTTCGCCTGGGCCGCGTACATGTGGGCCTCCGGCAAGGGACTCGACGAGGTGCTGACCGAGGCGGAGATGCCCGCCGGCGACTTCGTGCGCTGGTGCAAGCAGGTCATCGACGTCCTGGGGCAGATCTCGGCCGCCGCACCGGTCGATGGCTCGACGGTGCCGAAGAACGCCCGCAAGGCGGTGGACGCGTTGCTGCGGGGTGTCGTGGCGTACTCGTCGGTGGGGTGAGCGGGCCTTTCGGTTGGATAGCGCCCGGCTCACCCAGCGTCCGGGCCTGACTCCAGGTAGCTCCGCCAGCCTCCGTACCGCGTGATGTCCTCTGCCCCGTCGAGCGCGCCCGGTTCACAGAGGAACCCGGGTACGGAGGTGCCGTCGGCGAGTTCGACGCGGCCCAGGGTCATCGGGCGGGGGAGGGTGGCGAGCAGTCGTCCGAGGCCCTCGGTGGGCAGGCGCCACACCTCCGTCTCGATGGCGGCACCGCCCTCGCCGACGTGGACCAGGCCCGGCTTGGGCGGGGTGGTCCGCAGGGCGTGCAGCCGGTAGACGGGCGCGGTCTTGGTCGTACGCTCCAACTGGGCGCCGAGCGCGAGCAGTTGGGGGTTGAGTGGCTGGCCCGACAGGTGTGCGCCCACCACGGCGACACGCGCCGGCGGGGTGAGGAGACGAGCGACCCGTGCCAGGCGTTCGTCCGTGAACGCCGGACCGATCAGCATGACACCGAACGGCAGGCCGTCCACCTCGCCGGCCGGAACCGCGACGGCCGTGAGGTCGAAGAGGTTTGTGGAGTTGGTGAACCGGCCGAGGCGGGCGTTGGCCCCCAGGGGGTCTGCGGTCACCTCGGCGATGGTCGGGTGGCCGGGAGTCGTGGGCAGAAGCAGGGCGTCAGCGTCACCGAGGGACGCCATGGCCTTCGTACGCAGCGCGGCCAGCCGCTCCTGGTCCGCGTAGAGGCGGTGGGCGGGGATGTCGCGGGCGCGGGTGATGATCCCGGCGACCGTCGGGTCCAGATCGCTCGCTCCCGCGTCGATTGACTTGTCGATAAAGCTCCCCACGGCCGTGTAGCGCTCGGAGACGAAGGCGCCCTCGTAGAGCATCGCGGCCGCGTCGGTGAACGGGGCGAGGTCGACGGGCCGTAGCTCGGCTCCGGCTGAGACGAGTTGGGTGGCTGCGGCTTGGTATGCCTCGGCCCAGCCCGGGTCCAGCTCCCCGAGCTGGGCGCGGTCGGGGACGGCGATGCGCCACGGGCCCGGCGTACGTTGCGGGAGGGGAGGCAGCTCGCGGGCGGACGGCGACGCCATGTACGACAGGGCCTGCTCGGCCTCCGGGAGCGTACGGGCGAAGACGGTGACGCAGTCGATCGAGGCGCAGGCCGGGACGACGCCGTCCGTCGGGACCAGGCCGCGGGTCGGCTTGAGGCCGACGATGCCGTTGAAGGCCGCGGGGACTCTCCCGGAGCCGGCGGTGTCCGTGCCCAGCGCGAAGTCCGCGATGCCCAGCGCGACGGCTACGGCTGAGCCCGCGCTGGAGCCGCCGCTGACCCTGGCCGGGTCGTGAGCGTTCCGTACCGCTCCGTAGGGGGAGCGGGTGCCCACCAGGCCGGTGGCGAACTGGTCCAGGTTGGTTGTGCCGAGAACTAGCGCGCCTGCTGCGCGGAGGCGGGCGACCGCCGGGGCGTCGGCGGTCGGGTTGTACGCGTATGAGGGGCAGCCTGCCGTCGTGGGGAGGCCCGCGACGTCTATGTTGCCCTTCACCGCGAGCAGTTTTCCTGCGAGCGGGAGGGGGTTGCCTGCGGCGGCTTGGGCGTCCAGTGCCGCGGCTTCCTGTTCGACCTCCGCCTGGGGGCGTAGGTCGATCCAGACCTCCGGGCGGTCCACCGCCGCTATGCGGGCGTACGCTGCGCGGACTCTGGTCACCGTGGGGGACGACATCTGTGCTCCTTGGCTGGGCGTGGTTTGTCGGGTGCGGGCCATGGGCGGTTTGTGCCCACCCGTTCCGCCCTGCGGAACGCCTGCCCACAAACCGAGGAACGTTCAGCGTCCCGTTGAACTCGCTGGGCCTACGACTACCAAGGCCGTTCCGGCCTCCACCTGGTCTCCAGGCCTCGCCAGGATTTCCAGGATCACGCCGTCCATGGGGGAGTGCACTCGGGACTCCATCTTCATCGCCTCCAAAGCGAGCAAGGGCTGCCCCGACGTCACCGTGTCGCCCGGCTGTACGTTCACCTGCCACACCGACGCGGCGAACTCGGCCTCCACCAGGCGACCGCCCTCCGGGACTGTCACCTCCGCAGGTGCCGCGGCCGGGGCCGCTGCCGTCTCGGCGCGGGTGAACTCGCCCGCCGCCTCCCACGCGTCCCGCTCGGCGGCGAAGGCGGCGCCCTGGCGGGCGCGGAACTCGGCGATGGAGTCGGCGTTGTCGGCCAGGAACCTCTCGTACTCCGCGAGGGAGAAGACGCCTTCCTCGATCTTCGGTACGAAGCGGCCCGAGGCGATGTCCGCGCGGAGCTCCAGCAGCTCGTCCGCCTCGACCGGATACCACTTGATGCGGTCGAAGAACCGCAGCAGCCACGGTGAGCCGGGCTCGAAGGCGCCGCGCTGCTGCCAGCCCGACCAGACCTGGGTCGTACGGCCGACGAACTGGTAGCCGCCGGGGCCCTCCATGCCGTAGATGCACAGGTACGCGCCGCCGATGCCGACGGAGTTCTCCGCCGTCCAGGTGCGGGCTGGGTTGTACTTCGTCGTGACCAGGCGGTGGCGCGGGTCGAGCGGGGTCGCGACCGGCGCGCCCAGGTACACGTCACCCAGGCCCAGCACCAGATACTCGGCGTCGAAGACGGTCCGGTAGACGTCGTCGACCGAGTCCAGGCCGTTGACGCGGCGGATGAACTCGATGTTCCAGGGGCACCACGGGGCGTCGTCGCGGACGCCCGCCATGTAGCGGGCGATGGCCTCCCGGGTCGCCGGGTCGTCCCAGGAGAGCGGGAGGTGGACGGTCCGGGACGGGACGACCAGCTCGTCGGCGGGTGGGAGGCCGGACTCGATCTCGCGTACAGCGTCGAGGAGTTCGTGCTGCGGCAGCACATCCGGGTCCGTCTGGATCTGGAGGGAGCGGATGCCCGGCGTGATGTCCGTGATGCCGGGCAGACCGGCCGCCGCCACGGCCTCCATCAGCGCGTGCACCCGCATCCGCAGCGCCAGGTCCAACTGCATCGGGCCGAACTCGACGAGCAGGTTGTCGTCGCCGCTGCGGCGGTACGTCACGTCGCCGTGCCGGGCCAGGATGCCACCGTCGGTGATCCCCGCGCGGTCCGCGACCGGGGCGAGTGCGGGCGTCCGGCGGAGGCGCGCCGCCGTCTTCACCGTCACCGGGACGAAGCGCACCACGTCTCCCGGCCGGAGCTGGCCCAGCTTCCAGCGCTGGCCCTTCGCCACGGTCGCCGGGCAGACGAATCCGCCGAGCGAGGGGCCGTCGGGGCCGAGCAGGACCGGCATGTCGCCGGTGTAGTCGACGGCTCCGACCGAGTAGGGCGTGTCGTGGATGTTGGACGGGTGCAGGCCCGCCTCGCCGCCGTCCGTGCGCGCCCAGCGCGGCTTCGGGCCGACCAGCCGTACGCCGGTGCGGGCCGAGTTGAAGTGGACCTTCCAGTCGGCGGCGTAGAAGTCGTGGATGTCGTCCTCGGTGAAGAACTCGGGCGCGGCGTGCGGGCCCTCGACGGCGCCGATGTGCCACTCCGAGCCGAACACCGGACGGTCGGCCACCGCCACTGGGTCGCCCGAGTCCGTGACCGTACCGCCGTGCAGCACATCGCCCGTGCGCAGCGCCCGGCCGCCGTGCCCGCCGAAGCGGCCCAGTGTGAACGTGGAGGCGCTGCCCAGGAAGGCCGGGACGTCCAGGCCGCCGCCCGCGAAGAGGACATACGTCCGCAGGCCGTGCTCCGCAGGCGCGCCGATCTCCAGCAGGGCCCCGCCCGGCACGGTCACCGGCTCCCACTGGGGGACCGGCTCGCCGTCCACGGTCACCGGTGCCGGCGCGCCCGTGACGCACACCGTGGTCGGGTGCGTGAACCGCAGGGCTGGCCCCTGGAGCGTGCACTCCAGGCCCGGTGCACCCTCCTCGTTGCCCAGCGCCCGGTTGCCCAGCCGGAAGGACAGCTCGTCCATCGGGCCGCACGGGGGCACGCCGACCTGCCAGTACCCCGTCCGGCCCGGCCAGTCCTGGACCGTGGTCAGCGTGCCGCCGGACACCACCTCGATCCGCGGCGTCGGGTCGCTCACCCCCGCAAGCGTCGCCGTCGAATGCGTCGCCGACCGGAACGAGTCGTCGGCCAGTGCCGCCCTTACCAGTCCGAGATTGGTCTCGATGCCGTCGACTCGCGTCGCGGCGAGCGCGGCGTCCAGCTTCGCGAGCGCGTCGGCGCGGTCGTCCCCGCACGCGATGACCTTGGCGAGCATCGGGTCGTACGAGGTCGTGACCTCCGTGCCCGTCTCGACCCAGCCGTCCACGCGCACGTCCTCGGGGAACGACACGCGCGTGAGCAGGCCGGAGCTCGGTCGGTGGTCGCGGGAGGGGTCCTCGGCGTAGACGCGGGCCTCGACAGCGTGGCCGCGCGGCTGGCCCGGGTCCTGGACGACGCCCGTCTCGCCCTGTGCGAGGCGCAGCATCCAGGCGACCAGATCGACGCCGTAGATCTCCTCGGTGACCGGGTGCTCGACCTGGAGGCGTGTGTTGACCTCGAGGAAGTACGCCTCCTCACGCGCCGCGTCGTAGACGAACTCCACGGTTCCGGCCGAGCGATAGCCGACGCTCGCGCACAAGTCGCGTGCGGATGCGGCCAGTTGTTCGCGTACCCGGTCCGGCAGGCCCGGCGCCGGGGCCTCCTCCAGGACCTTCTGGTTGCGGCGCTGCAGCGAGCAGTCCCGGTCGCCGAAGGTGACCACGCGGCCCTCGCCGTCGCCGAAGACCTGCACCTCGACATGGCGGGCGTGCTCCACGAGCCGCTCCACGAACACTCCCGCGGACGAGAACGAGGCCGCTGCGACCCGCTGTACCCGCTCCCACGCGCCGGTCAGCTCGGCGGCCGAGCGGCAGGCCGACATGCCGATGCCGCCACCGCCGCCGGTCGCCTTCAGCATGACCGGGTAGCCGATGCGCTCGGCCGCCTCCAGAGCCTCCGCGAGATCGGCGAGCAGGCCCGTGCCGGGCGCCAGCGGCACGCCCGCCGCCTCGGCCGCCGCCCGCGCGGTGTGCTTGGCTCCGAACAGCTCCAGCTGCGCGGGCGTCGGCCCGACGAAGGCGATCCCGGCATCCTCGCAGCGCCGAGCGAACTCCGCGTCCTCGGAGAGGAATCCGTATCCGGGATGGATGGCGCCCGCGCCCGAGTCCTTGGCCGCCTTCAGCACGAGGTCCGCGTCGAGGTACGACTCCTTGGCGGGCGCGGGACCCAGTCGTACGGCCCGGTCGGCGAGCCGGACGTGGGGCGCGGCGCGGTCCGGGTCGGAGTACACCGCGACGGTACGCAGCCCCAGCTCCCTGGCCGTGCGGATGATGCGGACCGCGATCTCGCCGCGGTTGGCGACCAGCAGGGTGTCGAAGCTCATGCGGCGCCCGTCCCGCCGGTGGCCTCCGCGGCACCGATGGTCATCTCGATGGCGGTCGGCTCGAAGCCGTTGCAGGGGTTGTTGATCTGCGGGCAGTTGGAGACGAGCACGATGACCTCGCGCTCGGCGCGCAGCGTCAGCTTCAGGCCCGGCGCGGAGATGCCGTCGACGATGCCGAGCGTGCCGTCCTTCTCCACCGGCACGTTCATGTACCAGTTCACGTTGGAGACCAGATCGCGTTTGCCGAGGCCGTACTTGTGGCCCTCGGCCAGGAAGTTCTCCACGCACGCGTGCTGCGACCACGTGTGGTGCCCGTACCGCAGGGTGTTGGACTCCTTGGAGCAGGCGCCGCCGACCGTGTCGTGGCGGCCGACCTCGTCCTCCACCACCGTCATCAGCGGTGTGTGCTCGTTCGACATCAGCACGCTGCCCGTGGTCAGGAAGATGTTGCCCTGCGCGTGGATGGTGTCGGGGGCGCTGTAGCGGACGGACGTGTCCTTCGCGTCGTAGACGAGGAAGTCCACGGCCTGGTTGCCGTGCAGATCGGTGATGGTGAGCGTCTCGCCCGCGGCGAGCACGGCCGACCAGGCGGCCCGGGCCGGAACGACGGTGCTGCGGGTGACGGTGCTGGCGGTGACGGCGCTGTGGGTCATGCGAGCCCCCTCGCGGCGAGGAATTCGGCAGTGTTCAGAAAAGCGCGGCGGCCCTCGGGGGTCGCGTCCCACAGCGGGTCGTCCGGCCCCGTCGGGCCTGCTCGCCAGGCGAGCACCTCCAGCGGGGTGCTGGTGTACGCCTCGCGCGGGTCGGCCGGGTGCGGCACGTTCGCGATCAGCACGGTGACGCCCTGCTCGGCCCGCAGTGTGACGCTCGCGCCGGGGCCGACGGACCCCGTGAAGTCGAGGGCGCCGTCCTCGCGGACCTCCACGCCCTGGAAGAAGGACAGCGACGGCGGCAGGTCCCGCGCGGACAGGCCGTTCTTCGCGGCTGCCAGCTTGAACAGCTCGCGGCCCGCGGGCGACGCCGACTGCGGCGTCCCGTCGCCGTACCGCTCCGTGTTCCGTACGAGCGTGGAGGTGCCGCACAGCGCGTCGTGCCGCCGGGAGGTGTCCGCGATGATCGAGGCGAGGACACGGCCCTGGTCGGACAGGAGCAGCTGGCCCTCGGCGAGGTAGGCGTTCCACTGGACCTTGACCGTGTCGGCCACGTTCAGCCGTTCCCACGGCCGGTCCGCCGCGAACAGCAGCAGGTGGGCGCAGGCGTCGCCCGCCAGGTCCGTCAGGCGCAGCTCGGTGCCGCGGGCCAGTACCCGGTGGGTGTAGTTGCCGCCCGCCACCGTCTCCGCCCACACCAGATGGCCCGCCTCGCAGGGCGGCGCGGGCCAGGAGCTCGCGGGCACGACCGGCATGGCGTCGGCATGGGTGCCCTCCTGGGCGCGGGCATGGTCGCGGGCTCCGTACGTGGTCGCTGTCGCCATCGCGGGACCTCCGGCTCGGCGTTCGAAGAGTGTTTCTGTCGCTCGACAGAAATTAGGGGCGGAAGGCGTCACGGCGATTGCCCGGCTGTTGCGCCACGGTTACCGATCCCTCACCCGGACAGCCCGTCCTGGGTTGTGCAGCGGTGTGCGACGATCGACGCCATGGGCACCACGGGAGGACCACGGGGACGGGTCGGCAGGCCGCGCGCCGCTCAGCGGCCGGACAGCGGGCTGTCTCCGCGCGACGAACTCCTCGCCGCTGCGGCCGAGTTGTTCACCACCCGGGGATACGCCGCCACGACCACGCGCGCGCTTGCCGAGCGTGCGGGCATGCGCCAGGCGACCATGTACCACTACGTCTCCGGCAAGGAGGATCTCCTCGCCGAGCTGCTGGAGTCCACCGTCACGCCCTCGCTGACCCTCGCCCGCCGGCTGCTCGCGGACGATGTGTCCCCCGCCGAGCGCCGGCTGTGGCAGCTGTGCCGCTCCGACGTGGAGCTGCTGTGCGGCGGTCCGCACAATCTCGGCGGGCTCTACCTCCTGCCCGAGGTGCGCTCCGAACGGTTCGCCGGATTCCATGCCGTACGAGCCGAACTCAAGGACGCCTACCGGCAGTTGCTGGCCGCGACGGACGTCGGGAAAACCCTCGGAAAGAGTGAGCTCGCACTCCGTACCGATCTGCTCTTCGGGTTGATCGAAGGTGTCATCCTGATCCACCGTTCCGATCCCGAACGGCCTGTGTCGGCCTTCGCCGAGGCGACTGCGGACGCGGCGCTGCGCATCGCCGGAATCTGACCGCCGGCCAGGCCGGAGCGCCCGATCTGCTCCGTGGCCTGCAGAAACGGTCCGCCTTCAGCGTGCGACGGTGCGTACTTCGCATACCCGACCACGATTACCGCACGTGTTCGATTGAATGCCGAGCGTGCAAATGGGCCCGAGTGTATTCCCGCGCCGCAGGGCATTTCAGGTGCTTGCGGAATATGACATCGCGATGATCCGCTCGGACTAAGCTCGCCCACAGCGCACCGAGTTGCGGCTAAATCGTGCGCTTGTTCCCAAAGAATCCCGGTAGTTCGAATATTTCCCCCTGCATGTCTCCGTCATCCGCCGCAACTCATGGCAAGTCCGTCCAGATCACCCCGAGTCAACCGTTTTTAGAGGGCATACATGGTGAGTGTTCAATCGCCTCCCGGTGGCCGAGAAGTCCCCTACGCGCGCGTGCTGTTGCTACCGGCCATACTCATGGCCGCCGCGACCGGGGCCGCCGTCGCCACCGTGCCGGAACCGGCCCGGATGGCCGTCGGCCTGTGCGGCGGTATCGGGGCCCTCATGGTGCTCGGTGTCGCCGTCGAGGCAGTGCGCCGCGGCCGCACCGTCAAGCGGCTGCACCGGCAGTACGCGGACCGGCTCGCGTACCTCGAGCGGCGCGTCGCCCTGTACGACGCGCAGACCGAACACATCGGCAAGCAGCTCCTGCCGGACACGCTCTACCGGGTGCAGCAGGGCGAGTCCCCCGCGGAGGCCATGCGCGTCGTCATCGACCAGAACCCCGACTACCGCGACCTCCCCGACCCCCAGCGCAAGCTGCTGCGCACCGTGCTGGACATCCTGGAGCGCGGCGAAGCCATGCGTGACGCGACGGCGAGCGCCTTCGTCCACATCGCACGCCGCGTGCAGGCGATCGTCCACCAGCAGTCCGTAGAACTCCGCGAGATGGAGGAGGACCACGGGCGCACCCCCGAGGTCTTCGACGACTTGCTGCGCCTCGACCACGGCACCGCGCTGATCGGCCGGCTCGCCGACAGCGTCGCGGTGCTCGGCGGTTCCCGCCCCGGCCGCCAGTGGCCCAAGCCCGTCCCGCTCTACAGCGTGCTGCGGGGCGCCATGTCCCGCATCCTCGACTACCACCGCGTCGACCTCGAGTCCATCGCCAAGGTCGCCGTCAACGGCATCTCCGTCGAACCGGTCATCCACGCCTGCGCCGAGCTGCTCGACAACGCCACGCGTTACTCGCCACCGCAGACCAGGGTCCACGTCACCGCCGTCGAAGTGCAGACCGGCATCGCCATCGAGATCGAGGACGGCGGCGTCAGTCTCAGCGAGGAGGGCAGGAAGCGGGCCGAGACCATGCTCGCCGAGGCACAGGAGGGCATGGACCTCCAAAGCCTCAGCGAGACCCCGAGGCTCGGCCTGGCCGTCGTCGGCCGCCTCTCGGCGATGTACAACATGCAGGTCTCCCTGCGGCAGTCCGCGTACGGCGGCGTCCGTGCGGTGCTGATCGTCCCGCGCGACATGCTGACCGGCGCGCCCGCACCGGCCCTCGCGCACGGCATCGGCGCATCCGCCGTGCCCCGCGTGGACAACGACGGCAATCCCATCCAGGAGCTTGAGCGCGCGCCGAAGAAGCGCCGCCCGACCTCGGGTCCGCCGACTCCTCTCTCCGCCCTGGAGGACGACATCCCCGTCGTCACCGAGTGGACGGCCACCGGCCTGCCGCAGCGCCGCAGCCGGAACAAGACCCCGCTGGCCGAGCGGTACGCCGAGGCACGTGCCGCCAAGGAACGGGAGGCAGCCGAAGCACGGGCCGCCGAGGCCAGGGCCGCCATCCCCGGCCAGCGCCAGGCACCGCCGCCGCGCGAGCCGGAGAAGGAGGAGCCCGCGCCCGGTCTGTGGGTCGAGGCGTTCATGAACGGCCTCAAGGGCGGCGGAGACCAGCAGGGCACGCCCGGCGCAGTCGAGTCGAAGCCCCGGGCAGACGACTACAGCACCGAGGACGAGGGGGACCTCAAGTGATTCAGCAACGGGCCAATTTCGACTGGATGCTCAAGGAACTGTCCGACGGCGTAGGGGGGATCCGGCAGATCGTGGTCCTCTCCGCCGACGGGCTGCGCATCGCCCGCCACGGCGGTGACGCCGACGCCGCCGACCGGCTCGCGGCGGCCTGCGCCGGTCTGCAGAGCCTGGCCGGTGCCGTGGCCACCGAGATCCCCGACAGCGACGGCCAGATGCGCATGGTCATCATCGAGGTCCGAGGAGGCTTCTTCTACATGATGGCCGCGGGGCCCAACGCCTACCTGGCGGTGCTCGCCGCCGAGACGGTGGACGCGGGCCTCCTGAGCAGCCGCATGCGCGACCTCGTCGTCCGCATCGGGGCCCATCTGACCAGTCCGCCGCGGCGCGACGGGCAGGCCGTATGACTCCTCCGCAACGCGAACGACGCGCACCTCAGCCGGGAACGGAGCAGGACCCGGGACGGCTCTATGTGATCACGGGCGGCACCGACGGAACCCAGCGGGCGCCACTCGACCTGGTGGCACTGATCGTCGCACGGTCGGAAGCGCCGCCCACCGCCGCGCCGGAGCAGACCGCACTGCTGAAGCTGTGCAAGAGGCCCCTGTCCGTGGCCGAGATCTCGGCCTATCTCGGCCTGCCGTTCAGTGTGGTCACCGTGCTGGTGACCGAGCTCCTCGCGGCCGATCTGGTGGAGTCCCGCGCTCCGGTCGTCCGCTCCGCACTCCCCGAACGTTCACTCCTCGAAGCGGTGATGCATGGACTTCAAAAACTCTGACACGATCGTGGGCCCCCGCGCCGAGGACACTCTGCCGGACACCGCCACGACCGCGGTGAAGATCGTGATCGTCGGTGGATTCGGGGTCGGCAAGACCACGATGGTGGGGTCGGTCAGTGAGATCCGGCCGCTCACCACCGAGGAGACGATGACCCAGGCCGGCATCGGAGTCGACGACAACTACGGCTCGGAGACCAAGACGGCCACCACCGTCGCCATGGACTTCGGCCGTATCAGCATCACGGACGAGCTGGTGCTCTATCTGTTCGGCACGCCTGGACAGGAGCGGTTCTGGTTCCTCTGGAACGGCCTCTTCGAGGGGGCTCTGGGCGCCGTCGTGCTCGTCGACACCCGCCGTCTGGAAGTCAGTTTCGACGTGATGGGGCGCCTGGAAGAGCGCGGCGTGCCCTTCGTCGTCGCGATCAACGACTTCCCCGACGCGCCCCGCTATCCGATGGACGAGCTGCGCACCGCACTCGACCTTCCCCCGGACGTACCGATGATCAAGTGCGATGCCCGCCGCAGAGCCTCCAGCCGGGACGTCCTGATGACCCTCACGCGCTACCTGCACTCCCTGACCATGTCCCCCGCCTGAACCCGACCGATCCGAAAGCGACATCGTGACGACGCCATCACACTCCCCTCGCGGCGCGGACGAACCGAGCTCCCCGCCGCCCGGCTGCCCCGCCCACGGCCTCGGCCCCGGCGGCCTGCGCCGACTGTACGGACCCGAGGCCGACGCCGACCTGGCGGGCATCTACGAGAAACTCCGCGCCGAACACGGCTCGGTCGCGCCCGTCCTGGTCCACGACGACGTACCGATCTGGGCGGTCATCGGCCACACAGAGGTGCTCCACATGCTCCGCACGCGCACGCACTTCACGCGTGACTCGCGCCGATTGCGCGTGGTGCAGGACGGCACGTTCAGGCCTGACAATCCATTGGCGCCGATGGTCACGTGGGCGCCGCTCATCTCCTTTGCCGATGGCGCCGAACACCAGAGGGTGCGCGGTGCGATCAACGACGCCCTGGCGGCCATCGACGACCGAGGCCTCAGGCGCTTCATCCACCGCAGCAGCCAGCGCCTGGTCAACGAGTTCTGCGAGACGGGCACGGCCGACCTGGTCAGCCAGTTCGCCGAGCATCTGCCGATGGCGGTGATGTGCGAAGTCCTCGGCATGCCCGACGAGTACAACGAGCGCCTGGTCCAGGCCGGCCGCGACATGACCAAGGGCAGCGAGACCGCCGTCGCCAGCAACGAGTACGTCATGGAGGTCCTGAACAGGCACACCGCACGGCGCCGGGCCGATCCCAAGGAGGACTTCACCAGTCGGCTCCTCACCCATCCCGCGCAGCTCGCCGACGACGAGGTGGCCCAGAACCTGCGGGTCGTGCTCATCGCGGCGCACGAGGGAACGGCCAACCTCATGGCCAACGTGCTGCGCATGGTGCTCACCGACCCTCGCTTCCGGGCCCAGCTCAACGGCGGGCAGATGACGGTGCCGGAGGCGATCGAGCAGTCCCTGTGGGACGAGCCTCCGATGAGCGCCCAGCTGGCCTACGCCGCCATTCAGGACGCGGAGCTGGGCGGCAAGCAGATCAAGGCCGGCGACGCGCTCATGTACGTCTCCTCGGCAGGCAACCTCGATCCGGTGGTCCGCCCCGACCCCAAGGCCAGCATGGCGGGCAACCGCGCCCATCTCGCGTTCGGCGGAGGGGCCCACGAGTGCCCGGGGCAGGACATCGCCCGCGCCATCGCGGACATCGGCGTCGACGCGCTGCTGATGCGCCTGCCCGATGCGGAGCTCGCCGTGGACGAGAAGGAGCTGCGCTGGCGGCAGACGATCATCGCCCGGCACCTCGTCGAACTGCCGGTGACGTTCACGCCGCGCCCGCAGCAGGACGTGAAGCTGCGGCCCACCATGGGCGGCGTGCCGGCGCCGCGCTCGGAGTGGGAGGTGTCGACCCCGGCCCCGGCGCAGCGCTCGCTTGCCACTGTGCCGGCCCAGGCCTCGGCAGAGGACCGGTCCGAGCAGCGACTGGCACCGATCCCGGCGGCCCCGCCCGCAGGAGATGAGGAGCCGCCCAGGGGAGCGCTGCAACGCCTGCTCCGCTGGTGGCGCGGTTACTGACCGTCGGACTGACCGTCGGCCGGGGAGCCGGGGTCGGCGCCGGCCGGTCGGCCACGCCCACTGCCGGGCAGGGCCGACCGGCCGTTCCGGGCGGGATCCGGCCAGGCCCCGAGGAGGCGCTCGCTGACGAACCGGTGAGACCACCCCGTGACCGGATCCGTGAACTCCAGCACCCGCGCCAGGAGTTGCAACGGCCGCCGGAAGTCACCGTCCGGCACGGGGTCGGCCACCACCGGATAGACGGGATCGCCGAGGATCGGCACGCCCAGCGCGTTCATGTGCACCCGCAGCTGATGGGTGCGTCCGGTCCTCGGCAGCAGCCGGTACCGCCCGAGCCCGTCCCGGTGCTCCACGAGCTCGACCCGGCTTTCGGCGTTCGGCTCGCCCGGCACCTCGCGGGCGGCCATGACCCCGCGCTCCTTCTCGATACGGCTGCGGACCGTACGGGGCAGCGCGAGCCCGGGATCGTACGCGGCCACGGCCTCGTACTCCTTGTGCACCCGCTTGTCCCGGAACAGCGTCTGATACGCGCCGCGCTCTTGCGGCCGCACCGTGAACAGCACGAGACCGGCCGTCAAACGGTCAAGCCGGTGAGCGGCACCGAGCGTGGGGATCCCCAGGTCACACCGGAGCCGTGCCAGTGCCGTCTCGGAGACATGGCTGCCGCGCGGGGTGGTGGCGAGGAAGTGCGGTTTGTCGGCGACGACGATGTGCTCGTCGCGGTACACGACGTCGACGTCGAAGGGCACGGGCACCTCGGGCGTCAGCTCGCGGTGGAACCAGACGAAAAGCCCGGGTTCGTACGGCGCATCGTGCGCCACGGCCCGCCCGTCCGCCCCGACGATCAGTCCGTCGCGCAGCATCCGGTCGATCACGCCCGGCCCGGCCGCCAGCCGCTCCACGAGATGGTCCCGCACGGTGCCCCAGCCGCCACCCATGGGCAGCCGAACCCGAACGGGATCGACGCCGTGGCGCTGCGGCAGCGGGGCGGGGGGTATACGGGGCCTGCGTCTCATCAGGGTCGAGGGTAACCGCCGGTGGTCGGTGGCCGGTGGCCGGTGACTGGTGGTCCACGGGCCTCCTGGACGTCAGAGGCTTGGGGGCCGAAAATCGCTGGGCGGTCACCCCACCCGCTGGCAGGATGCGCCCCATGCCTTCCTTGATCCCCGACGTGGTTGCCCCCGGCACACTGGCCGGGCGTAAGCAGCCGACCCTGACGACAGACGGCGGTCTGGTCGTGCGCCCCTGGGCGGACAGCGACGCGCCCGCCGTATTGGAGGCCTTCCAGGACCCCACGATGCACCAGTGGCATGCCCTCACCGCAGAGTCGGAGGCCGAGACCGCCGCCTGGATCGAGGAGTGGCGGCAGGCCTGGCAGGGCGAGCGCCACGCGTTCTGGGCGGTTGCCGACGCGGACTCCGACCAGCTGGTGGGCCGGGTCGCGCTCCGCGCCATCGAACTCGCCGACGGGGTGGCCTACATCGCGTACTGGACGATGCCGCACGCCCGCGGCCGCGGCGTCGCCCCTCAAGCCGTCACCGCGCTCACCCGCTGGGCGTTCGACGAGATAGGCCTTCACCGCCTCGAACTCACCCACGCCACCGGCAACGAGGCCTCCTGCCGCGTCGCGACCAAGACGGGCTACGCCCTGGAAGGCACCAAGCGCAGCGCCGAGCTGCACGCGGATGGCTGGCACGACATGCACCTGCACGCACGCGTCCAAGGCGATCCGGTTCCCCGTGACCGCCGGCCGGTGTTCTAGATCCCCGACGCCGCGGTGGTCGGCGTCGGCTCCGCGGTGGGCGTCCGCCGGATGACGCGGCTCCGGTAGAGCCGGTATCCCGCACCGGCGGCGAGCGTCACACCCAGGAACAGCACCGTGAACCACTGGAAGTACCAGTGCCCGCCCGCCGGGTCGTACACGTCCGCGCGCGGCCATGCCAGGTTGACCGTCATGAACAGGCCGTAGAGCAGGGCGAGTCCGTTGACCGGTACGCCCCAGCGGCCGAGGGAGAAGAGCGGCCGGCCCTCCTCGTCCACTGCGTCGGCGGCGGCACCCGGGAACTGGCCGCGCAGGCGCCGTACCAGCAGAGGCCCGGTGACCATGGCGTACGCGAGGTACAGCATCACGATGCAGGTGGTGCCGATCGCCAGGAACGCCTCCGGCGATGCGAAGTTGAGCAGCAGCAGGGCCGCGGCGAGGAGGCCGACGACCAGGGCGGGCGCGCTCGGCATGCCGGTGCGCGGATTGACCCTGGCGAGCAGCCGCGAGCAGGGGAGCTGTCCGTCGCGGGCCATCGAGAAGAGCATCCGGCAGGCCGCCGTCTGGATCGCCAGGGTCGCCACCGCAATGGCCACCACCACGTCGGCGAGCAGGAACCGGCCGACGCCGTCGCCCAGGCTGCTGGTCAGGACGTAGCTCAGGCCGTCGACGGCCAGGTGCCCGTCCGTGAGGCTGGGCGCGGCGAGCAGACCGCCGAGGACGATGAGGCCGCCCAGCAGGCCCGCGGCACCGAGCGCCGTGAGGATCGTGCGGGGCGCGGTCCGCCGCGGATTGCGGGTCTCCTCGCTCATCTCACCCGCGCTGTCGAAACCGATCATCACGTACGCCGCCATGAAGGAGCCCACGAGCAGCGCCCCCAGCAGCCCGCCCTGGGCGCCGTCGCCCGTGTGGAAGGTGATGCCCGGAGAGCGCTCGGAGTGCGTCAGGAGCAGCACGATGATCAGGACGGCCCCGATGATCTCCGCGGTGACGCCGACCCGGTTGACCACGGACATCACGCGGTTGTCGACGACGTTCACGAGCGTGGTGAGGGCCAGCAGGATCACGCCGAGCACCGCCGCGTTGGCGGCACCGGTGGGCGAGGTGGGCGTCGGGTCGCCGCCGACCAGCTGGAAACCGGACCAGATCGCCGGCATCACCATCTGCAGGGCGAGCGCCGCCGCCGCGACCACCACGATCTGCCCGATGACCATGATCCATCCGGCGAACCAGCCGAAGGTCAGCGTCGACAGGCGGGACGACCACTGGTAGATCGCGCCCGAGATCGGGTAGCGGGCGGCGAGTTCGGCGAAGCACGCGGCCACCATCAGCTGGCCGAGCAGGACGGCCGGCCAGGTCCAGAAGAAGACCGGGCCGCCGAAGGCGTAGCCGAACGCGAAGAACTGGAAGACCGTGGTCAGCACCGAGATGAAGGAGAACCCGGCGGCGAACGAAGCGTAGCGGCCGAGGCTGCGGTGCAGCTCCTGGCGGTAGCCGAACTCGGCGAGGGAGGAGTCGCCGGCGTCCGTGGGTACCGGCGGATCGGGACGGAGATCGGCAGGGGCGGAGCTTGTCATGGCGGCAACCTGCTTTCGCGGAGGCGGCGCGGGAGTTCTGGCGGGCGACATCCCGGTCGGGGGCGACAGCCGGGGCGGACGACAGTGACAGTCGGTACGACGACGTTCCCGTCAGCCTGCGTTGATCCCTGTCGCCATTCCTGTCGGGTGACAGAAATTAGGGACGGGGTGTTTCACGGGCATGACGCAGCCGTATCTGCTGGGGGCCGAACTCCTCACGCCCCTCGCGGCAGGCCGAGCGTGCGCCGAACGTGCGAAAAGCGCCGGGCGGACTGAATTCCAGTCCGCCCGGCGCTTCTTGCGAGCGAGGTCTCAGGAGGCAGCCGCTCCGGCCGTCTCCTGCTCGGCCTCGATGCGGGCGTTCCACTCGCGCTTGGCGGCCTGCCAGCCGTCCTCGTTGTGGCCGAGCCGCCAGTAACCGGAGATCGACAGGTCCTCGCGCGGGATGCCGCGCTCGACCCGCAGCAGACGGCGCAGCTCCTTCACGAAGGCCGCCTCGCCGTGCACGAAGGCGTGGAGCCGGCCCTCCGGGAACTCCAGCGCCCGTACGGCCTCGACCAGCGCCTCGCCGATGGGGCGGTCCCCGCGGTGCAGCCAGACGACCTCCACATCGGTGTCGATCTTCTGCTCCTCCTCAGGGCCCGCGATCTCCACGAAGGCGCGGACGTCGGCGCCCTCCGGCAGGTTCTCGAGGGCGGCGGCGATCGCGGGCAGTGCGCTCTCGTCGCCCGCCAGCAGATGCCAGTCGGCGTCCCCATCCGGGGCGTACGCGCCGCCCGGGCCGAGGAAGCGCACGAGCTCGCCCGGCTGGACACGCATGGCCCAGGGCCCGGCAAGCCCCTCGTCACCGTGGATCACGAAGTCGAGCGTCAGCTCGCGGTGCTCCGGGTCCCACGCGCGCACCGTGTACGTACGCGTCACCGGCCACTGGTCGCGCGGGAACTCCGCGCGGATCCGCTCCATGTCGAAAGGCTCCGGGTAGATCACGCCCTCGGGCCCGAACAGGAGCTTCACGTAGTGGTCGGTACACGTGCCCGCCGTGAAGTCGGCCAGCCCTTCGCCGCCGAGGACCACACGCTGCATGTGCGGGGTCAGCCGCTCGGTGCGGACCACGCGGGCGGAGTGGGGCTTAGGGGCCCGGCGTGCCGGACGCTCTGCCATGACGGCCTCCAAGGTGACGTGCTTAGGCTAGCCTAAGTTAACATCCCCACCCGGAATCTGCCTCACCTCGTACGCCACAACTTCGCCTCACCTTGCTGTTTCTTGGCTGTTTCTTGGTCGTTCTCCGTCCGAAGCGCCTTCCTGCTCAGTTCGAAGCGCCCTCCTGCTCAGTCCGAAACACCCTCCTGGAGAGTCGAGAGCAGCCGCTGCAGCGAGCCGCCAAGGCCCCACCGCGCCGCGAGCGCGTCCAGCCCGCCCGGGTCGCGCGGAACACGCGGCAGCGCGAGCTCCACGTCCGGCAGCGGCACGTCCGCGGCGACCCGGACGACCGTCGGCGCTACGGCAAGGTACGGCCGGGCTTCGTCGAGCCTCTTGCGCTGCGCCGGCGTCAGGCCGGACGCGGGGTCGTCGACCGCGGCCATGATCCCGGCGAGGTCGCCGTACTGCGCGAGTAGCTTCGCGGCCGTCTTCTCGCCGATTCCCGGCACGCCGGGCAGCCCGTCGCTGGGGTCGCCGCGCAGCAGCGCCAGATCGGCGTACCCCGGGCCGTCCACGCCGTACTTCTCGCGCAGCCACGCCTCGTCCGTGGCCTGCAGGGTGCCGACGCCCTTCAGCGGATACAGCACGCGCACCCCGCGCTTGTCGTCGACGAGCTGATAGAGGTCGCGGTCGCCGGTGACGATGTCGACCGGGCCCGCGGCACGCGTCGCGTACGTGCCGATCACGTCGTCCGCCTCGTACCCCTCGACGCCCACGCGCGCGATGCCCAGCGCGTCCAGGACCGCCTCGATGACCGGCACCTGCGGCGAGAGCGTGTCCGGCACCTCCTCCACGTCCGGACCGACCTCCACCTCCTCGGCGACACGATGCGCCTTGTACGACGGGATCAGCTCGACGCGCCACTGCGGGCGCCAGTCCGCGTCCATGCAGGCCACCAGGTCGTCCGGCTGATGGTCGCGGACCAGGCGGTCGATGAAGTCGAGCAGGCCGCGCACGGCGTTCACCGGGGTGCCGTCCGGAGCCTTCACCGAGTCCGGGACCCCGAAATAGGCCCGGAAGTACAGGGATGCGGTGTCGAGGAGCATGAGCCGTCGCGTTCGCTGAGTCACGTTCCGCATCATGCCGCACGGGACTGACAGCCCATGCCGTACGGCGCTGGCAGCCACTGCCGCACGGCACTGACAGCCCACGCCATGCGGCAGGGGCACTCGATGCCCCACTGTGAATGCCCCGACTGTGAACTGAACCACTCCTGCGTTTGGCCTACACCAATGAGGGCAGGCGCGCAGCCGGGGCGGACCCGGTCGCACTTTCAACCAACTCGGTCGAAGTCGGTCGGTCAGGCGGGCGGACCCCGCGCCGCTCCACGGCCCGCCGGCGGGGGAGGCGGGCCGTGTTCGTTCTACGCGAGAGGTTTATGTGTCCAGGCTGCAAGCAGAGCACCTGTACAAAGTGTTCGGCAGACGACCAGATGCCGCGGTGGAGAGGCTCCGTCAGGGAGCCGACCGTGAGGAGCTGCGTGCCGACGGCACGACCGCCGCGGTCATCGACGCGTCCTTCACGGTCGAACCCGGTCAGATCTTCGTCGTCATGGGTCTGTCCGGATCCGGGAAGTCCACGCTGCTGCGCATGCTCAACGGACTCCTGGAGCCGACGGCCGGAAAGGTGCTCTTCGACGGCCAGGACCTGACCGCGCTGAGCGCGCGCGAGCTGCGCGAGGTCCGCTCGAAGAAGATCAGCATGGTCTTCCAGCACTTCGCGCTGTTCCCGCACCGCAGCGTCCTCGACAACGCCGCCTACGGCCTGGAGGTGCAGGGCGTCCCGCGCGCGGAGCGCGAGAAGCGCGCCACCGAGGCGCTGGAGCTCGCGGGCCTCAAGGGCTGGGAGCAGTCCTGGCCCGACGAGCTGTCCGGCGGTATGCAGCAGCGCGTGGGCCTGGCCCGCGCGCTCGCCACGGACG
Organism: Streptomyces jeddahensis; assembly: GCF_001642995.1. Taxonomy (GTDB): domain Bacteria; phylum Actinomycetota; class Actinomycetes; order Streptomycetales; family Streptomycetaceae; genus Streptomyces; species Streptomyces jeddahensis. The sequence continues at coordinate 67,077 of NZ_LOHS01000113.1, forward strand.
CCGACCTGCTGCTCATGGACGAGTCGTTCAGCGCGCTCGACCCGCTGATCCGCCGCGACATGCAGGACCAGCTCCTCCAGCTGCAGAAGACCCTGAAGAAGACCATCGTCTTCATCACCCACGACCTCAACGAGGCCATGCGTCTCGGTGACCGGATCGCCGTCATGCGCGACGGCCGCATCGTCCAGATCGGTACGGCCGAGGACATCCTGGTCACTCCGGCCAACGACTACGTCGCGGCCTTCACTCAGGACGTCGACCGCTCCCGGGTCCTGACCGCGGGCGCGATCATGGCCGACCCGGAGACCGTGTACGGCACGACGACGCCCGACGGCACGGAGCTGCGCACGGCGCAGGACGTGTTCGACGCGGCGCCCGCCACCGTCTCCGAGGACACTCCGATCATCGAGCTGTTCACCCCCTGCTCCACCAGCGGCGTGGCGGTCGCGGTCACCGACGCCGATGGCGAGCTCGTCGGTGTCGTACCGCGCGCCCGGCTGCTGGCCGTGCTCGGCGAGCCGATGGCCCCTGCGGACCCGCCGGGTACCGCCGTGGCCATCCCCGCACAGGCCGCCGCCGCAGACAGCGGCGACGACGCCGAGGGCAAGGTGATCGCCGGTGCCTAGGATCCATCTCGGCGACTGGGTCAACGACGGCGTCGACTGGCTCGTGAACCACATGGCCTGGCTGTTCGACGCCATCAAGGCGGTCGTCGACGGCATGTACGACGGCATCAACGCCGTCCTGTCCGCCCCCGAGCCGCTGCTCCTCGTGGGCATCCTCGCGGTGATCGCCTGGTGGCTGCGCGGCCTCGTGCCGGGCGTCCTCACCTTCGCGGGCTTCGCGCTGATCGACTCGCTCGAGCTATGGGACGACGCCATGTCGACCCTGTCACTCGTGCTGGTGGCGACCATCATCGCGCTGGTCATCTCGGTGCCGGTGGGCATCTGGGCGGCCCGCTCCAGCACCGTCAGCGCCCTCGTACGGCCCGTCCTCGACCTCATGCAGACGATGCCGGCGATGGTCTACCTCATCCCCGCCATCCTCTTCTTCGGCATGGGCGTGCCGTCCGGCATCGTCGCCACGCTGATCTTCGCGCTGGCTCCGGGCGTTCGGATGACCGAGCTCGGCATCCGCCAGGTCGACAAGGAGCTGGTCGAGGCGGCGGACGCCTTCGGCACCACGCCGCGCAACACCCTGCTGCGCGTGCAGCTGCCGCTCGCGCTGCCCACGATCATGGCCGGCGTCAACCAGGTGATCATGCTGGGCCTGTCGATGGTGGTCATCGCGGGCATGGTCGGCACCGGCGGTCTCGGCGGCGCTGTCAACGAGGCGATCGGCAACCTCGACGTCGGCCTCGGCTTCGAGGCGGGCATCGCCATCGTCATCCTGGCGATCTACCTCGACCGTATGACCAGCGGACTCGGCAGCCAGCTCTCGCCGCTGGGCCGCCGCGCCGCCGCCAAGGCACGCGCGGCCGTCGGCGGTCTGAAGATCTGGAACCACCGTCCGCGCCCCGCGGTCGCGGTCGTCGGCGTCGTCGTCCTCGCGCTCGTCGCGGGCGGCATGGGCATCTTCGGCTCCGCCACCAGCTCCGACACCGCCGCGGCGTCCACGGACGTCGGCAAGGGCAAGCAGGTCAGCATCGGCTACATCCCGTGGGACGAGGGCATCGCCTCCACCTACCTGTGGAAGGAGCTGCTGGAGCAGCGCGGCTTCGAGGTCGACACCAAGCAGTACGCGGCCGGGCCCCTCTACACCGGCCTCGCCCAGGGGCAGATCGACTTCCAGACCGACTCCTGGCTGCCGGTCACGCACGCCAAGTACTGGAAGAAGTACGGGAACAAGCTCGACGACATGGGCAAGTGGTACGGCCCCACGTCGCTGGAGCTCACCGTGCCCTCGTACATGAAGGGCATCGACTCGCTCGAGGACCTCAAGGGCAAGAGCGGCGAGTTCAAGGGCCGGATCGTCGGCATCGAGCCCAGCGCCGGAATGATGGGCCTGCTCAAGGACAAGGTCCTGAAGGAGTACGGCCTGGAGGGCGAGTACGAGGTCGTGGACGGCTCCACGCCCGCGATGCTCGCCGAGCTCAAGCGCGCGTACGCCAAGAAGGAGCCCATCGTCGTCACGCTGTGGTCGCCGCACTGGGCCTACAGCGACTACGACCTGAAGAAGCTCGAGGACCCCAAGGGTGCCTGGGGCGAGGGCGACGGGATCCACACCCTGGCCCGCAAGGGGTTCGCCGACGAGAACCCCGAGGTCGGCAAGTGGCTCAAGGACTTCAAGATGACCGAGGAGCAGCTCACCGGTCTCGAGGCGCAGATCCAGAAGGCCGGCAAGGGCAAGGAGCAGCAGGCCGTCCGCACCTGGCTGAAGCAGAACCCGGGCCTGGTCGACAAGTGGGCCCCGGTGGCGAAGTCCGCCAAGGGCGCGAAGGGCCAGGGCGAGGCCGCCCGGCCGCTGAACGTCGCCTGGTTCCCGTGGGAGGAGGACATCGCGATCACGTACCTGTGGAAGCACGTCCTCGAGGACCGCGGCTACACGATGAACCTCAAGCAGTTCGCCGTCGGCCCGATGTACACGGCCATGTCCCGGGGCGAGATAGACGTGCAGTTCGACGGCTGGCTGCCCTACACGCAGAAGTCGTACTGGGACAAGTACGGCGAGAACCTCACCGACCTCGGCAGCTGGTACTCGCCGACGTCCCTGGAGATCGCCGTCCCCAGCTACGTCAAGGACGTGAAGTCGCTCGAGGACCTCAAGGGCAAGGGCGACACCTTCAACGGAAAGATCATCGGCATCGAGCCGGGCACGGGCACGATGCAGCTGCTCAAGGAGAAGGTGCTGCCCGGCTACGGCCTGGACAAGGAGTACGAGGTCGTCGACGGCTCGACGCCCGGCATGCTGGCCGAGCTCAAGCGCGCGTACGCCAAGAAGGAGCCCATCGCGGTCATGCTCTGGACGCCGCACTGGGCGTACAGCGAATACGACCTGACCAAGCTGAAGGACGACAAGGGCCTGTTCGGCAAGGGCGACACGATCCGCACCATCGCCAGCAAGGACTTCCCGAAGCAGTACCCGCAGCTGACCAAGTGGTTCAAGGACTTCAGGATGAGCGAGGACGAGCTCGCCGGCCTGGAGAACGAGATCAAGAAGCGCGGCAAGGGCCACGAGGAAGAGGCCGTCGCGGCCTGGGTGAAGGAGAACCCGGGGGTCGTGGACCGGATGGCTCCGCAGTAACCGGACCGGACCTCGTGTGAGGGGTGGGCTCGCCGATGTGGCGAAGCCCACCCCTCACGGCGTTCCCGCGGTGCCTCGGGCCTTCGTACGCTGCGATGGCACTGCCTCGTAAGCCCCACCTGTCCCATGCCACCCCATCCCGCCCCGTCCCGCCGACCGTAAGACGACATACGTGACCGCCGCTGCCCGCAGCCCCCTCCGGCCCGTGCGCCTCGCCGCCGCAGTGGCCGTCCTCGTCGCCGCGGTGCTGCTGCTGTCGCAGATACCCAAGGCCAGCGCGGCGCCCGCCTCCGCCGCCACCGCCCGCCTCGCGCAGCTGGCCGGGGACGTGCGCACCGCGGACGGATACCGCTACGGCCTGGCCGACCACACCGGCCGTTCCATGGACGCCGCGCAGATCGAACAGGCCCCCGACGGCACCTACCTCGCCGTCTACCACACGCTCCTCGCCGACGGGCGCTTCCACGCGTCCGTCGCCACCTCCATGGACCTGCTGCACTGGCACCGCCGCCACGACTTCGGCCCCGGCACCCACCAGGCCTCGCTCGCCCACGACGGGACCGGCGGCTACGTCCTCGCCTACGAGAAGGACCCGGACAACCACATCGCCGTACGCGGCTACGACGATCTCGGCGCGCTGCTCGCCGGCCGGGCCGACTGGGCGTACGACGCCCGCCGCACCCTCTCGCGCTGCGCCGAGGGCACCCCCAGCATCACCGCCGTCCGGGGCGACACAATCCGGCTCACCGGACACTACCGGGCGGACTGCGACACCGACCGCCAACTTCGCGCCACTCTCACGGACTTCAGCCACTGGCACGCCGAGCCCGACCACCGGCTCGACCGGGCCGTCCAGTCGTGGGGCAACGCCGGGAACATAGGCGACCGCGCCCTTCTGCGGCTCCATGGCCTGCGCGTGGTGCTCATCGAGGGGCAGCGGTGGCGGAACGACTTCGCGAGCTGGGGCACCTTTGCATACGATCCTGACACCGGCCGCGCTGACCGGCTCGCCATCCGCACCCACGGCGGCAGCCGCGCCTTCGCCAATCCCTCGGCGACCCTGATCACTGCTCCGAACGGCCGCCCGGCACTGCTGATGAGCTTGTTCGTTCCACAGGAGGGAGCGGCGCCCGGCGAGTCGGGCCAGCTGCTGTACTGGCGCACCCTGTGAGCATCCGGCGGGCGCCAGGGTGAGTGGGAACGACCCGCCATTGTGTTGACAAGGATGTGACGGGCAGATGAAACCGTTTGCCGAACATGCGTAGGGTGCAGAGAAGTCCTCAGGGCCCGGAGTCCGCACCGGGCTCGTGGGGGTCACCCGGTCCGGCCCGGAGAATCCCCTGGTCCGGGGAGCCCCGGGGAGTCCCTGAAAGACCGGCCATGACGATGCACAGGAGGGAGCCGAAGCGATGGACGACAGCAAAGAACCCCTTCGGGTGGGCGCGGCCGTCCGGCGGCGGCGCAGGGCACTGGAGCTCACCCTCGCCGTCGTGGCCGAGCGCAGCGGTCTCTCCGTGCCGTTCCTGAGCCAGGTGGAGAACGAGCGTGCGCGCCCCAGCATGCGCTCCCTCCAGCGGGTCGCGGACGCGCTGGGCACCACGGCCGTGGAGCTCCTCGCCGCCGCCGACCCGGCGCGCAGCGTCGCCGTCGTACGGGCCGAGGAGGCTCCCGGCCCCGCCGGCGAAGCCCGCGTACGTCCCCTGGTGACCGGCCGCCACCAGATGCACGCCCTGGAGTTCACCGGCGACCACGACGCCGGCCGGGAGTTCCATCACCGCAACGACAAGTTGATGTACGTGGCCGACGGTGCGGTCGAGGTGGAGGCCGAGGGCAGGGCCTACCGGCTGGGCCGCGGCGACACCCTGTACCTGACCGGCGGCGCCAGACACCGCTGGCGCGCCACCGTGCCGGACACACGCGTACTCGTCGTGTCGGTCGCGGAGTACATCGAGGCGGCGGAGGACCCACGCCGCTGACCGGTTGATCGGGTCTTGCTCGGCCGCGCCCATACCGCTGTGGGCAATCGTTCCGCAGGGCGGAACGGGTGGGCACAGCCCCACGACGGCGGGTACGCCAAACCGTCGCGTCCCCCGAACGGCGTAACCCCCGGCCAGGCCGCCCCGCGGCTTAACGGCCCCGGCGCCCGCCGAAAAGGCGGGCGCCACCCCCGCCCTGCCAACCAAAAATGCGGTAGCGCGCGCCCAAGAGGGCGCGAATCATGGCGCACATGACTCTCACCGCCCCTCCGGCCGGCGGAGTCCGCACCCCCTGGGAGCACCTCCCGGTCCACGTGCGCGGCGCCGTCGCCAACGTGCTCGGCGCCCCCGTGATCGACGCCGCCACCCAGCGCGGCGGCTTCTCACCGGGCGTCGCCGCCCGCATCCGTCTCGCCGACGGCCGCCGCGCCTTCGTGAAGGCGGTGAGCGCCGAGGCCAACCCCGACAGCCCCGACATGCACCGCACCGAGGCGCGCAACGCCGCCGCCCTGCCCGAGACCATAGCGGCGCCCCGCCTCCTCGGCACCTACGACGACGGCACCTGGGTCGCCCTCGTCTACGAGGACATCGTTGGACACCAACCCCACGTGCCATGGCGCGAGGACGAGTTCCACCGAGTCCTCGACGCCGTCAACGACCTCGCGCACGCCCTGAGCCCGTCGCCCGTCGAGGCCCCGACCGTGGCCCAGCGCCATGCGGAGGCCTTCCGGGGCTGGGAGCAGCTGATCGCCGCGGGGGACACCCACAGCGTCGATCCGTGGGCGCGTCGCCGTCTGCCCGAGCTCGCCGAACTGGCCGCCCCGTGGGCCGACTTCGCCGCGGGCGACACGCTCGCGCACGGCGATCTGCGTGCCGACAACATGCTGCTTACCGACGACGACCGCGTCGTCTTCGTCGACTGGCCGCACGCGTCGCTTGCCGCGCCGTGGTTCGACCTGCTCGTCATGCTGCCGTGCGTACGCGCCCAGGGCGGCCCGGACCCCGATGAGGTGTTCACCAGCCATCCGCTGGGCAGGGACGCCGACCCGAGGGGTGTCACCTCGGTGCTCGCCGCCCTCGCCGGCTTCTTCGTGCAGCAGGCCCGCCGGCCCGCCCCGCCCGGGCTGCCGACGGTCAGGGCCTTCCAGTACGCGCAGGGCGTCGCCGCCCTGGAGTGGCTCAGGAAGCGCCTGCGGAAGAGCCGCAGGAAGCAGCGCTAAGCTTCGGAAGCCGTCGGCAATAGCCGAGCTAAGCAGGCTGGGGGCGAGGTCCGCTGCGGCCCGGCAGCGCCCCAAAGGGGC
>NZ_LOHS01000114.1 GCF_001642995.1 Streptomyces jeddahensis
CGCTCCGGGAGCCGGTGCGGAGGATTCCGGGCCCGGCGCGGACTCTTCGCGGGGCGGGAGCTGGTGCGGAAGCCGGGGGGATCGTACGTGCGGGGCGGGCGGCTGTGCGGGCTCGGACCCGGAGCGCTCGTCGGGTGTCCTGGCGGCGGGAACGGACGCCGCGCGGCCCGTCGGCGTGGGCTGCGGTCCCGCCGGAAACGTCCTCGGCCCCGCTCCCCCGGCGGGCGCCTCCCAGGGCGCCCGCCCGGTACCAGCGACCGGCGGCGCACTCTCGCCCGGCAGCCCGGAACCGTCGGCCGGTTGCCGGGCCTCGTCGTAGGCCGGTTCGCGCGGGTCGGACGATTCGTCTCGGACGCTGGGCACTTGGGCGGAACCCACCGTGCCCGCTGCGGAGGCGAAGCGGTCCTCGAGAGTGTCGGCCGCCGCGGTCGGGCCCGTGTCCCCGGTGGAGTCGTCGTACAACTGCCCCCACCAGTCGTCCTCGTGACCGGTGCGCCTCTCCCCCTGCTGGCTCATGCCCCTATTGTCCACCGCACGGGCCGTACGAAAACGGGGCATCAGGAAAATCCCGCCACCGCACCGGCGCAAAGAAGCCGCCGGGCAGCCCCACCCCCCACGGGAGAACCGCCCGGCGGCGCCGGTGTGACCTGGGTCGGTGTGCGTTTACCGCACGTCGTAGGCCCGGGTCACGGTCTGGGTGACGGAATTGCCGTTCGCGTCCGTCAGTTCGGCCTTCAGCTTGATCTTGCGAGGAGCCCCGGGCGTTCACGCCCGGGAGGAATCGCATCTCCGGTGGAGCGGTGCGGAGCACCGCGGCGGCATCCGGCGCGGAGTGCCCTGTGACAGCGAACCTTGAGCGTTTGTCATCGAAGGTTGAGGGCTTGATCAGCGGTGGGTCGTCGTGGTGAGGCGCCGCAGCGCGGCGTGGGCGGGTGGGCCCCAGGTGGCCTTCCCCCCAAGGCGGCCGCGGACGCCGGCCTCTCCGATGCAGATGCCGCTGAAGGCGCGCAGCACCGCCCAGCCGCGGGCGCGGCGCAGGGTGGCGGCGTCCGCGGCTGGCCGGTAGGCCTCATAGAAGCGGTCGGCGGCGCCGTCCGGCAGCAGTATCCAAGGAGCGGCGAGGTCGATGGCCGGATCGCCCGCGCAGAGGGCGCCGAAATCGATCACGCCGCAGAAGGTGCCGCCTTCGGTGAGGACGTTGGCCGGATGCAGGTCGCCGTGGAGCCACAGCGCCGGGCCCGCCCAGTCGGGCGCGGCGACGGCGTCTTCCCAGACCGCGCGGACGGCGTCCGAGTCGGGGATCAGCCCCAGCTCGGTGGCCGAGGCGAGCTGCCTCTCGAACTGCTCGGCGCGGTCGGCCAGTGGCCCCCCGCGGCCGTACTCGTCGGCGGGTGCCCGGTCGGGGGCCGGTTGGTGGAGGGCCGTCAGGAATGCGGCCAAGGTGTCGGCCGCCTCCGCGGCGCGCGTGGCGGGGGCGCGGTCGGCGGGCTCACCCGGCACCCAGGTGGTGACGATCCAGGGCCGCGGAAACCGCTCGGAGGGCTCACCGAGGCGCTGCGGGACGGGGATCTGCAGCGGAAGGTGCGGGGCGAGAGCGGGCAGCCAAGCGTGCTCCTTGCGCAGTAGCGCGTCCGCGGACTGTGTCGCCCAGGGCAACCGGACCGCGAGGTCGTCGCCGAGCCGCCACAGCTGGTTGTCCCAACCACGCGCGCCGAGCCTCAAGGGATGATCGGCCAGGTCGGGGTGCTGGTCGTGCAGTAGATCCCGGACCAGCTCTGCGGTGATCTCGATCTCGGTATGGGTCATGCGGAGCCACGGTAGTCAGACGGTGACCCGCCGTTTGTGACGCCCAGCACTCCGTGCCGCTCAAACTTCGATGGCACGAACTTACGAATCATCAACCTTCGATGGCAATGATCAAGGTTCGGTGGCACAGGACACGGAGCGCCGGAAAGCCGGTACAGAGGACCGGGTGGAGTCTTCCATGTTCGAATGCGGGGTGCGGAAGGAGCGGGTAGCGTCGCGGGCGTGAAGCTGGTGGTGCAGGCGAAATTGCTGCCAACGCCCATGCAGGCGGTGGCACTTGAGGCAACCCTGCGCGCCTGCAACGAGGCGGCGACCTGGGCCAGCCGAGTCGCCTTCGAAAAGGATGTGAAGAAGAACTTCGCGCTGCGGGAGCACACCTACGGCGAGATCAAGGCCCGCTGGGGTCTGGGCGCGCAGGCCGCCCAGCACGTCATCAAGAAGACGTGCGATGCGTACGCCACGCTGAAGGCCAACCTGAAGGCCGGGAATCTGGGCAGGCCGGGCTCCAAGCGCTACCGCAAAGCGGTGGAGAAGCCCATCGCCTTCCGGCCCGAGGGGGCGCAGCCCTACGACGACCGGATGCTGTCCTGGCAGATCGACCAGCGGCGCGTGTCAATCTGGACGACTGCCGGGCGGATCAAGGACGTGGCGTTCACCGCCAGCCCGGAGCAGCTGGCCACGTTGGCCCTGTACCGCCGGGGTGAGTCCGACCTGCTGTGTCGGGACGGCATGTGGTTCCTGATCGCCACCTGCGAGGTGCCCGAGGCCGAGCCGAACACGGACCCGGTGGACTTTCTCGGCATCGACCTGGGCATCGTGAACATCGCCACCACGTCCGACGGCGAGATCATGGCCGGACGCGAGCTGAACCGCATCCGCGTGCGGGAGCGGAAGCTCCGTACCAAACTCCAACGAAAGAACACCCCGTCCGCCAAGCGGCGGCTGAAGAAACGGCGGCGCAAGGAGGCGCGGCGGGCGAAGGACATCAACCACAAGATCGCGAAACATGTGGTGGCCGAGGCGGAACGCACCGGTCGCGGGATCGCCCTGGAAGACCTCACGGGCATCCGCGAGCGGGTCCGGCTGACAAAGCCCCAACGGGCCACCCACCACTCCTGGGCCTTTCACCAGCTCGGGCAGTTCATCGCGTACAAGGCCCGCAGGGCGGGAGTGGCGGTGGTGCACGTCGACCCAGCGTTCACCTCCCGCACCTGCGCCGAATGCGGGCACATCGACAGAGCAAACCGGGTCTCGCAGACCTGGTTCGCGTGCCGGAACTGCGGATTCGTTGATCACGCAGACCGGAACGGCTCCCGCAACATCCGCGCCCGCGCGTGGGAGTTGTGGCGACGCGGGGCCCAGTCAACGGCCCCTGCCCCATCACCGGAGCGCACGCGCCGGGGTGGGGCTGGACGCAAACGCAGCATCACCGCCAGTGATGCCCGTTGTGCAAGCCCGTCGCTTTAGCGACAGGTAGTTGGCAGTGACCGGCTTCCCCGATGCGCCCGCGTGATGCACGGTCGCGGTCCAGGTGCCGTCCTCTTCGGCGGTCTTCGTCTCGGTCCAGGTCTGGCCGTCGTCGTAGGAGTACGGCAGCTGCGCCGACGTCAGATCGCCGCCATCACTGCCGTACGCGGTGTCGAGCGCATCGCACTCCCAAATCTTCCGAATCCGCCCAGGTCAGGCAGGCCAAAGCCGCGACAGATGGCGGCAATTGGTACTGCGGTGGCGCCACCTTGGCAGAGAGGCGGGTGGTGCGGCGATGATGTTCGCGGGCGGGTTTGCGCCGTGGCTGTTTCCCGCCATCGCGCCCGCCGCCATCGACACCTGGGGAGGGGCATCGCCGCATGCTGGCTGCGATAGGTCTGGACGAGATGCACGAATCGGCGTACCGGGCACTGGTGTCGGTGGGGGCCGCTGAAGTGCCCGATCTCGCACGGCGGTTGACGCTGGGCGAGTACGACACGGAGCGCGCGCTGCGCCGCCTGGAACGCCACGGTCTGGCCGCGCAGTCGTCGGCCCGGCCGGGACGCTGGGTGGCGGCGCCGCCCGCGGTCGCGCTCGGTGCGCTCCTCACCCAGCAGCGGCACGAACTGGAGAAGGCGGAGCTGGCGGCGGCGCTGCTCGCCGAGGAGTACCGCGCCCAGGCCGCCGAGCCCGCCGTGCACGATCTGGTGGAGGTGGTCATCGGCGCGGCCGCCGTCTCACAGCGCTTCCTGCAGCTGCAGCTCGGCGCGAGCGACGAGGTCTGCGCGCTGGTGACCGGCAAACCGGTCGCGGTCTCCGGCGTGGACAACGACGCGGAGGAGCAGGCCGCGAACCGCGGTGTCGCCTACCGGGTGGTGATCGAACGGGAGGTGCTGTCCCTGCCCGCCGGGCTCAGCGAGCTGTCGGCCGCGCTCGGCCGCGACGAGCAGGTGCGGGTCGTGGACCAGGTGCCGACGAAGCTGGTCATCGCCGACCGGTCGACCGCGATGGTGCCGCTCACCTCGCGGGCCGCCGAGCCCGCCGCGGTCGTGGTGCACGCGAGCGGGCTGCTGGAGTCGCTGACCGGCCTGTTCGAGGCGGTGTGGCGGGATGCGCTGCCGCTCCGCCTGCGCGAGGGCGGCCGGGTCACCGAGGAGCAGCCGGACGCGCCCGACGGCACCGACCTGGAGATCCTCTCGCTGCTGCTGGCCGGCCTGACCGACGCGAGCGTCGCCAAACAGCTCGACCTGGGCCTGCGCACGGTGCAGCGCCGGGTGAAGCGGCTGATGGAGCTGGCGGGCGTGACCACCCGGCTGCAGCTGGGCTGGCACGCGTACGAGCGGGGGTGGGTGGCGCGGCGTGCGCGGGTGACGTAGGACTGACTCGACCCGGACCGACTCTGGCGTACTGCGACCGACCCTGGCCTACTGCGACCGACTCTGACCGACACCGGCCGTCTGGACGCGGCTGCGAGGGCGTCCGGGCGCGACACGACGCGTGCGACCTGCGGCTCCCTCCGGTCTCGGGCACGCTGTGCAGATGGGAGTCTGGGAGCTCCTGCTGGTCGGCGTCGTGATGCTGCTCGGCCTGTGGGGAGTACTGGTGCCCGGCGTGCCGGGATCCTGGCTGGTGTGGGCCGCGGTGCTGTGGTGGGCGCTGCTGGAGCCCACGGGCCTCGCCTGGGCCGTGCTCGCCGGCACGACCCTGGTGCTGCTGGCGTCCCAGGCCGTCCGCTGGCAGCTGCCGCCCCGCAGGCTGATCGGCTGGGGCGGCACACGGCGGATCGCGGTGTGGGCGGGGTCGGGGGCCCTCATCGGGTTCGTCGTGGTACCGGTGATCGGTGCGATCCCCGGCTTCGTCTCCGGGATCTATCTCGCGGAGCGGCTGCGGCTGGGCCGCCACGGCGACGCCCTGTCGGCCACACGCACGGCGATGCGGTCGGGCGGCTGGAGCGTGCTGACGGAACTGTTCGCGTGCCTGCTGATCCTGGGAGCCTGGATCGGGGCGGTCGTCTGGGGGTGAGGCGGGGAGCGGGCCAAGTCAGGTTCAGGACGACAGAAAGCCGCCGTCGAAAGTCCTGTCAGGGTCAGGTGCCGCTTCCCGTCTCCAAGTCCCGTCCACGTCCGGTCCCGTCCAAGTCCCGTTCCGCCCAGAGGTGTTGACAGGCGTACGTACGCCATGGCCGCCATGCGTCGGGCACCGGCTCGTCGGCCGGGGCCACGTCCGGGTCGCCGAGGGCGCGCATCCGGATGAGGGCGACGGTGCGGGCGTCCATGCCGGGAAGGGCCAGCAGCGCCTGAGCGGCGTCGTCCCGGTCGGCGCCCGCGTCGAGCCGGACCGAGCCGTCGGCGAGGGCGGAGGCCAGCGCACCGAGGGTGCCGCCCTCCGCCTCGGCGAGTACGCCGGGCTCGGGGAACACATGGGTGAGGGTGCCGGAGGACGTGTCGAGCGCCTTGCCGTACTGCTGCACGAGCCGCTCGGACTCCCCCCGCCCGACCAGCGCACGCACGGCGAACTCGGCGGGTTCCGCGGCACCGGGCGAGCGCAGCCCCGGCCGCGCGGCCACCAGCGGGCCGAGCCGGGCGTCGGCGCCCAGCCGCTCATCGACGGCGTACGGGTCGGCGTCCAGATCGAACAGGCGCCGCAGCCGCTGCACGGCCGTGGTCAGATCCCGGAGGTCGGTCAGGTGCAGCCGCGCCGGGAGCCACCCGCCGCGTCCGGCGACGGCCCTCGGGCCCGGGGTTCTCTCGTCGACGGCCACGACGCCCGTGCCGTACGGCAGCCGCAGGGTGCGCCGGTACACCCGCGCACCGCGGTCCCCGGTGACCTCCTCCACGCCGGGCACGGCCTCGCGTGCGAGCGTGTCGAACACAGCTTCCGCCTGGTACGGGCCGCGGTAGGCGAGCCGCAGCGGGACGCCGGCCGACGGCGTGGCCGACCGCCGTACAGCTGTGCCGCGCCGGCGGACCTCGGCACGCAACTCGGTCGGCGTGGCGGCATACACGGCGCGGATCGTGTCGTTGAACTGCCGGACGCTGGCGAAGCCCGCCGCGAAGGCGATCTCGGTGACCGGCAGACCGGTGGTCTGCAGCAGGACCCGCGCCGTGTGCGCCCGCTGCGCGCGGGCGAGCGCGACCGGTCCCGCGCCGACTTCGGCGGTGAGCTGCCGCTGGATCTGGCGGGCGCTGTAGCCGAGGCGCTCGGCGAGCCCGCCGACGCCCTCGCGGTCCACGACTCCGTCGGCGATCAGCCGCATGGCGCGGCCGACCACGTCGGCGCGCACGTTCCACTCGGCGGAGCCGGGCACCGCGTCCGGGCGGCAGCGCCGGCAGGCCCGGAACCCGGCGCCCTGGGCGGCCGCAGCAGTGGCGTAGAAACGGACGTTCTGCCGCTTCGGGGTGACCGCGGGGCAGCTCGGGCGGCAGTAGATGCCGGTCGTCTCGACGGCGAAGAAGAACTCCCCGTCGAAGCGGGCATCGCGGCTGCGCACCGCCTCGTACCTGGTGTCTTCATCGGTCACGTCATCCAGTGTGCGGGCCGCTCGCCGCGGGCGCTGGCGGGAATCGGACGTGGCGTTGTTCGCCTGCCCGGCCGCTGTGGGCAGTCGTTCCTCCCCCAGTGCCTTAAACCTGGGAGGTACCCCCAGGGCGATGGGGGCACCTCCCATGCCCTTAAGGCAATGGGGGAGGGTGGGCACAGCGGAACCCCCGGAGGCGTGAAGCTGCTCACGGTCGGCACGCACGCCGGGGCAAAGGGCAGGGCGCGGATGGCGCCCCGCCCACAGGGGCTCAGCGCCAGCGCCCCCGCTTAGCCTCCATCGCTGCGCGCCCCTCCGCGCCCTTTCGTTTCCAGTCGCGGCGGATCTCCGCGCGCAGCCGCGCATCCGTTCGGGCGGCGATGCGCTGGTTCTCGCGCAGCAGCTTGCGGTAGCTGTCGAGGCGGCGCTCGGAGAGGGTGCCGTCCTCGAGGGCCGCGAGGACCGCGCAGCCGGGTTCGGCGGTGTGCGCGCAGTCGTGGAACCGGCAGTTCCCGGCGAGTTCCTCGATCTCCGTGAACACCTGTCCGACCCCGGCCTCGGCGTCCCACAGGCCCACGCCGCGCAGCCCCGGCGTATCGATGAGGACGCCGCCGCCCGGCAGGACGAGCAGATTGCGGGTGGTCGTGGTGTGCCGGCCCTTGCCGTCGGCGTCGCGGACGGTCTGCACCTCCATCACGTCGTCGCCGAGCAGCGCGTTGGCGAGCGTGGACTTGCCCGCACCGGACTGCCCGAGCAGCACGCTCGTGCCGCCCGCGACGACGGCGGCAAGCACGTCGACGCCCTCGCCGGTCGCGGAGCTGACCGGCAGCACCTGCACACCCGGCGCGGTGGTCTCCACGTCCTGGACTAGGTACGCGAGCGTCGCCGGGTCCGGTACGAGGTCGGCCTTGGTGAGGACGACGAGGGGCTGGGCGCCGGACTCCCAGGCCAGGGCCAGGAACCGTTCGGCACGTCCGAGGTCGAGCTCGGCCGCGAGCGACACCGCGATGATCGCGTGGTCCACATTGGCCGCGAGGATCTGCCCCTCGGACCTCTGGGACGAGGTGGACCGCACGAAGGCGGTACGGCGCGGTAGATACGCCTGTACGAAGCGGGGGTCGCCGGCCGCGTCCACGGCCGCCCAGTCACCCGTACAGAGGACCCGCATCGGGTCGCGCGGCGTGACGAACGCCGTGTCGGCCCGGACGACTCCCTCGGCCATGGCGACATCGCACTGCCCGCGGTCCACGCGCACGACGCGACCGGGCAGCAGGCCCTGTTCGGCGTACGGGGCGAACTCGGCGGCCCAGCCGTCGTCCCAGCCGTAGGGAGCGAGAGCTGAGGAGATGGTGTTGTTCAAGGGGGAACCCTTCGAAGGGTGGCCCCGGCACACGCGCACAGGCGTGGAAGAGGAAAGAGGTCAGCCGGAGGCCACGGAGGTGGACTGAACGAACTTCCGGATGCGGGCAGCGCCCAGCGCAACGACAGCCATCGGTCACACCTCCCTTTCCTCACAGCCGACGGCGACGGCCAACAGCCGCCGCGAGAAAGCACACCCAACATAGGGGCGCGCACCCTCTGGCGCCACTGAATATTCGGCGGAGTGTCGGCCGGGCAAGGATGATGAGGTACTCCCCTTAGCTGCGCAACGTCACCGCGAAGCTGCGCCCGTACGCCTGGCGGGCGTTGAACTCCAGACGGGTGCCGCCGGGGACAGGGGTCACGCGTACCCCGTCGTCCGATGCGACCTCCCACAGCGACCGGCCGCGGAGCAGAACGCTCACCGTGTCCCGGTCCATGGTCGGATCGGACACGGCGACGGTGGTCAGGCCGTGGCGCTCGCGCTGCACGAGCACCGAGGCAGGCCCCTCGATGCGCATCCCGGCGGCCTCGTGGCTGCCGGGCGTGAAGCTGTTGGCGGCCGTCAGGCCGAGGCCGGTGTGGGTGAGGGCCTGCAGGCGCGGGGTGTTCGCCAGGACCTTCAGCGGACCGTCCGTGTACGAGCGCAGGCGGGACTCGTCCGCGTTCGGCACCAACACGTAGGCCGCGCGGGCGGGTTC
Source organism: Streptomyces jeddahensis (assembly GCF_001642995.1). GTDB lineage: Bacteria > Actinomycetota > Actinomycetes > Streptomycetales > Streptomycetaceae > Streptomyces > Streptomyces jeddahensis. The sequence continues at coordinate 8,851 of NZ_LOHS01000114.1, forward strand.
GGCTTCGGGCGCCTGGTCGACCGTGATGCCGAAGACGCTCCGGGTCACGGCGGTGTCCGGGTTCGAGGTGCGGACGATGCGGCGGCTGCGGGTCACCGTGTCCAGGGCGACCCTGACCCCCGGAGTGTCGAGGAAGACATAGCCGACGGCGGTGCCCTGCGTGGCGTTGGCGTAGCGCAGCCACTGCAGGTCGCCGGTGCCCGTGCCGGTCCAGGGGCGTCCGTCGCGGAGGACCCCGGCTACGGAAACCTGGTCGTTCGGTGTGGAGATACGGGCGTCGACCGTCGTGGTCACGGCCCGCCTGGCGCCGTCGCCCACTCCCGCCGCGAGCACCACGATCTCGTCGTCGAGGAGGAACCACGACTTCGTCGCTGTCGCGTTGCGATAGACCACGAAGTCGTCGGGCAGCAGGCCCGCGCCCTTGTCGCGGTAGGGCACGTCGTCGGACTGCACCCACCCGGCCGTGCCGTACGCCCCGAGGACGGCGCCGCCGGAGTACCGGTTCGTGCCGCGCGGGAAGTAGACGTACGTGTTCTGCGACTCGGACGACGACGTGAAGTTCAGCGGGTGGCCGGGATTGTCGTAGTAGGGCTTCCCGTACAGCTCGGGGACCGTGCGCCGCTGCTCGACCGGCGCGGTGACGCCGGCGAGGCCGTACGGCGAGACGGTGGTGAAGTAGTCGACGCCGTACGCCTGGGTCTGGTCCTGTCCGGAGAGGTAGAGGTAGTACGCGCCGTCGCCCTGGAACCACGGCATGAGGTTCTCGCCGCTCATGTACTCGTACTTGCTGATGCGGTCGGAGCTGCGGGCGAGCGCGAAGGCGTAGCCCGGTCTGCGGTGGACCGTCCTGTCCATCGCGTTGAAGGCGACGCTGCGCGAGGCGGGGTTGAGGTCCGCGGGCTCGATGGTGGCGTCGCCGATGATGTCGGCGTAGCGCACGATGCTGACCGGGGAGACGAACCCGGCGGGATCGAGGGCGGCGCGCGACGTCGACCGGATGTGCTTGACATAGCTCTTGAGTGCGATGGCGTCGGCGCTGCTCGCGAGCGACGAGAGGTCGACGACGGCCTCGACGACCGCCGCGACATCGGCGTAGCCGCCGTCCGTCCGCGAGACCGCCCTTCCCTTGACGATCTCCATCATCCAGCCCTCGAAGATCAGTGGCGCGAAGCCGTTCTTCACCCAGCCGTGCACGGTGGGCACCAGTTCGTCGCCGTGCGCGAAGCCCGTACCGTCGAGGATCTTGAGGGTCTGGACGACGCGGACCAGCAGGCCCTTGCCGTAGGAGCCGGTGTAGGCGACGGAGGAGTGCTGGATGAAGGAGCCGTCGGCGTAATGGCCGTCCGTGACGCCGTGGCTGAGGCGGTACGGGTCGATCGTGGCGAAGACCGTCAGCTGGTCGATGAGGGCCTTGCGGATGCGCGCGTCGTCGCCGAGGAGCGCGCCCTGCAGGATCCGGTTGGTGGTGATGTCGGCGAGGTTGGCGCCGGTGTGGAAGCGCGAGGCGAGGTTCACGTCCCCGTCGGTGCCGTTGCGGAGGTAGGCGTCCATCGAGGCCACGTAGGCGGGTACGAGGTCCGGGCGGTACGCCGGCACCTGGTCGGAGAGGAGCGCCAGGGTCTTGCTGATGTACTGGGAGAAACCGATCTCCCAGGAGAACCAGTTGCCGTAGTAGCCCTTGGACTGGTCGCCGTAGTAGCGCTCGTGCAGCCAGACGAGTCCGTCGATCACGCGGCGCTGCACGGCGGTGTTCTCGTACAGGTCCGATAAGGCGCCGCCCGGTGCGCGTGTCGCGAGGGCGATCTCGTACAGCCGCCGGAAGGCGGTGTTGAGGTTGGCGTCGTTGGTGCCGAGCACCAGACCGGCGAACAGTTCGCCCGCGCCTGCGGCATCCATGGATTGCAGGTTCGTCCGCGCGGCCCGGTCGATGGCGGCGAGCTTGGCGGCCGTCTCCGGCCTTGCGTTGGACTCCGGGATCCCGGCGAAGACCGCCACCGTGTTGGCCAGGAGGCGTGCACGGCCCGCGGCGGTGTCGGCGCCGCTCGCGGGCCCCGAGGGGATCACCGCCATGAGTCCGGCGGCCGACAGGGCGGACAACAGGCGTCTGCGAGTGATCTCCATGGCATACCTCCGCCGGTGATATGGCGTTGCAGCGGGCGGAGTCAAGCAGATGCTCCAACCACCTACAAGGGTGCGCGGTTCACCTACAAGGATGCCCGGTGCGTCGGGGCCTGCGGCCCGCCGCTGGGGGCGGGCCGATGCCGGCGCGGCACGCCCGGACGCCGCAACGGCGAAGCTCCGCTGGCCGCCGCCCTCCGGCGGTTAGCATCAGGGCATGATCACGGCCCGGCCGCCGTTCGGCGCACGACGTACCTGCCGCGGTGCCTGCCGCGGTGCGGGCGTGCTGCGCCTCTGCTGGCTGGGCGTGCTTCTCCTCGGCGTGCTCTATGCCCACGGCATCGGTGTGGAGGGCGCATCGGGGCACGTCTCCCCCGAAACGGTGACCGCCGCGGTCGCCGTCGACCGGAGCGCCGACCTGGTGACCTCATCGGCCGCCGTCGACCGGCGCCCGCACCTGTTCCCCGCCCCGGGTGGCGCACCCGCCCACGGCACCGATGCGGCCGGTGACCCCGACGGCACGGGTCACCATCACGGCGAGGACTCGCCGCATCCCGGAGGCGAATGCCTCTCGGCACAGCCGCAGGACGGTCCGTCCCTCGCCGTTCCCGCCACCGCCTGCACCCCGGACGTGACCGCGACACACAGCGGGCTGTCCAGCGGCACCGTGTCGCCCGACGGCGCCTGGCGGGGCTCCCACGGTCCGCCGTACTCGGGTCGGACGGCGGTCCTCCGGATCTAGATCCGACGGCTTGTAGGGACCGTACGCCCATCGAAGACCCGTACGGCCATCAGCATCCGAGCCTCTCCTGTTGCGCGCCTCCCCCGCGGACCGGCGTCCTGCACGCCCGTTCCCGTGCATACGAGTCGGCGCCGGGCGAAGAGACGGCTCGGCCTGCCCTGCCCTCAGGTGCCCACGGCACCAAGGGTCCCTCAGCCGCGATGCCCCGCAGCGCCACCACCGTCTGCCGACGAGAGCGAAACGATGCACTCTCTGATCACCACCACCGCAGAGCCCACCACCGCAGAGCCCACCACCGCAGAGTCCACCACAGCAGAACCGACAACAGCAGAACCCAGACCGCCCACGACCCCGACCGCCGCCCACACCGCCCTGTCCGCCCTCGTCGGCAACACCCCCGTCCTGCGCATCGCCCGACCGTTCGTCCCGGGCGGCCGCGGTTTCTGGGCGAAGCTGGAGGGCTTCAACCCCGGGGGGATGAAGGACCGTGCCGCACTGCACATGGTGGAACGCGCCCGAGCCCGCGGCGACCTGCGGCCCGGCTGCCGGATCATCGAGTCGACCAGCGGCACGCTGGGGCTCGGCCTGACCCTGGCTGGCATGGTCCACGGACATCCCGTCACGCTCGTGACCGATCCCGGCCTCGAGCCGCCCATGACGCGGCTGCTCAACGCCTACGGCGCCGAGGTCGACACCGTCACCGAGCCTCACCCGCGGGGCGGCTGGCAGCAGGCCCGCCTCGACCGCGTGACCGAACTCCTGGCCTCGCACCCCGGTTCCTGGTGCCCCGACCAGTACAACAACCCCGACAACACGGCCGCGTACACCTCACTGGCGCTGGAACTCGCCACCCAGCTCGGCCATATCGACGTCCTGGTGTGCAGCGTCGGCACCGGCGGCCACTCGGCCGGGCTCTCCCGGGTGCTGCGGCAGCTCTACCCGGGCCTGCGCGTCATCGGCGTCGACACCGTCGGCTCGACGATCTTCGGACAGCCCGCGCGGCCGCGCCTGATGCGCGGCCTGGGGTCGAGCATCCACCCCCGCAACGTCGCCTACGGGATCTTCAGCGAGGTGCACTGGGTCGCGCCCGCCGAGGCGGTGTGGGCCTGCCGCCGGCTGGCGGCCGCGCACTACGCCACCGGCGGCTGGAGCGTCGGCGCGGTCGCCCTCGTGGCCGGCTGGGCGGCCGGGACCCTGCCCGTGGACGCCCGGGTCGCGGCCGTCTTCCCCGACGGGCCGGCGCGTTATCTGTCGACGGTGTACGACGATGAGTACTGCGCGGCGCACGGTCTGCTCAGCGCCCCGCCCGCCCCGGAACCGGACGAGATCCCCCGCCCCGACGGCCGCGAGGTCACCCGCTGGACCCGGTGCACGACGGTCGTCGACCCCCTGCCGGTCGCCGCCTCGGACCCCGCCTCAGATCTCCCCTCGGACCCCGCCTCGGAATCCGCCTCGGACGACGAGGTGGCCGGGTGATGGGCATGCTTCAGCAGTTCAGGACGTACGAGCGCAGTGTGCGGCTGCTGATGGTGAACCAGTTCACGATCAATCTGGGCTTCTACATGCTGATGCCCTATCTGGCCGCACATCTGTCGGGCTCGCTCGGTCTCGCCGGATGGGCCGTCGGACTGGTACTCGGCGTACGGAACTTCACGCAGCAGGGCATGTTCCTGGCGGGCGGGGCCCTCGCCGACCGGCTCGGGTACAAGCCCATGATCGTCGCGGGGTGCGTGCTGCGTACGGCCGGCTTCGCGGCGCTGGGACTCGTCGAATCGCTGCCCGCGCTGGTGGCCGCCTGCGCGGCCACCGGCCTTGCCGGGGCGCTGTTCAACCCCGCGGTGAGGGCGTATCTGGCGGCGGACGCCGGCGACCGGCGCGTTGAGGCGTTCGCGCTCTTCAACGTCTTCTACCAGGCCGGGATCCTCGTCGGCCCGCTGGTCGGCATGGCGCTGACGGCCGTGGACTTCCGCGCCACCTGCCTGGTGGCCTCGGGCGTCTTCGCGCTGCTGAGCATCGTCCAGCTCAGGGAACTGCCGGCGCGCCGGGCCGCAGACAGCAGCGGGGCGGAGAGCGGCACGACGAAGAGCGGCGATGGACTGCCAGCCGCCGGCGTGGCGGCCCAGCTGCGGGCCGTCGTGTCCAACCGGCCGTTCCTGCTCTTCTCCGCCGCCATGATCGGCTCGTATGTCCTCTCCTTCCAGGTGTATCTCGCGCTGCCGCTGGAGGCGCGCCGGCTCGGTGGCGACGGCGGTGCCGGTACGGCCGCCACGGCGCTGCTGTTCGCCGTGTCGGGGCTCGGCACGGTCCTTTTCCAGACCCGGGTGACGGCGTGGTGCAAGGAACGGACGGACCCGGGGCGGGCCCTCGCATGGGGGCTCGCCACGATGGGCGCGGCGTTCCTGCCCCTGCTGGCGGTGGCGCCGCTGCCCGTACCGGACTCCGGCCTGGGGCGATGGCTCATGGCGAGCGTGCCGCCGTCGCTGTCGGCCATGCTGCTGGCGGTCGGCACGATGATCGCGTACCCCTTCGAGATGGACACCATCGTCCGTCTCTCCGGCGACCGTCTCGTCGCCACGCACTACGGGCTCTACAACACCATCTGCGGAATCGGCATCACGCTCGGCAACCTGCTGACCGGCGCCGCACTGGACGCGGCCCGCACGGCGGGCCTTCCGGCGCTGCCCTGGCTCGTGCTGCTCGGGCTCGGCCTCGCCTGCGCCGGGTGCCTGCACGGCCTGCACCGCAGCGGCCGGATCCCCACCCACGCCCGCCCCGAGCCCGTCACCGTGTAGGCCGGTCCGTGTCGCGCGGCAGCGCCCTGAAGGGGCGCGGGGCTGTGACATATGCGGCTCCGCCGCGCGGGCGCGACCAGCCACGATGGTGCCGCAGACGATCGACAGCACATCGCTGCACCCCCAGCGGAGCGCTTAGGCCGAGATGCTGTCCATGAAGGAGCTCACCGAGAACACCGCGCGCCCCGGCCCGGCAGGCCCGTAGCCGGGCGGGGACGTCAGCCCGTACTCCTCCATCGTCGCGGCGTACGCCTCAAGGAGGCGGATGTGGTACTCGAGCGGGGCGCCCTGCGGATTGGCCTTGCCCAGCGGGGTGGTCGGCTCGGGGCACCAGGTCGTGAACCGGGGCGTGATGCCGTGCGACATGAAGAACCGCAGGCCCTCGGTGGTCGATGCGATGGCCTCGTCGACCGTGGTGAAGCCGAAGGGCTCGGCCATCTCCACGCCCGCCACGAAGTTGGGGATGACGTTGCGGGGGCCGAAGACGTCCGCCGAGTCGAGGATGCGGCGGTGCCACTCGTCGCGGCCGACGTAGCGCTCCTTGCCCGGGCAGTACAGCTCGAACAGACGGCGGTCCCACACCTCGTAGTTGGGGTGGTAGATCTGCACGCCGTAGTCCTTGAAGCGCTGCACGTCGGCTTTCGGGAGGGCCTGGGCGACGACCTTGCCGATCCAGCGGCCGGGGAAGCGCTCCTCGATGGCCTTGGCGTATTGGCCGTAGAAGTCGGCCTCGTCGCGGCCGCCGATGTGGGAGGTGATGGCGCCGCCGGTGAGGGTGTACGCGGTGGAGGCCTTGGCCGTGTCGTACTTGTCGATGATGGCCAGCGCCTCCAGCACCTCCTCGACGTCCTTCACACCGGTGTAGGGGCGGCCGGCCGCCTTGTGCTGGCGCCAGTTGTGGTTGATGTCGCAGTACTGGCACTCCTCCTTGGCGCCGAAGTACTGGCAGACGCGGAAGACCGTCAGATAGATGAGGTAGCCCCACTGGATGGTCGGGGCGACCTCCATCACGGACTTGCCGTTCTCGAGGGTGTGCCGGTAGTAGTCCGGCATCGGCGGCAGCCCGACGTCAGCGATCCGCGTTCCGTCGAGATAGAGCCCGAGCACGCCGTCCTCGTCCGCCGCGACGCGGTACGGCGAGGCCGGGTTCACGCGTACGGACACGACGGTGCGGCGCAGGTCGTACGGCCCGCCCGTGAGGACGATCTCCTCGGGCGGGCGGCGCAGCGCGGCGGCGCCCAGCTCGGGCAGGGTGCCGTGGTCGAACGAGAAGATGAAGTACGACTTCGGCTTGACGTCGCCTGACGCCTCGTTGGCCGTGTCGCTGAGCGCCGACTCGTCGAAGGCGATGCCACCGCGGAGCAGGTCCTCCTTGAACACGGCCTCGCGCGGCACGTGCGGGAACCGGTACAGCAGGTCCTCGACCAGCGCGGTGCGGCTGTCCATGGCTCTCCTTCTCCTCGCGAGTCCCCGTCTTCTCGGGTTCTCACGTTACGCGGGGAGCGTGCCCGACCGTCGACGGGGGTTCGTCGCCCGCATCGACGGTCGGATGGCAGCCCGTCATCTCTCCGCTCGTCATGACGGCGATCGGAGCCTGGGTGCTTTATCAGACACGCGGCAAGAAAGAAAGAACCGGCGGAATTTCCGGCGTGTCCCTGAGCGGGCGGCGACAACAAGCTGACTCTTTTTCAGCGGCCCCGAGCTATCCGGAATGCCCTGGCCTCTGGCCGACAGAGTGACGGGCCATCGACAGTCGCCCAGGCAGCCCAAGACACGGTCGGGGAACCCCCGATTTTGCTGGGTTTTGACGAGAAATCAGGCCATCAGAAGGATGCGTGACACGGCCTCAGGTGCGTCCGGTCGGCCCTTTGGTGATCACACCTTCGACATCTCCGAGATGACAGCAAAAAATGCGATCAGTACGTTCATTCACGGGTCGGCCGCTCGGGCCGGCATCTCTGGACATCAAGGAGAAGTGAAATGAAGACGCGTACCGTCGCCGTCACGACCGCCGCTGTCGGCGTCGCGGCACTGACTCTCACCGGAATGACCTACGCCTCCGCCACCGGTTCTTCTCAGTCCGCCCCCCAGGCAATCGCGGACCACGCCCGCTACGGCGGAGAAGACAGCGAGAAGAAGGACGAGGGGAAGGACTACGACTACAAGAAGGAGGACAAGGGCTACGACAAGGAGGACAAGGACTACGACAAGGGGCACAAGGGCTACGACAAGGGGCACAAGGACCACGACGAGGACAAGGTCGTCGTCAACGGGCAGAAGTACCCGGCTCACAAGTACCAGTGCTTCCCCGTCGCCAGCGTCCAGGTACCCAACGGCGACGGCCCCGTCGCCGATGACACCTTCAACGTCGAAAACCTCAGCAACAAGATCGTCGAGTTCTTCGACACCATCAACTGCAGCAACACGCCGGAGGCCATTCTCTCGCCCAAGTCCTCCCAGTTCGTGGTCGATGGAAACGTGGAAGACGACGTGATCGTGGGCAGCTTCAAGGTGATCGACAGCCACTACGACCACAAGGGCGACCACGAGGGCTACGACGACTGAGACTAGCCAAGGCAGACCACGAAGAAAGAGCGACACAGCAAAGCAAAACGGCCGCCCACGCGGCACCGAAAACCCCGGCCCGCCGGAATCGGGCCGGGGTTTCGGTTTGGGTCACCCGTCCGCCGGGCGCCCAGCTCCGAATGGCTCCATGGCTATGCGTCCGATAACCCATACGCCTCGCGACCTCACTATGCGCTCGGCCACACATGATCGCAAAGACACGCCGGACGATCCACCCTTCCCGCATGCCACAGCATGCCCTGAATCAGTTTCGAAGCCGCGAAAGTCACGGCCGACGTATCAGGCGACATGGCCTCGATTGCTCCACGCTGGTTAATTATCCGTCAATAAGAGCTGAATACCGGGGATCGGACGCCGCAACAGTCACTGTTTAATGACCCGTCCCCCACCAATGAGAGTGCCATGTCGCTGCTGCCAAAGTTTTTCAGACGGTCAAAGAATCCGTCTCACCCGGCGATGTCGCGGCGGCTCGAGCAAAGCATCGAAGGCGCCGGCTACTGGGTGAAAAGGATGCCCAGAGAAGCGGTCCACCTGGTACAGAGATTCCGTCTGTACAACGTCGCTGCTGCGGCCATCAGCCTTTTCACGGGACTGCTCGCCTGGCCGCTCATCGCCCAGACCTCGCAGTTCACCGCGCAGGTGGTCCTTTCCACGCTCTCCGGCCTCGCCGCACTCACGATCGCCGTCCCTCACGCCGTCGGCCTGAGCGATCGCACAGAAGAAACCATCAAACTGTGCGGGACATACGGCAGAATCTATGGCGAACTACTCCAAGCGAAGCAACGGCTCACCGCGGGAGCCGCGGACCACTCGACGCACGCGGCCGACCTCATCCGCCAGTACGAGGACGTCACGGGACGCAAGGACGCCCTCGCACTGCCGGGGAGGGAAGGATCGCCGGGCAGGCGCGAGCTGCGATGATCCCTTCAGAGTTTTCCAAGAGAGGGACGACAGCCCGTGACCGACATAGCGGCGTACGACGGCGGCACCGTGACCAACTGGGCCGGCAACATCACCTTTACTCCACACGAGGTGCACCGCCCCGGCTCCCTCCACGAGCTGCGTGAGCTGGTGGCCCGCAGCCGAAAGGTGCGGGTACTCGGCAGCGGCCACTCCTTCAACCGGATCGCGGACAGCGAGGACGTGCTGCTGTCGCTCGCCGCGCTCCCGCCGTCCGTCGAGGTCGACACGGCGGCGCGCACGGTCCGCGTGGCGGGCGGCGTGCGGTACGCGGAGCTGGCCCGGCGCGTCCACGAGCACGGGCTCGCGCTGCACAACATGGCCTCGCTGCCCCATATCTCCGTCGCGGGATCGGTCGCGACGGGCACGCACGGCTCAGGGAACGCGAACGGCAGCCTCGCGGCCGCGGTGCGCGAGGTGGAGCTGGTCACTGCGGACGGCTCGACGGTGACGCTACGCCGGGGCGAGGACCGCTTCGGCGGGGCGGTGGTCGCGCTCGGTGCACTGGGCGTGGTGACGGCGCTGACACTGGATCTGGTGCCGGGCTTCGAGGTGAGCCAGCGGGTGTACAGGGATCTGCCGCTCGACGGGCTCGACTTCGCGGCGGTGTCGTCGGCTGCGTACAGCGTGAGCCTGTTCACGGACTGGCGCGGGCCGCGCTTCACGCAGGTGTGGCTGAAGCAACGCGCCGACGCGCCTGCCCCCGACTTCCCGTGGGCCGCGCCCGCCACCGAACCCATGCACCCCGTGCCGGGCATGCCCGCCGTCAATTGCACACAGCAGTTCGGCGTTCCCGGCCCGTGGCACGAGCGGCTGCCGCACTTCCGTGCCGAGTTCATGCCGAGCAGCGGCGCCGAGCTCCAGTCGGAGTACCTCCTCGATCGCTCCGACGCGCTCGCCGCCCTGCACGCGCTCGACTCGGTCAGGGACACCATCGCGCCGGTCCTGCAGATCTGCGAGGTGCGCACGGTGGCCGCGGACGACCAGTGGCTGAGCCCGGCGTACGGGCGCGACACGGTGGCCCTGCACTTCACCTGGGTGAAGGACACCGCATCCGTCCTGCCCGTGGTGTCGCTGGTCGAGGACCGGCTGGCGCCGTTCGCGCCGCGGCCGCACTGGGGCAAGGTGTTCACCACCTCACCCGCCGTCCTGCGGAAACTCTATCCACGTATGTCAGAATTCGTCGGACTCGCCGAGACGCTGGACCCGGAGGGCACGTTCCGCAACCCCTTCGTACGCCAGGTGCTGGCGGGCCGCGCGGAACGCCCAGAACAGATCTGAGCCGGGACCGCCGCCGGACCACGCCGGACCACGCCAGAGCGCGCGACTTTCTCCAGCCCCTTTCCTAACCCCTTGTCGAAAGGCGGGCGACGCCATAGCCTTGCGCCTCGCCAGGGATCAGAGGGACGGAGGGGGCAGTCCGGTGAAGCGCACGTCCCGGGACATACGCACGGCAAACCGCTATGAGGTGCTGCGCCAGATCATCGCCGAGTCGCCCACGTCGCGGCAGGAGCTGGCGGCCGCGACGGGGCTGAGTCTTGCGACGGTGGCCACGCTCGTCGGGGAGCTGCTGGAGCTCGGGATGATCACCGAGGTCGGGTTCGAGGACTCGGCGGGCGGGCGCCCGCGGGGACTCGTCGCCGTCAACGCGTCGGGAGGCGCGTTGATCGGCGTCGACATCGCCGAGACGTACGTCCGCGTCGAGCTGTTCGATCTGGCACTGAACGTGCTGGGCCGCGCCGACGAGGACGTACGTCCCGGTGAGAACCGTCCCGAGCAGGTGGTCGCCCATGTCGCCGCCGCCGTCGGCTCCGTGGTCGCGCAGGCGGGCGTAACGGGCGCCAGGGTGCTGGGCGTCGGGGTCAGCGTGCCGGGCCAGGTCGACCGCGAGGGCGGCGTCTCGGTCTACGCACCGAACTGGGACTGGCACGACGTGCCGCTCCTCGACCTGCTGGCCGCCCACATCGCGTACCCCCTGCATCTGGACAATCCGCTGCACGCGTGCACCGTGGCCGAGCTGTGGTTCGGCGCGGCACGCGGGCGCGGTGACGCCGTGGTGGTCAACCTCGGAACGGGTGTGGGCGCCGGCCTTGCGCTCGGCGGCGAGCTGCACCGGGGCACCACCAACAGCGCCGGCGAGTGGGGCCACACCACACTGGTGCTGGACGGCCGGCTGTGCCACTGCGGCAACAGCGGCTGCGTCGAGACGTATGTCGGGGCGCCCGGCATCATGCTCAATCTGCGGGAGCTGAGCCCCGGCAGTCCGCTGCTGCACCCCGAGGACCAGACCGCGACGATCGACGCCCTGGCGCGCGGGGTGGCCCAGCAGGACCCGGTGGCGGTCAAGGCCGTGCAGAACACCGGCCGTTATCTCGGCGCGGGCATCTCCGACCTGGTGAACCTGCTCAACCCGGAAGTGATCGTCCTCAGCAGCTGGGTGGCGTCCGCGCTCGGGGAGCCGCTGCTCGCCGAGGTGCGCGAGGCCGTCGCGCGGCACGCGCTGAAACGGCCGCTGGCCGCCACCGAGATCATCCTCTCCCCCATTCCCACCGACCCGGTGTGCCTCGGCGCGGCGACCTTCGCGCTGGAAGGGGCGCTGTCCTCCGTGAGCCAGAAGCCCGGGAGCCCGTCCCCGAAGAAGACCACGGGCGGCAGGACCGCCCGTCGCACCACCCCCGCAAGGAGCCGTACCGCACCGCCTTCGTGACGACGGAAGGGTTGCACATGACGCGCACCATCCCCCGAGCCGAGAGCCGTATACGTCCGGGCGGCAGACGCCCGGTCGTGGCGGCGGCCCTGGCCGCCGCGCTCACCGCAGCCGGGGCCCTGGCCTCGGCCCCGTCCGCGGGTGCCGCGGACACCTCCCCGGCGGAGGTCTCCCCGCACGCCGCACAGACCATCGACAACATCGGCGCTTCCGGCGCCTGGTGGGTCAACGACATTCAGCATTTCTCGCCCTCGGTCCAGGCCCGGGTCGCCAAGCTCCTGTTCTCCGAGGACGGCCTGGACCTGAGCTCCTACCGCTACAACATCGGCGGTGGCGGCACGGCGGTGACCACGCCGTCGCGTGCACCGGAGGACTTCCTGAACGACGACGGCACGTACGACTGGAGCAGGGACAAGGGCGGCCGTACGTTCCTCAACTACGCGGCGAAGTACGGCGTCGAGGACCTGATCGCCTTCGTGAACTCCGCGCCCGCCGAGTGGAAGACCAACGGCAAGAGCTGCGGAGGCTATCTGAAGGCGGAGAACACCGGGGACTTCGCCAGGTACATCGCGGACGTCACCGACCACTTCGCCGAGCTCGGCCAGAAGTTCGACTACATCAGCCCCTTCAACGAGCCGACGAACAGCTTCGACTCCTGCGGGCAGGAGGGCATGCTGGTGCCGGTCGACCAGCGCGACGACATCGTGCGTGCGCTGGGCGCCGAGCAGCAGGCGCGCGGCCAGAAGACCGGCATCATCGCGGACGAGTCCACCAGCACGGTCAAGTTCAACGAAGAGGTCCCCCAGTGGATCTCACAACCGGGCACGGCCCAGTACGTCGACAAGCTGGCCCACCACACGTACGACAACCCCAGCGACGCCAACCGGGCGAAGGTCTACGAGACGTCCAAGGCGGCGGGCATCGCGTCCTGGTCCACCGAGATCTGCTGTTTCGGCAAGGGCGGCACGGGCTGGGCGCAGGAGTACGACCCGACCATCGACGGCGGGCTGAACCTGTCGCGGATCATGTACAAGGACTTCGCGACCGCACACGACTCGGCGTTCCAGTGGTGGGTGGCGCTCTCCGAGATGATCGGCACCGATCCGTACGCGAGGAACGACAGCGGCTGGAACGACGGGCTGATCTACTACGACCCGGACTACGCCACCAACGGCAACCAGACCCTGTACTTCACCAAGCGGTACTACGCGCTCGGCCAGTACAGCAAGTTCGTGAAGCCGGGCGCCGTCGCGCACAACGTGACGGGCGCGCCGAGCGGTGTCGAGGTCAGCGCGTACGACCGGAAGGGCAAGTGGGTCGTGGTGGTCAACAACCACAACACGACGGACACGGCCCTGGACCTGCACTTCAACAGCAAGACGCCGCTGAAGGCCACACAGGCCGTGCGGACGTCGGCCACCGAGAACTGGGCGTCCGCCGCCCTTCCCTCCGTGACCGACGAGACGGCCTCCGCCACGCTGCCCGCCCGCTCCATCACCACGTACGTCTTCGACCAGCACGGCGACGCGACCTCCGCGGTCACGGGCGCCTGGCAGGGCAAGCAGTCCGGCAAGTGCCTCACGGCGAACGCCTCGGGCGCCGCCATCGCCACGTGCACGGGTGACGCGGCGCAGTCCTGGTCGTACGACTCCACGGGCACGCTGAAGGGCGGAAACGGCTGCCTGACGGCCGCGAGCTCTGGTCTGGCCACCGCCGACTGCACGGGCAGCGCCCAGCAGCAGTGGCTGCTCAACGGCAACGGGCAGATCGTGAGCGAGGCCTCCGGTAAGTGCCTGGACGTCAGCGGCCAGGCGACCACCGACGGCAGCAAGGTCGTCGTCTACACCTGCAACGGCGGGGCCAACCAGGCCTGGTCGAAGCAGAGCTGACGGACTGGGGCGGGCCTCCCCCACTCTCGGCTTCGCTCGAGCGGGGGACCCCCAGGTGCGATGGCCCGCCCCACCCCCCGTTCGGTATCCCGAACCCCACACAACGCTTCGAGCAGGCTTCGTCCAACCCCTTGCCGAAGCCTTAGCCGAAGGTTAACGTCCCGCACCGCAACGCCATCCGAGCCGTCTTCGAGACAAGGACGTCAGCCATGTCGGCAATGAGCAGCAGCAACTGGGACCGCCGCTCGGTACTCCGGGCCGCCGCCGGCCTCGCCGCCCTCGGCCCCCTGGCCGCATGCGGCAGCAACAACGGCCGCGGTGGCGGGAGCGGTTCGGGCACGAACCTCGTCCAGTACTTCCACGCGTACGGCGAGCCGGGCACCGAGCAGGCCATCAAGCGGTATGCGAAGGCCTACAAGGACGCCAACGTGACCACGCAGTGGATCACCAGCGCCGACTTCGAGAGCAAGCTCTTCTCGACCCTGCTGACCGACAACGCCCCCGACCTCTTCGAGTTCCACCCGCAGATCCAGATGGTCAGGAGCGGTCAGGTGGCGGACCTGACCGACATCATCGACCCGGTCAAGGACGACTTCAACCCGGCCGACATCAAGTCGCACACGGTCGACGGGAAGATATACGGCGTCCGGATGATCGACGACCCGCAGTTCTTCTTCTACCGCAAGTCGATGCTGGAGAAGGCGAACGTCAAGGTGCCGACCACGCTCGACGAGCTGATGGAGGCCGCTGCCAAGCTCACCACCCCCAAGGTCAAGGGCCTGTACCTCGGCAACGACCTGCACAATGTCATCAACCCGATGATCTGGTCGGCGGGCGCCGACACCCTCGACGACAAGAACGAGATCGCCTACCACACGGACGGCGTCATCGAGGGCCTCAAGAAGATGCGCAAGCTGTTCACCAGCGGCGACCTTCTCCTCGGCGCACCGACCGAGTCCTGGGACCCCTCCTCGCTCAACCAGGGCCTGTGCGCCATCCAGTGGTGCGGCATGTGGGCGATGCCGCAGATCCAGGACGCGCTCGGCGACGACTGGGGGATCTTCCCCTTCCCGAAGACCATCGACTCCGGCAAGCAGTCCGTCTACAACGGCGGCTGGTCGATGTTCGTCAATGCCAAGGGCAAGAACGTCGAGGCAGCCAAGGAGTACGTGAAGTGGCTGTGGATCGACCAGAAGGAGTACCAGGAGGACTGGGCCACCTCCTACGGGTTCCACATCCCGCCGCGTACCTCGATCGCCGAGAAGGCCACCAAGCTCAAGTCGGGCAACGCCGCTGAGGGCGTCATGCTCTTCAACGCGTTCGGGCACTTCGACAACATCGGCTGGACCCAGGCCATGATCACCGCCCTTGAGGACGTCTTCGCCAACTGCGTCCGCAAGAACATGGACCCGGAGGCCGCCCTCGACAAGGCCGACACGGCAGTCAACCGCGAGCTCAAGAAGCTGTTCGGATAGGCCGCGGAACGGACCACGACATGTCGACGACCACGGCACGCGACCTCGCGCGCCCCGCCCCGGCGAAGGCCTCATCGGCCAAGCCGCGGCGGGGTCTGCGGGGTAGCGCCACCTTCAACTTCTGGCTCTTCACCGGGCCGTTCCTCATCGGTCTGGCGATCTTCGTCTACGCCCCGATCCTCTGGAGCCTCTGGCTCAGCTTCTTCGAGGCCCGCTTCACCGTCACGCCCGACAAGTTCGTCGGCTTCGACAACTACACGTACATGCTGACGAACGACGACTTCGTCGGCTCGCTCGGCACCTTCACCGTCTTCGCCGCGTTCATTGTGCCCACCACCTGGGCGTTCTCGCTGGGCCTGGCGCTGCTGGTGAACCGTCTGCGGTTCATGCGGGCGTTCTTCCGTTCGGTCTTCTTCCTGCCGACCGCGTGCAGTTATGTGGCCGCCGCGCTGATCTGGAAGATGTCCATCTTCAGCGGCGTCCGCTTCGGCCTGATGAACACCGTCCTCGGCTGGTTCGGGATCGAGAACATCGCCTGGCTGGCCGACCCCAACCCGCCCTGGTACTGGCTGGTCATCGTGAGCGCCCGTCTGTGGCTGCAGTCCGGCTTCTACATGATCCTGTTCATCGCCGCGCTGCAGAACATCCCGGACGAGCTGTACGAGGCCGCCGCCATCGACGGCGCCAAGCCGGGCTGGCAGACCTTCCGGTACATCACGCTGCCCCAGCTGCGCGCCACGTCCACCGCGGTGGTCCTGCTGCTGCTCATCGCGGCCTACCAGGCCTTCGACGAGTTCTTCAACCTGCTGTCGAAGACGACATGGGGCCGTCCGCCGCTCGTCGAGCTGTACTACAAGGCCCTGGGCGAGAGCCAGGACTACGGCGCCGGCAGCGCGGGAGCGCTCATCCTGACCGTACTGATCTGTGCCGTGACCCTGCTCCAGGGCAAGATCATGGGCTTTGGAAGGGGGGACGAGTCCAAGTGACAACCACCATGCCCGAGGTGCACAAGTCCGCGCCGACGTCGGACAAGCCCCTCCGTGTCAGGCGCGGTGGCGGCGTGATGAGTTCCACCGGCCTCTACATAGCCACGGGCGTCGCCGCCCTCCTCTTCCTGGTCCCGTTCTACATTCTCGTCCGCAACGCCCTGTCCACCGACGCCGAGATCACGGGCGAGACCTGGAAGTTGTTCCCCACGGACATCCAGTGGGGCAACATCAGCGAGCTGTTCAGCGACGAAACGGTCCCCTTCGGCCAGTCCCTGTGGAACTCGGCGGTCGTGGCCACCCTGCACACCGCCGGCATCCTGCTGGTGTGCTCCCTCGCGGGCTACGGCCTGGCCCGCATCCCCTACAAGCACGCCAACAAGATCTTCTACGCCGTCCTGGGGACCCTGATGGTCCCGACCGCCGTCACCTTCGTCCCGAGCTTCGTGCTGGTCTCGTCGCTCGGCTGGGTCGACAGCTACCGCGGTCTCATCATCCCGGGCCTGTTCAGCGGTTTCACCTGCTTCCTGTTCCGGCAGTACTTCCTCGGCTTCCCGAAGGAGCTGGAGGAGGCGGCGCGGGTGGACGGGCTCGGGTACTGGGGTGCGTACTGGCGGGTCGTCGTGCCCAACTCGCTGAACTTCTTCGCGGCGATCGCCACGATCACCTTCATCCAAGGCTGGAACTCCTTCCTGTGGCCGCTGGTGATCGGCCAGGACCCGAGCGCGTGGACCGTGCAGGTGGCGCTGTCCTCGTACATGACCAACCAGACGGTCAACTTCCACCTGATCTTCATGGCCACCGCGATTTCCATCCTGCCCCTGGTGTTCGTCTTCCTCTTCCTCCAGCGCTGGCTGGTGCAGGGGATCGCACAGACCGGCATCAAGGGCTGACCGAGCAACCTACGGAGACCCAGAACCATGTCCTTCCGCACCACCGATTCCACCGACTACATCGAGGATGTGTCGCCCGGCCGCGGCGGTCTGCCGCCGCGCGCCTGGTACGCCGCGTCGGACGCCGCTTCCCTGTCGCTGAACGGCAGATGGCGGTTCCGGCTGTCCGCCACGGCGGGCGCGGAGGACGAGTCGTTCGCCGAGCCCGGCTTCGACGCCTCGGGCTGGGACGAGGTCGCCGTGCCGGGCCACTGGGTGCTCCAGGGCGACGGGGCTTTCGGCGCGCCGATCTACACCAACCACCTCTACCCCTTCCCGGTCGACCCGCCGTACGTGCCGACCGAGAACCCGACCGGTGACCATCTGCACACCTTCGACCTGCCGGACGACTGGCCGGCGGACGGCGACGCCGTGCTGCGCTTCGACGGCGTGGAGTCGTGTGCGCGGGTGTGGCTGAACGGCGAGGACATCGGCGAGTTCAAGGGCAGCCGCCTGCCGCACGAGTTCGCGGTCGGCCGGCTGCTGAAGCGCACCGGCAACGTGCTGGCGGTGCGCGTCCACCAGTGGTCGTCCGGCTCCTACCTGGAGGACCAGGACCAGTGGTGGCTGCCCGGCATCTTCCGGGACGTGGCCCTGCTGCACCGCCCCGAGGGCGCGGCGTCGGACTTCTTCGTCCACGCGTCGTACGACCACCGCAGCGGGGAGGGGACGCTGCGGGTGGACTCCCTCGTGGAGGGCAGGGTCACGGTCCCGGAGCTCGGCATCGACGTGGCCACCGGTGAGCCGCTCACCGTGCCCGTCGAGCCGTGGACGGCCGAGACGCCGCGGCTTTACGACGGTGTGCTGGCCACGGCGGGTGAGCGGATCCCGCTGCGCATCGGGTTCCGCACGGTCGTCGTCGAGGACGGCGTGATCAAGGTCAACGGGAAGCGGATCCTGTTCCGGGGCGTGAACCGGCACGAGTTCCACCCGGAGAAGGGCCGGACCGTCGACCTCGACACCATGCGCCGGGACCTGGTGCTGATGAAGCAGCACAACATCAACGCCGTCCGCACCAGCCACTACCCGCCCCACCCGGCCTTCCTCGACCTCTGCGACGAGCTGGGCCTGTGGGTCATCGACGAGTGCGACCTGGAGACCCACGGCTTCGTCGAGCAGGCCTGGCGCGACAACCCGGTCGACGACGACCGCTGGACCCCCGCGCTCCTCGACCGCGCCGCCCGCATGGTCGAGCGCGACAAGAACCACCCGTCGGTGGTCATCTGGTCGCTGGGCAACGAGGCGGGCACCGGCCGCGGCCTGACCGCGATGGCCGAGTGGATCCACGACCGCGACCCGGACCGCCTCGTGCATTACGAGGGCGACATCAACTGCCGCGACACGGACATGTACTCACGCATGTACGCGTCCCACGCCGAGGTCGAGCAGATCGGCCGCGGCCTGGACGGCGGAACCCACAAGCGCCGGGACCTGCCCTTCATCCTCTGCGAGTACGCGCACGCGATGGGCAACGGCCCGGGCGGGCTCAGCGACTACCAGCGGCTGTTCGAGAAGTACGAGCGCAACCAGGGCGGCTTCGTCTGGGAGTGGATCGACCACGGCATCAAGCACGCCGAGCTCGGCTACGCATACGGCGGCGACTTCGGCGAGGAGCTGCACGACGGCAACTTCGTCTGCGACGGGCTGATCTTCCCGGACCGTACGCCGTCGCCGGGCCTGGTCGAGTACAAGAAGGTGATCGAGCCCGTCCGTATCGAGGGCGACGGCCCCGCGGGCACGGTGCGGATCACCAACGGTCACGACTTCGCGGACCTGTCGCACCTCGCGTTCGAGTGGTCGTACCAGGTGGACGGCGAGACGGTGGAGGCCGGATCGCTGGCCGTGCCGGGCCTGGCCGCGGGCGAGTCCGCCGAGGTCAAGCTGCCGGAGCCGCCCGCCGACAGCCGCGGCGCCGAGACGGGATGGACGGTGCGGGCGCTGCTGGCGGAGGACACCGCGTGGGCCACGAAGGGCCACGAGGTCGCGTGGGCGCAGCTGCCCGTCACCGAGCGCGCGCCGGTGCCGGTGGCAGCCGGTGAGCAGCCGACTTCACGTGACCGGCTGATCCACCTCGGCCCGGCGTCCTTCGACGCCCGCACCGGCGAGCTGCGGACGGTCGGTGCGGTGGATGTCACCGGCCTGCGCCTGGACGTGTGGCGCGCCACCACCGACAACGACAACGGCGCGAGCTGGCAGGACGACATCCGTTACGGCCTGCTGTGGCAGAAGCTGGGCCTGCACCGGATGCGGCACCGCATCGACGCCGTCGAGCTGGGTGACGACGCGCTGACCGTGCGGACCCGGGTCGCGCCCGCGGCCTGGGAGCTGGGCCTGCGCACGGTGTACCGCTGGACCGCCGACGGCAGCCGGCTGCGGCTCACCGTGTCGGTCACGCCCGACGGCGAGTGGAAGGTGCCGCTGCCCCGTCTCGGGATCCGCTTCGGGCTGCCGTCGTCCGCGGATCACGTGAAGTGGTTCGGCGGCGGCCCCGGCGAGGCGTACCCGGACACGCGGGCCGCCTCCAGGCTCGGCCGCTGGCAGTCGTCCATCGACGACCTGCAGACCCCGTACGTCCGCCCGCAGGAGAACGGCGCGCGCGCCGACGTCCGCTGGGCGGAGATCGGCGGTCTGCGGATCGAGGGCGACCCGGAGTTCTGGTTCACGGCCCGCCGCTGGACCACCGAGCAGCTCGACGCGGCCGAGCACCGGACGGACCTGGTGCCGGGCGACACGGTCTGGGTCAACCTCGACAACGGCCAGGGCGGCATCGGCTCCCAGTCGTGCGGTCCGGGCCCCCTGCCGCAGTACCTGCTGGGCGCCGAACCCGCCGAGTTCTCCTTCACCTTCACGGAGATCAATGAGTAGCACTCTCACGCAGTCCGCGGCCGGACGGCTCTTCAGCCGTCCGGCCGCGGCCGCGTCCTGCGTCGGATTCGTCCTCATCGGCATGCTCCAGGCGCTCTACGGTCCGGCGGTGCCGGGCCTGCGCGAGGAGTACGCCCTGTCCCCCTCAGGAGCCGGACTCGGCCTCAGCCTGCACTTCACGGGCGGCGTCGCCGGCGTCCTGGCGTTCAACGCGATCCACTCCCGGATCAGCAACCGGGCGCTCCTTGCGGCCAGTTACGCCCTGATGGCCGTGGGCGCCGCGGGCTTCGCGCTCGCCCCGAACTGGCCGCTCGCCCTCGCCGCCGCCTTCCTCGGCGGCCTCGGCTTCGGCGGCATCGACTACGGCCTCAACCAGCTGTTCGCGGTCGGCTTCGGCGACCGCTCGACGGCGATGCTCAACATCCTCAACGCGCACTTCGGCATCGGCGCGGTGCTCGGCCCGGCGCTGATCGCGTGGACGGGCCCGGACGGTTACGCGTACGCCTTCGGGGCCTGTGCCGTGCTGTCGGGAGTGCTGATCCTGTGCACGGGTGGTGTGGGCACCGAAGCTCCGAGCCCGAGCCCTGACAAGTCGTCAGCAGCTCCGGCGAACTCGCTCGGCATCTCCCGGATCCTCGTCGGCTTCCTCGCCCTCTACATCCTCAACGTCGCCGTCGAGGCGGGCGTCGGCGGCTGGGAGCCCACCCATCTGGAGACCGTCGGCTACTCGTCCGCGGTCGCGGCGTCGGCCACCTCCGTGTACTGGCTGATGATGACCGTCGGCCGCTTCCTCGTCGTACCCATCACGCTGCGGTACTCGCCGGAGCGCATCCTCACCGTCTGCGCGGCCGGCATGACCGCGTGCCTGCTGCTGGCGCTGATACCGGGCGCGGCGCCGGTGGCGTACGCGGGCGTGGGGCTCTTCATCGCACCTGTGTTCCCGACGGGCCTGCCCTGGCTGAACCGGGCGCTGCCCGAGGCGAAAAGGGCAGGCGCCTGGGTGATAGCCGCCTCTATGATCGGCGGCGTTGCGGCCCCGCCGCTGCTGGGCGTCGGCATCGAGGCGTCCGGCATCCGCGCTGTGCCATGGCTGCTTACGGTCCTGTCGGCCGCGTCGCTGCTTGCGACCGTATGGCTGATCAGGCTCACGAGGAGGTCGGCCGCATGAGCGGCAGTATCGAGGTCCGTGGCCTGTCCCGGACCTTCCACACCACCGTCCGCCGCCCCGGATTCGCGGGCGCCCTCAAGTCCCTGGTGAACCCGGAGCGGGTCGCGAAGGAAGCCGTCGTGGACGTCACCTTCGACGTGGCGCCCGGCGAACTGCTCGCCCTGCTCGGCCCGAACGGCGCGGGCAAGTCCACCACCATCAAGATGCTCACCGGCATCCTCACGCCCACGGCCGGCGAGGCGCGCGTCGCCGGCGTGGTCCCGTACGAGGAGCGCGAGCGCAACGCCCGCAACATCGGCGCGGTGTTCGGGCAGCGCACCCAGCTGTGGTGGGACCTGCCGGTCCGCGAGTCCTTCGCGATCCTGCGCGACATCTACGAGGTGCCGGAGCGCGAACACCGCGCCCGGCTCGGCGAGTTCGACGAGTTGCTCGACCTGTCGTCGTTCTGGGACACGCGCGTACGGCACCTCTCGCTCGGCCAGCGCGTGCGCTGCGACCTGGCCGCCGCGCTGCTGCACGACCCGCCCGTGGTGTTCCTCGACGAGCCGACCATCGGCATGGACGTGGTGGTCAAGGAGCAGGTGCGCGAGTTCCTCAGGCACCAGGTGGAGGAGCGCGGCCGGACGGTGCTGCTGACCACCCACGACATGACGGAGGTCGAGCGGCTCGCCGAGCGGGTCGTACTGATCAACCACGGGCGTCTCGTGCTGGACGGCTCCCTGGACGAGATCCGCCGGAAGTTCGGCTCGACCTGGCAGGTGCGGGCCACGCTCGCCGACCCGCACGCGCGCGTGGAGCCCCTTCCGGGCATCGCGCTGCTGCGGCACGACGGCCTGAAGGTGGTGTTCGGCCCGGCCGAGGCCGACGCCCCGACCGTGCACCAGGCGCTGAAGGCGGTCATCGAGCGGTACGAGGTGACGGACATCGCCATAGACGAGGCGGACCTCGAGGACGTGATGCGCGCCGCGTATGTCCAGGCGGAAGCCGTCTCGAGAGCCCACGCGGAAGTCCCTTCGGGAGCCCGGGCGGAAGGGGTCTGACATGGCCGCCGTCCACGCCTGGCGCGCCGCCCGCGTCACCCCGCTCGGTGAGCTGCACACCCCGCCCCGCATGACCGCCGCCCTGCTCCGGCTGACCGTTCAGGTGGTGCTGGTGGCGTCCCTGTGGAACGGCCTGTACGCACAGACCGGCACCACCGCCGGACTCGACCGCGACCAGGCCGTCACCTACGCCGTGCTGGCCGTACTCGCGTCCCGGCTGCGGGAACTGGACCAGTACGCGGGCCGGGACACGGTCCTCCAGCACATGCACTTCGGCACGATCGTCTACTGGTACCTGCGGCCGCTGGCACCGCAGCGCTACTACGCCCTGCGCGCCCTGGGCGAGCAGCTGTACGGACTGGCCTGGGCGCTCGCGGGATACGCGGTCTGTCTGGCCGTCGGAGTGGTGCGACCGCCCGAGTCGGCCGCCGTGGCCGGGGTGTTCGCGCTGAGCATGCTGCTCGGCCAGTGGGTCCTGTACTACGTCATGCTCGTCATCGACCAGCTGTGCTTCTGGACGCTCCGCAACGGCGCCGCGATGCTGATCCTGATCTTCGCGCAGAACCTGCTGTCCGGGGTGTACGCGCCGCTGTGGTTCTTCCCGGACTGGTTCATCACGCTGAGCGGCTTCCTGCCCTTCCAGGCGACACTGAGCGTGCCCCTGTCGCTGTACGTGGGCCGCATCCCCCTGTCGGAAGCGGGCGCCCAACTCGCCGTACAGGCCGCCTGGGTGGTGGTGCTCGCCCTGTTCACCCGGCTGCTGTGGCGGCGCGCCGCCCGGCGCGTGATCTCGCAAGGAGGCTGACCCTTGAACGCGGTCCGCATCGCCTGGCGCATCACGCGCCTCAACTTCCGCGCGCAGCTGGAGTACCGCTCCGAGTTCCTGATGATGATCGCGATCGGCGCGGTCTGGCAGGTATCGGTGATCGTCTTCGCGACCGTGCTGCTCACCCGGTTCACCGGGATGGGCGGCTGGGACAGCTCGGACGTCCTGCTGATCCCGGCGACACGGATGCTCGCACACGGTCTGTTCGTGCTGTTCCTGGGCCGGGTGCACGGCCTGGGCCGGCACATCCAGGAGGGCGTGATCGACACGTATCTGGTCCGCCCGATGCCGGTGTACCGCCAGCTCCAGCTGGCCTACTTCCCCACCAATGCGATCGGCGACCTGACGGTGGCGGCGGGCCTCATGGTGGGCGCGCTGTCCCGCAGCAACCTGGACTGGACGGCGGGCCGGGTCACGTATCTCGTCGTGTGCGTGCTCGGCGGGATGCTCCTGGAGGCGGCCCTGTTCACGGTGGTGGCCTGCGCGTCGCTGCGCTTCCCGGCCGCCGACTACTGGGGCCGCTGGCTGGAGGAGCTGCTCGGCACCTTCGGCAGCTATCCGCTGAACGTGCTGCCGAGGGCTGTCGGCGGTTTCCTGACGTTCGGTCTGCCGCTCGCGTTCGTCGCGTACTTTCCGGCCGCCGTGCTGACGGGCCACGGCGACGACACGGGTGTGCCGTACTGGCTGGCCGCCGCCTCACCGCTGCTGGGAGCGGCCGCGTTTCTGGCGTCCCGGCTGCTGTGGAGGTGGAGTCTGCGGCACTACACGGGGGTCAACGGATGACGGCCACCGGCACGACCTCCTCCGACTTACGTGCCCGCCTCGCGGTGGGCCTGGTGTTCGTCGTCCTGGGGGCCACGCAGGGCGGCTGGATGGCCCGCATCCCGGCGATCCGCGACCAGGTCGGCGTGGACACGGCCCAGTGGGGGCTGCTGAGCAGTTCGTCGGCGGCCGGTGACCTCGTGGCGATCGTGCTGATCACCGTTCTGATCGGCCGGGTCAGCACCCGCATGCTGAGCCTCGCGTCCGCTGCCCTGGTCCTGCTCAA
This sequence comes from Streptomyces jeddahensis, assembly GCF_001642995.1. GTDB lineage: Bacteria > Actinomycetota > Actinomycetes > Streptomycetales > Streptomycetaceae > Streptomyces > Streptomyces jeddahensis. The sequence goes on from NZ_LOHS01000114.1 coordinate 32,985, forward strand.
CGCGCCGGTGCTGGCGGGCGCCCCGGCCGTGCCCGCCCTGGTGGTCGGCCTGACGGTGTGGGGGCTCTCGGCGACGTTCCTGGCCACGCCCGTCAACGCGCTCGCCGTCGCGGTGGAACGCGCTCACGGCGCACCGCTGATGTCTGTCTTCCACGCCGCGTACAGCTGCGGGGTGCTGGCGGGCGGCGCCTTCGGCACGCTCGCGGCGGCCACCGGCGTCTCGCCGGGCGTCCAGATGGCGGTCAGCAGCGGCGTCCTGGGGGCGCTGCTGCTGGCGCTGGGAGGCCGGCTGCCGGACGAGGCGATCCGCAAGGAGAAGCGCCGGCCGATCAGGCACCGCTTCACCCCCCAGCTGGTCCTGCTCGCCGCCATCGCGTTCCTGGCGTCCTTCGTGGAGGGGGCGGCGTCCCAGTGGAGTTCGGTGTACACGTCCGACTTCCTGGACGAGGGACCGGCGCTCGGCGCGGCGACGTACACATGTTTCTCTGTCGCCATCCTCGTCTGCCGGCTGGTGGGCGACCGGCTCGTGGCCCGCCTGGGGCGCCGCGCCTTCGTACGCCTTTCGCTGCTGACCGTGGCCCTGGGCGTGGCACTGGCCCTGGTCCGGCCCGCCCTGCCGCTCGCCCTGGCCGGTTTCACCCTCGCCGGACTGGGCATCGCCTGCGTGCTCCCGGCGGCGATCGCCCTGGCGGGGCGGCAGCCCGGGGTACCGGCCGGTGAGGGCGTGTCGGTCATCACCCTCGGCCAGTGGCCGGGCTTCCTCCTGGCGGGCCCGGCCGTGGGCCTGCTGGCGGGCGCGACGGATCTGCGGGTGGCGCTGGGGACGCTGGTCGTCGCGGGCCTGGGCGCGGCCGGGCTGACGCGGTGGGTGACGGTCCGGGGGTGAGCCGGGGCCGTCGGCCGGCGGGCGGTCCGGCCGTGAGCCGGGGCCGTCGCCCGGCGGGGCTGGCCACCCTGTCGCTCACTGTTTCCCCAACTCGCCTTGCACACCACACTGGTTCGCGTTGAATCTGAGCATCATTCAGCTTCTGCATCGTTCAGCTTCTGCTTCCTTCCGCCCCACCCCGTCCCGTCCCCTTCCCCGACCGGAGACACCCCCCATGAGACGACTGATCGGCACACTCGCGGCCGCCGCGCTGGCCCTCACCGGCCTCGCCACCACCGGCTCGACCCCGGCGGCCGCCGCGACCTCCGGCTCCTTCAACGTCCTCACGTACAACATCGCCGGTCTGCCGCTCGGCCTCGGCGACAGCGACCCGGAGACCAACACCCCGCTCATCGGGCAGCGCCTCGGCCCGTACGGCATCGTCAACGTCCAGGAAGACTTCAACTACCACGCGTCGCTGTACGCGAACGACAGCCATCCGTACCGCACGGCGACCAGCGGCGGTGCCGGCATCGGCGACGGCCTCAACACCCTGTCCGACTACGCCTTCGAGGACTTCCAGCGCGTCGACTGGGACGACTGTACGGGCACGGACTGCCTCACTCCGAAGGGGTTCTCGCTCGCCCGGGTCCGGCTCGCCGAGGGCGTGTTCGTCGACCTGTACAACGTGCACACCAACGCGGACGTGACGGACGAGGCGCTGGCGGCACGCCGCGCCAACATCGAGCAGCTGTCGGACTTCATCCAGGCCAACTCCGCGGGCAACGCGGTGATCGTCATGGGCGACACGAACACCCGCTACACGCGCACCGGCGACAACATCCGCACCCTCGTCGACGAGAACGGCCTCACGGATGCCTGGGTGCAGTTGGTCCGTGGCGGCAGTGCCCCCGCGCAGGGCAGCGACGCGCTGGTGTGCGACTCCGCGGCGCCGACGGACGACTGCGAGGTGGTCGACAAGGTCCTCTACCGCGGCAGCGACCTCGTGAAGCTGACGGCCACCCGCTACCACAACGACTGGGCGTCCTTCACGGATTCCGACGGTGAGCACCTGTCGGACCACTACCCGCACACCGTCGACTTCTCCTGGTCCCTGCCGTCCACGCTCCGCGCGAGCGACTTCTTCGGCGGCCCGCACGGCACCGCCTTCAACGACGCGGACGACCTGCCCGCCGCGCCCGCGCCCCGCACCCTCACGCTGCGTGGCGCATCCCGCCTCGACGCGGTGTCGCTCACGCACGACGGCGGTACGGTCCTGGCCCACGGCGGTACGGGCGGCACCGCGACCTCGCTCACGCTGGCCTCCGGCGAGCATCTCACGTCGGTGAAGCTGACGAGGGGCCAGAAGGACGGTCGTACCCGGATCTTCTCGGCGTCGTTCACCACCGACAAGGGCCGTACCCTCACCTCGGGCACGGCCACGTCGGACTCCGTCACCTACACCGCGCCGTCCGGCTGGGCGATCGTCGGTTTCACGGGCCGCGCCGGCGACGAGATCGACAAGTTGGGGGTGCTGTACGCGCCGATCGGCTGAGCGGGTGCGAGGCAGGCCGCCGACCGGCTCGGACTGGTCGGCGGCTCTGAGCCGCTTCTTCCACCAGGACGGCGAACACTCGCAGTGCCCCGGCGGAGCGGCCCACCACTACGACCAGTCCCTCTGGCTCACCAAGGGCATGGGCTTCGGCGGCGCCGGCGGCGACTGGGGCCAGCGCCTGGACCAGGAATACGTCAGGCATGGCAGGTGAGTCAGCGTGCATCGCCGTGACTCGGCTTGCGTCAGCGGGCGAAGACGTCCGCGAACTTGCGGCCCTTGACCACCGGATAGTCGAAGTCCGTCGCGTTGAAGGCAGTCGCGTAGGTCGTCGTCAGGCCCGAGGTCGTGCCGCGCAGCACCCATGCCGCCCCGTCGTCGTACCCGCCGGACACCACGTCCTCCCCGAACGCGCCGATCGCCAGGTCCGCCCTGCCGTTGCCGTTGATGTCGCGCAGCCCCAGTGAGGAGCCGAAGTGGTCACCGGCCTCGGCGGCGCCCGGCACTCCCGACGTGGCCTGGTGGAAGGACTGGGCACCGCTTGTGGTCAGTCCGCCGGAGCCGCCCTTGAGGAACACGATGTTGCCGACATTGCGGCGGCTGTTCACGTCCTCGTACGAGGCGCCGACCGCGACGTCCGCGTAGCCGTCGCCGGTCGCCTCGCCCACCGCGACGGCGGCGCCGAAGTAGTCGTAGTCCTCGCTGGTGCCCGGCACACCGGCGCTGTCCTGCGTGTACGTGGTGCCCGTGGCGGGCAGTCCGGACGCCTTGCCGTACCGCACGGTGAACGAACCACCCTTGCCGGCCGTCGTGTTGCCGGTGACCAGGTCGTCGTAGCCGTCGCCGTTGATGTCGCCCGCCGCGACGGCCCTGTCCCAGGAGGCGGCGCCCCCTCCGCTGCCCTCGGCCAGCACCGCGTAGTCGGAGCCGATGTCGCCCGGACCGCCGCGCAGGAGGCCCACGTACCCGCCGGTGGCGCCGGTGCTGTCCGTCCGCCTGCCGTGCACGACGAAGTCGCTGCCGTCGGTGGCGGAGAAGTGCCCGGCGACGATCCCGTCCAGTTGTACGCCCTCGGGCAGGAAGTTCACCTCCGGCGCCAGCGCGCCGTCCTGGGTGGGCTTCCCGTCGGCGTACCACCAGAACGTGTTGCCACCGACGACGACCAGGTTGCCGGTGCCGTCGCCGTCGAGGTCGGCGAACGCGGTGCCCTGTCCGAACCCGTAGGCCTCGGCGTTGGGGGCCGTGAGCATGGAGCCGCCGGACGTGAACGGGTTCGCTCCGCCCCAGACGATGGTGACCGAGCCGCTCGGCTTGCCCGTGATCTGCTCGTACGGCGCGCCGACGATCAGGTCGGCGTAGCCGTCGCCGTCGACGTCGCCGCTGGTGACGTTCTCGCCGAACTGGTCGACGGACTCCGATGTCCCGGGGACGCCCGGCGTGTTCTGGGTGATGTTCACCGAGCGGGCGGGGCTGACGCCGGAGGCCGAGCCGAAGAGGACGGTGACCGTGCCACCGCTGGCCTTGGGCGTGCCGATGGCGAGATCGCGGTAGCCGTCGCCGTTGAAGTCGTCCCACAGGCCGGAGGGGGCCGCGACGGAGGCGGGGGCGCCGAGGGCGGTGGCGGCCAGGACGGCGGTGATGGCGACGGCCAGGGTACGTGCGCGCAAGGTCATGCTCCCGTCTCGGAACCATGCGGGTTCGGGGCTCCGGTAGGACCTACGACACGCGTGGTGGACGGATGGTTGTACACGGTGGAAGACAAGGTGAACGGGACCATCCGGTGCGGCAGCGGTTCGCCGGTGGACCCGCCGGAGAGCGTATGGCGTCGAATCAAACCGATGTCCGTGCGCACTCGCCCTTGGTTGGGGGAACTGCACCGGCCTGTACCGTACGCGCACCACGGCGCGTACGGCAGAGCCGTGCGGGCACCGGCGGGTACCGGTCCCTAGCGCACCAGGCAGGGCCGCTTGTTGTCGAACGTCCAGCCGGGAATGAGGTACCGCATCCCGACCGCGTCGTCGCGCGCTCCCAGCGCCTTCTCCTGGTAGAGGTCGTGCGCGGCGAGCAGCCGGTCCATGTCGAGCTGGATTCCCAGGCCGGGCGCGCTGGGGATGGCGATCTCGCCGTCGACGATGCGCGGAGGTTCGACGGTGAGCCGTTCCAGGCCCTCCTGCCAGATCCAGTGCGTGTCCAGGGCGTTGTACTCGCCGGGGGCCGCGGCACCGCAGTGGGCCACCATGGCCAGGGAGATGTCGAAGTGGTTGTTCGAGTGGCATCCCCACGTCAGGCCCATGGCGTTGCAGAGCTGGGCGACGCGCACGGAGCCCTGCATGGTCCAGAAGTGCGGGTCTGCCAGCGGGATCGACACCGACTGCAGAGCCAGGGCGTGGGTCATCTGGCGCCAGTCGGTGGCGATCATGTTGGTCGCCGTGGGGAGTCCGGTGGCGCGCCGGAACTCAGCCAGGATCTCGCGGCCCGAGTAGCCGCCCTCGGCTCCGCACGGGTCCTCGGCGTACGCAAGGGTGCCCACCAGCGGCCGGCACAACTCGATCGCCTCGCGCAGCGACCACGCGCCGTTGGGGTCGAGGGTGATCCGCGCCTCGGGGAAGCGGTCCTTCAGCTTCTGGATCGCCTTGACCTCCTCGGCGCCTTCCAGCACGCCGCCCTTCAGCTTGAAGTCGCGGAAACCGTAGAGGTCGTACGTGGCCTCGGCCTGGCGCACGATCGCCTCGGGGGTCAGCGCCTCCTCGTGCCGGATGCGGTACCACTCCACGTCCGAGTCGCGTTCTCGTACGTACTCGAGGTCGGTGCGGTCGGGGTCACCCACGTAGAAGAGGTAGCCGAGGACGCGTACGGAGTCGCGCTGCTGTCCGTCGCCGAGCAGGGCCGCGACGGGGACGTCGAGGTGCTGTCCGAGAAGGTCGAGGAGGGCCGACTCGACGGCGGTGACGGCGTGGACAGTGGTGCGCAGGTCGAAGGTCTGCAGGCCGCGGCCGCCGGCGTCGCGGTCGCCGAACCTCTCGCCGATCTCGCGCAGGACGCGCTTGTAGTCGCCCACCTTCGCGCCGACGACCAGGGACTCGGCGTCGCGCAGCGTCTGCGTGATCTTCTCGCCGCCCGGCACCTCGCCGAGTCCCGTACGGCCCTCCGAGTCCTTCAGGACGACCACGTTGCGGGTGAAGTACGGACCGTGCGCACCGGAGAGGTTCAGCTCCATCGAGTCCCGGCCGGCGACGGGATAGACGGAGAACTCGGTGATGGTCGGCTGCTGCTGGCTTCCGCTTGTCATCAGGGGTCCTTGCGTCGGAAGGTGATCGGCTGTGGTCGGGTGCTGCGGGTTCAGATGCTGAGAGTTCAGGTGCTGAGCGTTCAGACGCTGAGAGTGTCCAGGACCCACTCGACGGCGAGAACACCGCCCAGGCCGAGGACCGCGAGCGTGGTCGTGTACGTCGTCCGTGCCTTGATCGCGTCGATGACCGACAGGTTGAAGTACTCCTTGAACATCCAGAAGCCGGGGTCGTTGACGTGGCTGAAGGCGATGGAGCCGCAGGAGACGGCGAGCACCATGAGCTCGGGGTGGACACCGCTGCCGGCGGGCGCGGCCGCCGGGCGTGCGCCCCCGCGGTGGCCGGGGCGCGCCCGTCCCACGTCGGTACAGGCCGTCAGGCCGCGTACCGGCGGCTGAGGGCCGGTTGCGTTGTTGCGTTGTGGGCAATCGTTTCGCAGGGCGGAACGGGTGGGCACAACACCACGACGGCGGGTGCCGTCCCATCAGGCCCGGCTCAGCGACCGGCACCCACCAGCGTCAGCCCCGTATCCAGCAGCTTCTCCAGTTCGGCCAGGTCCTCCGGACCGGGGTCGGTGAGCGGCGCCCGCACCGGGCCCACCGGCCTGCCGCGCAGCCGCGCCGCGGCCTTGACGAGGGAGACCGCGTATCCCGGTACCCGGTCGCGCAGCTCGACCAGCGGGACGTAGAACCCGCGCAGCAGTTCCTCGGTCGTGGCGTGGTCGCCGTTCTGGAAGGCGGTGAAGAAGGCGTTCGCGATCTCGGGTGCGAAGGCGTGGACCGCCGACGAGTACGCGGGCACGCCGACCGTCGCGTAGGCGCGGGCCTGGATCTCGGCGGTGGCGGCCCCGTTGAAGAAGAGCAGGTGGTCGGGCGCGGCGAGGGTGAGGCGCTGCAGGCGGTCCAGGTCGCTGTGGCCGTCCTTGAGGCCGATGACGGTGGGGATCTCCGCGATGCGGCGCAGGCTGTCGGCGGTGAAGGCCACCTGGTCGCGCTGGTAGACGACGAGGGGCAGCTCGGTACCCGCGGCGATCCGGCGCACCTGCTCGACCAGGCCGTCCTGCGGGGCCTTGAGCAGGTAGTGGGGAAGGACCAGCGCGGCGTCCGCTCCGGCCTCCTCGGCGATTCGCGCGAAGCGCAGAGCCTGCGCCCAGCCGTAGCCGATGCCCGCCACGACCGGCATCCGGCCGTCGGCCACCTCGACCGCCGTGGTGACGACCTGGCGGTACTCGTCCTCGTCGAGGGCGGTGAACTCGCCCGTGCCGCAGGCGGGGAAGACGGCGCCGGGGGCGGTGGCCAACTGGTCGGCCAGGTAGGCGCGGTAGGCGTCCAGGTCGAGGCTGCCGTCGTCCGCGAAGCTGGTGAGCGGGAAGGACAGCACGCCGCGCGCCATGCCGTCACGCAGCCGTCGCGCGACATCCTGGGCCGCCGTGTTCAGTGACATGAGCTTGTCTCCATGTATATGGACTCGATGTGCAGAGGGGGATGGACGTTTGGTTGAGGCAGGGCGTTTCAGGGCCGGGAGCCCACCTCGTGCACCGCCTGCGTCCAGGCACGGGCCTGCTCGCTGAGGGTGATGCCGAGACCGGGACGCGACGACACGTGCATGCGCCCCTCGCTGATGTGGAGGCGCTCGTTGAACAGCGGCTCCAGCCAGTCGAAGTGCTCCACCCACGGCTCGTACGGATAGGCCGCGGCGAGGTGCAGGTGGATCTCCATGGCGAAGTGGGGCGCGAGCTGCACGTGCTGGTGCTCGGCGAGTGCGGCCAGCTTGAGGAACTGGGTGATGCCGCCGATGCGGGGCGCGTCCGGCTGGATGATGTCCGCCGCGTCGTGGCGCAGCAGCTCCCAGTGCTCGGCGACGCTGGCGAGCATCTCGCCCGTCGCCACGGGCGTGTCCAATGAGGCGGCGAGGGCGGCGTGGCCCTGGGCGTCGTACGCGTCGAGGGGTTCCTCGATCCAGGTCAGGCCGAACTCCTCGAGGGCGCGGCCCATGCGCTGGGCGGTGGGCCGGTCCCACTGCTGGTTGGCGTCGACCATGAGGGGCACGTCGTCGCCGAGGTGCTCGCGGACGGCGGTCAGCCGGCGCAGGTCCGCCTTGCCGTCGGGCTGGCCCACCTTGATCTTGATGCCGCCGATGCCGTCGGCGAGGGATGCCGTGGCGTTCTCGAGGACCTGCTCGGTCGGGGTGTGCAGGAAGCCGCCGGAGGTGTTGTAGCAGCGGACGGAGTCGCGGTGCGCGCCCAGCAGCTTGGCGAGCGGCAGACCGGCCCGCTTGGCCTTGAGGTCCCACAGGGCGATGTCGAAGGCCGCGATGGCCTGCGTGGAAAGGCCACTGCGCCCGACCGAGGCGCCCGCCCACACCAGCTTCGTCCAGATCTTGGCGATGTCGCTGGGGTCCTCGCCGATCAGGGCGGGAGCGATCTCCTTGGCGTGCGCGAACTGGCCGGGACCGCCCGCACGCTTGGAGTAGCTGAAGCCGATGCCCTCGTGCCCCTGCTCCGTACCCACCTCGACGAAGAGGAAGGCGACCTCGGTCATCGGCCGCTGGCGGCCCGTGAGGACCTTGGCGTCGCTGACGGGAGTGGACAGCGGGAGGGTGACCGAGGACAGCTTGAGCCAGGAGATCCTGTCCAGCGTCGCCTCGCCCTGATTCGCGACATACGGCGTCATGTTGGTTGTACTCACTACTGGAGAGCTCCGGTGCCTTGACGGGTGGGAGCGACGGGCTCCGTCCCGGGGGCCCGCCGCGGTGTCGGCCGGAGCGTTCCGTTCCGGCGTTGCCCTCGAAGCTAAGGCGCCGGAAGATTCTCGTCTAACTCAAATTTTGCATGCGTTGATACCTGGAGAGCATCGTTGTTCACACTCGCACAACTGACGAGCTTCGTGGCTGTCGCGGAAGAGCTGCATTTCACGCGGGCGGCGGAGCGGCTCCGCATGACGCAGCCGCCGCTGAGCCGGCAGATCCGTCAGCTGGAGAACGACCTCGGGGTCCAGCTCTTCAACCGCACTAACAAATCAGTACAACTCACACCCGCGGGCCGCGCCTTCCTGGTGGAGGCCCGGGGCATCCTGCGCCAGTCCGAGCACGCGGCCCTCGCCGTCCGCCAGGTCTCGACGGGAGAGGCGGGCAGCATCACCATCGGGTTCACCGCCGCCAGCGCCTACTCCACGCTCGGCACGCTCTTGCGCACCGCCCGCAAGGCGATGCCCCGAGCGGAGATCGTCCTGCGCGAGATGGTCACCCGCGACCAGCTGGCGGCCCTCGCGAACAACAGCCTGGACCTGGGCCTGGTCCGGCCCTCGGTGACGGGCCCGGACCTGCTGTCCAGACCCGCCGTACGGGAAGAGCTGCTCGCCGCCCTGCCGACGGGGCACGCGCTGACGGTACGCGAGGGAGCACTCCAGGTCGCGGACTTCGAGGGTCAGGAGCTGCTGATGTACTCGCCCACGGAAGCCCGCTACTTCCACGAACTGCTGATCAGCATCTTCCGGACCGCCCACGTCACGCCCGTCTACCGCCAGTACCTGAGCCAGGTCCACAGCATCCTGGCCCTCGTCAACTGCGGCCTGGGCGTGGCCCTGGTCCCGGAGGCGGCCGCCCAGCTACGGTACGCCGATATCGTCTTCAAACCGGTCGAACTGCCCACGCCCGCACCCGTGGAACTCGACCTCGTGTGGCGCAGGACCAACGACAATCCGGCACTGCACGCGCTGCTCCGGCACCTGTGACAGCGGACGCCACGGTGCCGGAGCGGGCTTGACCGGTCACTTCAGGCGTACGGACACCCCGTTCGCGGAGTACGTGGGGACGGCCTCGTACGTACGCCCCTCGGCCCGGACGGTGATAGTGCCGAACCGCCCGCGAAGGCCGCCGCGGGCGCGGAGGACCTGGATGACAGTGCCCTCGGCAGGGTCGTCGACCCGCAGCTCGAGAGCGCTACCCCGAGCAAGGACGGCCGAGCCGGACACGGTCAGCGCAGGGCCACCGCAGTCGCCGACCGCCACGTCGAGCGTCGCGCCGGAGGCCTGGCCGTAGCTGCCGCGCACCCGTACGCCGTCGCCGGCCGTCAGCCGCAGGGAGCCGCCGCGGACCTGGACGTCGCCGGCGCCCAGGGCGTCCCGTGATGCGGCGACGAGGGTGCCGGCCTCCACGGACGTACCGCCGCTGTAGCGGTTGGCGCCCGTCAGGGTCAGCGAGCCGGTGCCGAGCTTGGTGAGCGAGCCGCGGCCGCCGATGTCGTTGCGCCAGGCGTCGGCCGCGTGGAAGCCGCCCGCGGAGGCGTCCAGGTCGACCCGCACATCGCCGTCGAAGGCGCCGTAGCCGTCGGCCGCCGCGAAGAGGTTGAGCCGCCCCCACTGCTCGGGCCCGTCCAGCAGGGCGTACCCGGACGGCAGCGCGGTGGTGCGCAGCACCTCCCGGCGCTGGTCGGCGGTGAGGTAGGGCAGCCGGGTCTCCACGAGCACCTCGGCGCCCTTGGGCACGGTCATCGGGACGCGGCCGTCGCCCTGCCTGGGCAGGATGTACGTCAGCCGCGGGGTGACCGCGCGCTCGTTGGCCGCCCGGTCCGCGTACGGGTCGGTGTCCGTGCCCGCCGAGTGCGCGTAGGCGTACAGCGTGTCGGCCGTGGTGCCGGTCTGCGCCTGGAGGTACGCGGCGGCCTGCTGCCGTGCGGCGGCCTTGAGGCCGGCATTGGCCGGGTCGTACAGGGCGGCGGCGGCGAGTGCGGTGGCGAGGATGCGGCCGCCCATGACGTCGAGGGCGGAGTGCATGCCGGAGAGGATGCGGGTGTGGCTGGCCGCGGAGGCATGGGCCACCAGCTCCTGGAACCGCTCGGGTATCGCGTACGCGAGCGCCAGAGCGGCCAGGTACAGGGCATTAGTGTGGCCGCTCGGGTAACCGCCGTCCTCGGCGGGGGTGGTGCTGCGCTGGCGCAGCAGCTGCGGGGCCACGACCACGTCCGACTTGTAGACGGGGAACCCGAAGGCGTCCGTGGCGCCGGTGTCGACGACCTCGTTGTCCTCCGTCATCCGCCAGGGCCGCGGGTACTGGTAGGCGAACTTGCCGGGGTTGCTGGAGGCGTGCGGCCCGCGCAAGGTCTGGACGAGCTGAACCACCTTGCCCAGCTCGGAGTCAGGGGCCCCTGCCCCGATGGCGGAACCGGCGGGCGCACCGGCCGGCACGCCGTCGCTGACCTTCCCGGCCGGGGTGCCGTCAGGCGCGCTGGTGATGCTGGTGACCGCCTTGGCACCGGTCCGGTACACCTCGGTGAGCGGACCGAGACCGGCCGTGGCCGCGTAACTCTGGTCCTGACGGTCGTAGATGAAGGACTGCCGGGCCTGTTCGTCGGTACGGCGCGTGGTGAGCGCGATCGAGTAGCGCATGTTGGCGCGCAGCACGTCGGCCGCGAGCGGGGTGCCGTTGTTCCAGGCCGTTCCGGTCTCCCAGAGGCGCTGCATACCGGAGAGGATACGGACGGCGGCGTTGGTCTCGGGGGTCAGGTTGTCGGCGGTGTTGGTGAGGTAGTCGTCGACGAAGGCGCGTACGGTCGCCGCCTGGGACGCCTCGGCCGCGTGGGCCTGCTGGCCGGGCAGCCAGGCGAGCGCCGCGGGACCGGCGATCAGCCCGGCGGAGAGACCGGCGGATCGCTTGAGGAAGCTCCGCCGGTCCAAGCTCCGCCGGTCCATGCGGGCGCCGTCCACGCCGACCTTGGGGGTACGTGCCGTCATGCTCTCTGTTCTCCGCTCCGCAAGCGCTTGCCGCCGACTGACTGTGCGGTGGAGTGTATGGGGCGAACGAGGCTGGTGAGGCCGCGTTGTCGGAACATGAAGCGCTTGAGGAATGAACTCCGGATGACGGGGTGGGAACGAGGGACAGCGAACGACGGGCAGTGACCGGCCCGAGCGGAGCGACCAGCCCGAGCCTCGCCCTCGCCGCGGGCGCGGGTCAGCCGGCCTGCGCGTCCAGAAGGGGCATCAGTTGCTCCTCCTCGTACGTCAGATGGGCCTCGAGTTCGTCGGTCAGCCGCTCCACCTCGGAGATCACCAGCTGAGGGTTCGCACCCTCGCTGGATACGACCTGCCGCAGATCGGCGAGGAGCGCCGCGATCTTCTCGTGCTCCCGGGCGAGCCGGTCCAGCGTCGGGACGAGCTCGGGACGGCGCTCGGCGAGGAACGGGAACATCATGGTGTCCTCGCCGGTGTGGTGGTTGTGCAGCCCCTGGCAGAGGGTCAGGCAGTTCACGCGGAGCTGGGCACCCAGTCCTCCGGGACCCGACTCGGTGATCTCCTTCCTGATCAGGGCAAGTTCGCGCCGGAAGGCGTCATGGACCAGCTTGAGTGCCGCGCTAGCCGAGGACGCGTTCGGCTGCGGTGGACCGGGGACTGCCTGCAGGGCGACCACGGGGATGACGCGGGTGGTCTTGGCCTGGTAGTCGGCCCATCCGGAATCCGCCTCGACGGCGCGGGCGAAGGCGCGGTCACGTTCGGCGCCCTGGAGGACGACGGCGTCGGCCTCGTATGTGAAGACGCCGTCCTCGACCGTGACGCGCGGCTTCGCCACGATGTTGTGGAACCAGTCCGGGTGCCTGGGCGCCCCGGCGGCAGAGGCGATGACCAGGACCCGTTCGCCGCCGTCGGGAAGGTAGCCGAGCGGGGTCGTGTGCCGGGCGCCGGTCCGCGCTCCGGTGGTGGTCAGGAGGAGGAGCCGGGCTCCCTCGAAGTATCCACCGACACGCCCTTTGTTGGCGCGGAACTCGTCGATGATCGGCTGGTTGAAATCGTTCGGCATTCTCTGTTCTTCTCCAGGGTCAAAGCTGGGTGTGGGCTGTTTACGGGCAGCACGAATACCCGCACGGCAGGCAGGGTGAATTGGCCACGGATATCGGCCACGGCTACGGGACGATCGCGACGGCGGCGCGAGAAAAGGGAGTCAGGGAGCCGAGAGGCCAAGGCAAGGATGAAATACCGCTATTGTTCCGCGAGTCTCACGACCTCACTCACAACCACCACGAATCCACTGGTCATCGACCTGCATGGCTCACTCGGCAGTTACGGCGACGAGACCCGCGACACACTTGGCCTTGGCCCCGAAAGATCCGCACGACAGGCGGAATGGAAGGCAGGCGGGCCTCTCGCCCGCCTCGAACTCACGTCGAGGCCGGGAACCCAACTCGTTCTTGGCCCATGGCCGACCCGGCAGTCACAGACTCAACGTATTCCACCGGCCCCGCGCTGACAACACATAATTTCCGGCCACCAAGGCCAACATGGCCAACATTGCCGATATGGCCAATACGACGAGCCGTACGAGCTGGCCATTCTGGGTCGGGCCATCAGCCCGTCGCCGGACACGCGCATCCTCGATCTGGCGTGCGGCAAGGGCGAGTTGCTGTGCACCTGGGCGCGTGACCACGGCGTGACCGGCACCGGCGTCGACATCAGCACCGTCTTCATCGGCGCCGCCCGCACGCGGGCCGTCGAGCTGGGCGTGGCCGACCGGGTCGGCTTCGTGCACGGGAACGCGTCGGGCCATGTCGCCGACGAGCCGGGTCGGCATCGCCGCGTGCGTGGGCGCCACCTGCATCGGTGGCGGCGTGCCGGGGACGGTCGAACTCCTTCGGCGCAGTCTCGCCCCCGGCGGCATGATGCTGATCGGCGAGCCGTACTGGCGGCGCGAGCCCTTGGACCAGGCCACCGTCGAGGCCTGCCATATGTCGCGCAAGGACGAAATCCTCCCGCTGCCAGAACTGCTCGAGCACTTCGGCGACCTGGGATGCGACGTCGTCGAAATGGTCCTGGCCGACCGGGACAGCTGGGATCGGTACGTCGCGGCGCAGTGATTCAACATCCGCCGCTGGCTCGACGCCAACCCCGACGACGAGCTGGCCGACGAGATGCGCGCGGAACTCGCCACGTCCCCCGTCCAGCACGCCAGGTACCAGCGCGAGTACCTCGGGTGGGGCGTGTTCGTCCTGATGAACCGCTGACACACATGTACCGCTGACACACCTCCCCGCTGAGCCCCGGCGCTGTCTGCCGGGGCTCACCTGCTGTGACGTGGCTCCGTAGTCGGCCAGTGAGCGAGACGGTCGTCAGGACACGAGGCGCTTCAACCGTGCACTGGCTGGGCGCTGAGCCGTGACAGGTTGGTTGGAACCTGGCCAGGCTTGTTGGAAGCGAAGCATGCCGATGTGGAGCGCACGGTCAGCGTGGGATCAGCGAGCCTTCACCCGTGACCGTCAGGCGCGCCTGGTGGCCGCCCGGCGAGCAGTTGCGGCCATTGGGATAGGTGGGCTGCGGCGTGACACTGATCTGTCGGTCGAGCACGGTGGCGCCCCGCGGGTTCTTGAACACCAGCGTGACGCGTATCGGCTTTCTTGGCAGGTCTCGTATGCCCGCGAAGACAGGCCGGACAACGCGCTCGGGGGTTGGGGAGGTCCTCGCCGCCGGGCTTTCTGCGGCGGTAGCCGATTCCGTGGTCATCACGGGGTTCCCCGGGGTCACCGGTTGTTCCGACCAGGTCTCCCGCAGCGGCAGCGTGCGCGTACGGCATGTGCCGTCCCAGCAGGCCGTAAGGGTCGCGTCGACCACCCTGTTCGCCAGCTCTGGGTGGACCTCGACCCGGATCCCGGCGGGCGCACCGATCAGGGTGCAGGGATGGGTGTCTCCCGCGAAAGGCACGCACGCGGTGAGCAGCGCCAGGGCCGCCAGGGGCATCGCCCGTCCGACCTTCTGTTTCACGCTGGCTCCTCGGCAACCGTCTGCGTCTTGGTCACGGCCACGCATGCTCGCACGGTCGCTGCACCACGCCGCTCTCCTGGCGACCGGCGACGCCGTCCCGGACATGCTAAAGGGGCTGGCTTCCCGGTACGAGACTGATCCGGTCGCAGGAATGCGCGCCGACGCCCTGACCGCGCTGACCCGGCTTGATCCGGATCGTCCAGCCGCACGGCGGCGGCTGGACGCGGCCCTGGCCGTCCCCGTCTTCACCGAACTGGCAGGTCCCGAACCGGTGGGCATACGCGCCATGGAGGCTCTGACCGAGACCGGCCTCACCCCCGTGGACCTGCACCCCCGGCTCCATCACTGGGCCCACTCCAGGCAGCGCATCATGCACGCCGAATGGTGGTGGGACACCCTGTGCCCCGACGACGACCGCCTGCGCGACGCGTCACTGACCCTCTTGCAGTCGCCGTGAGTTCGGTCTCTCGTCGGCGTCGGCGGCGGCGCGCCGCAGGCAGTCGGCCCGTCCACCGGAGGGGTGGTGGGCGGGCCGCCGGAGGGGGGTGGAGCGGGCCGCCGGTCAGTCGTCGATGGCCTCGCCGAACCGGGCGTCCAGGTAGGGCGCCCCGAGGGAGCCACCGCCGTAGGTCCACGAACCCGGCAGCTTGATGCCGCTCGAGCCCGCCGAGAACACCCACACCACGCCGTCGTTGGTGTTCTCCCCCGGCGCCGAGGCGAGCAGGCCGTCATAGCCATCGTCGTTGGGGTCGGTGAAGGACACCTGGCCGCCGAACTTGTCGCTCTTCTCGGCCGTGCCCGGAACGTAGGAGGTGTTCTGGTTCACGGCCAGGGCGCCCGAGGCGGTGAGGCCCTCGGCCGAGCCGCGCAGGACCCAGACCGCCCCGGCGTCCGCGACGCTGCCGATGTCCTCGCCGGCGGCGCCGATCGCCACGTCCGCGTATCCGTCGCGGTTGGTGTCGCCCACGGACAGGTCGGTGCCGAAGCCGTCACCGCGCTCGACGACCCCGGGCACGCCCGCGCTGTCCTGGTTCCACCACACCGGCGGAGTCCCGGGACCCTCATGACCGGCTGGCCCGTCGGGACTGCCGTAGTAGACGCCGACCATGCCACCGGTCGTCGACTCGCCGCCGTCATCGGGGCTGTGCGGCTCCCCGGTGACCAGGTCGTCGAAGCCGTCGCCGTTGACGTCGCCGGAGGCGACCACCGGGCCGCCGCGCACCGCAATCGGGGGAAGGGAGTCGTTGTCGGAGCTGAGGATGACGTACGACCAGCCGTATCCCGGCTCGGCACCCTCACTGAGCCCGGAGACCACCAGGTCGGCCAGGCCGTTGTAGTCGTAGTCGCCGGTGGTCAGGGACTTGGGCGTGATGCCCGGCGCCTCGTCCTGAGCGCCGAGCGGGGTGCGGGTCTTGTTCTCGAACGGCTTGAACGGGGACGCGCCCGCCTCGCCGCCACTCGCGCCCGCGTCTTTGCTCGCGGTGGGCTGGGGCGCCGCTTCGTACTGATAGACCGACAGGCCGACCTTGTCGAGTACGGCGAGCAGATCGCCCGGCACGTACGTGGTGAAGTACCCGGCGGCCAGAGCGCTGCCGAACCTGTTGCCCGCCGCCGCGTCATCGGACTGCAGCCAGTCGCTGTTGGCACCGGACAAGCCGTTCGGCGAGCCCCACAGGACGGTGATGCCGCCCGCGTCGGTGCCGATGCCCGTGAGGTCCTCACCGGGGATGCCGATGACCGCGTCGTCGTAGCCGTCCCCGTCGAGATCGCCGGTGGCCACGGCCTTGCCGAAGGCGTCCCCGGTCTCGGCGGCGCCCGGCACTCCCGTGGTGTTCTGGCTGAAGACTCTGGCACTGCCCGTGGTGACGCCCTTGGGGCCGCCGTACTGGACGGTGACGGCACCGGCGCCCGAGCGACCGCCGACCGTGGCGCCGGGCACCCCGATCAGCACGTCCTCGTAACCGTCACCGTTGAAGTCGCGGTTGCGGTCGCTGGCACGGGTGCCGCCGGGGGCCCCGGCGTAGGAAGCGGGCGCGGTGGCCATGGCCGCGCCCGAGATCAGAAGGAACGATGCCGCGGCAACGGCAGCCGAGCGTTTCTTGTGCATGAGCGGCTCCTTCGCTCAAGAACGTCCGGGCGGGCGCGGGGGTATCCGAAAAGAGCCCGTTTCTTGTCCGGCGCCGTGTTTGACACTCTGTGAGGCGTCAGGGTTGTACGGGTCTCAGGGCGGCAGCCATTGCCAAGGCTGGCCCCCGGCCCCGGCTTGCCGTTGTCGACGTGATCCTCGGGCTGCTCGATCAGCGCCCAGCGCCCGTAGGCCTTCATCAGCGCAGTCTGCAGCAGATCCTCCGCGGCGTACCGGTCCCCGCCGGTGAGCAGCACCGCGAGCCGCAGCAGCGCGGTGGAGCGCATGGCTACGAACTCCCGGAACTCGTCGTGACTCGAGGCCGTCGACCCTCCCCTGCTCAGCAGCCATCACGACGCGATGAGCCGCCCGCCGCTATCCCTCAGCGGGCGAGATTGTGTGTTCACACCAAGTTGGTGACAACTTTCGTTCCGCGCCACGACTGCCTTCCTTGTCGGTCAGCGCGGTTTCCTGACCGGCTCGTGACCCCGGACCTCCGCCCAGACGGTCTTGCCCACGCCGTCCGTACGCGGGTCCGCTCCCCACCGGCCCGCCAGCGCGGCGACGAGCACCAGCCCCCGGCCGCCCTCGGCATCGCCACCCGCAGGGCGGATCGCAGGGAGCTGCTCCCCTTTGGCGTCCTCGACCTCGATCCGTACGGTCGGGTCCGTCGCTGTCAGCCGGATACGGAAGTCCCGGCCGGGCACCCGCCCGTGCCGGACCGCGTTCGCGGCGAGTTCGGCGGTGATCAGCGTGACGGCTTCGTTCAGCTCCGACGCGTACGGCCAGCCCCACGCGTCGAGCCGCTCGGCGACCAGGC
Organism: Streptomyces jeddahensis; assembly: GCF_001642995.1. GTDB lineage: Bacteria > Actinomycetota > Actinomycetes > Streptomycetales > Streptomycetaceae > Streptomyces > Streptomyces jeddahensis. Next base: position 50,375 of record NZ_LOHS01000114.1, read on the forward strand.
GGCGGGCGAGGCGAGCGCCTCGCGGCGTGGAGCTGAGTTGTTGGCTGAACACACGTACGGTAACCGGGCTCTGTGGCTTCGTCTGGGGCGACATAGATCAACGGTCGGGCTGCGCACCGCCGTTCACCAGGCGCTCAACTCGTACGCTGCGTCAGCGTACGAGTACGAGGGGTGGACGGTACGCGTAACTCGCTGTAACGATGGGTGCCTTGCGGGGAGGACACCGTTGCACTCGGGGGTACCCGGACATGGCAGAGGCCAGCAGTGACTACTACGGCACCAGCGAACCTGAACCGTCGGACAGCCTCAAGACCTTCGGCGCCGTCCTCCAGGGCTTCCGCGAGAACGCGCGCTTCACCCAAGAGGCGCTGGCCGGGAACATGGGGTACTCAGCCCACTTCGTCGCCTCCGTCGAGCAGGGCAGACGGCTTCCGTCGAAGGAGTTCGTCGAGCGGGCGGAGCAGGTTCTCGACGGTCTGGGGGTGCTCCGGAAGGCGGCGAAGCATCTGGCGCGGAAGCAGGGGCTGGCGTCCTGGTTCCGCCAGTGGGCGGATCTGGAGCAGCAGGCAATCAGCCTGTACACGTACGAATGCCGGTTAGTGCCAGGGTTGTTGCAGACGGAGGCGTATGCGCGGACGCTCTTCGAGAACCAACTGCCGCCGCTGGGCGACGATCAGGTCGAGGCCCAGTGGACAGCGCGCGCCGAACGGCAGCGGTTGCTATGGGATCGACCGAACACCGCGTACAGCTTCCTCTTGGAGGAGCACCTGTTCCTACGCCGCATGGGCGGGGTGGAGGTCACTCGGGGACTCATCGACCATGTACTTGGAGTCGCTGAGCAGCGGAACGTCGAGATCCAGGTCATGCCGCTCGTGAGGGAGACACATGCCGGTCTTGACGGTCCCATGCAATTGCTGGAGACCGCGGGCAACCAATGGTTCGCATACAACGAGGGGCAGCGCGGTGGTCAGTTCATCTCCGACCCGAAAGAGATCAGCGTGCTCCAGATGCGGTATGCCAGGATGCGTTCGCAGGCTCTCCCCCTCGAAGATTCCGTGGGCCTGTTGCAGCGGATGCGAGGAGCGCTATGAGCACCGACGAACTGTCCTGGTTCAAGAGCAGCTACAGCAGTGGCGGCGACGGCGACTGCGTAGAAGTCGCCCTCTCCTGGGGCAAGTCCAGCTACAGCAGCGGCGATTCCGGCGACTGCGTAGAAGTCGCCCCCTCCCCCACCACCATCCACATCCGCGACTCCAAGAACAAGCAGGGCCCCAAGCTCGCCCTCACCCCCACCGCATGGACCCACTTCGTCGAGCTGGCGAAGAAGACGAACGCATAGAGGTGTCACGACGTTGGTGGCGGGGGTGGTCCAACGCGCCCCAAGACCTCCATGTTCGGTGCCACATGCCCGACGCTGCGCCCCTCGGTGCCCAGCAGCCGCCCCATCTGTTTGATCGTGTGCAGGCAGGCGGCCCGGTCCACGATGGTGAGATGGCGGGTGTCTCAGGCAGCGCTTCTTTGACGGGACTGGCCTTGGAGAACATCGGTACAGCCTTGGTGCTGAGATTGATCATGGTTCTGAGCTGAGATGGCCCACAGCGGACACCGAGTAGATGGTCTCGGCGTGACCGCCAACATCTGCGCGTGTGCGGAGACCTCACGCGACTGTGTTCCCGGACGAAGCCGCTTGGGTTCCACCGGTCGCCTGGTCGGCGGAACCCGCCTGTCATGGGCTGGGAGCAGGCGGTAAGGGGACGGTGTTGGCGGTACTACTTGGTGCCGACTGCACGCAATGTGGCGAGCACCAGTGCTCGGGTGACGGTGACGATTTCGCTGATGTGGACCTGTTCCTGCGGGCCGTGCGCGAGGCGTACGTCGCCGGGGCCGTACTGCAGTGTGGGGATGCCCGCCCCGGAGTACAGCCGCAGGTCGCTGCCGTAGGGAGCGCCTCGCTCCGGCGGTCGTGGGCCGCCTGTGACGTCGGCGTGCGCGTCGCCGACCAGGGCTGCGAGCGGGTGTCCGGCGTGCAGCCGTCCGCTGGCGAACTGGCCTCCGGGCCACGTCACCGTGGCGGGGTGAGAGCGCAGCCACGGATCGTCCGCGCAGGCTTCGGCCACGCACGCCTCCAGTTCGGTGCGTGCCTGGGCCGGATCCTCGCCCAGCCGGACGCCCAGTCTTCCCTCGGCCACCAGCAGGTCGGGCACGCTGCTGGCCCAGTCGCCGGCCCGAACGGTGCCCACGGACAGCGGGTAGGGGATGGGGTATTCGGCCACCAGGGGGTCGGCGCCGGTGTTGCGGCGGGCTTCGAGACGGGCGAGCGCGCGGTGGATGGGCAGGTAGGCGTCGACGGCGCTCATGCCCGCGTACCGGGTGCTGCCGTGGGTGGCGCGGCCGGGTACCTCGATGCGGAAGGTCAGGGCGCCGGCGTTCGCGGTCATGAGGGCACCGCTGGTCGGTTCCGTGATGATGCAGGCATCCCCGGTGTGGCCTCGTTCGAGGGTTCCGAACGCTCCAAGCCCTCCGTCCTCCTCGCTGACGACGAAGTGCGCGGACACCTGGCCACGCAGCTTCGAGCCCGCTCTCCGTATCGCGGCCAAGGCGGCGAGGATCGCCACCACCCCCGCCTTCATGTCGCACGCTCCCCGGCCATGCACTACGTCTGCGCCGACCCGAGGACGGAAGGGGTCTCCCTCCCATTGCGCCAGGTCCCCGGGAGGGACGACGTCGACATGGCCCTGGAGGACCAGGATCGGCCCGTCGCCCTGCTGCCGCGTGCCGCCCACCAGGCCCCACGCCTCCGTGCGCGGGGCTTCGCCGCCCGGGAAGCGGGGGTGCGCACGCAGCTCGGGCAGGTTCATGGACCACAGGTCGACATCGAGATCCAACCGCTCCAGATGCCGGGCCAGGATGTGCTGCAGCTCGGACTCCGCGGCACTCCCCGTCATGCTGGGAACGCTGAGGAGTTCCTGCAGAATCCGGACGATGCCCGCCTCGTCCACTGCGGCCAGCGCGGACGCTTCCCCATCGCTCACGTTCGCTGTCATCGAATCGCTCTCCCCGGCATGTGACATCAGGACAAGCCGGAGGCTACGGTTGCGACCACGACGCAAACAATCACCATTCACTGCGATCTACCATCGTTATCTTGCAATGATGACCGCTAAATAGCTTTTTATTGCGCCCTTGCCGCACCTGCTGACGTCTGGAGCAAAGTCGTGGACACCATCGACGAGGCGATCATCCGCTGCGTGATGCGCAACGCCCGCTCCACGTACGCCGAGATCGGCCAGGCAGCCGGCTTGTCCGCTCCCGCCGCGAAACGGCGCCTCGACCGCCTGGTGGCCTCGGGCGCCATCCGCGGTTTCACCGCTCTCGTCGACCCCCAGGCGCTGGCCTGGCACACCGAAGCGTTCGTCGAGGTCTACTGCACCGGCAACCCCACCCCCGCCCAGTTGCGCCAAGCCCTCGAAGACATCCCCGAAGTCGTCGAAGCCTGCACCGTCTCTGGAGCCGCCGACGCAGTCCTCCACATGCTTGCCCGAGACATCACCCATCTGGAACTGGCCATCCAACGGGTACGCGCCACCGCCCCCGTCGACCGGACCGAGAGCGTCATCGTGCTCTCCCGCCTGCTCAACCGGCCTCGGTTGTGACCACACAACCCAGGAACCACTCACGCTGGTGACTTGCCGACGGACCAGAAGCTGTTGATGAGACACATGTGGTAGCTCGCATAAACGGTGAGCTCGTCGTGCCGCACGAGGGGCAGCTGCACTTCGGGGAGCTGCAGCGCCGTGCCCGCCGCCGTGGCCGCAGCGCCGTCGAAGCCGCGGCCGAACGCCCCGCCTATCTGATCGTTTTCGACGTCCTGGAGACCGGGGACACCGAGCTGCCCCGTGCGCCCCGACCTGGTGGCGGAGTTCCTCGCCGCCACCGCCGTCGACGAGGGCGTCTTCCGTCACCCCGCGCGCTTCCTGCGGCTGCGCGGGCTGAAGGTCACGGGGGCATCCGTGGCCGAGTGACAGTGCGTCGCCTGGCCCTGGTCATGAGAATGCCCAAGGCCCGGCGACGACACCGTCACCTGCGCACCCATCGTGACTGCCCCCGGATCACAGCCGTCCAGAAGCGCCACAGTCGAGCAACCTTTGCACAAGCGTCACAAAGGCTACGCAAACCCTTCGACTGGTGTCGTTAGCGTTGCTGCGCGTTCGATCCGCGTGCGAACTGAACAGCTCGCCGGTGCCCTCGAGGGCGCAGACAGCACAGAAAGATCGCGATGGACTACTGCTCCTCATGCCGCCGGACCCTCAACGGGGCACTGGTGTGTCCCGGGTGCGGCGCATACGCGCCGGACATCGCCCCGCCCAGCCATCGCCACCCCGACAGCGCGACGACGATCGCGCCGCTGATCGAGACCGGTACCGCCTTCGGCGCCGAGACAACGCGCTTCCACGCCGACACGGAGGCCTTCGTCGCGGAGACGGCGGGCTTCCGTACGGAGACGGCGGGCTTCCGTGCCGACGCCTACGAGGGAGCGAGCGCGGAGGACGCGGCGGACGGCCCGGAGACTCCGGGAACCAGCGGATACGAGCACACCGCCCGTGAGGCGCAAGCGCCCGCGGGCCGTGCTGCCAGGCGTCGCCAACTGGCGCTATGGAAGAAGAAGCGGCGCCGTGCCGCCGTCGTGTCGGCGGTTGCGCTCGTCGGCGGCGGGCTGACGATCGCCGCGCTGCCGGACGGGCCGTCCGGCGGTCCCGCACAGGCGGCCTCCGCCCCGGACCCGGAGCCCTCGTCCACCACCGAGGCCGGTGACCCGACGGCGGCGCAGCCCGACGCCCGCGTCTCACGCGACCGGGACACCAAGGCCGACCGCCCCCGCACCGGCACCCTGCCGAAGACCACCACGCCCACGCCGACCGCCACGCAGACGACGAGTCGGCCCCAGCGCATGGCCGTACCCGCGCAACCCAGCGCCACGGGATCCCCGCAGCCGCGCACCACCCCGGCGACGTCGTCGGACGGCACGGCGGCCCAGCAGGGCGACACGGCACCACCCGAGGCGACCGCGACCACGCCGGCACCGGCAGAGGACACGTCGACGGCCAGCCCCTCGTCGCCGGCGGCGACCTCACCGACCTCACCCGTGCACGTCTGTCTGCTGGGCCTCTGCGTGGGCTGAATACCGCCGGCACGGATCGCGCGTGCGCGACAACACTCAGCGCATGTGCTGTGCTCGACACACTGCAGATGCGCTGATGACGCTGCTGACGTCGAGGGAATGCGCCACCGACGACGGGCGGGCGCAACGCCACCGATGGGCTTGCGCGCACAAATGGACCTACGAGACGGGCTCCCTTCGCCGGTATTGTCCGGATCAGGTGACTAGGGGTCGCCTTCCAGTCTTTGGATCTCTCGATCCTCCGACCTTCCGGCCTCTCAGCCCGACCGTCGACGTCGGCCTCAGCGGAAGCCGAAGCTTCTCGCCAAAGTCGGCTACAACGGTCGAACTCCCTCGCTCGTCCCGTAGGCCAATTTCTAGAATAACCCACCCTGGCCAGGATGAAAGACCCTAAATGGTGATTTTTTTCCCGAGTCTGGCGGCACCGCGGCGGCATCACCCATGAAGTTCCGTAAAGCCACGGAATAACTGAGGCACCTGCGATTCATGGGACCAACGCGAATGGTGAGAGATGCCGAAATATCTTTTCAGGGTGAAATTGACGGTGGACGGGCTGAAAGGCCTGCTCAATGAGGGCGGCACCGCCCGCCGTGAGGTCGTCGAGCGCATGATCGAAGGGCTCGGAGGCCGGCTCGAGTCGATGTACTGGGCCTTCGGCGACGAGGATCTCTACGTCACGGTGGAACTGCCCGGCAACACCTCTGCCGCGGCCCTGGGACTGGTGACGTCGGCCGCCGGCGGCGTACGCACGAGCACCGTCGTGCTCCTGTCACCCGAGGAGATCGACGAGGCGGTCCGGCAGAAGGTCGAGTACCGGGCGCCGGGCGCGTGACCGGCGCGTGACGCGTGCGTACGGTGTCCTGGCGTTCATGACGATGCTCAAGCCTTGAGCCCGTGAGCGGCCGCTCCGCCGTGACGGCTTTCGGAGCGGCCACTCCTCACCTCAGCGGCTCCCCGCGGGACTACTCCGCGGGGAGCCGTTGGTCGGCTAACCCGCGGTGACGCCCTGGTCCACCACCCTGTCGTCCACCAGCTGCTGAGCACGCAGCTCGCCCAGCACCAGCGCCGCGTACTCGGTGGCGCCGCGCACCGACGTGTGGGTGTTGTCGCGCTTCTCGTTGTAGAGGTACAGCGCCTTGGAGGTCTCCGGGCCGAGCTCCTCGACGCGCTGCTTGGTGAGCGCGGTCAGATCGATCAGCGGGACGTCCACCTCGTCGGCCAGCGACCGCATTTCGGCCGGGAGGTCGACGCCGAGGCCGTTGACGATGAGCGCCGTGCCGTTGTTCAGGGTGCCGTCGGAGTTGAACCAGCGGCGCACGATCGGCGTGACGAGGACGGGCGTACCGCCCGCCTCCCGCACGGACCCGATCATGGTGGTGAGGTTCGCGCGGTAGACGTCCCTGGGCGTCTGCTTGTCGTTGTGCGCGAGCTGGATCAGCACCAGGTCGCCGTGGCGTACGCGCTCCAGGGCGGCCGGGAACAGCGCCGGATTGTCCAGGACGGACTGCGAGCCCTCCCCGGAGTCGGCGTAGTTGGCGACGGCGATGCCGCGCCGCAGGTACTGCGGGAGCTGCTGGCCCCAGCCCGAGTACGGGTCGCCGGGCTGGTCGCAGACGGTGGAGTCGCCGACGAGGACGATCTTCCGGGTCATCGGCGCGGGAACCACCTTCACCGAGTCGAGCTTGGGTGAGGCGCCGCCGACGTACAGGTCGAGTCCGGGGCTCCCGGCCGGGCCGGTGGGCTCGCCCTCGGGGGTACGCACGTCGACGGTGACGGTGCGTCTGACCTTCTCCCCCGCCGCCGTCGCCGTCTCCGTGAGCAGCGCCCGGCGGGTCTCGGCGGTGACGGAGGTGCTCCCCGCCTCGTCGCCGCCGAGGGTGAGGGTCACGGTGTAGGTGCCGGGGGCGACGTCGGCGTGGCAGACGACGGGAGCGGTGCCCGTGCAGTCGGCCGTGATGTTGTCGGCGTGGGCAACGGGTGCGGCTCCCAGCGCTGTTGCGGCGGTCAGGGTGGCCAGCAGTGCGGTACCGGCTCGGCGCATGACTGTCTCTCCTCAGGCGGCTCAGGCGTCGGGGAAGGGTCTGACAGATCGTTCGCCGGGACCATACGCCGTTGAAGCAAGCGCTTTCTAGAGGGCGAACCGGACGTCTCGGTCAAGGAACCTTTTTTCTCGCGGCAACCTCTTCCCGTCCGACGGCGACCAGAGATCGTCGCGCACCCCCCACAGCGAGGAGCCCACTATGTCGCAGCACAGACCCTCAGCGTCGCCCCATCGTGAGCCCGCGCCCGGCGAGGTACCGTCCCATCGCCGCGTCGGTCGCCGGAAGTTCATCATCGGCGCCGGCGCGGCGGCCGGAGCCGCAGTCGCCGGCGGCACCGTCCTCGCGCAGCAGGCGAGCGCCGCCACCTTCGGCTGGTCCGACGACGGCTCCCACTACGTGATAAACACCGGCGCGAACCTCGTCTTCAAGGTCAGCAAGAGCAACGGCGACCTGACATCTCTCGTCTACCGGGGCACGGAGTACCAGGGCTACGGCGGCATGAACTCGCACATCGAGTCAGGCCTCGGCAGCTCCACCGTGACGATCAGACAGTCCGGCTCGACGATCCTCGTCTCCGTCGCCTACGGCACGCTCCGGCACTACTACGCGGCCCGCAGCGGCGAGAACAACGTCTACCTGTGGACCAACAAGGCCGACACGTCGGTGTCCGCGACCCGCTACATCCTGCGCGTCAGGAAGGGCCTGTTCCTCAATGACGAGCCGGACTCCTACACGTACACGAACAGCACCGTCGAGGCGTCGGACGTGTTTGTGAAGGCCGACGGCCAGACCCGCTCGAAGCACTACTCGAAGCGCCGAGTGATGGACTACGACTACATCGGATGGTCATCCGGGGGCGTCGGCCTGTGGATCGTGCGCAGCAACCACGAGAAGGCCTCCGGCGGTCCGTTCTACCGCTCCCTGCTGCGGCACCAGAGCGCGGACGGCGGCGGCCTGTACGAGATCCTGTACTACGCCCAGAGTCAGACGGAGGCCCAGCGCTTCGGCCTCCAGGGCCCGTACGTCATCGCCTTCACGGACGGCGGCGCGCCCTCCTCGTCGCTGTTCCCCGGCACGCTCACCACGCCGTGGGCGGACTCGCTCGGCATCTCCGGGTACGTGCCGGCGAGCGGGCGGGGCAGGGTCGCGGGCGTCGGCATCGCGGGCCGGAACACGTCGTACCCGTACACCGTGGGGCTCGCCAACTCGGCGGCACAGTATTGGGGATCGGCCCGCGCATCGGACGGCTACTTCTCCATCGGCGGTGTGCTGCCTGGGACGTACACCCTCACCGTCTACAAGGGCGAACTGGCCGTCCACACCACCTCGGTGACCGTCACCGCGGGCGGCACGACCACCCTCAACACGATCACCATCCCGTCCTCGAACGACCCCGGCAACGCGAGCGCCATCTGGCGGATCGGCGACTGGAACGGCACGCCGAGCGGCTTTAAGAACGCGGAGCTGATGACGTACGCGCACCCGTCCGACGCCCGGGCCGCCTCATGGACCGGCAACGTGGTGATCGGCAACGGCGGCGAGACGTCGGCCTTCCCCTGCTACCTCTGGAAGGACGTCAACAGCGGGATCATCGTGTACTTCAAGCTGACCGCGGCGCAGGCCGCCGCCGCGCACACCCTGCGCATCGGCGTGACGACGGCCTTCTCGAACGGCCGGCCGCAGATCGTGGTTAACGACACCTGGACGTCGGCGATCCCCTCGCCGCCCACCCAGCCGAGCACGCGGTCCCTGACCTGCGGCTCGTACCGGGGCAACAACCACACGTTCACCTACAGCATCCCGGCGAGTGCCTGGCGGACGGACACCAGCCAGTACAACACCCTGAAGATCAACGTGGTGAGCGGCTCGGGGTCGACGGGCTATCTCAGCGCGGGCACGTCGATCGATGCGATCGACCTGCTGCCGTAGAGGTCGTCATGTGCCGCGCGTCCACTGCTGGTTGGTTCCTCCGTTGCAGGTGTAGGTGATGATCGCGGCGGAGTTGGCGGTGGACGCGCCGTTCACGTCCAGGCACTCGCCGGTCGCGCGGGACTTGATGTTCACGTAGGAGCCGGTGGTGGTCACCGACCACTGCTGGTTGGTCGCGGAGGCGTTGCAGTTCTCCTGCGTGACGTCGGTGGAGTTCTCCTGCACGCACAGGGAGCTGTTGCGGACCATCAGCTGGTAGTAGCCGCTGCCGACGGACTTGAACCAGTACTTCTGGTTGTTGCCGCCGTTGCAGTCGTACTGCTTGATCTGGGCGCCCTGCCACAGCGACTGGCTGGTCACGTCGGCGCACTTGGAGGAGTGACGCGCGATCAGCGTGTTGTACGTGGCGCTCGTCCCGGTGACCGTCCCGGCGGCCGTGTCGACGGTGATCTCCGGGGACCAGGACATGGACATCGAGGTGGAGGTGGGGAAGGTCAACGGCAGCCAGACGTAACGGGAGTCGTTGACGGTCCCGCCGAAGGAGTTGCCCCAGCGGTCGCCCATGTAGAGGTATGCGGTGCCCGACGTTCCCTGCACGGGAAGGACGTACGTGGTCTGCGAGCCGTACGCCGTGGAATCGCCGATGTTCGTCATCGCTGACCAGGGACCGGCGAGGTTCGTCGCGGTGGCGTACTGCTGTTGGTTCGGGTTCCAGCCGGTAGCGCCCGACGTCAGCATGAAGTAGACGCCGTTCCGCTTGAACAGGGCCGGGGCCTCGCGGTGGCCGCCCGGCCAAGGGTTGGCGACCAAGCTGTCGATACCGGTGTAGTCGGCCGTGAGGCGGTAAATGTGCAGGTCGTAGTTCTCACGGGCCGCGGAGATCATGTAGCCGGTGCCGTCGGTGTCCACGAAGACCGTGATGTCACGGGACATGTGCTGGCCCAGCGGGCGGAAGCTGCCCTGCCAGGTGTAGTTCCCGTCGACGGTGTCGGAGACCGCGACGGCGGCGCGGGCCTCGCTGTAGTCGGAGCCGTTCTCCTTGTGCATCCACATCACGAACTTGCCGGTGGACGCGTTGTACATGACCTTCGGCCGCTCGATGTTGGCGACGGCGAGTTCGGGGTCGGTGGACTGGGTCAGGACGTGGTTGCGGAACTCCCAGTTCTTCAGGTCGGTGGAGCGGTAGGCGTCCACGTACCGGAAGGTGTTGTCGGCGTTGCGGTGCTCGCCGAACCAGTAGTAGTACGAGCCGACCTTGATGACGCCGCCGCCGTGCGCGTGGACGGCGGCGCCGGACGTGTCCGTGAACTGCGTGCCGTTGGTGATGGTCTGCGGTGCCGCCGAGGCCGGGCCTGCCGTCGCTAACGCGGCGGCGACGGCACAGCACAGGGCGAGGAGGATCGCATACGCACGTCTCATCTCAGGTGCTCTCCTTCAGTGAGTGGCGGGCGAGGTCGCACCGTGGACGGGGGTGTCCGCGAGCGGGACACCGAAGTCCGGGGTGCCGTCCGCGTTCCAGCCGAGCGGCTGGATGCGGGTGTGGCGGTTGGGGTCGTCCAGCGGCTCGCCGGTGATCTCCTTGTACTGGCGGGCGTGGTAGACGAGGACGTCCGTGCGGCCGTCCTCGGCGACGGTGAAGCAGTTGTGGCCCGGCCCGTACTGCTTCGTCGTCTCGTCGCTGGTGAAGACGGGCGTCGGCGACTTGGTCCAGGACGCCGGGTCCATCAGGTCGCTGTCGGCGTCGGCGGTGAGCAGTCCGAGGCAGTAGTGGTGGTCGGTGGCGGACGCCGAGTAGGTCATGAAGACGCGGCCGTTCCGCTGGATGACGGACGGTCCTTCGTTGACCTTGTGTCCGATGCACTCCCAGTCGTACTCGGGGGTCGTCAGCCGTATCTGCGGGCCGGTCAGCGTCCAGGGGTTGGCCATCGCGGAGAGGAAGACGCCCGTGTTGTTGTCCATGCCGGGCTCGTGCTGCGCCCAGGCGAGATAGCGGGTGCCGCGGTGGGTGAAGGTGGTGGCGTCGAGCGAGAAGGTGTCCCAGGCGGTGGTGATCTGCCCCTTCTCCGTCCAGGTGCCCTCGAAGGGGTCGGCGCTGACGTTCTCCAGGACCCAGATGCGGATCTTCCACTCGTCTTCCGCGGGCGCGGCGGCGAAGTAGATGTACCACGTGCCGTCGATGTGGTGGATTTCGGGCGCCCAGATGTGGGCGCCCATGTCGCCGCTGGTGTGGCGCTTCCAGATCACCGACTCGGGTGCGCCGGTCAGGCCGCGCAGCGTGCGGGAGCGGCGCAGGATGATCCGGTCGTACTCGGGGGCGGTGGCGGTGAAGTAGTAATTGCCGTCGGTGTGGCGGTGGATGTGGGGGTCGGCGCGGTGGGCGACGAGGGGGTTGGCGTAGGACGTGTCGGCGGCGCCGGCCTCGCCGGCTGCCGACACGGTGGTGAGGGCGCCCGCGGCCGGGGCTTCCTTCCGCACCGATCTGTGACCGGGGTCTTCGCTGCGGCTCATACGGTCTGCCTTTCCGGGCGGGGACTGGTCGGAACGGAAGCACGAGGGGTCAGCGCGCGGCGCAGCAGCGGGACGGCGAGCAGCCCCAGGACCGCGACCGCGAGCAGGAACATCAGGCCGGTGAGGGCGCTGCCCGTGGAGTCGACGACCGCCGCGATACCGAGCGGTCCGAATCCGCCGCCGAGGTTGCCGACCGCATTGACGGCGGCGATACCGGCGGCCGCCGCCGCGCCGGTGAGGAAACGCGGAATGAGCGCCCAGAAGGCGGGCTGCGCGGCGTAGCCGCCCACGGCTGCCGCGCACAGGCCGAGCATCTGGACGATGGGCGAGCCGAAGAGCGCGGCGACGGTGAACCCGGCGATGGTCAGGGCGAGCATCGCGGCGATCCACAGGTACGGGGTGTCATGGCGGGCCACGAGGCGCGGCACCACGACGAGGCCGACGGCGACGCACACGTACGGGACGGCGGAGACGAAGCCGACCTGGGTGGCCGTCAGGTCACCGAACCCGTCGATGATGGTCGGCAGCCAGAACGACAGCCCGTAGGTGGAGAGCGGGAAGGCCAGGAAGAACACCGCCGCCGTCAGGACGCGCCGGTCTTTGAGCACCGAGAGCGTGTGGTGCGGCTGCGCGCCCGCCTCCGCCTGCTCGGCGGCGAGCACGCCGGTCAGCCAGTTCTTCTCGTCCGGGGCCAGCCAGCGCGCCTGCTCCGGCCCGGCGGGCAGCAGGGTCAGGACGAGCGGAGCGACCAGCACGGCGGGGATGCCGGTGGCGAGGAACACCCACTGCCAGCCGTCGAGGCCCCACGTCCCGTCGAGGTCCATCAGCGCGCCCATGAGCGGATTGCCGATGATGAACGACACCGGGGCCGCGAGCATGAACGCGCCGATGGCGCGGCCGCGGTGGCTGCCGGGGAACCAGCGGGACAGGTAGTAGAGGACCCCGGGGAAGAACCCGGCTTCGGCCGCGCCGAGCGCGAAGCGCGCCAGGTAGAACTGCCACGTGGTCTCCACCAGCGCGGTGGCGACCGTGACGAGGCCCCAGGTGACGAGGATGCGCGCGATCCACCGGTGGGCGCCGACGCGGTGCAGCATGAGGTTGCTGGGCACCTCGAAGATCGCGTACGCGGTGAAGAAGAAGACCTGTCCCAGAGTGAACGCGGTGGCGCTGACGCCGAGTTCGGCCTGAAGTTCCAGTTTCGCGAAGCCGACGTTCGAGCGGTCGATGTATGCGATCACATACAGCAGCCCCAGGAATGGCAGCAGTCGCCAGGCGGCCTTGCCCAGCACGTTGCGCTCCATTGCGCGCATCTCCTCACGTCAGCGGTTCGAGAGCGGTTCGATATCCCGAACGGCATCTGTTATTCCGAACGCCGAAACGGTAAGGGCGCGTTAACACGAGGTCAACGGGTCGGAAGCGACGATGCTGTGCAGATTCTTTTCGCAGATTTCTGTTATCGGTCCGGCGCGCCTCCGTCTCCCGAGCGTGAACAGCAATGCCCGTAAGGCAGTAGCAGGAGTGGCGGCACTGGCGGCGATCGTCGTCACGACGAACGTGGTGGGCACGGAACCGTACGCGGTGGCGGCGCCCGCGGGGGCGCAGGACGTGACGGCGGCGGTGCTCGCCGACCGGGACGTGACACTCGCCGGGGACGCCGTGGTGACCGTCCCCGCCGGGACCACCACCTACGACGGCGTGTTCCGCGGCGAGGGCACGCTCACGGTGCGGGGCACCGGGACGCTCGTGCTGACCAAGGACAGCGACTTCACGCTGCCCAAGTCCCGTCAGCGGCAGAAGGTGAGCATCCTCGGCGGGAATCACCCGTACGTCACCACGACCGATCCCGATCCGCCGGCGATCACGGTCGAGCGCGGGGCGACCCTGCAGTACGGCAACGGGGGCACGACCGGGTTGATCGGCCACTTCCCGTACAACACCCCGGCGTTCCGGCTCAACCAGGACAACATCCGGGTCGACGGCACCCTGCGGCTGTCGCTGACGAGCGCCTACAACCTGGGCACGATCAGCGGCTCCGGACTGATCACCCAGCCGCGCTTCCTCTGGGGCAGCTGGGCCCTGTCGGGCACCCACTCCTTCTCCGGGGTGATCGACAACGGCACGCAGCTCAACGCCGGCGCGCCGGAGTTCGCCACATCGCTGCCGAACGTGCGCAAGGTCCTCAACCAGGGCACCTGGACCGTGGACACGCCGCTCGGTCAGACCGTCACCATGGGCATGGACTTCTACCAGCGCGAGTACGGCAGCGACATCAACGTCCAGTCCCGGCCGGGCAGCAAGGTCGTCCTCACCGGCCAGTACAGCTGGTCGAACCAGGGAGGTGACACCAACCCCTCACTCAGCGACCCCGCCCTGAACTGGACCCCCGCGCGGAAGAACGTCAACAAGCGCGGCACCAACATCAAGGGCGCGAACGTCCAGTGGGGCGACGGCACCACGAACAAGATCTTCATGCCGGGCACGGCCGAGACGGTCTACATCAACCTGCTGGCAGCCAGGTTCCGTTCGCTGCTCACCTTCGACTACAACGGCCCGGTAACGCTGGGCGCGCCCATCGGCGGCGGCGTGTTCCACGACACGCTGTCCGCCCCCGGCGCCGGCGACATCGTCATCAAGGGGACGAAGGGCAACGACGTCACCTTCGCCGCCGTCCAGTACTACAACGGCTCGACGACCGTCCAGAAGGGCGCGGTGCTGCGGCTGGGCAGCGGAAAGCCGGGCGGCGACGGCGGGCTCTACACGAAGGGCGATCTCTACAAGGTGGTCAACGACGGCTCGCTGGTGCTCCGCAACACGGCCAAGCCGCTCGTCCTGTCCAAGATCAGCGGCAGCGGCTCCCTCACGCAGTCGGGCGCCGCCACGACGACGCTGAGCGGCGATGTGACGTACACCGGCACGACGACCGTCACGAAGGGCACGCTCGCTCTCGCCGGGAACACCACGCTGGCGCGCAGCAAGGCGATACGGCTGACGGCATCCGGGGCGCGCCTGGACGTGCGGCAGGCGGCGGGCGGCGGGCTGCGCGTCGGCCGCTCCCTCACCGGGACGGGCACCGTGGCGGGCTCGGTGACCAATGAGGGGCGTGTCGAAGGGTCGCTGACGATCACCGGCGATTACGCGCAGGGCGCCGACGGCGAGCTGGTCGTGCGTACGGGCGAGAAGCCGCTCAAGGTGGGCGGCCGGGTCAAGCTCGCCGGGAAGCTCGGCAACGCGACGGCCGGGAAGAGCACCGGAGAGAAGCCGGCGAGCAAGATCACCCTGATTTCCCACACCGGCAAGTCGAAGACCACCGGGACCTTCACCGGTCTCCGGGAAGGCGCCACCGTGAAGGTCGCGGACACCAAGTACCGCATCAGCTACCGTGGTGGCGACGGCAACGACGTCGTGCTCACCAAGGCCAAGGCCGCCGCCGCCTCGCCGTCCGCCGGGGCCCGCTCGGGCGACGCATCGTCGGCGACCCAGCCCGCACAGAACGCAAGCGAGAGCACGCGCGCGTGGTGGCCGCTGACGCTGATCCCCGTGCTGCTGGGCGCACTGCTGCTCCCGGCTGTCAGGCGCTGGCGCACGGGGAGGCGGGGCGGCGGGCGGCACGCGGCAGCGAGGTGACGACCGACAGGGCGGGCGGCGCTCCGGTGCTGTGACCAGCGGCGCTCCGGTGCTCTGACCGGGCGCCGCCCGCTGCTGCGTCGGCCTCTCTGCGTCGGCCTCTCAGCGTCGGCTCTGCTGCGTCAGCCCTGCTGTTGACCGCTGGTCTGTTGCTGACTGCCCGGGGGCGCCGCCCGGCCCGCCGCCGCAGCCACCGCCAGCGCCACCGCCCGGACCGCCGGACGGCATCCCGGACGGCGCACCGCTCGGCATGTCGGACGGCTGGCCCGAGGGCGCTCCTGTCGGCTGGCCGGAAGGCGCTCCCGACGGCATCCCGGAGGGAGCGCCGCTGGGCGCACCGGAAGGCTGCCCACCTCTACGGGGAGTTCAGCAACGGGCCATAGGTCCGGGCTGTGGCGCCCCTGGGAGCCCCATGAGAAACAGGTGAAGATCAGCGCCGAGGCTTCGACTAACTTCGAAGCATGACCAGGTCCACCTCCCCTTCCCTCGCCGAAGCCCTGGCCGCCGGCACGGTCGTCCTCGACGGCGGGCTGTCGAACCAGCTGGAGTCCGCGGGTCACGACCTCAGCGACGAACTGTGGTCGGCGCGGCTGCTGGCCGAGGACCCCGAGGCGATCGTCCAGGCGCACCTCGGCTACTTCGAGGCGGGCGCCGATGTGGCGATCACCTCCAGCTACCAGGCGACGGTCGAGGGGTTCGCGAGGCGCGGCATCGAACGGGAGCGGGCCGCCGAACTGCTGGCGCTCAGCGTCGGACTGGGCCGCGAGGCCGCCCGGCGCGCGCACACAGGGGGCGCGCAGGCCGGTGGCGCCGGACGGCAGCCGGTCGAGCGGCAGCTGTGGGTGGCCGCGTCCGTCGGCCCGTACGGGGCGATGCTGGCGGACGGCTCGGAGTACCGGGGGCGCTACGGGCTGACCGTGGAAGAGCTGGAGCGCTTCCACCGGCCCCGGCTCGAGGTGCTGGCCGCGGCCGGGCCCGACACCCTGGCGCTGGAGACCGTGCCGGACGCCGACGAGGCACGGGCGTTGCTACGGGCCGTCCGAGGGCTCGGTGTACCGGCGTGGCTGTCGTACAGCATCGCCGGGGACCGGACGCGGGCAGGTCAGCCGCTCGAGGAGGCGTTGGCGCTCGCCGCCGACGCGGACGAGATCATCGCGGTCGGCGTGAACTGCTGCGCTCCGGACGATGTGCACCACGCGGTCGAGACCGCCGCACGGGTCACCGGGAAGCCAGTTGTCGTCTATCCCAACAGCGGCGAGAGCTGGGACGCCGAGGCACGGGCCTGGACCGGCCGTTCGACCTTCACCGCCGAGCAGGTGACGGGCTGGCAGCAGGCCGGCGCCCGCCTCATCGGGGGCTGCTGCCGGGTCGGGCCCGACGCGATCACTGCGCTCGCGGCCACGATCGGCGGGCGGCGGCCAGAGGCGCGCTCCGTCTAGGCCGTGCGCCACTCCCCCGGCATGAACACCTCCGACGTAGCCTGGAAGTGGACTCGGGGACGCTCTCTCATGGCAACCGGTTGCTAACCCGTTGCCGCACGTGGCACAAAGGCATGCAGCGCAGCAACCCTCCGCCACAACCGTCGCCCCACCGAGAGGACTTTCGAGGTTCCGCACCTCTCGCCCACAGGGGCCCGCGCTGCTAGCCTCCGTTCGGGAACCGGTTGCAGAGCCTGCCGAGGCCGCCCTTATCAAGGTCGCCAAGGTTCCCACCGTGGAAAAGGGGGACGTCAGCCGGGCCATGACCAGGAGAAACGCCCACGCACAGGGCCGACACACAATCCGCGACGTCGCGGCCCGGGCCGGGGTCTCCGCGTCCACGGTGTCCCGTGTGCTCGCCGGCGACTATCCGGTGAGCGCGGCCACCCGTACCCGGGTGATGCGGGCCGTGCGGGCCCTCGACTACGTGGCCGACGCCCGGGCCAAGGCCGTCGCCGGGGCCGGCACCCCGACCCTGGCCTTCGTCCTCGACGACATCACGGGCCCGTCGTTCGCCCTCATGGCGCACGGTGTGGAGCGCGAGGCCACCCGGCTCGGCCACCTCTGTCTGGTGTGCAGCACCGAAGGCGACACCGAACAGCAGCTCGCGTTCGTGGAGATGATGCGCGCGCAGCGCGCCGCCGCGGTGATCCTGGTCGGCGGCGCGGCCGACACCCCGGAGTACCGGGACAGCATGACCCGTATCGCCGAGTCGCTGCGGTCGGTCGGCTCACGGCTCGTGCTGTGCGGCCGCCCGCCGCTCGGGCACGCGGCGCCCGTGACGGTCATCGAGTACGACAACGAAGGCGGCGCCCAGGCCGTGTGCGCCCACCTCCTCGCCCGTGGCCACCGCCGCATCCTGCTGCTCGCCGGCAAGCCCGGCCACTCCACGTCCGAGGGCCGCGCCCGCGGCTACGCCGAGGCCCACCGCACCCTGGGCCTCGACCCCGACCCGGCGCTCATCGTGGCCGGCGACTTCACCCGCGACTCCGGCTACCGCCGCACGCGCCAGGCCCTCGCGGACGGCCTGGAGTTCACGGCAGTCTTCGCCACCACCGACATGGTGGCGGCGGGTGCGCTGACCGCCCTGCACGAGGCCGGCCTCGACGTGCCCGGCGACGTGTCGCTGGCCGGATACGACGACATCCCCTTCGCCCGGGACCTGCACCCGGCCCTGACCACGGTGCACGTCCCGTACGAGGAACTGGGCCGCCTCGCCGTGCGCACCGCCCTCGGCAGCGACCCGGACGGGCCGTACGAACACCTCCTGCTGGGCACGCATGTGGTGGTCCGCGACTCGGTGCGCGACCTGAGGGCGAGCGCCGGTGGAGCTGATTCCGGCGCGTCCGGGGGCTGATCCCAGCCCGGGCTGATACCAGCCGTCCAAAGTCTGGTTCCAGCCCGTCCAAGTCCTGGTTTCAGCCCGTCCGGGGGCTGATTTCAGCCCGTCCGGCGCTTGAGGACGAACCCGAAGGGCGACGGGGGTCTGGGGGCGAAGCCCCCAGCAGCCACCCAGGGCAGGTCACATATTGATCCTCTGAGCAGGAGAAGGAAATCAAAAGCCCCTGGCCAGCGCCTTTGCCGCCGGACAGGGCTTCTGTCGCCTGCTTGGGCCGTCTCTGGGCCGTCAGGCGATTTCGTCAGGGTGCCGGAACACCGCATCGACGGCTCGCCGGGTCCGATCCTGACTGCTGGGCATGAGGTGCGCGTACACCCTGAGCGTCAGTGCAGGGTTCGCGTGCCCCAGGTACTCGCTGACGGCCTTGATGCTCTCCCCAGCGGCGAGCAGGACCGAGGCGTAGAAGTGCCTCAGTGCGTGCATGCCATGTTCCCGAGCCGCCTTGTGCCGCACTCCTTTCTACGGCTCGGGGATGACGCCAGCAGCGGCGAGAGCGGGCTTCCAGGCGTAATCGTTGAAGGTGGTCCGCCGGTCCGCGGATCAACTTCACCTGCCGGACGACGTGCAGGATGCCGGTCTCGAAGCTCAGCGCGTCCTCGGCAAGCCCGAGGATCTCGCCCTGTCGCAAGCCGCATCCGGCCCCGACGTCGGTCATGGTCTGACCTGTGGATCTTGAGCTGCGTTCAAGTCAGCGTGGGCTTGCTGGCGAGGATCTGGACCCCCGTTGACTCATGCCCGTTCATGGTGGACACGGTGATGGTCCGGGTGTCGATGGGTTCGAACCCGGCGAGCAGGGTGGAGAGCCACTCGCGGGAGTGATGGCGGCAGACCGCACCATCACCGGTTTCGAACACGCCATACCTGCCGTAGTGCTGGGCATAGCGGCTGTAGCGGCTGCGGTTGCGTTCGTCATCTTGCAGCAGAAGGTCGCTGATGTAGAGGATCCCGCCGGGCTTGAGGATGCGGTTCAGCTCGGCGATCAACCGGTGCTGGGCTTCATCGTCGGGCACGCAGGTCAGCACGGCGAAGAGCAAGACTGCGTCAAAGCCTGCGCCCGGGTAAGGCGAGACCGGTGGTGCGTCCAGGACTGCAAAATCCATGGTGGGATGCAGGCGGCGTGCCCGGTTGATCATTCCCGGTGAGGTGTCGACGCCGGTGAGGTTGCCGAAGCCGTGCTGTTCGAGCTCCTCCATGGTGCGGCCGTATCCGCATCCGTAGTCGAGGATCGCGACGTGCCTGCTGATCCCCTCGAGCCAGGGCAGATGGAGTGGGTGGGTGAACGTCTTCGTGCCCGCGGCGGCATCCCAGTAGGGAACCTGGCTGTCGAGGTCGGACATGGCGGATGCCTCCCTGGGTGGTTGGCTGAAAGCGGTCATGCTGCCACGGTGGTGGGTCGCTCGACGAGCCTGCCGCGTTCGAAGCGGGCTCCGGCGCGGACGAGGGCGACGAGGTGGGGTGCGTTCACCGCGCCAGCGGGCCTGGGCGGACTCCACGAGCTTGAAGACCATGGCCAGGGCGGCGGTGCGGGAGCCAGCACCGCGGGTGACCTTGGTCCGCAGCCGGACGGTGGAGAACGTGGACTCGATCGGATTCGTCGTGCGCAGATGGATCCAGTGCTCGGCGGGGAAGTCGTAGAACGCCAGCAGCTCGTCCACGTCGTCAGTGATCTTCTTGACGGCCTTGGGGAACTTCGCCCCGTAGAGCTGGGCGAACGTCTTGGCCGCCGCCTCGGCGTGGTCGCGGTCTTCGGCGTTGTAGATGTCCTGGATCGCCTTCTTCGCTCCGGGCTGCGCGGACTTCGGAAGGGAGTCCAGGACGTTGGCCGTTTTGTGAACCCAGCACCTTCGAGCCGTCGGCGCGGACCCGACGAGGACCAGGACGCAGGCTTTGGCCTCCTCCAGACGGACGTTGAGGTGGATGCCGTCGGCCCACACGTACACGTAATCGACCTCGGACAGGTCGCGGTCCATGAACGCGGCGTGGTCGGCCTGCCACTGCTGGGTGAGGCGGGTGACCGTCGCCGGGGAGAGCCCGGCCGCGCTGCCAAGGAACTGCTCCAGTGCCGGGACGAAGACCCCGGAGGACAGTCCGTGCAGGTAGAGCAGCGGCAGCACCTCGCTGATCTTCGGCGACTTGCGGCACCACGGCGGCAGGATCGCCGAGCTGAACCGCTTGCGCTCACCCGTCTCGGCATCGACGCGCTTGTCGTTCACCCGTGGGGCCTTCACCTCAACCGCACCGGCCGCGGTAGTGACCTTCCGGGGCTGGTGGTAGCCGTTGCGGACCACGAGCCGGCGGCCGGTCTCGTCCCGCTGCTCGGCCAACTCGGCTATATAAGCGTTGACTTCGGCCTCCAGAGCCGCCGCGAGCATCCGCCGGGCGCCCTCTCGGACGATCTCGTCGATCAGGGAGCCGTTCGGCGTGCTGCCGTCGTCGTTGACTACGCTGAGCACGGGCGTGCCTTCCCGACCGGTGCTGCGAACACCGGCCTACTCGATGACCATCAATCGATCACTCGGGAAGGTACGCCCTTCGCACGCTCCCCGAGCTCGATCCACAGGTCTTGAGCATGGCCCGCGCACCCGGAACCGGGGACTACTGCCGGACCCATTTCCGGCCGCTGCCACCGTTACAGTTCGAGATGCTGACGGCGGTGCCGTTAGCTGTGCCCGCGCCGATGTCGTCGAGGCACAGTCCGGACTCCGCGCCGGGGACAGTGCCATCTTTGTTGAGCCGCCACGGTTGGTTTGGCACCGCCGTCACAGTCCCAGACGTTCAGTTGGGTGCCGTCGGTCCGGTTGGTTCCGGCCACGTCCAGCGAACGGTTTGAGCCCACGCCCAGTGACAAGCACCTATCGACCTAGGGTGCCAGGCCCATGAACTTCAGGGCCAGCAGTGCCATACCGGGTTTGGGCAACTCGTGGCCGTACCCCTGGAAGCTGTTGGCCTCGACCGGTGGTTGCGTGCTGGCGTTACCGTAGCGGGTCCTTGTCCAGATCGACTGGGGCTGGTCGGTGAAGACCGGGGTTTGGCTGACACCGAGGACGTTGGTCCACTGTTTGATCTCTTCGCCGAGGTTGTGGTGGTTGAGGCCGGAGTCCTCGGTGCCGTGCCACAGTTGGATGCGCGGCCGTGGCCCGGTGTAGCCGGGGTAGGCGGAGCGGACCAGGTCGCCCCACTCCTGCGGGGTCTTGGTGATGTTGCCTGTGGAGCAGTCACTGTTCCAGCCGCGGAAGGTGCCGGTGTAGAAGCAGTGGTACGGCACGCCCATGAACGCCGATCCGGCTTTGAACACGTCCGGGTAGTCGGCGAGCATGACGTTGGTCAGCATCGCGCCAGAGGAGATGCCGGTCATGTAGACCTGGTGCTGGTTGGCGCCGCGGTTCGCGATCTCCCACCGCACCATGGACATCACGCCGGCCGGGTCGCTGGAGCCGTCGTGCTTCAGCGCGGCGTCCGACGCGACGTCCCAGCACTTGATGTCACCGGTGATCGAGGGGTAGACCACGATAAATCCGTACTGGTCGGCCAGTGACGCGAATTCGGTGTAGTTGTACATGTCAGGGCCGGAGCCGGTGCACCAGTGCGCGACCACGAGCACGGCCGGATGACGGGGCAGCTTGGCCGGCACGTACTCGTACATCTGGAGGTTCGTGGGGTTGTAGCCGAAGTTGTCGACCCGGGTCAACGTCGCCGCTGACGCCGGTGATGCGAACGCCAGGCTGCCCGCTATGACGCTCAGGGCCACGGCCGCCGCTGTGGCTGCCTTCCTCAACCACCTTCCAGTCCTGCCGACGTGTGTCGCCCGCGCCAGGCTGGCGGCCGCGACCGCGAATCGACGTCGTTGTCTGCTCATGCTTCCTCCAACGTGCGGATTTGTTCACTGGCGGCGCTGTCCGCCGATGCCTGCTCGGTGTGGTCGGATCAGCGTCCGGCTTCACGAAAATCTTGGAAGAGCCGCTAGTCATGGCCGCCGTCAGTTCGAGCAGGCCATAGAGAAGACGCCCACCGTGGGGCCAGGTCGACCCTGGCCCGGCGCATCAGCTCGTCGTCCTCCTTCCAGACCGGCTCGTCCCACTGCTCCGGGTTGTAGTCCTTTCCGAACGGCGAGCCCGTCCAGGCGGTCGGTGAAGCAGCGTGTGGTCATGACGATGCCGCCCTACGGAGAGGCTGGCGCTGCTCCCGGGCCGCCCGACCCTCCGTACGGAGAGTCGGGCGGTACTTCCCGGCAGAGGGCGGCCGGTCACTGGTCCGCCCTTCTGCTTGTGGCGGCGTCAGAAGCCCGCGGTGCCCCAGGAGTGGGCGGTGTAGTCGCCTGGCCCGAATTCCCAGCCGGCCATGATGCTGTTGAGGTAGTGGTCGTTGGTGTATATGCCCCTGTTGAGGCCGTAGTTGAAGAACGGGGTGAGGCTGCCGGACCACCAGCCGGACCTGCTCCTGTCCAGGAAGCTGAGGGTGTGGTCGCCGTTCGGCCAGTTGTACTGGTAGATGTCCCAGGTGCGGCCGCCGAGGCTGACGTTGGTCGCGGTCGGGACCGCGTTGCCGTTGCCGTCATAGGCGTTGGCCAGCGGCTGTGTGTTGTACCAGTCGAGCCAGATCATCAGCTCGGCCCTGGAGTTGCGGTCGGTCGGTGCGGGGGTCGGGTCGATGAAGATGTCGTACGTGGCGTTGTAGCGCGAGCCGGACTTCGGGTACGCCGACTGGCTGAACCACGTCGTGTTGTTGGGGCTGATGGCGCTGAGCTTCTTGGGGAGTGTGGTCACCGGGGACGTCCAGCCCCAGTCCTTGCCGTTGACCATGGCGACGAAGCCGGTGCCGGTCGAGGAGTTCACACCCCAGGAGTTGTCGTTGGCGTACCACGTCGAGGCGTTGCCGCCGGTCGAGTAGTGCTTGAACCAGTACGTCGATGACGCTGCCACTGCCGAGTTCGGCAAGGTGAAGACGAGAGCCAGAGCCGCGAGAAGCGCCCCCCAGCCGATACGGAATTTCATCAGCCCTCCGGAATGTGTGCTGAGTGGGGGATCACACAGGAGAGGAGAAGTCGGTCGTCCTGCCCTGACGGCAGGGCCACGTCGGTCTCCCCTTCGGGACGGCAGGTGCGGAACGAGGCGACCGGGAGTCGGATCTCACTCCGGGTCGCCGTAGATGACTCCGCGTCCGTTGGTCCCGAAGTAGACGCGGCCGTAGACCCGGGGGTCTCCGGTCATGGTGTTGCCGGTCCAGGCGAACTGGTGGCGGTCGTCGTTGATGCGGACCCAGGTCCGGCCCGCGTCGTCGGACCGGAAGATGCCCCGCACACCGCCGATCTTGGAGCTGGTGTAGACGGCGGGGTACGTGGCACCGGGTGCGGCCTTGCC
>NZ_LOHS01000115.1 GCF_001642995.1 Streptomyces jeddahensis
GTTGCGCCAGCCGCTGCGGGCGCACATCCCGCCACGTCCCCTTCGGCACGCGGGCGACGATCGGCTGGGGGCCGGTACCACCTGTGGGCAGCCGCGCCGCCGCTACCGTTGTGGGCAATCGTTCCGCAGGGCGGAACGGGTGGGCACAACCCACGACGGCGGGCGCCCTGGTCCAGTACCTGCACGCTGGTACCCGAACCCCCGGCGGGGGTGGGCGCAGCCCACGACGGCCGGGGCGCTGCCCGCCCCCCGCAAGGCATAGGCTGGGGACCCGCTCCGGCGATGTCCCGCCGGAAGCGGCGGCCCCAGCCGTATACCTTGCCCACCCACCCGTACCACTCGTCACCTGGGAGACACGCGCATGGCACCCGGCCTTCCCACCGCCATGGACCGACCGCACTTCATCGGCATCGGCGGCGCCGGAATGTCAGGGATCGCGAAGATCCTCACCCAGCGCGGCGCCAAGGTCGCGGGCAGTGACGCGAAGGAGTCCGCGACCGCGGACGCACTGCGCGCGCTCGGCGCCACCGTGCACATCGGCCACGACGCGGCGCACCTCGCGGACGACGCCACCTGCGTCGTCGTCTCGTCCGCGATCCGCGCCGACAACCCCGAGCTGGTCCGCGCCGCCGAGCTCGGCATCCCGGTCGTCCACCGCTCGGACGCCCTGGCCTCGCTGATGGACGGCCTGCGTCCGATCGCGGTCGCCGGTACGCACGGCAAGACCACGACGACATCGATGCTGGCGGTGTCCCTCACCTCCCTCGGGCTGAACCCGTCGTACGCGATCGGCGGCGACCTGGACGCGCCCGGCTCGAACGCGCAGCACGGCACCGGCGAGATCTTCGTGGCCGAGGCGGACGAGAGCGACCGCAGCTTCCACACGTACGCCCCCGAGGTCGCGATCGTGCTCAACGTGGAGCTCGACCACCACGCCAACTACGCGTCCATGGACGAGATCTACGAGTCCTTCGAGACGTTCGCCGGGAAGATCGTCCCCGGCGGGACGCTGGTGATCTCGGCGGACCACGAGGGCGCGCGCGAGCTGACGCGGCGGATCGGGGACCGCGTCCGGGTGGTGACCTACGGCGAGTCCGACGACGCCGACGTCCGCGTCCTCTCCGTCGTCGCCCAGGGCCTGAAGAGCGAGGTCACGGTCCTGCTCGACGGTGCCGAGCTGACCTTCACGGTGTCCGTGCCCGGCCGCCACTACGCGCACAACGCCGTCGCCGCCCTGGCCGCGGGCGTGGCGCTCGGCATCCCGGCGGCCGACCTCGCCCCCGCACTCGCCTCGTACACCGGCGTGAAGCGCCGCCTCCAGCTCAAGGGCGAATCGGCGGGCGTGCAGGTCATCGACTCCTACGCCCACCACCCGACCGAGATGACCGCCGACCTCGAGGCGATGCGTGCCGCTGCGGGGGACTCCCGGATCCTGGTCCTCTTCCAGCCCCACCTCTTCTCGCGTACGCAGGAGCTGGGCACGGAGATGGGTGAGGCGCTGGCCCTCGCCGACGCCTCCGTGGTCCTCGACATCTACCCGGCCCGCGAGGACCCGATCCCGGGCGTCACCAGCGCCCTGATCATCGACGCGGCGCGGGCGGCAGGCGCGGACGTCCAGGCCGTGCACGACAAGGCCGCGGCGCCGGCGGTCGTCGCGGGAATGGCCAAGCCCGGTGATCTTGTTCTCACGATGGGCGCGGGCGACGTGACGGAGCTCGGCCCGTACATCTTGGAAAAACTGCGTCTGGACCACCTGTCGAAGTAGCCGTGAGTGAGGGGCTGAGCTTCATGTCGTACGACGTCGAAAAGCCGGACGAGCAGTGGCGGGCGGAGCTGACCCCGGCGGAGTACGCGGTGCTGCGCCAGGCCGGCACGGAGCCAGCCTTCACGGGCGAGTACACGAACACCAAGTCGAAGGGCGTCTACTCGTGCCGCGCCTGCGGCGCCGAGCTCTTCACCTCCGACACGAAGTTCGAGTCGCACTGCGGCTGGCCGTCCTTCTACGACCCGAAGGACACCGACGCGGTCGAACTCATCGAGGACCGGTCCCACGGAATGGTGCGCACGGAGGTACGGTGCTCCCGCTGCGGCTCCCATCTCGGGCACGTCTTCGAGGGCGAGGGGTATCCGACGCCGACGGACCAGCGGTACTGCATCAACAGCATCTCCCTGCGTCTGACCCCCGACGAGGGTTGAGATCTCGTCATTTTGAGTTCATCTATTGCGGGTTCGGGCAATCGTGCCGCATAGCCCGTGTTGTGGAATCCGTAGAACTACGTAATCGGGCCACGTAACCGAGTCGCGTAATCCACGGCGAGGCGCTGGCCTCGCTGTTCATGAAGCCGATCACGCCTGGGCGACTGCGGGCGGCGAAGACCTGGGCCGAATGCGCACGAGTGGAGCATGCGGTCCCGGCGGAAACCCGGTCCTTGTTCGGCATCAGCCTCAGCAGCATCGACGGGGACGCGGTCACGTCCATCTTCGAGTTCTTCTGGCCTTATGCCCTGAAGGGCGGGGCTGGCGTGATATCTACTCATAGCTTTTCGGCAGGCTGGGCGAGCGGGGCCGTCACCCCGCCCAGGGCACCAACTGCTCAGTGAGCGAGGGACGTAAACCGGCTCTTCGAAGTTGAGCGGTGCGCTGATCCTGAGAGGCTGACCGGCTGTCACGTTGGTGAGTGTCAGGGGTGGTGGGGGCGGCCCTGGTAGCAGGACGCCCGTGGTCGTGAGTGATCATTTCTGTTCTCGACGCAGAACGATCGTTCAGGAACCACGGGCTTGGACAACGATACCGATGCGACGGTGCTGCTTGACCTGGACGGCCTGGTCGTTGAGCGGGTGAAGCGGTTGGGGGCCCGGCGGGTGCACCTGATCACCGCCGACGACCAGGCGCGGGCCTGCCCCGGCACCTTCCGCCACATCCACCAGGGCCATTAGCGGTTTCGTGAAGGCCAGGTGGCGGGCGGGGCCGAATGCTATTCGAAGCGATTCGACAATGATGTCCGCAGGTGAAAGAAATGTGTCTTCTCCTGTGCAGAGCCTTGCTGTTCATAGGGTCCCATCATTACTGTCCCCGCAGACGCAAGCGCTTCGACACTTGGCACCTGTGTCTGGCAAGCCCGTTGGTTGGAAGCAAGGGGACCGAGCACCGTTCCCGCAGTTCTTGAGCGCGCCACCTCGACGACACGAGCCACCCACCATCGCGAGCAGCACCGCATGCGAACGGAGCGAAGGTGTCAACACGTCAGCTGATCGACCGTCTGGGCCGCCTCGCTTTCGGCGGGGACTCCAACTGTGAGCAGGGGAAGGAACCACTTCGCCGAGGGCCGGCCATCAAGCCGATCAGTCGGCCAACTGCGCAAGTACCTCGGACGGAGCTGAGTCGCGCCGTCCCGAGCCCGGACTCGCCGGCGAGCGACACCTCGCGGCGCCAGAGTCCGCCACCAGACCGGGGGATCCGGAACAACGCACCGCCGTCCTTGGAGGGACACATGAGATGGCAAGCCCGTAGTTCCATCAGCAGCAAGTCGGCCGGGTTCGGTCGGCTGGCCCTGATCGTCGCCCTGATCGCCGGGTTCCTGAGCTTCGCGTCTCCGGCGCAGGCCCAGGTGTACTCCACCTGCGACCGGTGGGGTCAGTACACCCAGGGCACCTGGACGATCTACAACAACATCTGGGGCGACAACCACGGCACGCAGTGCCTGACCGTCGACAGCATCAAATCCTGGTACGTCGATGCCAACCACTCCGGCGGCGGGATCAAGTCCTACCCGAACACCTCGGTCCGGCCCCAGACGCCGCTGTCGCAGTTGAACTCGGCGGGCTTCTGGTACAACACGTCGTCGGCTCCCGTCGGCGGCAGTGACCACTGGAACTGGACGAGCGACATCTGGTCGACCGGCAACCAGGACGAGATCATGGTCTTCACCAGCTGGTCCGGGGGGACGGCAGGCGGCTGGGGAAGGCAGATCGCGTCCAACGTGACCATCGGCGGCGTCCTGTACGCGTCTGTCTGGCAGGCCGATCCCGGCTGGAACGTCCTGCAGCTCATCCCCGCCCAGCAGAGCAACACCGGCACCATCGACGCCTCGGCGGTCTGGCGTTGGGCCGCGTCGCGGAACCTCCTGCGCAACACCACCTTCGACACGATGCAGTTCGGCCTCGAGATCACCTCGACCAGCGGTGTGCAGAAGCGGTACTCGCTGAACGCCTACAGCGCCTGGTGGAGCAACACCTCCGGCGGCGGATCAAGCATCTAGCCGCAATACGCGCGACTCGACGGTGCACTCCGTCCGCGCATAGAGACGAACGCCGGAGCGATTCCGAAACGCATACCTTTCCGCCGGGCCTCGAACGACAAATTCCGGCGGGAAGGTTTGCGAAGGCTTCGAATTCAGGCGGGGTGGAGGTGGCCTCGGGCTCGGGCTCAGCGGGTGGGTGACGCAGCGTGTGCGTAGGCGTTGGTTGGTGGGGTTGCGGAAGTCGTGGACGGCTCGCGCGGCGAGCTTGATCATGCGGTTGATGCCTTCGCTCTTGGCGTTGCTGTGGCCGGTGGCGACGAACGCTTTGATCTCGGGCCACCAGCGGTCGATGGTGCGGACTTCGGGGATGTCGCCGTCGGCGCACCAGGTGAGGAACCTCCAGCGCAGGTGGCCGGCTCGGTGCCGGTCGGTGGTGCGGGCGTGTGCGAGCAGGTCACGCAGCTTCTCCCTGGCGATCCACGCGGTCAGCAGCGTCATGCCGATGCCGCCGGTGCCGATGGGCTGGTTCCACATCGTGCCGAACTGGGTGTCGGTGAGGTCTTCGCGGTTGGGCAGCAGGCGGCGCCGGGCCTTCCATTCCGGGTCGCCGGTCCGTCCGCGCCGGCCGCGCAGCGCGGCACCCACCTCGCCACACTCGCCGCGGTACTCGACGAGCCGGTGCCGCCACCGCAGCAGGCGGGTCCGCTGACCCAGGTCCTCAGCGAACTCCTCGTACCGGACCCGCGCGCGGCCGGACGCCGCCCGGCTGGACGCGCTGCTCGCCGAAGCGGTCGGCGGGGCGGACGTCGGCACGGGCCGTCCGGCTGCCGCCACGGCGCCACCGCACGCGCCGTTCGCGTCGGCTCCCGAGCCCCCTCGGCGGAAGAGCCCGGCGCGGGACCAGTCGCACGATGGGGGGACTGACAGGCCGCACAGTGTGCCCGATGTCCCCCAAGCCCCCGATGCGCCCGCCGTCCGGCCGGGAGCCGGGACGTCCCGCGGCACCACTCGGCGGGGACCGCTGATCGCGGCGGTCGCCGTGGTCGCCACGGCACTGACCGCCGCGGCCTCGGGCATGGCCCTGACGTCGTCCGCTGACGTCACGGACCAATCGGCGGCAGAGACCGGACACACCGCGACGGTGACCGCGACCGTCGCCGGACCGACGGCGAGCGGAAGCCCGGGCAAGAGCTCCACCCCGAGCCCTGGCTCGAAAGACTCCGCAGGCCTGGCTCCAAAGCCACGGGGAGCCCCGGCTCCAAGGATCCGGCCGACCCCGCACGGCACCAACCCGCCGGCCTCGAGCCCCGCTTCGACGCCGAAGCCGGGCATGGGCGGAGGCACGGCGTCTCCCGCCCCGATCGACCCGGAGGACTTCGCCGACGGGTGGATCGCGAAGCTGGACACGATCTGGGCAGAGTCTGGCACGGCGACCCGGGACCAGCGCCTGGCGGCCGTACGCACATAGATACCCGAGGCCGAGGTGCTGGGCAGCGACGACTTCGCCTCATTGGGGGCGGGTTACTGGGTGATCTACGTGCCCCGGTCGTTCAGCAGTGGCACCGAGGCGGTCAACCACTGCGTGGCGCGCGGCCGCACCACGAAGGAGACGTGCACGGGCCGCTATCTGAGCCATGACTCGGCGGACTCCCCGCTGACGTGTGAGCCGGACGGGGAAGGCGGGGTCACCGGCCGCTGTACGCGCTCCTGACGAACGCCGTACGCGGTCCGCACCGTCCCGGGGTGTGCCGATCGGTACCGAGCGTGCCGGTGCAAGCACGACTTGGGCTGACGAAACGGCATGTATCCCATCGACTCTTCTGGATGCCGAGGGACTTCCCGCCGCTCCCCTCGCAGGATCGAGGGTTTCCCCTGTATCCCGCACCCCCGCGCTCTGTCTATCGTTCGGTCACAGCTGACCCACAGGTAACCCCTTGACGGTCGCTCGCGCCAGGCCGGCCTTCGCGCCCTGCTCGATTGGACCCCCCTCCGCTTCGACAACGAGGCGAATCGATCGTCGCTCCGTGCTGCCCGGAGCCGGCCACGAAAGGCAATCCCTTGCGTACTCCACGTACTTCGCGTGCCGCGAGACGGAAGCTGATATCCGTCGCCGCGATCTCCGCGACCCTGCTGTCCGGCACCGCCACCGCCGTCGCCCTGGCGGGCCCGGCCGCCGCCGGGACGCCCTCCGCCGAGGCCGCAGCCCCGGCCGCCTCGACCGCGGCTCCGGCCGAGCGGCTGATCGTCGGCTACAAGTCGACCGCCGCCGAGGCCAAGTCGAACTCCGCCGCGTCCGCCGACGCCGAGGCCAAGGGCCGCGAGGCCGGCGAGGACCTGGACTTCCAGCGCCGTCTCGGCACCGGGGCCGCCCTCGTCGACCTGGGCGACAGGCTCAGCAAGGCCGAGGTGGCCGACGTCATCGCCGAGTACGAGGCGGACCCGCAGGTCGCGTACGTCGTCCCGGACCGGCTCAACAAGCCGCTGGCGGACCCGAACGACACCGAGTACAGCAAGCAGTGGGACCTGTTCGAGGCCACCGCGGGCATGCGCGTGCCGGGCGCCTGGGACATCGCCACCGGCAGCGGCGTCACCGTCGCCGTCATCGACACCGGCTACGTCACCCACTCCGACCTGGCCGCCAACATCGTCGCCGGCTACGACTTCATCTCCGACACGGCCGTCTCCGTCGACGGCAACGGGCGCGACAGCAACCCGGCCGACCCGGGCGACTGGTACGCGGCGAACGAGTGCGGCGCGGGTGTCCCCGCCAGCGACTCCTCCTGGCACGGCACGCACGTCGCGGGCACCATCGCCGCCGTCACCAACAACAGCAAGGGCGTTGCGGGCATCGCGTACAACGCGAAGATCTCCCCGCTGCGCGTCCTCGGCAAGTGCGGCGGCTACGACTCCGACATCATCGACGCCATCACCTGGGCCTCGGGCGGTACGGTCTCGGGCGTCCCGGCCAACACCAACGTTGCCAAGGTCATCAACATGAGCCTGGGCGGCAGCGGTTCCTGCACCTCCGCGACCCAGAGCGCCATCAACGCCGCCGTCAACCGCGGCACCACGGTCGTCGTCGCGGCGGGCAACAGCAACGCCAACGCGGCCAACTACTCCCCGGCGAGCTGCAACAACGTCATCAGCGTCGCCGCCACCAACCGCAGCGGCTCCAAGGCCTCGTACTCCAACTACGGCTCGGTCGTCGACATCGCGGCCCCCGGCGGCCAGACCAGCACCGGCACCGCGAACGGCATCCTGTCCACGCTCAACAGCGGCGCGCAGGGCCCGTCCACCGAGAGCTACGAGTACTACCAGGGCACCAGCATGGCCGCCCCGCACATCGCGGGCCTCGCCGCGCTGATGAAGTCCGCCAACTCTTCGCTGACCCCGGCCCAGATCGAGTCGGCGATCAAGAGCAACGCCCGTGCCCTGCCCGGCACCTGCACGGGCGGCTGCGGCGCCGGTCTCGCGGACGCGACGAAGACGGTCCAGGCGGTGAGCGGCTCGGGCGGCACCGGCGGCACCACCTACACGAGCACCGCGGCCGTCTCCATCCCGGATGCCGGCTCGGCGGTCGAGTCCCCGATCACCGTCAGCGGGCGTACCGGCAACGCCCCCTCGGCCCTGCAGGTCGGCGTGGACATCACCCACACCTACCGCGGTGACCTCGTGATCGACCTAGTCGCGCCCGACGGCTCGACGTACCGCCTGAAGTCCTCCAGCAGCTCGGACTCCGCGGACAACGTCAGTACCACCTACACCGTCAACGCCTCCAGCGAGACCGCCAACGGCACGTGGAAGCTCCGCGTCCAGGACGTGGCGGCCCAGGACACGGGCACGATCAACAGCTGGAAGCTGACCTTCTGATCGCTGCCTCGACCGTCAACCGCATCGGGGGAGGGCCGGCCGGCGCGAACGTGCGCAGGCCGGCCCTGTCCCGTGGCGCATCGCCACGCCGGACGGCTATTTGATGAGCGCGTTGGCGATCACGACGATCACGCCGAGCAGCGCGTCGACGCAGGCGACCACCAGGGAGGAACGCCATGTCCGTCCCGCGGCGCGCATCGTGAACAGGCCCCAGCCGAAGAGCAGCAGGATGTTGAACCCGAAGGCGACGTACTCGATGCCTTTGGACCCCCACCAGCCCTCAGCCGCGCCGAAGAGCATCAGCACCGTCGGCAGCGCGGCCACCACCAGGGGCCACTCGTCCGCGAGTACGCGCAACGCGGTCCGGGCGCTGAGACGAGCCGCCTGCTCACCGCGCCGCGCGATGATGTGCGCGTAGCCGTGGGCCAGGGCCGAGGCGCACGCGGTGAACAGCACCCAAGCGGAGTCGTACAGGCGGTCGGCACGGGACGTCTCTCCGTACTCGGTCAGCGCGGCGGCCAGGGTACTTGCCAGCACCGCCCCGTACACACCACCGAACACCACGTTGGGCTGCGCGAGCAGCCCGCGCAGACGCCGGCCGGAGAGACGGAGGGTGCTGTCGTGCATGGCGGTGGTCCTCCGACGTCGCGGGCGGGGCTGTCCGTACGGGTTGGTGGGAACCATCCCCGCTGGTCGGACCGCCGGATCCCGCCGAACGGGTCACGGACCCGCGACGCTCGAGTGCCGCCTCAGTCGTCCTCTTCGTCCTCGTCCCTGTGGTGCCCCTTCTGCTTCTCGTCCTGCTTCTCGTCCTTGACCTCCGCCATGGTCGGCGCGGCGGTGGCGACCGGCGAGGCGGAATCCGGCACCTGCCCGCCGACCGATTCCGTAGCCGCAGGGCTGCCGGTGGCCGCCGAGGTGGGAGCCGCGGAGCTCGTACCGGCGTCCGTCGTGGCCCCCGGGTCGGCCGTCGGCTGCTCGCCGGAGCTGCTGTCGGGCGCGAACCAGGCCATGCCGATCAGCAGCGATGCGACGAAGAGTGCGACGCCCGCGACAAGGCCCGTGACGGTCGGCCGTCGCCGTGCCAGGGCACGCAGACCACTGCCGCTCCCAGCCGCGGGACGCTGCCGGGCATGGGTCGACCGGCCCTCCGCCATCGCCTTGAGGGCATGGGAGGTACCCCCGGTGGTCGGCGGACCGTACGAGACGGTGTGCCCGGCCCCGGCGGGCCCGGCATCGGAACGAGACGCATGGGAGCGCGCTGCTCCGGACGTCGCCGCCGACGCCGTGTAGGCCTCTGTGTGCGACGGCACCGCCCCGGACGTGGGCGCCGTGTGCGTGGGCGTCGCCGCAGGCAGTGGCTCGGGCCGCCCGCGCCATGCGTCCGCCCGGAACCAGTCCGCGACCTGCTGCGCCGACGGCCGGTCCTCGGGCTGCTTGGCGAGCAGACCCAGCAGATAGTTCTCGAAGGCGGGCGGCACGGCGACCCCCAGCTCCCGTGGCGGCACGGGCGGGGTGTCGACGTGCTGGTAGAGCAGGGCGGTGGCGGTGTCCGCCGCGAACGGGGGCTGCCCGGCGAGCAGTTGGTACAGGACGCAGCCCAGCGAGTACACGTCGGAGGGCGGGCCCGCCTGCTTCCCGAGGGCGCGCTCGGGGGCGAGATAGAGGCCGGTGCCCACGATCTGCCCGGTGCTGGTGAGCGCGGCCGCCGGATCGTCGAGGAAGCGGGCGATGCCGAAGTCGCCCAGTTTGACCGTGCCGTCGGCGGCGAGCAGCAGATTGCCCGGCTTGATGTCCCGGTGCACCACGCCCTCGCGGTGCGCCGCGGCCAGCCCCGCCGCGGCCCCCGCGGCGATGGCAGCGACCCGCTCGGGTGCGAGGCGGGCCCCGCCCGAGGTCTCCTGCGCGAGGCTGCCGCCCTCGACGAGCTCCATGACGAGGTAGAAACGCCCGTCCCAGGCGCCGAAGTCGAAGACGCCCACCACGTGCGGATGGCTCAGCCGTGCCGAGGTCTGCGCCTCCAGCCGGAAGCGGGCGGTGGCCGACGGGTCCGACTCCTGGCCGAGCAGCAGCTTCACGGCGACGTCCCGGCCGAGCACCTCGTCGGTGGCACGCCACACCTCGCCCATGCCGCCCCGGCCGATGGGGGAGTGCAACCGGTATCGATCAGCCACCAGCACTTGCGCACCCACCTCGTTCCGGACAGCAGCCAACTCGACGGCCACGGAACGCACTTCACCCACGGACGTGGGAGTTGGGGGAGCCGCAGCCGCCTCAGCTTACCGGCGGCTCACACGGCTCCCGCACGCCACCACCCCCACGCCACCACGCCTCATCACGCCGTACACCCGAGTCATCCCGTCGTGCCGGACTCGCCCTCCGCCGGTCCAGCCTCCTGGCCCCTCGAACGTCCCTCCTCCGGACCGTCCGCCCGGCCCTTCGAACCTTCCTCCTCCGGACCGGAATCCCCGCGGCCGCGCGGCTGCGCGTCCGGACCCTGGGCGCGCACGCGCTGGACGTGTTCCAGGGACTCGCGCAGCTCCGTCAGCCAGTCGTCCGTGTGCTGCTGGACCAGGCGTACGCACCAGGCGAGCGCCTCACTGCGGCTGCGGGCCACGCCGCCCGCGATCAGGGTGTCGAGGACCTGGCGCTCGGGCTGCCGCAGCCGGGTCATCACCGGCGCGGCGACATGGGTGAACAGAGCCCGCTCACCTCCGCACTCCACGCCCCACGAGACCTTCCGGCGGAAGCGGTGCTCGGCCTCGCGGGCCACGGCGACGCGGTCCTCGCGGGTGCGTTCACGGAACTCCTGGATACGGCCCTGGACGGCCGCTTCCCGCTCGGCGTCCGAGGCGTCCTCGGCGAGCCGGGGTTCGGGGATGCGTCCGATGACGGTGATCTCCTCGCGGTCCACTGTCACGTCCAGCAGGCTCTCGAAGAGATCGTCCGGCAGGCGGCCGGCGAACCAGCCGCGTAGCTTCTCACGCTGGTCGGCTGTAATCATGTAATTAACGTTACGCCGATGCACGTGAAGCGCAAGAGCCGTTCACAAGGGCAAGGGCCGTTCAAAAGGGGTTGCCCCCGTGGGTTCCTGCTCGGGTACTGTGTGCCGTCTCCAGCACCGGAGATCCGCAGCACCAGAGGACGACCGAGGGGGTGAGACCCATTACCGCTGCAGCAGGCTGGGCGCTCTCATCTCGTGTTCGTACGGTCGATCAGGCATAGGCGAGCGCGAGAGCGCCCTTCGGCTTCTCGAAAGGCTCTCATGTCGGCTTCGCCGTCCCTTCCTCCCTTCTCCGCTTCCGTGCCCCTCACCTCCTTCTCCGCCGTCGTCGCCAGGCTCCGCGCCGCGGGCTGCGTCTTCGCCGAGGAGGAGGCGCAGGTGCTCGTCTCCGCAGCGCGCACACCCGACGATCTCTCCGACATGGTGGACCGGCGCGCCGCCGGACTTCCCCTCGAACACGTCGTCGGCTGGGCCGAGTTCCATGGCCTGCGGATCGCCGTCGACCCCGGCGTCTTCGTGCCCCGCCGCCGTACCGAGTTCCTGGTACGGCAGGCAGCCGCCCGGGTTCGTCCAGGCGCCGTCGTCGTCGATCTGGGCTGCGGCTCGGGGGCGCTGGGCGCCGCTGTGGCCGCGTCCCAGCCGGGGGTCGAGCTGCACGCGGCGGACATCGACCCTGCCGCGGTGCGGTGTGCCCGCCGCAATCTCGCCGCGGTGGGCGGCCGGGTCTACGAGGGCGATCTGTACGAGCCGCTGCCCGCCGACCTGCGGGGCCGCATCGACGTCCTGCTCGCCAACATGCCGTACGTCCCCACGGACGACATCGACCTGCTGCCCTCTGAGGCCCGTGTCCATGAGGCGAGGGTGGCGCTCGACGGGGGCGCCGACGGACTCGACGTCCTGCGGCGCGTGGCTGGGCAAGCGGCTGAGTGGCTGGCGCCGGGCGGTCATCTGCTCGTCGAGACGACCGAGCGCCAGGCACCGGCGGCCTGCGAGGCGTTCGCCCTGGGCGGGCTGACCCCGCAGGTCGTCGCGTCCGAGGAGCTCTACGCCACCGTCGTCATCGGAACCACGCCCGAGTACCCCGACAACTAGCCCACGTGCTCACGTAGCGAGCTCCCGTGCGCGGCGCGCCGCCTCGGCCACCGGACCGTGGTGCACCGGCCCGTGGCCCGGCAGCAGGACGTCGGCCGCGAGGGGCTCCATGACCTCGAGCGCCGCGAGGGCGCGTCGGCGGTCGGTGTCGAACATGGCGGGCAGCAGCTGGGGCCCACGCGCGCGTGCCGTGGGATGCGCGCTGACGAGGGCGTCTCCGGAGATCAGAATGCCGGCGTCCGGGAGGTGGTACGCGCAGTGGCCCGCCGTGTGGCCGGGGGTGTGCACGGGGACCGGGCGGCCCGGCAGATCGAGCGGACCCTGCGTGGGAAACGGCCGTGGGTCGGTGACGGGGACCTTGGCGGTGCCGCCTGAGCGCAGTGCGTGCACCGCCCAGGGCAGCACGCCGGGCCGCCACGCGTTCAGCAGGACCCGGCCGACCGAGATCCGGTGCAGGAACTCGCGGCGGGCGTGCGGTGCTTCGGCCTCGTGCAGGAGGACGGGCGTGCCGAAGGTGCGGCTCAGGTACTCCGCCGAACCGATGTGGTCGTTGTGCGCATGCGTGATGAGCACGGCCGTCACCGCCTCGGGCGCGTGGCCGAGTGCCGCGAGCGACTCGAGCAGCTGCGCGCGGTCTCCCGGGTACCCGGTGTCCACCAGGGTGACGGCGTCGCCCTCGGTCAGGACGATCCAGTTCGTGTGGGAGCCGTGGACCAGATGCACGCCGGTGGCGACCTGGACGAGGGCGTCTTCGCGCATGACCATCCCGAGCGTCGAACTGTTACAGGATTTACGGTAGTTGATGTCTGCGCAGCTCGGAGCGCCCACGGGAGCCGGGACTTCAGCCTCCGCCGCGCTGTGACGTGGCCTCCGGGACTGCTGCGGGGAGTGATACTTGAGTAATGCCGCAGGTCACGTCACGGACGGCCAAGGGCCGCCTCGTCGCTGTCGCTGTCTTCGGGCGCGAGCGAGTCGTCCGCGGCCGGAGGATGAGCCGAGGCTGAAGCCGAAACCGGGGCCGACTCCAACTCCGACTCCGGCGCCGACGCGGGTGCGGGCACCTCCGTCGACCGGGCGGTCCGCCCGCGCCCGTCCGTCGTGCGGCGCCGCGCCGCCAGCGCCATGGCCACCGGCTCGGTGAACCGTGCGGTGAGCGGACCCAGTACGACGAGGATCAGTACGTACGCGGTGGCCAGCGGGCCGAGCGAGGGCTCGATCCCGGCGCTGACAGCCAGGCCCGCGATGACGATGGAGAACTCGCCGCGCGCGACGAGCGCACCGCCCGCCCGCCAGCGGCCCTTGGCGGAGATCCCGGCCCGCCGGGCCGCCCAGTAACCGGTGGCGATCTTCGTCAGCGCGGTGACGACGGCCAGTGCGAGGGCCGGGAGCAGGACCGGGGGAATGCTGGCGGGGTCGGTGTGCAGCCCGAAGAAGACGAAGAACACCGCGGCGAACAGGTCCCGCAGCGGGCTGAGCAGCGTGTGCGCGCCGTCGGCGACCTCCCCGGACAGCGCGATGCCCACGAGGAACGCGCCCACCGCCGCGGAGACCTGGAGCTGCTGTGCGATGCCCGCGACCAGCAGGGTGAGGCCCAGCACGACCAGCAGCAGCTTCTCGGGGTCGTCGCTGGAGACGAACCGCGAGATGTGCCGGCCGTAGCGGACGGCGATCATGAGCACGAGCCCGGCCACACCCAGCGCGATGGCGAGCGTGGCACCCCCCGCGGCCCAGCCCGCACCGGCCAGCAGTGCGGTGATGATCGGCAGATACACGGCCATGGCCAGGTCCTCGAGGACCAGGATGCTCAGGATGACGGGCGTCTCGCGGTTGCCGAGCCGGCCGAGATCGCCGAGGACCTTGGCGATGACGCCCGACGACGAGATCCAGGTGACGCCGGCGAGGACGACGGCGGCCACCGGGCCCCAGCCGAGCAGCAGGGCGGCGGCGGCGCCGGGCAGCGCGTTGAGGGCGCAGTCGACGAGACCGGCCGGGTACTGCGTCTTGAGATTGCTGACCAGATCGCTCGCCGTGTACTCCAGGCCCAGCATGAGCAACAGCAGGATGACGCCGATCTCGGCGCCGATGGCGACGAACTCCTCGCTCGCGCCGAGGGGCAGCAGCCCGCCCTCCCCGAACGCGAGTCCGGCCAGCAGATAGAGCGGGATCGGCGAGAACCGGAAACGAGCGGCGAACCGTCCGAGCAGCCCTAGCCCGAGGATGATCGCGCCGAACTCGATGAGAAAGACAGCGGAGTGCACGCGATCACTCCCGTCCGAGGATGTCCGCGGCCGCCTCGACGCCCTCGCGGGTGCCGATGACGATCAGCGTGTCGCCGCCCGCCAGCCGGAAGTCCGGGGCGGGCGAGGGGATGGCCTCCGCGCGCCGCAGCACCGCCACGATCGAGGCGCCCGTCTCGGTACGCATCCGGGTGTCGCCGAGCAGCCGCCCGTTCCAGTACGAGGTGGGGGACAGTTCGATGCGTTCGGCCACGAGCCCCAGATCGGTGGTGTGGAGGAGGCTCGGACTGTGATGCGCCGGCATGAGCGCGTCGATCAGGGATGCCGATTCTCCGGCGGTCAGCTTGAACGAGAGCGCACAGGCGTCGGGGTCGTCGGACCGGTAGGCGCTGAGCGTGCGGGCCCCGTCACGGTGCGCGATCACCGACAGGCGGTTGTGTTCGCGGGTGGTGAGGTCGTAGCGGATGCCGATGCCGGGCAGTGGTGTCTGACGCAGGCGTGGTGCGGGCACGGTGTTCTCCCCTGTCTGGTACGGCGGACCCCCTCCGGGGCGCTTGACCGAGTCTTTTGTATCTTGACCAAGTCTTTGTATTCGCCATCTTTTTTACTCGATCGTGTTGCGCCATGGCTCAGCGGGGTCCGTTCACCCTTGTCATCTGCGGCTTTCTGCTTGTCACCCGTTCGTGGATCTTGGCGTGGGAGGCCGCCGGGTAGAGCACGTGCCGGAGGCGAGCCATGGAACAGAGTGCGTTGACGGAACAGACGGTGTCGGACCCTGGCGGGGAACGCCAGCCCGGCGTGGACCGCCAGACCGGCGGGGATCGGCAGTGCGGAGGGGGCCGGAAGGCCGGTGCGGGCCGCCGTCCGCATGCCGCCCGGCGGCGGGGGCGGCGCCTGGTGAGTCTGTTGTTCGGGCTGTTCTTCGGGACCGTTCTGGTGCTCTCCGGGGTGGGCCTCGGCACCGTGAGCGCCGCCGTCATCGGCATGACGAAGATGGCCGAGCTGCAGAAACCGCCGTTGACCCCGCACGCGGACGGTGCCGAGCCCTCCGCCGGTCGTTCGGCCGGTGCTTTCGCCGGTGGAGGCCCCGCGTCCGCCCCTGAGCCGAGCCTGACCGCCGCCGTGCCCGTTCCCGCCGGGGCAGCACGCTCGACCCTCGGAGTCGAGGCCGTCGACGCTCCCGAGGGCGGCGGCGCGATGCTCGTCGGTGTACACGTCCCAGGACCCGGCCAGGCAGCGGGTCTCGTACGCGGGGACGTACTGACCGCGTTCGGCGGGACCCGCATCGACTCGGCCGCCGACCTCGCGTCGGCCGTCGCCGCCGCACAGCCCGGAAAGGCCGTCACCCTCACCGTCCGGCGCGCCGACGGCGACCGGCGGGAGCTGTCGGCGACACCGGGCGTCGTCACGTGAACGCGTCGTCACGTGAGCGGAAAACCATTGGTCCGGCAGCTGCGGTGGGCACCACGATGGGCCCATGCTGAGCACCCTTCTCGCCTTTCTCGGCGCCTGTACGCTGATCGCCGCCTCGCCGGGCCCGAGCACCGTGCTGATCATCAAGCAGTCGCTGCAGAGCAGGCGGTCGGGATTCCTCACCGTGCTCGGCAACGAGACCGGGGTGTTCATCTGGGGCGTCGTCGCGGCGTTCGGGCTGACCGCGCTGCTGGCCGCGTCCCAGATCGCGTACGACGTCATGCGGATCGTGGGCGCCGTCGTCCTGGTCGTCTTCGGCGTCCAGACGCTGTGGCACGCGCGCCGCCACAAGGGAGCCGGCGCCGCGGACGACGGGTGGCACGGCACACAGAAGTCCGGCCGGGCCTCCTACCGGGACGGACTGCTGCTCAACCTCGCCAATCCCAAGTGCGCGATCTTCGCGATGTCGTTCCTGCCGCAGTTCGTGCCGAAGGGCGCCCCTCATCTGCCCACCATGGTCGGCCTCGCGGCGCTGTGGGCCGTTTATGAAGTCGGCTGGTACGGCGTGTACGTGTGGTTCGTGGGCCGGATGAAGCAGGTCCTCTCGCGTACGGGAGTCCGGCGCCGGCTGGAGCAGGTCTCGGGCGGAGTGCTCGTGCTCCTCGGGATTCGGCTCGGACTCGAGAGCTGACGCATATGAACTGGTGGGCTCGACCGGCCGCACCCGGCCGCTCCCGGCCACCCCGGAAGCCGCGCGTGCCCGCTCGCGCGGACCCAGGTGGGCGGGCAGGATGCTGCCCGTAGACCCGTAGACCCGTAGACCCGTAGACCCGTAGAGGGTTAGAGCTGTAGATCCGCGAACCCTCGAAGAACCCGTAGGCCCGTTTTAGACGCGTGAGCCATTGAGGCCTGGAGGTCCTGATGTCCGGCACGCCCGCGCCCTTCACCGCCGACGACTACAAGACCCGTATGGAACGCGCCGCACAGGCGGCGGCGGATGCGGGCCTCGCCGGCCTGCTCGTCGCGCCCGGCCCCGATCTCGTGTGGCTCACCGGCTACCGGCCGCCCGCGACGACCGAGCGGCTCACCCTGCTGGTGCTCGCCGCCGGGCAGGACCCCGTTCTCGTCGTACCGACGCTCGAGGCGCCGGACGCGGCCGAGGCGGCGGGCGCACCCGCGCTGACCCTGCACGACTGGACCGACGGCAAGGACCCCTACGCGGCGACCGCCCCCTTCCTCGACGCCTCCGGCCGGTTCGGCATCAGCGACAACACCTGGGCGCTGCATCTGCTCGGACTCCAGAAGGAGTTGCCGGGCACGTCCTACGTGTCGCTCACCGACGCCCTGCCGATGCTGCGCGCCGTGAAGGACGCTGCCGAACTCGAACGTCTCGCGGCTGCCGGTGCGGCCGCCGACCTGACGTACGAGGAGATCAAGAGAGTCCAGTTCGAGGGCCGCCGGGAGGCGGACGTCGCTGCGGATCTCGCGCATCTGCTGCGGCAGTGCGGGCACGAGCAGGTCGACTTCACCGTCGTCGGCTCGGGACCCAACGGCGCCAATCCGCACCACGAGGCGGGCGACCGCGTCATCGCACACGGCGACATGGTCGTCCTGGACTTCGGCGGCCTGATGCACGGCTACGGTTCGGACACCTCCCGTACCGTGCACGTCGGAGAGCCGAGCGCCGAGGAGCAGCGCGTCCACGACGTGGTCCGCGGTGCCCAGGAGGAGGCCGTCAAGGCCGTGCGGCCGGGTATCGCCTGCCAGGAGGTCGACCGGATCGCCCGCGCGTACATCACCGAGGCCGGATACGGCGAGTTCTTCATCCACCGCACCGGTCACGGCATCGGCGTCACCACGCATGAACCGCCCTACATGATCGAGGGCGAACAGCAGACGCTGGTGCCGGGGATGTGCTTCTCGGTGGAGCCCGGCGTCTATCTGCCTGGCCGCTTCGGGGTGCGTATCGAGGACATCGTGACCGTCACGGAGGACGGCGGGCGACGGCTCAACAACACGGCACGGGAGATGGCGATCGTGCATTAGGGACCGATCGTGCACTAGGCGGCCGACTGCGGGGAGGCGCGGCCGTGCGGGACGGGTGCCGGTCGGACATCGTGGAACCGGGTAACCGGCGATCGTGGAGATCGTGGACTGGGAGCGACGCGAGGATGCACCGGCCACCGACAGCAGACACCGTTCGGGGACTCGTCCGCACCGCCCTCGGCGACGCGGCGGGGGTCGGCGACGGCCTCGACGTGCGCCCCGTCGAGGAGGGCGGCGAGCATCTCTCCTGGTGGATCGGCACGCGGCATGTGCTGCGGCTCGCCCCCGACCCGGCCGCCTCCGCCCGGCAGCGGCGCGAGGTCCGGCTCCGCGACCTCGTACGGCCCCACGTCGGCGTCCCGGTACCGGCCAGCTTCGCGGCCGGTGAGTGGGGGAACGGGCTCGCTTTCACGCTGGACACCCGGCTGCCGGGTGCCTCCGCGGAAGGACGTGCCGTCTCTCCTGCGGGCGAGGCGGACCTGGCGGGGCTCCTCTCCGGGCTCCGCGAGGTTCCCGTGCGCGCGGCCGCGGCCCTCGGCGTGCGGGTGACGGCGCCGCGGTCGCTGGAGAAGCTGCGGTCGCTGGCAGTCCGGGGCGCGGGGCGGCTCGCGGCGGACGGCGAGTTCGATCCCGGACGGCTCGACCGGCTGACCCCGCGCGCCATGCAGCAGCTTGCCCCGATGCCCGGCACGGGTGTCCTCGTCCACCACGGCCTCACCGGCGAGCACCTCAGGGTGACCGCGGACGGACGGGTGTGCGGCGTCCTGGACTGGGCCGACGCGGTCATCGGCGACCCGGCCGAGGACATCGCGGGCCTCGCCGTCGCCGTGGGCGCCCCCGCCGCGGTCCGGGCCGCGACCCTGGCCGGATACGAGGCCCGGGTGTGCCTGCGCGGTCTGTGGCTGGCCCGCTGCGACACCGTCATCCGCCTCGCGGGCCGACTCCACGGTTCCGGACTCCCGGACGAGGGCTCGCTGCCGGTGCTGCGCGCACAGCTGCGGCGCGCCTGGGAGGCGATCCTTCTGGAACGCCTTACGGATGTACCGGACCGGGCCCCTGACCAGGGCCCTTGACCAGGGCCGGGCTGGAAGCCGAGGTCAGCCCTGCACCAAGACCGCGCACGACTCGCCCGGCACGACCAGCGTGCCCTCCTCGTCCGGCGCCCCGACCGGCTCCCAGGAGGCCAGCACGCGCGCGTTGCTCGCGCTCAGCGGGATCGCGGCGGGCTCCTTGGAGAGGTTCACGGCGACCCGGACGTCGCCGCGCCGGAAGGCGAACCAGCGCGCCTGCTCGTCGTACGAGACCCGCACCGCCGCCAGGTCCGGGTCGGAGAGGTCCGGAAGGCCGTGCCGCAGGGCGATCAGCTCCCGGTACCAGGCGAGCACGCGCGCGTGGGGCTCGCGCTCGCGCTCCGACCAGTCGAGGCACGAGCGGTCCCGGGTCGCCGGGTCCTGGGGATCCGGGATGTCCTCCTCCGCCCAGCCGTGGGCTGCGAACTCCCTTCGCCGGCCCCGCCTGACCGCCTCCGCCAGGGCGGGATCGGTGTGGTCGGTGAAGAACTGCCAGGGCGTGCTCGCGGCCCACTCCTCGCCCATGAACAGCATCGGCGTGAACGGCCCGGCAATGGTGAGGACCGCCGCGCAGGCGAGCAGGCCGGGGGAGAGCGAGGCGGCGAGCCGGTCGCCCTGGGCGCGGTTGCCCACCTGGTCGTGGGTCTGCGAGTAGCCGAGGAGGCGATGCGCGGAGATGCGC
The DNA here is from genome assembly GCF_001642995.1 of Streptomyces jeddahensis. Lineage (GTDB taxonomy): Bacteria > Actinomycetota > Actinomycetes > Streptomycetales > Streptomycetaceae > Streptomyces > Streptomyces jeddahensis. The sequence goes on from NZ_LOHS01000115.1 coordinate 19,655, forward strand.
GTGAGGTCGAGCGGGCGGCCGTGGCGGCGGCCGCGGAAGCTCGAATACGTACCGTCGTGGAAGAACCCGCCCGTCAGCGTCTTGGCGAGCGCGGCCAGCGGTGCCCGGGCGAAGTCCCCGTAGTAGCCCTGCGATTCGCCGGTGAGCGCGGTGTGCAGCGCGTGGTGGAAGTCGTCGTTCCACTGCGCGTGCAGTCCCAGGCCGCCCTCCGAGCGCGGTGTGATCAGGCGCGGATCGCAGAGGTCCGACTCGGCGATCAGGAACAGCGGCCGGCCCAGCTCGTCGGCGAGCCCGTCGACCTCGGTGGACAGCTCCTCGAGGAAGTGGAGCGCGCGCTTGTCGTGCAGCTCGTGCACCGCGTCGAGCCGCAGCCCGTCGATCCCGTAGTCGCGCAGCCAGGCCAGCGCACTGCCGATGAGATACGCCCGCACCTCGTCCGAACCGGAGCCGTCGAGGTTGACGGCGACGCCCCAGGGGGTGTGGTACGCGTCCGTGAAGTAGGGCCCGAACTGGGGCAGATGATTGCCGGACGGGCCTAGGTGGTTGTGCACGACGTCGAGCACGACACCCAGACCCTGGTCATGTGCTCTGTCGACAAAGCGTTTCAGCGCCTCAGGGCCTCCGTAGGGCTCGTGCACCGCCCACAGCGAGACACCCTCGTACCCCCAGCCGTGCCGCCCCGGGAACGGGCACAGAGGCATCAGCTCCACATGCGTGACGCCGAGCTCCGCCAGATGCCCCAGGCGGTCGGCGGCCGCGTCGAGCGTGCCCTCGCGCGTGTACGTCCCCACATGCAGCTCGTACAGCACCGCGTCCGGCAGACCGCGCCCGGTCCACTCCGTGCGCCAGGCGTACCGGCCGTGGTCCACCACGGCGCTGAGCCCGTCGGGGCCGTCCGGCTGGCGCCGCGAGCGCGGGTCGGGGAGCACCGGGCCGTGGTCGAGCGAGTAGCCGTAGCGCGCGCCGTCCTCCGCCTCCGCGTCGCTCGTCCACCACCCGGCGCGGTCCGGATCGCGTTCCATCGCACGCGTGGCGCCCTCCAGGTGGAGCGTCACACGGTCGGCCTGCGGTGCCCACACCTCGAACTGCTGCACGGACGGTATCCCCTCGTCTCCCGGCTGTGGCATCGGTGTCCATGGTGCTGCACGCGGGATCGATGCGCTTCTGAAATCGCCGTATGCCGCGCCGAGTCCTGTTTCACCGGACATGCGCGTTTGCCACATGCCGGTTGTCGTCCCTGGTCGGTGCGGGCGGGAGCTCAGGGCCGGGAAGTCCGGCGTTTCCTGGACACCCTGTCCGGTGCTGCTCGACAATCACGAGCGTGACGTCGTCTTTCGAGTTCCACACGTATCCCGCGCGGCTCTCCGACGCCGAACGCGACAGGGCACTGAAGGCGCTCAGGAACGGCGTGGCCCTGGGCCGGTTGTCGCACGACACGTTCGTACGCCGCATGGAACTCGTACTGGCCGCCCGCAGGCCCGACGAACTCGCGGTGCTCACCGCCGATCTGCACACCGAAGGCCGCTGGTCGCGCTGGGTGTTCGGCGCGGTCGGCGCCGTCTCGGGCTTCACGGTGCGGCTGCGCAGGGCCTGGCAGGCCGAGCGTCTGCCGAAGCTGCTGCTGCCGGCGCCGAACAACCCCTACCCGCTGCGCATCGGCCGGGACCCGGCGAACGGCCTGCGGCTCAGCCACGAGACGGTGTCCCGGGTGCATGCCGAACTCAGCCGGCAGGGCGGCACCTGGGTGCTGCGGGACCTGGGCTCGACCAACGGCACGTCCGTGAACGGACGGCGCGTGACCGGCGCGGTCGTCGTCCGGGATGGCGACCAAGTGAGCTTCGGCCAGATGTCGTTCCGTCTGTCGGCCGGCTGAGCCCGCCGGGTCGGTCGACGCGGGCGGTCAGCCACGATGTCGGTCAGCCGCGGCGCGTACGGTCAGCCGGTGACCGCGAGTGCCTGCCGCATCGCCTCGACCACCGTGCGGGACTGGTGCTCGACCTGGTGGTCCATCGGCACCCAGCGGGCCCGGAACCGTTCCGTGAAGGCGGCACACCAGTGCGCCACCAGCTCGTCGAGCCGCGCCGCCGCCTGGTCTTCGCGCTCTCGCAGAACCCGGAGCAGCATCGCGGCGGCGCGCAGCGGCAGCCGGCGGCCGAACGCGTCGATGCTGCTGATGTACGCCCGCGTGGCGCCCGGAGGCGGCGGCCGGCCCCAGTCGTCGGCGAGCCCGGGAACCAGCTCCAGCGCCCATCTGGCGGCCCGCAGCAGGGGCCCTTCGGCCCCGGCCAGGCGCGGCGCCGCGTCCTCGAGGATCTCCTCCACCAGAAGCGTGTCCCGGCGCAGCCGCCGGGACAGCTGCCGCATGGCCTCGGCGGGCGCCGGATGCGGCGCCGGGTCGCCGACCAGGTCGCTCGCCCACATCGGCACCTCGACGATCGCCGTCAGCCCGCCGTACCGGTGGGCGTGGTGCCAGGTGCTGTGCCGTGCGTCGTCGGGCAGGCTCGGGAAGGCCGCGTCCGACTCCGCGGCCGGCATCACATGGACCCCGGGTCCCGAGGCCGGCCAGCCCGCGGCGTCGGACGCCCCCGTCTCGACCGGAATGTGCAACTCCGCCGCCGACTTGGCGAACGGCTCGGCGAGCCCGGGAACGTCCTTCGTCAGCTGCACCCAGGTGCCGCCCAGATCCGTGCCGTGCAGCGACACCTGGAGGTAGGGCCGCAGCTCGTCGATGACGCCGGTGAGGGCCAGCGTCTCGGGCGGCAGCCGGTCGGGAGGCAGCACGGACGGCGACCATTCGGGCTGCTCGGGGCCAGCGGGGCGGAAGAAGCCCCGGTGGTAGTCCAGCAGCGAGCGGGGCGCAGGAGTGCGGTGGAGGCTCGCGCCGTCCGGATCGGCGCACAGCAGGAAGTGCCAGGAGACGTCGGCGCGCAAGGCCCGGTCGTGCAGGGCCTGTTCGGCGAGGTACAGCAGTGTCGACCCGCCCGTCGGCTCGTTGGCATGGGCACCCGCGACGACCAGGACCGCGCGCGACGACCGGCCGACGGACAGCAGGTGCAGCGGTCTTCCCGCGCGTGAGGTGCCGATCTGCCGCAGCACACACAGATCAGGCCGGTGAGCGGACAACTCCCCGGCGGCCCAGGTGAGTTCCGTCACGCTGGGATAGCGCTCGTCTATCGGGTGGGTCACCGCTCCTCCTCGCCGAGCAGCCACGGGCGTAAGGACGTGCGCTCGGCGCGCGTCCGGAGCCGTGCTGGACACGCTGGTGGCCGGTTCGGTACCGCAGGGGCGGATGGGGCGGACTGCCGCCGCCCTTCTGCGCCCGGCCCCCGTGGGGCCGGTCCGGAACCGGCATACCGGCTGATCGGGCCCTACGAGGGCGTCTGCCGCTCACGCACCCCGGCTCCTCCCGCTGGCCTAGCCGAACAATCGCCGGACGGAGGGAACACACGCCCCCATCCGCCGGTCGCTGCGCCCCCGTTGTGCGCACCCGCAGTACCCCACGCTGTGAAGCCGCTGTCAATAAGGCGCAACAACAGGCACCAACCGCGCAACTACAGTTCGGTTCCGGTCTCGACCCGCACCAGCAGAGCCACCGGCAGGTCCGTGAACAGCTCCGCCACGCGCGCGTGCCCCGCGAAGCTCCGCCCCCGGGAGAGCAGATCGGACCACTGTCCCTCCGGCAGCGGCAGCCGCGTGTCCCGCCAGCCGCCGGCATCGGCGAGCCGCAGCGACAGCCGCGTCACGGCGCAGATCACCTCTCCGGACCGTACGAACGCGACGCAGTGCGCGGCACCCGGCCCTTGGGCGTCCAGCGGCTCGTACGTCGCCGCGTCGCCGAAGAGCTCCGCGTGACGCCTGCGCAGCCGCAGCGCGGCCGCGGTAAGCGCCAGCTTCTCGGCTGAGAGGTCCGGAGGCCCGGAGGGACCCTCCGGGGGGCCCGCTGATTCCGCGCCACCGCTCCCCGCGTCCAGACGCCGCAGCAGCTCCGGCCGGAACCGCGGCGGCCGCCGGTTGTCCGGATCCACCAGCGCCCGGTACTCGCTCTCCGTGCCCTGGTACACGTCGGGCACCCCGGGCATCGTCAGCTGCAGCAGTGCGGCCCCGAGGACGTTGGCGCGCAGATGGGGACGCAGCGCGCCCGCGAACTCCTCGACCGTATGCAGCGGCGGCCCGCCCGGCCCGGCCTCGACGAACCGCGCCACCGCCTCCTCGTACGCCGGGTCCTGCTCGGTCCAGCTGGTGTGCAGCCCCGCCTCACGCACGTGCTTGAGCATCGCCTGCTGCAGCCGGTCGCCGTGCCCGCCGGACGGGTCCTCCGGGAAGCCCCGCCCGAAGCCGACCGCCGTCTGCCAGGCCGCCCAGGCCGCCTGGAGGTCGGGCGCGGGCGCGTCCCCGCGCGCGGTCTGCTCGGTCACCTCGGCCAGCAGGCCCGCCCACCGGTCCGGGCACTCGGTGAGGAGGGCGATGCCGGCCCGTACGTCCGCACTGCGCTTCGTGTCGTGCGTGGACAGCACCGTCCCGGTGAGCGGCCAGTCGCGCTGCACGCGCGCGCAGTACGCGTGGAAGGCCTCCGGCGACACGGCAGGACAGCCGGGATTCCCGCCCACCTCGGTCGCCGACATGAGCGGCACATAGCGGTAGAACGCCGTGTCCTCGACCGACTTGGCGTGCAGCGCCGACGCGATCTGCCCGAACCGGGTGCCGAACGCCACCTGGTCGGGGCCGTGGCCGAGCCGGCCGATCACCAGGTTCCGGACGACGTCGACCGCCGCGGCCTCCTCGGGCACCGCGAAGACGGCCTTCGCCTCCTCGGCGGCCTCCTCGGCCAGGACGAATTCGGCGCCCCCGTTGACGTATGGCCGGTAGACGCGCAGGCGGACGAGCAGTTCGCGGATCGCGGTGCGCAGCGCCCAGGGCGCGTGATCGCGCAGAGCGGGATCGGCGGCACAGATGACACTGCCCACGCGCGTGAGACGGTCGACCTCCGTGGCCAGCTCACGGGTGACCACCTTGTACGCGGCGCGGCGCACCGTGGCCGCCCAGTCGCCGCCCTGGTCGGCGGGCGGGGCCGCGAAGCGCCGGTACTGGCCGAGGAGTTCGCCCGCGCCCGCGGGATCCGTGAAGAGGCCGTCGATGTGCCGCAGCGTGTCGTAGCCGGTGGTGCCGGCCACGGGCCAGGCGGCGGGCAGCTGCTCGCCGTCCGTGAGGATCTTCTCCACGACCGTCCAGCGTCCGCCGGTCGCCTCGTGCAGCCTCTGGAGGTACGCGCCGGGGTCGGAGAGCCCGTCCGGATGGTCGATGCGCAGGCCCTCGAGGACGCCCTCGCGCAGCAGTTGCAGGATCTTGCCGTGCGTGGCGGCGAACACCTCCGGGTCCTCCACACGCACCCCGATGAGATCCGAAATGGTGAAGAACCGCCGGTAGTTGAGCTCGGTGCGGGCCAGCCGCCACCAGACGAGCCGGTACCACTGCGCGTCGAGGAGCTGCGGCAGCGGCAGCTTCTCGGTGCCCTCGCGCAGCGGAAACGCGTGCCCGTGGTAGCGCAGGACGTCCCCGTCGACCTTCAGCCGGTCCCACTCCTCGCCGATCCGGTGGCCCAGGACCGGCATCAGCACCTGGCCGCCCCCCGCCTCCCAGTCGATGTCGAACCAGCGCGCGTACGGCGACTGCGGGCCGTCGCGCAGCACCTCCCACAGGGCGCGGTTGAACCTCGGTACCGCCGCCATGTGGTTCGGCACGATGTCCGCGATCAGCCCCAGTCCGTGCTCCCGGGCGGCACGCGCCAGCGCCCGCAGCCCCTCCTCGCCGCCCAGCTCCTCGCGCACGCGCGCGTGGTCCACGACGTCGTAGCCGTGCAGCGAGCCGGGGACGGCCTCGAGGACCGGCGACAGGTGCAGGTGAGATACGCCGAGTGCGGCGAGATACGGCACGGCCGCCTCGGCCGCGGCGAACGGGAACGCGGGCTGGAGCTGGAGCCGGTACGTGGCGGTGGGCGGCGCGGGGATCGGCTGAGGCGTCATGGGAACGTACGTACCCGGTCGGCGGGCATTCGTGTCATGCCCGCCGGGAGGTGCGCCCGAGTGCGCCGGTGCGCGGGCCGTACGCGAGGGCACCCTGCGTCGTGGGTTGTGCCCACCCGTTCCGCCCTGCGGAACGCCTGCCCACAACGGGACCAGCGCACCCCTACGCGGGCCGCTGCAGAACCACCAGGCTCCTGTCCACCAGCGTCAGCCGGTCACCCGCCTGGACCTTCACGCCCGTCCCCGGAGGTACGCCGTCCCCCCGTGCCGTGTCCACCACGACCTCCCACTGCCGCCCGTGGTTGACGGGCACCACGAACTCCAGCTCCTCGGGAGACGCGTTGAACATCAGCAGGAACGAGTCGTCCGAGATGCGCTCGCCGCGCGGGCCGGGCTCGGAGATCGCGTTCCCGTTGAGGAACACCGTCAGGGCCCGCGCCTGGGACGCGCTCCAGTCGCGCTGCGTCATCTCCTCGCCCTCGGGCGTGAACCAGGCGATGTCCGACAGCTCGTCGTGGGTGCCCTGGACCGGCCGCCCGTGGAAGAACCGGCGGCGGCGGAAGACCGGGTGGTCGCGCCGCAGCCACACCATCGCGCGCGTGAAGGCCAGCAGCTCGTTCTCGCCGTCCTCCGGCCAGTGCACCCAGGACAGCTCGCTGTCCTGGCAGTACGCGTTGTTGTTGCCGCGCTGCGTGCGGGCGAACTCGTCGCCGTGGCTGAGCATCGGCACGCCCTGCGAGAGCATCAGCGTCGCGATGAAGTTGCGCATCTGGCGCATGCGCAACTCCAGCACCTCAGGGTCGTCGGTCTCGCCCTCCGCGCCGCAGTTCCAGGACCGGTTGTGGCTCTCGCCGTCGCGGTTGTCCTCGCCGTTGGCCTGGTTGTGCTTCTCGTTGTACGAGACGAGATCGTGCAGCGTGAAGCCGTCGTGGCAGGTCACGAAGTTGATCGAGGCGAGCGGCCTGCGCCCGTCGTCCTGGTACAGATCGGACGAACCGGTCAGCCTCGATGCGAACTCGGCGAGCGTCCGCGGCTCACCCCGCCACAGGTCGCGCACCGTGTCGCGGTACTTGCCGTTCCACTCGGTCCACAGCGGCGGGAAGTTCCCCACCTGGTAACCGCCCTCGCCGACGTCCCAGGGCTCCGCGATCAGCTTGACCTGCGACACCACCGGGTCCTGCTGCACGAGGTCGAAGAACGACGACAGCCGGTCCACCTCGTGGAACTGCCTGGCGAGCGTCGCCGCGAGATCGAACCGGAAGCCGTCCACATGCATCTCGGTGACCCAGTACCGCAGCGAGTCCATGATCAGCTGCAGCACGTGCGGCGAGCGCATGAGCAGCGAGTTACCGGTGCCCGTTGTGTCCATGTAGTAGCGGGGATCATCCGCCAGCCGGTAGTACGACGCGTTGTCCAGGCCCCGGAAGGAGAGCGTCGGGCCCAGATGGTTGCCCTCGGCCGTGTGGTTGTAGACCACATCCAGAATGACCTCGATGCCGGCCTGGTGCAGGGCGCGCACCGCCGACTTGAACTCCAGCACCTGCTGGCCGCGGTCGCCCCACGAGGCGTAGGCGTTGTGCGGCGCGAAGAAGCCGATGGTGTTGTAGCCCCAGTAGTTGTTCAGGCCCATCTCCACCAGACGGTGATCGTTCACGAACTGGTGGACCGGCATCAGCTCGAGGGCCGTCACGCCCAGCTCGGTCAGGTGTTCAAGGATCGCCGGGTGTGCCAGCGCCGCATACGTGCCGCGCAGCTCGTCGGGCAGCGCCGGATGCATCATGGTCAGGCCCTTCACATGGGCCTCGTAGATCACCGTCCGGTGGTAGTCGGTGCGCGGCAGCCGGTCGTCGCCCCAGTCGAAGTACGGATTGACCACGACGGACGCCATCGTGTGCGGCGCCGAGTCCAGGTCGTTGCGCTTGTGGGGCTCGCCGAAGTGGTAGCCGTAGACCTCCTCGCCCCACTCGATGCGGCCGCTGACCGCGCGCGCGTACGGGTCGAGGAGCAGCTTCGCCGAGTTGCACCGCTGCCCGCGCTCCGGTGCGTACGGCCCGTGCACACGGAAGCCGTAACGCTGCCCCGGCATGATCCCGGGCAGGTACGCGTGCCGCACGAAGGCGTCGCTCTCGCGCAGCTCGACGGCCGTCTCCGAGCCGTCGTCGTGCAGCAGACACAGCTCGATACGGTGCGCGGCCTCGGAGAAGACCGCGAAGTTCGTACCGGCGCCGTCGTACGTCGCGCCGAGGGGGTACGCCTGTCCAGGCCAGACCTGCATGGATACGACTCTTCCATTTCCGGCCCGGGTACGGGGGGCCACTCGGCTTCGAGTCTCCCTGAAAGTGAGTGAACCTCCTAGGACTTCGTGCCGTCCTAGAGGGTGACCACGCACACCCGGCACATGTACTGACCAGCCGGTATGCGTCTTAGGGGACTGCAGAGACTGCAGGGACACAGGGGGAACATGTGCGCGAACTAGCAAGACGCCACCTGGGGAAGGTGGTGGCCGGCGCGGCGATCGCCGTGGCGGGTACGGCCCTGATGGCCGCCGTCACGCTGCCGGGCGAGGCCGGCGCGGGCGAGCAGGCGGACAGGCGCACGTCCGTGGGCGCCGCGCAGCAGGACGCCGTACCGCCCGAGGGTGTCGTCGAGGCCGCACCCACCCAGGCTGACCAGGGCATAGGCAGCGATCCGCTCACCGACGACGAGCTGAATCGGGCCGAGCGGATCGCCGTGACGAGGGCCCTGCGGTCCGACGCACGCGACGTCGAGGGGGACCGCGGACCGCAGCGGCTGTCCACGAATCTCAGCGATCCGGCGCCGGACGACGGCACCGGCGCGCCCCAGCAGCGCCGCGCCGACGTCGTCCTCTACGACTACAAGAGCGACGCCGTGATCACCAAGACTGTGAACCTCACCACAGGCACGGTCGAACAGACGGACGTCGCGCACGGCGTGCAGCCGCCGCCCAGCAGGGAGGAGCTGCGCGAGGCGGCACAGCTGCTGATCGCCGACCCGCTCGGCGCGGACCTGAAGAACGACTACCGGCACGCCACGGACAAGGAGCTGACCAGCCCGGACCAGCTCGAGCTGAGCGGCATGGTCTTCCGCAAGGAGACCGCCCGGCAGGTGCCGTCCGGTCTCGCCGACTGCGGACGGCACCGGTGCCTGCGGATCGTCGCCAAGGTCAAGAACGGCCCGTGGATAGACACCCGGGCCATGGTCATCGATCTCAGCGCCCGCACCGTCGGCCGCCTCGGCTGACCTGCGGTTCGTCCGCTTCCTCTCGTCGTCTTCTTCTCCCGTACGCGATCTTCTCCTCCACGAAGGAGTCATTTCCGCATGCCCGTCGACAGACAGCACCATCGGCTCGCCCCCGGCGCGCCCCTTCGGACGCGCGCCCGCAGGCGAGCAGCCCTCGCCCTCGCCGTCTCCGCGCTCCTCGGCACCGCCGTGACCGCCGGGAGCCCCGCATCCGCCGCGCCCGAACAGACGCCCGAAGCCCCCGCCGCAGCCCCGGGCTGCAGTGCCGCCTACCGCATCGAGCAGACCCTCGACGGCGGCACCACCTGGCGCATGTGCTGGCACTACAACACCCTCTCCGGGCTCGTCCTGGACAACGTCAGCTACCAGCCCAAGGGCGAGCCCAAGCCCATACCCGTGCTCACGAGCGCACGCCTGGCGCAGATCCACGTCCCCTACGACGACGGCCAGGAGGAGTACGACGACGTCACCGGCACCGACTTCGGCCTGGCGCTGCAGAGCCTCAGGCCCGGCGAGTGCCCGGGCGGCACCATCAAGACCGTCAAGGTCCCGGACATGGGCAACGTGAAGGGCCTGTGCACCACGACACGCGCGCGTGGCCACGCGTACCGCCTGGCGAACGACGAGGGCACCAAGGTCTGGCAGGCCCAGGGCAAGGACCTGCTCGTGTACACGGTCAACAAGGCGTCCTGGTACGAGTACATCACCGAGTGGCGGTTCGGCTCGGACGGCACGATCACGGCGAACGAAGGCGCCACCGGCAGCCTCTCGCCGTACGACTACAACGGCGGCGACGGCCGCGGCTGGCCCATCGGCAAGGGCGCCCGCGGATACGCCGAGAGCCACGCCCACAACGTCTTCTGGCGGCTCGACTTCGGCCTCGACGGCTCGTCAAAGGCCAAGGTCGAGCAGTACGACTCGAAGGTGACCCCGCCCCGAGGCAACGGCATCCCGAAGACCAAGACCACCCGGACAGCCGTGACCAAGGAACTCGCGGGCGACGCCAAGTCGATGCGCTGGTGGCGGGTCGTCAGCACCGCAGGCAAGAACAAGGACGGCCATCCGCGCAGCTACGAGATCGTGCCCGGCCACACCGACAAGTTCCCCGGCCGCTCCTTCACCCGGCACGACGTGTACTTCACCGAGTACAAGAAGTGCGAGCAGTACGCGTCCGACAACCCGAACTGCAGGGACGGCGCACCGACCAGTGTCGACAAATGGGTCAACGGCCAGACCCTCAAGCACCCCATCACCTGGATCAACATCGGCTTCCACCACATCGCCCGGGACGAGGACCAGCAGCCCATGCCGGTCCACTGGCAGGGCTTCGCGCTGGTCCCGCGCGATGTGACGGCTATGAATCCGCTCACTCCGGCGGATCTCGCGGGCGAGAACGGCCAGCCGGAAGAAGGGAGTTGAGAAAGGACCCTGTGCATCCGGCTGCACCGCCGCCCGCTCCCGGAGTACCCTTCCTTGATCGTTGAACGGGGGAGTGCTCGGGGGAGCGGAAGGCGGTGCGCGGGTGAGCTCGGGAGGGCTGGAGCTGCCCCCTGGTGACAGCGGTCACGAGGGGAGCTCCGCGGACGCCCCACCGGGTGCGGTGTCCCTGGCGCGGCCGATGGACATGGGATCTCAGATCGGACCCGAACTGGACTGGGGCGCCGACGCCTGGAGCGAGGTGCGTACGCGCGCACAGCGTGCCGGGCGCGCCTACATCTGGCTGAACCTGGTCGAACAGCGGCTGCGCGCCGTCGTGGCGGCCGTTCTGCGTCCCATCTACGAGCCCGTCCACGGGGACGACTGGGTCGTCGCGGCCGCCGGGCCGGCCGGTCAGGAGTGGGTGCAGCGCGCCGTCGCCGTACGCGAAGTCAGCCGCCGCAAGGGGTACTTGCTCGACCCGGCGGACGACAACGTCCTCTCCTTCCTGACGCTGCCGCAGCTGCGCGAGCTGATGGTCCAGCACTGGCCGTGCTTCGAGCCCTACTTCGACGACCGGCGCGACGTAGAACTGGCCCTGGACGAGCTCGAGGTCACCCGCAACGTGGTGTCCCGGAATCGCGCCCTGTCCGAGACGGTCCTCGCCCAGGCCGAACGCGCATCGTCCCGCCTCCTCGACATACTCGGGGCGGGCTCGGACGTGCCGTCCGCGCGCCGGCTGCGCGTCGACGCCGTCGAGGACCTCGTCGGCGACCGGTACGCGGACGTGGTCGCCGTGCATCCGGACCGGGTGCGGCTGCTGCGGCAGTTCCCGGCCGAGGACATCTTCGGCGGCGCCCGCCGCCTCGACGCGATCGGCATAGGCCTGAACCTGCTCGTGCAGAACTTCTCGGGCCGGCGCCTCGTGCGCCTCGCCGAGTCCGGCTGCCGGGTGCGGTTGCTGTTCCTGAACCCGGCGTCCAGCGCGGTGAAGCGGCGGGAACGCGAACTCGGCCTGAAGCGGGGCGAGTTGAGCCGTTCGGTCGAGATGAACATCCTGCACATGCGGCGGGTGCGCGCCAAGCTGCGTGATCCCGGCGCCTTCGAGATCCAGGTCTTCGACGAGACCCCGCGCTTCACGGCGTATCTGGTCGACGGGGACGGCTCGGACGGCATCGCCGTCGTCCAGTCGTATCTGCGCAGGACGCGGGGGATGGAGGCGCCGGTGCTGGTGCTGCGCGGCGGGGGCCGGGTGGTCAAGGCGGGCGAAACGGGCGAGAGTGGGCTTTTCGCCACGTACCGCGAGGAGTTCGAGGCGGCGTGGGTGGATTCGCGGCCGGTGTCCTGAGGCCGGTGCTGGATCCCGGCGGCGGAGGGAAGCGGAACGCGCTCGTCTGATTGTCAGTGGCGGATGCGATCGTGATGGTCACTGGGGGAAAGCACTACGAAGGAGGGGCCGCATGGGCTGGCACCGGGAGCTGCTGATCGGCTTCGACCTGGAGACGACCGGGACGGACCCGCGCGAGGCGCGCATCGTCACAGGAGCCGTGATCGAGCTGAGAGACGGGCAGCTGCTGGGGCACCGCGAATGGCTGGCCGACCCGGGAGTCCCGATCCCCGCCGAGGCGGTGGCGGTGCACGGGATCACCGGCGAACGGGCAGCCGCTGAGGGCCGGCCGGCCGACGAGGTCGCCGACGCGCTCGCCTCGGTCCTCGTGGGGTACTGGCAGACGGGCGTTCCGGTCGTGGCGTACAACGCGGCCTTCGACCTGACGCTGCTCTCCGCGGAGCTCCGGCGGTACGGTCTGCCGTCGCTGCGCGACCGCCTCGGCGGCATCGATCCGGCCCCGGTCATCGACCCGTACACGATCGACCGCTCCGTGGACCGCTACCGCCGCGGCAAGCGCAACCTCGAAGCCGTCTGCACGGAGTACGGCGTAGCGCTGGACACGGCGCACGACGCCTCGGCGGACGCCGTGGCCGCGGCCCGTCTGGCCTGCGCGATAGCCGCCCGCCACCCGAAGATCGCGGGCCTCGCCCCGGCGGAGCTGCACCGCCGCCAGATCGGGTGGTATGCGGCGTGGGCCGCCGACTTCCAGGGCTTCCTGCGGAAACAGGGGGACGCGGAGGCGGTGGTGGACGGGGCCTGGCCCGTACGGGAGTTGGCGGGGAACAGCCCGTCCGGCGTTTGAGGACGACCCCGTCAGGGCGATCGGGGGTCTGGGGGCGGAGCCCCCAGTTTCGGGAAGGGGCGGGGTGGGGGAAGAAAAACGGCCTCCTTGAGCGGCACCCGAACGCGCCCGGGACCTGGCCGGTTCAGAACGGATACCACCGCACCGTCTCGTCCCCGTCCCGCAGGGAGGCCACGCGGCGCCTGAATTCCGCCAGCGCCTTCGGGTTCGTGGGTGCGTGCTGGGCGACCCACGCGCAGCTCGCCGTCTCGCGGGCGCCGCGCAGCACGGTGCAGCCCTCCCACTTGCGCACATCCCAGCCGTACGCGTCCGTGAAGGCGTCGTACGCGTCATCCGGCAGGCCGTATCGGTCGTGGGTCAGGGCCATGACCACCAGGTCGTGTTCGCGCAGATCGGAGGAGAACGTCTCCAGGTCCACCAGGGCCGGGCCGTCGGGGCCGACATGGACGTTGCGGGGGAGCGCGTCGCCGTGGATGGGCCCGGGCGGAAGATGCGGCTTCAGCGCGGCCGCGGCCGCAGCGAAGCCGTCGCGGCGCTCGCGCAGATACGCCGCGTCGGCCGGATCGATCGCGTCGCCCGCGAGCCGCAGCCAGCGCTCGACGCCGCCGAGCAGCTCGCGGCGCGGCAACGCGAAAGAGGGGGAGGGAAGTGCGTGCACCATCCGCAGCAGTTCGGCCAGATCGCGGGGCTCGGCGGGGCGGAGTGCCACCGGGATGCGGTGCCACACCGTCACCGGATGGCCGTCGACCAGCAGAGGATCGGGCTCCGCGGCCCGCACCGCAGGTACGCCCGCCTCCGCGAGCCAGCCCGCGATGCGCAGCTCGCGCCGCGCGCGGTCGAGGAGTTCGGCGCTCCGGCCCACCTTGACCACCAGGTCACCGGCCGCGAACACCGCGTTCTCGCCCAGCGCGAGCAGTGCCGCGTCCCGTGCCGCATCCGGCAGCACGCCCGCCGCCGCCAGCACGTCCCGCGCCCGGGCCTCGTCCATCATCCGCCTCCACTCGATCACGTCGTACGCCCGATCACGCCGTACGCCCGCCCAGTCTCGCATTTGCACAGGTGGAGACCGGTGAGAAGGTCCGAGAAGTGCCTGCGCGACGCCTTGACGGCACGGGGGTCCGCCCCCACGATGACGGAGGCCGCGTGGGCGGCCGGACCGCTGCAGAACCGCATCCGGACCGTACGAGCCGCCCAAAGGAGCCGATTCCCGTGACCTTGGCGACCGCAACGGCGCGGTCAACGAAGCACGCGCCCGGACCCGGCAGCGACCGGCGCCCGACCGACCACGGCGCCTGGTTCCTGGTGCTGCCCGCGCTGTTACCCATCCTGGTGCTCAGCGTCGGCCCGCTGCTGTACGGCATAGCGCTCGCGTTCACCGACGCCCAGTCGGGCCGCACCGCACCCACCCAGTGGATCGGGCTGCTCAACTTCCGCGACCTGCTGCACGACACGCTGTTCTGGGAGTCGTTCCGCATCGGCCTGGTGTGGGCGGCAGGGGTCACCGTCCCGCAGTTCCTGCTCGCGCTGGGGCTTGCGCTATTGCTCAACCAGGATCTCCGGCTGCGGTGGCTGGCGCGGGCGCTCGCGATCATCCCCTGGGCGATGCCCGAGGTCGTCGTCGGCATCATGTGGCGCCTCGTCTACAACCCGGACGCGGGCATCCTCAACGAGACCCTCCGCGACCTCGGCCTCGGCGACGGACGCGACTGGCTCACGGGCCTCGCGACCGCCCTGCCCGCCGTGATCGTCGTCGGCATCTGGGCGGGCATGCCGCAGACCACGGTGGTACTGCTCGCCGGGCTGCAGAACACGCCGCGCGAGCTGCACGAGGCGGCGGCCATGGACGGCGCGGGCGCCTGGCGCCGCTTCCGCACGGTCACCTGGCCGGCGCTCCGGCCGGTCGCACTGGCCATCACCGCCCTCAACCTGATCTGGAACTTCAACTCGTTCGCGCTGGTCTACGTACTGACCAGCGGTGGTCCCGGCGGACGTACGAGGCTGCCGATGCTCTTCGCCTACGAAGAGGCCTTCCGCTACGGCCAGTTCGGCTATGCCGCGGCGATGGGCTGCGTGATGGTCGCCGTGATCTCGGTCGTCCTGGCCTTCCACCTCGTGGGCCGGCTGAGGGGAGGGGACCAGCGGTGAGCATGCTCCGCACCAGTCGGCCCGCTCGCGCGGGACAGTACGTCGCGCTCCTCGCGTATCTCGTCTTCCTCGCCTTCCCGTTCCTGTGGCTGGTGTCGACGGCCTTCAAGCCGCCGCGGGAACTGGCGAGTCTGCACCCCACCTGGATCCCGAAGGACCCGACGCTCGCCAACTTCCGGCAGGCCTTCGACGAGCAGCCGCTGCTCGGCGCCGCGCTCAACTCGCTGGTCGCCGCCATCGGGGCCGCTCTGATCGCCGTGGTCATCGCGACTCCCATGGCGTATGTCATGGCGCGCCGCCGGACCCTGCTGGCGAGGGCGGCCACCGGTTGGGTCGTGGTCAGTCAGGCGTTCCCGTTCGTCCTGGTGATCATCCCGCTGTTCCTCGTCCTGAAGGAGCTGCGGCTGATCAACTCCGTGCCGGGGCTGATCATGGTGTACGTGGTCTGGGCGCTGCCGTTCGCGCTGTGGATGCTCGTCGGGTACGTGCGCGCCGTACCGGCAGAGCTGGAGGAGGCGGCCGCTGTCGACGGTGCGGGCAGGGTGCGCACGCTCGTGTCGGTGGTCGCGCCGCTGCTCGCGCCCGGACTCGTGGCGACCGCGCTGTTCGCCTTCATCAGCGCATGGAACGAGTTCTTCTTCGCGCTCGTCCTGCTCAAGACCCCGGAGAAGCAGACCCTGCCGGTCGTCCTCACGCACTTCATCGGTGCGGAGGGCGTCGCGGACCTCGGCCCGCTCGCCGCGGCGGCCTTCCTCGCGACGCTCCCGTCCCTCGTCGTCTTCGCGATCATCCAGAAGCGGATCACGAGCGGCATGCTCGCCGGGGCGGTGAAGAGCTGATGCATACCCGATTCCGGCCGGCCCTGATGCGTACCCGAATCCTCCTGGCCCTCGCGGCGGTCTTCGGACTGCTGCTGACGGGATGCACGGGCGACAACGGCGGTTCTGGCTCCGGCTCCGGCTCCGGCTCCGATGGGAGGATCACGCTCCGCTTCCAGTCGCTGGCCTGGCAGAAGGAGTCCGTCGAGGCCAACAAGGAGCTGGTGGAGGAGTGGAACGCCGCCCACCCGGACGTGCAGGTCGAGTACGTCCAGGGCAGCTGGGACAGCGTCCACGACCAGTTGCTCACCTCCTTCGAGGGCGGCGAGGCGCCGGACATCATCCATGACGCCTCCGACGACCTCGCCGACTTCGCGTACGGCGGATATCTCGCCGACCTGCGCGAGCTGCTGCCCCAGCGGCTGAGGGAAGAGATCCCGGACCGCAGCTGGGAGACGGCGACGTTCGGCGACGGCATCTACGGCGTGCCGTTCCTGCAGGAGCCGCGCGTCCTCATCGCCAACGCCACGTGGCTCAAGGAGTCCGGAGTCCGCATACCCACGCCTGAGAAGCCCTGGAGCTGGGAGGAGTTCCGGCAGATCACCAAGGAGCTGAGGGGCGACGGCAGGTACGGCGTCGCCTGGCCGCTCAAGGAACCCGTGTCGGCGACGCTCAACCTCTCCCTCTCGGCCGGCGGGCGGATCTTCCACCGCGGCGAGGACGGAAGGGTCGAGGTCCGCTTCGACACAGCCGACGAGGTGGTGCCGCGCACGGTCCACGACCAGGTGGCCACCGACCGGAGTGCTTCCGGTACGACGCTCGGGATGGGCGGTTCCGATACGCTACCCGGTTTCTTCGCCGGCAAGTACGCGATGGTCCCGCTCGGGTTCTCGTACCGTCAGCAGATCGTGCAGCAGGCGCCCAAGGGCTTCGACTGGCAGGTGCTGCCCGCCCCCGCGGGCGCTGACGGGCTCACCCAGGGCGTGAGCCCGCAGACGCTCTCGATCGCCGAGGACAGCCCGCACAAGAAGGAGGCCGCCCGGTTCATCGACTTCCTCCTCCGCCCGGAGAACATGGTGCGGCTGGCGCTCGGCGACTGGATGCTGCCCACAGGGAAGAAGGCACTGAGCGACCCGGCGCTGCACACCGAGAAGTACGACTGGGCGACGGGCACGGCGCTTGCCGAGCACCTCCGCTCGGCACCCGCCCAGTCGGTCCGCGGGTACCCCGAGTGGAAGGACAAGGTGGCCACGCCCGCGTTCCAGGAGTACTACAGCGGGGCGATCACACTGGACGAGCTGCGCGAACGGCTCGTCGAGGACGGGAATCTGGTCCTTGCACGCTATCAGCGCTGACGAGCCCCATCAGCCCCGAGCGCTCGTGACGGCCGCTGCTGTCATGGCCACCGAGCCGGGAAAACCTGTTGTCCGCCTCGGCCGGTCTCGCCTAGCGTGCCGGTCGTGACAGCATTCAACGCGATCATCAACTCCGGTCACGGCCGGGGCTGCACGCACTCCATCCGGCTGCGCCGCGGCCCCGGTGCCCTGACCGGCCCGGGGAGCAACGCCCGCTGACGGTTCCACCGCAGCGGCACCTCTTCTCTCCCGTACGCCTTCGAGCGTGCACGCATCCGACGCGACGCGTGCCCGCCGTGCGCGTCCTCCTCCTGTCTCCGGTCGGGGCCTTCGTCTGCCCGTATGCCCTTCACGGAAGACAAGGACCGCAGGCCATGGCCCGCCCCACGCACGTTTCCCGCGCGCTCTCGCAGAACTTCCTCGCCGACCGCGCCACCGCCGACCGCATCGCCCGTCTCGCCGTCCCGCGCCCGCAACAGGCAGGTCTGTTGCTCGAAGTCGGCGCGGGAAAGGGAGCGTTGACCGAGATGCTCGCCCGCCGCTGCCGGGAACTGGTCGCCTATGAGATCGACCCGCGGCTGGTGCCCGTGCTGCGCGACCGGTTCTCCGGCACACCCCACGTACGGGTCGTCGGCGGGGACTTTCTCGCCGCACGTCCCCCGCACACCCCTTTCTCCGTGGCAGGGAACGTGCCGTTCTCACGCACCGCGGCCATCGTTGACTGGTGCCTGCGCGCCCCAGCCCTCACCGACGCCACCCTCCTCACCCAGCTCGAGTACGCCCGCAAACGCACAGGTGACTACGGGAGTTGGACGCTGGTGACGATCCGGAGCTGGCCCCGATACCAGTGGCGGTTGGCCGGGCGGGTCGGCCGGACGCGGTTCAGGCCGGTGCCGCGCGTCGACGCCGGGATCGTACGCATCGAACGCCGCCGGGCACCGCTGGTGGCGCCGGACGCGTACCAGAGCTGGCGGCACCTGATCGAGCTGGGCTTCTCGGGGGTCGGCGGATCGCTGCACGCCTCGCTGCGCCAGGCGTATCCGAGGCGCCGCGTGGACGCGGCGTTCCGTGCGGCGCGACTCGATCCGCAGGTGCTCGTCGGCGAGGTGCCGCCCGGGCAGTGGCTCGCGCTCCATGCGGCACTCGCCCGATGAGTGCCACTCGGACACCTGTCATCTGTGGTTTTCGCGGCGGTGGGGAAGGTTGCCGCTTTGGTTGCACATCGGCGGTGAAGCGATAGCGCACATTCGATAACGGTCGGGTCATTCGGTAACGCTCGGATAACGCAGGCCCGGCCCTCGACCGCCATGGACTCGGCCTGCTCTTTTCGACCCGTTACCCCCGAGAAAGGTTGCACAGGCACCTTCTTGTTCCTTCTCTTACCGGCTTCCTAACGTGAAACCAACTCCAGTTGAACACCAGGAAGTTGGCCGATCCATGCCCTCAGACATACCGGCACTGAACGAGGTGCGCCGCATCACCCAGAAGAAGCGGGACGCGTGGTGGACCGTGCTGCTCGTCGACCCGGTCGCCACGCCGCTCGTGAGACAGGTCGCCCTGCGCACCAGGATCACCCCGAACCAGATCACCTGGGGTGCGCTGCTGCTGGGACTCGCTGCTGCCGCCTGCTTCGCGATGGGCGACTGGCGTTGGCTGATCGCCGGGGCGCTCGTCTACCACCTGAGCTTCGTCCTCGACTGCATGGACGGCAAGGTCGCCCGACTCACCGGTCAGGGCTCGGTGTTCGGCGCCTGGCTCGACTACATCTTCGACCGCATCCGCGTGATCGCCTGCGCCATCGCGCTGATGGCAGGCCAGTACGAGCGCACCGGCGATCTGCTCTACGTCTGGCTGGCGGTGGCCGTCGTCTGCCTCGACGGCCTGCGCTACATCAACTCGCTGGAGATCTTCAAGACCCGCCACACCATGCGGAAGCAGATCAAGGCGCGCATACGCCAGGCGCGCCGCAGCGAGGACGAGGCAGGCGTCGCCTTCATGGAGGACCTGCTGCGGCACAACCCGGAGGCCGACGTCGAGCAGGATCTGGCGTCCGTGCGCTCGCAGGACATAGGCCCGGCCGCCGAGTCCGTGACGGCACACCCAGCACACCTCGCACCCTCAGAACACCACTCAGCACACCACCCAGCGCACCACCTCGGGCTTCCCGAACAGCCCAAGGCCCAGGTCATCGACCTCCAGCAGGAATTCCGGCACCGTTTCCCCGCCTATCTGCGGCTGCGTTCCTTCCTTCTGCGTCACCGCATCCGCACCCACCTGATCAGCGGGATCGAGTTCCAGATGGGCGTTTTCATCATCGGCCCGCTGTGCGACGCGGTGATCCCGGCAACCATCATTTCCGGCGCACTGCTGCTCGTCTTCGAACTCGCCATCATCTACAAGCTTCTGCTCTCCACTCGTGATTTCAGCCGGACGCTTGCCTCCTTCGAGGAGGACGAAGTCCGCACGGCGGCATGACCGCGACGGCCCCGTACCGCGCCGGCGCCCTCACTGCCGTACCGGCGCCCCAAGCCCCGTATCCCGGCTGTCCGGTCTGCCACACCCGTGCTGATTTGTTATTGCGAAGCCTTGTTGAACGGATCACAGGTGTATGAAGGTCTTGATCTGGCCGCGTCAATCCGCCAGGGTTTCGTGCCAACACCCGGAGATCTTCCGGATCTACGGGCGTTGATGCAGTAATGCCGACGGCGACGCGGGCGCCGACCCGCCTGACGAGGTGTTCGGCGCCGACCCGATGCACCGCCCGGCAAACCCACGCAATTCCCCCCACACAATTCCCCCCACAAAAACCACGAGGAGACCCCTCTTCATGGCAACTCACAAGCGCACACGCTCGATGAAGCTGACCGCGGCCATAGCCACCGCTGCCACCGCAGTGGGCGTGTCCGTCTTCGCCGGATCTTTCGCCGGCGCCGCTGCCCCGGCCGAGGGCAAGGTCTACGGCGCGAACGCCGAGGGCGCCGTCGCCGGAAGCTACATCGTCATGCTCGACGGGAAGGCGAGCAAAGGGGCGAAGCAGGACCTCGCCCAGGAGTACGGCGGCACCCTGAAGCGCAATTACAGCTCCGCCGTGAACGGCTTCTCCGCCTCCGGGCTGACCGAGACCGAGGCCAAGCGCCTGGCTGCCGATCCGTCGGTGTCGAAGGTGGTCCAGAACAAGAAGTTCCACATCGACGCCACCCAGGAGAACCCGCCGTCGTGGGGCCTGGACCGCATCGACCAGACCGAGACCGCGGGCGACGGCGCGTACACCTACCCCGACAGCGCCGGCGAGGGCGTCACCGCGTACGTCATCGACACGGGCGTGCGCATCAGCCACCAGGACTTCGGGGGCCGCGCCTCCTCCGGCTTCGACGCGATCGACAACGACGACAGCGCCGACGACGGCAACGGCCACGGCACGCACGTCGCCGGCACCATCGCCGGTGAGGCGCACGGTGTCGCCAAGAAGGCGAAGATCGTCGCCGTGCGTGTCCTCGACGACGAGGGCTCCGGCACCACCGAGCAGGTCATCGCGGGCATCGACTGGGTCACCGCGAACCACCAGGGCCCGTCCGTCGCGAACATGAGCCTCGGCGGAGGCGTCGACGAGGCGCTCGACGCGGCCGTGCAGAAGGCCATCGGCTCCGGCGTCACCTTCGCCGTGGCGGCCGGAAACGAGGCCACCGACGCGGGCCAGGGCTCCCCGGCCCGGGTCCCCGAGGCCATCACCGTCGCCTCCTCCACCGAGGGCGACGAGCAGTCCTCCTTCTCCAACTACGGCTCGTCGGTGGACATCTACGCCCCCGGTTCGGAGATCACCTCCGACTGGAACACCGGCGACGACGCCACCAACACCATCTCCGGTACGTCGATGGCGACCCCGCACGTCGCGGGTGCCGCCGCCGTCTACCTGGCCGGACACCCCGACGCCACGCCGGACCAGGTCGCCCAGGCCCTGACCGACGGCGCGACCCCGGACGCGATCTCCAACGCCACCGAGGGCACCCCGAACAAGCTGCTCAAGATCCTCGAGTAAGCCCCCTGTACCGCGGCCGCCGTGCCCACCCCCACGGGGCACGGCGGCCGCATTATCGTGTGAGCGTGACGACGAGGTACGCGGCGCTGCTGCGCGGGATCAACGTAGGCGGCAACAAGAAGCTCCCCATGGCGGAGCTGCGCACGGTCATCGAGGCGCTCGGCCACCGCGACGTACGCACCTACCTGCAGAGCGGGAACGCCGTCTTCACGAGCGACTCGGACGACGAGCAGGCGGTCGCTGACGCGCTGGAGAAGGCCATAGCGGAGCGGTTCGGCTTCACCGTCGACTGCCTGGTACGCGACGGAACGTATCTGCGTAGGGTCGCCGACGCCTGCCCCTTCCCCGCCGCGTCCCTGGAGGCCAAGCAGCTGCACGTCACGTTCTTCTCCGAGCAGGTGGGCCCAGAACGGTTCGCGGAGATCGACCCGGCCGCCTACCTTCCCGAGGAGTTCCGCCTCGGCGAACGCGCCCTCTACCTGTACGCACCCGAGGGCCTCGGCCGCTCCAAGCTCGCCGAAGCCCTGTCACGTCCCCGCGTCCTGAAGGGCATCGTCGCCACGAGCCGGAACTGGAACACCGTCACCAAGCTCGTGGAGTTGACCGGTGCCTGAGCGCAACCCCGCCGTCGACGCCGTCATCGAACGAGAACTGAGCCTCCTCGACGCCGAGGTCCGCCGCTCGCCCACGCGGCTCGGTGCGCTGCTGCACCCCGATTTCACCGAGTTCGGCGCCTCGGGCCGCCGCTGGGACCGGGCCTCGATCATCGACGCCCTGACCTGCGATTCCGAGCCGCGCGTACGCCCCTTCACCATCTCCCGCATGAAGGGCGTCCAGCTCGCCCCGGACGTCGTCCACCTCACGTTCGACACCGACTACAACGGCAGGCGGGCACACCGCAGTTCCCTGTGGCGGTACACCGAGGGAAGCTGGCGGCTGTACTTCCACCAGGCGACGCCGTTCGACGGGGGCGGCGACAAGCCGACGGATTGATGGACACTCCGGCGGCTACGACCGCGTTCGGCCGGCCGTGATCGCACCCGAGCAGGTGTGTGTCAGGCGCCCAGCGCCGCCAGCGTCGGCACCCGTGCCTCGTCGAACCGCTCCAGCACCACCCGCGCCACCTCCGGCGCCGGGCCCAGCACATCCGCCAGTACGTCTGCGTCCGCCTCGGTCGCGCCCCGCGCGATGCGGTCCGGCAGGAAGCCGGGGGCGAGGACGTACGGGGCGACGGCGACCCGGGCGCAGCCGAGGGCACGCAGTTCCCGGACCGCGTCCTCCGTGCGGGGAAGGGATGCGGAGGCGAACGCAGGTCGCACGGCGCACCAACCGGTGTGCCGCCACTCCCGCGCGATTTCAGCGATCACTGCGATCGCCTCCGGGTCTGTGGATCCCGCCGAGGCCAGGACGACGCCGGTCGAGGGCTTGCCCTCCGGCGTCAGCCCGGCCTCGTACAGCCGTCGTTCGAGCGCCGACAGGAGGAGAGGCGAGGGGCCCAGCACCTCGGCCTGGCGTATGCGCAGCTGCGGCGGGGCCTCGCGGAGCACCGCCGGGATGTCTGCCTTCGCGTGGAAGGCGCGGGTCAGCAGCAGGGGAAGGGCGACGACGTCGCGTACTCCCTCCGCCGCCAGGGACTCCAGGACGCCCGCCACCGAGGGGATGTTGAAGTCCAGGAAGCCGGTCTCCACGCGCAGCCCCGGCCGCAGCGACCGCACGCGCCGGACGAGGGCGTGCACGGTCGCCGCGTGCCGCGGGTCGCGGCTGCCGTGGGCGACGACTACCAAGACGGGGCGGACCGGGCGGTGCATGGGACTCAGCTCTTCACGAGCAGACCGCGGCTGCGCAGCACCGACCGCTCCAGCGGGCTGAAGATCAGCAGGTCGATGGCGATACCGACGATCAGGATCAGGATGATGGCCAGGAAGACCATCGACATCGAGCTGGTGTTGCGGCCGTTCTCGAGCAGCTGGCCGAGACCCACGCCCAGGTCGGGCGAGGACGCGATGATCTCAGCGGCCATCAGCGAGCGCCACGAGAAGGCCCAGCCCTGCTTCAGACCGGCCAGGTAGCCGGGCAGCGCGGCCGGCATCACGATGTGCCAGGTACCGCGCAGGCCCGTGGCACCGAGGGTGCGGCCCGCCCGCAGGAACAGCGGCGGTACCTGGTCGACGCCGGAGACGAGGCCGTTGGCGATCGAGGGGACGGCGCCGAGCAGGATCACCGCGTACATCATCTTGTTGTCCAGGCCCAGCCAGATGACCGCGGGCGGCACCCACGCCACCGACGGCAGGGACTGAAGACCGGACAGGATCGGGCCGATCGCCGCGCGCACGAACCTCACGCGGGCCACGATCAGACCGAGCGGCGTGCCGATCGCCAGTGCCATCAGGA
This sequence comes from Streptomyces jeddahensis, assembly GCF_001642995.1. Lineage (GTDB taxonomy): Bacteria > Actinomycetota > Actinomycetes > Streptomycetales > Streptomycetaceae > Streptomyces > Streptomyces jeddahensis. The sequence continues at coordinate 43,289 of NZ_LOHS01000115.1, forward strand.
AGCCGAGCAGGCCGCGGGAGACGCTGGTCCAGATGTAGTCGAGGAGTGTGCCCTGCAGCCAGGCGTCGGTCACCTCGCCCCACACCGCGCCCGGCGAGGGCAGCTTGCTCGGGTCGTCGACGACCTTGAACGACACCAGCGCCTGCCACACCACCAGGACCAGCGCTACGGCCACGACGGGCGGCAGCACCTTCCGGACCAGTGTCTCCCGCAGGGGAGTACGGCTCGACTGGACCGTCTCCAGCGCGTCGAGGCCTGCCTCCAGACCGGCCAGGTCGTGGTGGTCCCTGCCGGTCCTGCCGGCCTCCCTGGCCTGCTTCTCGGCCTCGTCGACCGGTCCGGTCTTGTCGACGGACGTCTCAGTGCTGGCCATGACGGCGGATCTCCCCACGCAGTTCTTCGGTGATCTCGACGGACAGCTCCGCCACGGCGGCGTCCTCGATGCGGCGCGGCTGCGGAATGTCGACACGCCACTCGCGGGCCACCCGCCCGGGCCGCGACGACAGCAGCACGACGCGCTGCGCGAGCCGCACCGCCTCGCGCACGTTGTGCGTCACGAACAGCACCGACAGGTTCGTCTCGCGCCAGATACGGGTCAGTTCGTCGTGCAGGACGTCGCGGGTGATGGCGTCGAGCGCGGCGAACGGCTCGTCCATCAGCAGCAGCTTGCTGTCCTGGCCCAGCGCGCGGGCCAGCGCGACGCGCTGGCGCATACCGCCCGACAGCTCGTGGACGCGCTTGCCGTACGCGCCCTTCAGCCGTACGAGCTCAAGGAGCTCCTCGGCCCGCTCGCGGCGCTCGGACTTCGGAACTCCCCGCAGCTTGAGGGCGAGTTCGATGTTCTTGCCCGCGGTCAGCCACGGGAACAGGGCGTGCTCCTGGAACATCAGCGCCGGACGGCCGTCCGTGCTGATGCTGCCCGCCGTCGGCCTGTCGAGGCCGGCGACGAGGTTGAGCAGCGTCGACTTGCCGCACCCGGAGGCTCCCAGGAGGGTGACGAACTCTCCGGGCGCGACATCGAGCGTGATGTCGTCCAGGACGAGCTGCTGCCCGGTCGGGCCTGCGAAGGACTTCGAGACGTGCTCGATCCGGGCGGCGTGGTCCACCGCTGCGGTGTCGCTGTCGGCGGCCTTGGCGAGGGTGGTGGCCATGGTCGTCACCTCCTGGGAACTCACGGACTACGGACTACGGGCTACGGCTTTACTTGGCGCCGAGACCGGCGTCGTCGACCTCGGGCTCGCCCTCGGCCTTCAGGACCTTGTTGAGGATGGTCAGGTCGTAGATGCCGTTCAGGTTCGGCTTCTCCAGCAGACCGGCCTTGACCGCGTGCTCCGCCTCGGTGTTGAGGGTCGACGCCAGCGGGTCGTTGGTGATCTGGATGGACTTCCACGCCGGGTCGAGCACGTCGGCCGGCAGCTCCTTGCCGGAGTCGACCTTGAGCTGGGCGTTCGCCGCCGCCTTCGCCTCGTCGGGGTTGGCGTTGATCCACTTGTTGGTCTCGACCGAGGCCTTCAGCACGGCTTCGACGGCCTTCGGGTGTTCCGTGAGGAACTTCTGCGACACGATGATGTTCGTGATCACGAACTTCTTGTCGGGCCACAGCGTCGACTCGTCGAGCAGCACCTTGGCGCCCTCGGCGACCAGCTTCGACGCGGTCGGCTCCGGCACCCAGGCGCCGTCGATGGAACCCGACTTGTAGGCGTCCGGCGTGACCTTGTTGTCGGTGCGGATCACGGACACGTCGCCCTTGCCGCTCTCCGCGTCGACCTTCCAGCCCTGGTCGGCGATCCAGTTGAGGAACGCGACGTCCTGGGTGTTGCCGAGCTGCGGCGTGGCGATCTTCTTGCCCTTGACGTCCTTCAGGGACTTGATCTTCTTCGGGTTGACGACCAGCTTCACGCCGCCGGACGCCGAACCGCCGATGATGCGCAGGCTCTTGCCGTTGGACTTGACGTAGCCGTTGATCGCGGGTGAGGGGCCGATCCAGCCGATGTCGATGGACCCGGAGTTCAGCGCCTCGATCTCCGAGGGGCCCGCGTTGAAGACCGAGTACTTGGCCTCCGTACCGCCGAGCTCCTTCTGGAAGAAGCCCTTCTGGTTGCCGACCAGGGCGGTGGCGTGGGTCAGGTTGCCGAAGTAGCCGATCTTGACGGAGTCGAGGCCGTCGATCTTCTTGGCGCCGGAGGCGACATTGGCCTTCGCACTGTCGTCCTTCGCCTCAGAGCCGTAACCGCAGGCGGCGAGGGCGAGAAGGGGCAGGGTCGCTATGACGGCGAGGCCGCGGCGTACGGCGGTGGAGCGGTTGGCAGGCACGGGAGGCGTTCCTCTCGTTGGCCCGGCGGTCACGGACTCTCAGGTCGTGGCCGGGAGGTCGGCAGGTCTTCGTCTGTTCAGGGCGTGGGGGGTGCGGCCGCGCAGGCAGTGTGTGTGCCCCTTCCCCGCTGCGGGCGTCACGCACATCGCGCCACTCCGCCCTGCCCGCTGCCGAGGGCGCCGCTGCCGACGCGGCCGCCCTCCTTCGCGAACGTCGAGAAGATGTCGATGGTGGTCATGACTAGAAGTCCCACCCGTCGTCGTCGGCCTCGTCCTTGACCGGGTCCGGCGAGGCGAACGACTCGCCGACCATGCCCGCGGTGAGCGTGGTGCCGTCGGCCGGGTCGATCAGGATGAACGAGCCGGTGCGGCGGGAGTCGGCGTACGAGTCGAGCGGCAGCGGCTCCGCGGTACGGATCGTGACGCGGCCGATGTCGTTCGCGACGAGCTGTCCCGGGTGCGGGTGCAGGGACAGGTCGTCGAGGGTCAGCCGGGACGGGATGTCCTTCACGATCGCCTTGACCGTGCGGGTGCCGTGCTTGAGCAGCACGCGGTGGCCGACGGTGAGCGGCTGGTCGGCGACGTGGCAGACGGTCGCGTCGACGTCCTGCGTGGTCGACGGCGCGTCCTTGCTCGGCACGATCAGGTCGCCGCGCGAGATGTCGATGTCGTCCTCGAGGAGGAGGGTCACCGACTGCGTGGTCCAGGCGATGTCGACCGGCTTGCCCAGCAGGTCGATGCCGGAGATCCGCGAGGTGCGGCCCGACGGCAGTACGGTGACCGCCTCGCCGACGCGGAAGGAACCGGCGGCGATCTGGCCCGCGTAGCCCCGGTAGTCGGGGTGCTCGGCGGTCTGCGGGCGGATCACGTACTGCACGGGCAGCCGCGCGTGGCAGTGGCTCAGGTCGTGGCTGACCGGGACCGTCTCCAGGTGCTCCAGGACGGTCGGGCCGCCGTACCAGTCCATGTTCGCGGACGGCTCCACGACGTTGTCTCCGGCGAGCGCCGAGATCGGGATCGCGGTGACCTCCGGGACGCCCAGCTCGGTGGCGTATGCCGTGAACTCCTCGGCGATCGCGGCGAACACGGACTCCTGGTAGCCGACCAGGTCCATCTTGTTGACGGCGAGCACCACGTGCGGGACGCGCAGCAGCGCCGCGATCGCGGCGTGGCGGCGGGTCTGCTCGACGACGCCGTTGCGGGCGTCGACGAGGATCACCGTCAGCTCGGCCGTCGACGCGCCCGTGACCATGTTCCGCGTGTACTGCACATGGCCCGGCGTGTCGGCCAGGATGAACCGGCGCCGGGGCGTGGCGAAGTAGCGGTAGGCGACATCGATGGTGATGCCCTGCTCCCGCTCCGCCCGCAGGCCGTCCGTCAGCAGTGCGAGGTCCGGGGCCTCCTGGCCGCGGCTGGCCGAGGCGCGCTCCACGGCCTCCAGCTGGTCCGTGAGGATCGACTTGGAGTCGTGCAGCAGCCGGCCGACGAGCGTGGACTTGCCGTCGTCGACGGAGCCCGCGGTGGCGAACCGCAGCAGGGTGGTGGCCGAGAGTTCCTCGGGCGTGATCGTGCTCATGCTTAGAAGTACCCCTCGCGCTTACGGTCTTCCATCGCGGCCTCGGAGAGCTTGTCGTCCGCGCGGGTCGCGCCGCGCTCGGTGAGCCGGGACGCGGCGATCTCGGTGATGACCTGGTCCAGGGTCACCGCATCCGAGTCGACGGCGCCCGTGCAGGACATGTCGCCGACGGTCCGGTAGCGAACGAGCCGCTTCTCGACGGTCTCGCCGTCCTTCGGCCCGCCCCACTCACCGGCGGTCAGCCACATGCCGTTGCGCTGGAACACCTCGCGCTCGTGGGCGAAGTAGATCTCGGGCAGCTCGATCTGCTCGCGGGCGATGTACTGCCACACGTCCAGCTCGGTCCAGTTCGACAGCGGGAACACGCGCACGTGCTCGCCCGGCGCGTGCCGGCCGTTGTACAGGTTCCACAGCTCCGGCCGCTGACGACGCGGGTCCCACTGCGAGAACTCGTCGCGCAGCGAGAAGACCCGCTCCTTGGCGCGGGCCTTCTCCTCGTCGCGCCGCCCGCCGCCGAAGACCGCGTCGAACTTCTCGCTCTGGATCTTCTCGGTCAGCGGCAGCGTCTGCAGCGGGTTGCGGGTGCCGTCCGGACGCTCCTTGAGCACACCGCGGTCGATGTAGTCCTGCACGGACGCGACATGGAGCCGCAGGTTGTGCTTCTCGACCGTACGGTCGCGGTACTCAAGCACCTCGGGGAAGTTGTGCCCCGTGTCCACGTGCAGCAGCGAGAACGGGATCGCCGCGGGCGCGAACGCCTTCAGCGCGAGGTGCAGCATGACGATGGAGTCCTTGCCGCCGGAGAACAGGATCACCGGCCGCTCGAACTCGCCCGCCACCTCACGGAAGATGTGCACCGCCTCGGACTCCAGAGCGTCCAGGTGGCTCAGGGCGTAGGGGCCGGCGCCTTCGGAGTTGCCGGCTGCCTCGTGGACAGTGGCCGCGGTCGTCATGCCAGACCCCTTTCGGTGAGCAGCGCGTACAGCGCGGCAGCGGACTCCTGCACGCTCTGGTTGTGCGACTCGATACGCAGATCCGGCGTCTCCGGCTCCTCGTACGGGTCGTCGACCCCGGTGAGGCCCGAGAGTTCGCCAGCCGCCTGCTTGGCGTACAGGCCCTTGACGTCACGGACGGAGCAGACCTCGACGGGCGTGGCGACGTGCACCTCGACGTACGGGGTGCCCTCGGTCTCGTGGCGCTTGCGCACCGCGTCGCGGCTGTCCGCGTAAGGGGCGATCACCGGGACCAGGGCCTTCACGCCGTTCGACGCGAGCAGCTCGGCGACGAAGCCGATGCGCTGCACGTTGGTGTGCCGGTCCTCGCGGCTGAAGCCGAGGCCCGCCGAGAGGAACTCGCGGATCTCGTCACCGTCCAGGACCTCCACGCGGTGGCCCTCGTCGCGCAGCCGGCCCGCCAGCTCGTACGCGATGGTGGTCTTGCCGGCGCTCGGCAGACCCGTGAGCCAGATGGTGGCCCCAGTCACGTGCTTCTCCTGCCCCTGGTCGTAGGTGTCGTTCGTCTCGTGCGCCGTGCTCGTCATTCGTGCAGCCCGCACTCGGTCTTGGCGCGGCCCGCCCAGCGGCCGGCGCGCGCGTCCTCGCCCTCCAGCACGCGGCGCGTGCAGGGCGCGCAGCCGACGGACGTGTAGCCGTCCATCAGCAGCGGGTTGGTGAGGACGCCGTGCTCGGCGACGTACGCGTCCACGTCGTCCTGCGTCCAGCGGGCGATCGGCGAGATCTTGACCTTCTGCCGCTTCTCGTCCCAGCCGACGACCGGCGTGTTCGCGCGGGTCGGGGACTCGTCGCGACGCAGGCCCGTCGCCCACGCGTCGTACTTGGCCAGCCCCTCTTCCAGAGGCTTGACCTTGCGCAGCGCGCAGCACAGGTCCGGGTTGCGGTCGTGCAGCTTCGGGCCGTACTCGGCGTCCTGCTCGGCCACCGTCTGGCGCGGCGTGAGCGTGATGACGTTGACGTCCATCACGGCCTCGACCGCGTCCCGGGTGCCGATGGTCTCCGGGAAGTGGTAGCCGGTGTCGAGGAACACGACGTCGACGCCGGGCATCGCGCGGGACGCGAGGTGGGCGACCACCGCGTCCTCCATCGAAGAGGTCACACAGAAACGCTTACCGAAGGTCTTGGCGGCCCACTGGAGGATCTCTGGAGCGGAGGCATCCTCGAGGTCGCGCCCGGCCTGCTCGGCGAGCGCCTTGAGGTCGTCTGTGGCCGGGTCTGCCTGAATCGTCGTCATATCTCGTCCCCTCCGCCGTCATGGCGCTGAAGGCTGCCTTTTCGAGGGGCGTTCGCCTCCGAAGCGCCAAAGCCGGTGTCGAGAGGCCGACCGTGCTCAGCCCCTCCTTCGTCGGGGCCTCCGCGCGCTCGGCCTCTCGACACCGTCGCGCTCCTTTGGCTCACGCCCCGGGCCAGCAGTCCGAGGAACTTCAACTGGAAGGCTCGATTGCATGCCGCGCATTCCCACGCGCCGTGGCTGCCTTCGGCGGCTTCACTCGGCCGAAGGTCCTCGTCGCCGCAGTACGGGCAGTAGAACGGGGCGGCACGCTCACTCATGACAGCGACTCCTCGCTGGCCCGGGCCGCCCACGTGGCGAACCGCTCGCCCTCCTCGCGCTCCGCCTGGAAGCGCTTGAGGACACGCTCGACGTAGTCGGGCAGCTCCTCGGAAGTGACCTTCAGACCGCGCACCTTGCGGCCGAACCCCGCCTCCAGGCCCAGCGCACCGCCCAGGTGCACCTGGAAGCCCTCGACCTGCTCGCCCTTGTCGTTGAGGACCAGCTGGCCCTTGAGACCGATGTCCGCGACCTGGATACGGGCACAGGCGTTCGGGCAGCCGTTGATGTTGATCGTGATCGGCTCGTCGAAGTCCGGAATGCGGCGCTCGAGCTCGTCGATCAGCGACGCACCGCGCGCCTTGGTCTCGACGATGGCCAGCTTGCAGAACTCGATACCCGTGCAGGCCATCGTGCCGCGCCGGAAGGGGGAGGGCTTGACGGTGAGATCCAGCGCCTCAAGGCCCTCGACCAGCGACTCGACCTGCGACTCCGCCACGTCGAGCACGATCATCTTCTGCTCGACGGTGGTGCGGACCCGGCCGGAGCCGTGCGCCTCGGCGAGCTCCGCGATCTTCGTCAGCGTGGTGCCGTCGACGCGGCCCACCCGCGGCGCGAAACCGACGTAGAACCGGCCGTCCTGCTGCCGGTGCACACCGACGTGGTCACGCCAGCGCTCCACGGGCTGTGCGGGCGCCGGGCCGTCGATCAGCTTGCGCTTGAGGTACTCGTCCTCCAGGACCTGGCGGAACTTCTCCGTGCCCCAGTCGGCGACCAGGAACTTCAGGCGGGCGCGGGTGCGCAGCCGGCGGTAGCCGTAGTCGCGGAAGATCGAGATGACGCCCTCGTAGACGTCCGGGACCTCGTCCAGCGGGACCCAGGCGCCGAGACGCTGGCCGATCTTGGGGTTGGTGGACAGGCCGCCACCGACCCAGACGTCGAAGCCGGGGCCGTGCTCGGGGTGGTTCACACCGACGAACGCGACGTCGTTGATCTCGTGCGCCACGTCGAGCAGCGGCGAACCCGAGATCGCGGACTTGAACTTGCGCGGCAGGTTCGAGAAATCCTTGTTGCCGACGATCCGGCGGTGGATCTCCTCGATGGCCGGGGTGCCGTCGATGATCTCGTCCTCGGCGATCCCGGCGACGGGCGAGCCGAGGATGACACGCGGGGTGTCGCCGCACGCCTCGGTCGTGGACAGACCCACGGCCTCCAGGCGGTTCCAGATCTCGGGAACGTCCTCGATACGGATCCAGTGGTACTGGACGTTCTGCCGGTCGGTGATGTCGGCGGTGCCGCGCGCGAACTCCTGGGAGATCTCACCGATGACGCGCAGCTGCTCGGTGGTCAGCCGGCCGCCGTCGATGCGCACGCGCAGCATGAAGTACTCGTCGTCCAGCTCCTCCGGCTCGAGAATGGCGGTCTTGCCGCCGTCGATCCCGGGCTTGCGCTGGGTGTAGAGACCCCACCAGCGCATACGGCCCCGCAGGTCGTTGGGGTCGATCGAGTCGAAGCCGGTCCTGGAGTAGATCGTCTCAATGCGTGTCCGCACATTGAGACCGTCGTCGTCCTTCTTGAACTGTTCGTTGCCGTTGAGCGGGGTGAAGTGGCCCACGGCCCACTGGCCCTCACCACGGTGACGGCTCGCCTTGCGGCGGGGCGCGGCGGAGGGGTTCGGCGGGGTGGCGGCCATGGTTGTACGTCCTTCGGGACAGCGGGAAAGCGGCTCTGACCTGTGCGTATGGGCGCATGCTCGAGGTGCTCGAGGCGGGCGCGTCATTGCGCAGGAATGTGTGAGGCAGGGGGAGATCGCGGCGTTGCTGGACTGTCAGCCCGCCGGACAGATCGCGCTGGACATGCGGCCGAGGTCGACGTGCCGCCGACTCACCAAGGCAATTCCAGCTCGAGACATGACGGAAGCGTGTCACGGGGATCTCCGGACAGTCCACCGTCATCCAAAATGTGGACACCCTTGTCTCGGTCAGCGAGACAAGGGTGTCGCCGGTCACATCGCGCCGCCGTGCGCGCCGGAGGGCTGCAGAGGCGCCAGAGGGCGGAGAAGGCCGGGGAGGGACGTGCGGGACGGGCTCAGATGGCGTGCGCCCCCGGCCACGGGCCCGGCATCGGTACCTCCGGCTCCTCCTCGACCTTGGTCTCGAACAGAGTGAACCCGCGCCGGAGGTAGTTGTCCATCGCATGCTCGCCGTCCTTGCTGCAGGTGTGCAGCCACACCCGCTTGGTCGGCGTGCGCCCCGGCCACCGCTCGGCCAGGTCCCAGGCGCGCGCGACGCCGTGGCTGAGCAGATGGCCGCCCAGTCCACGGCCGCGGAACGCCGGGATCAGCCCGAAGTAGACGATCTCGACGACGCCCTCGTCCTGGGCTTCCAGCTCCACGTATCCGGCCGGGGTGCCCTTCTCGTACACGACCCAGGTCTCCGTCCCCGGCCGGTTCAGGATCTCCTGCCACTGGGCGTACGTCAGGCCCAGCCGGTCCGTCCAGCGGATGTCCCCGCCGACCGCCGTGTAGAGGAACCTGCTGAACTCGGGCGAAGGCACCTCGGCCCGTACGATCCGGACGTCGCCCTCCGGGGCGGCCGAGGGCCGCAGATCGGCCGGAGAGGTCTGCTCAAGGGACCACGTGGTCACAGTGATGCTCATGCGCGCCAGGGAACCACGTGGCCACCCCTCGCTCCAAAGTGGACGCGGCGGCATCGTGGGGCGCTGTTGACCGATTGGGGGAGCGTGGCGCACGACACGCGCCTCTTGCCTTGCGGCTCGGAATGAGGCGGCACGGGCCGACACCGGTACGGTCCCGGGCCCGGGGACGGCCGAGGCGCTACGGCTGGGCCTTCGGCCTTAGGGCGGGCCCTCGGCCTTACGGCTGGGCCTTCGGCGGCGGCAGCTCACCCGAACCGCGTTCGACGAGGCGGACCGTCACCGTCACGGTCCTGGCCGCGCCCCGCTCGCCGCGCAGCCGCGCCAGCGCTTGCTCGGCTGCCGCCCGCCCGATGGCCGCCGGATCCTGGGCCACCACCGTGAGGCCGGGCTGCAGGACCCCTGCCAGCGGCAGATCGTCGAAGCCGACCAGGGCGACGTCCCGGCGGCCCGCCTCCGCGAGGGCCGGGAGGACGCCGAGGGATGCCACGTTGTTGGCCGTGAAGACCGCCGTCGGAGGGGTGGGGGAATCCAGCAGCCGGCGTACCGCGACGCCCGCCGTGTACGGATCGTGGGCCGAGACGACGAGCGACGGGTCGTAAGGGATGCCGGCCGCCTCCAGCGCGGACTCGTAGCCGCGCTGCCGCATCTTCCTGGTGTACAGCGTGGCAGGGCGGTCGCCGATGAAGGCGATACGCCGGTGGCCGTGGGCGGCGAGGTGCGCCACGCCCGTGCGTGCCCCCTCTTCGTTGGCGGACACGACCGCGTCCGCGGACAGGCCCGTCGCCGGCCGGTCGACGAACACCAGCGGCAGACCGCTGTCGCGCTCGCGCCGCAGATAGCGGTGGTTGCTGCCGGCGGCCGGAACCACCAGCAGACCGCTGATACGGCGGGCCAGGAAGGCCGTGACGAGGGTGTGCTCCTGCTGCTCGTCCTCCTCCGACGCGGCCATCAGAAGCGTCAGACCGTGTCCGCGGACGGCGCCCTCCACACCGCCCGCGAGCGCTCCGAAGAACGGGTTGCCCACCTCGGGCACGATGAGGCCGACCGTCGAGTCCCGGGTGCCCATCCGCATGTTGCGGGCCATGAGGTTCGGCTGGAAACCCAGCTCCTCGACCGCCGCCAGCACCTTCACTCGGGTCGACTCGGAGACCGGGCCGTCCTCGTTGAGCACCCGGGAGACCGTCTTGGCGCTCACGCCGACCCGCTGGGCGACATCTGCCAGAGTGGGCCTCCGGCTCTTGCGGGCGTTCGCCATCATCACCAGTTTCCACGAAGGGCCGTCGCGACCGGGAGGCAGCGGTCAGTCGACTCCGGCCGCCCGCGCGGCCTCCCTATCCGCCACGACCGTACCGCCGTCCGCGCCGCCCACCTCAAGCGCCCCGGTCATGAGCAGGACGCCTCGCGCTCCAGGCGGCCCTCACAGTGCGCCGACGCGTGCGCGGCGCACCGCCGGGGCCACCGAGTGCGGCAGCAGGTGCGCCGGGTGGTCCGGTGTGATCACCTGTACGTCGACGTCCTCGCGGAAGCGGTACGGGCGGTGGGCGAGCAGCGGGCCCAGGTAGCGGCGGACCCGTGACACCTCGGCGCGTACCGTCACCGTGCGGGCCCGGTCGCCGAACATGTCCTCGGCGAGACCGGCCGCGCTGCGCCCGGACCGGCGCGTGGCCAGGAGGTAGAGCAGCTCGGCGTGGCGCGGGCTCAGCTCGTGCGACCACGTGCCCGCGCCGCCCGACACCGTGACCGACCAGCGGCGGGCGTTGCTCACGTCCAGCACGACCCGGGTGACGCTCTCCGGATCGGGACCCTCCACGGCCCGTACCAGCCAGCCGCCCGGCAGCGGCTCCACCGTGCACGTGCCGAGCGAGGGAAGCCACGTACTGCCGGCACCGAACGTCCTCGGCAGCGCCAGCCTGCGTACCGGCGGCATCCCGGTCACGGCCGCCGTCCAGCCGTGTACGTCGACGGCGAGGGCGCGTCCGGTCATCCGGGCCAGCATCGGAGCGGCGACCGAGCGGAGCCGGTCGAGCGACGACAGGTGCAGATGGCGCAGCTCCGCCTCGGCGAGCCGGGTCACCGACGTGACCAGCGCCAGCGTCGACGGATGCATCGTGTCGAGCGGGCCGCTGATGTCGATGACCCCGAGCAGCCGGCCGTCCCGCGGGTCGGTCAGCGGTGCGCCGGTGCACGTCCAGGAGTGGTGCGTGCGGACGAAGTGCTCCGCCGAGAAGACCTGTACGGGCCGGCGGGTGATGAGCGGCGTGCCGATCCCGTTCGTGCCGACGACGTCCTCCGTCCACTCCGCGCCGATCTCGAAACCGAACCCGTCGGCCTTCCGCAGGACCGACGTGCTGCCCTCCCGCCACAGGACGCGGCCCTCGCCGTCCGTCACGACCATGATGTGCTGCGCCGCGTCCGCGACCGAGACGAGCCCTTCCCGCAGCACCGGCAGGACCTGCGTGACCGGCGACGATCTGCGGCGTTGCTCGATCTCCTCCACGGACAGCAGGCCCGTACGGAAGTCGTGGTCGGGGTCGACACCGCTGTGCAGCATGCGGTCCCACGACTCCCCGATCACGGGACGCGGAACGAGCGGCGGCTGCTGCCCGGAGAGAGTGGCAGCGCGCACGCCCTTGAGCAGACGCGCGGCCTGGGCCGCGTCCATCGCGGCAATCCTGACCAGGTCGATCGTCGGAGTCGTCACCGGATCCTCCCCAAAGCCGTCGACTCCCGGGCACGGAGCGGGCTGTGAGCCCGCTACACATCCTCCCCTCTCACACCCCCTGAAAGGGCGTCAGTCCGCGGATACGTTGCAACCTTCTGCAACTCTGGCGAACGGCCGTCCGGTGTCGGAAGCTTGGGGCTGCTCCTGGGAAAGGAGCCACGGCTGCGGGGGTGGTGCCGTGTCGGCGCAGCACCACCCCCGTGACGCATCACCTTGCGGGCATGAGCACGCCGCTGCTGCGGGTGGAGCCCCCACAGATCCGGCGCGCGCGGCACGGGCGGACGCGCGCGCCAGGCCCGCACACGGGCCGAAACCCGATGCCACGGCGCCTTCTCACGCCACCGGCCGCGCCCGCTCCACCACCGAGCCCAGGTCCAGGGTGTGCGGCAGCGTGCCGAAGGCCGCGCCCCAGTCGCCGCCCAGGCGTGACGCGCAGAACGCGTCGGCGACCGCGGGCGGCGCGTACCGCACTAGCAGGGAGCCCTGCAGCACCAGCGCCATGCGCTCCACGAGCCGCCGCGCCCGGGCCTCGATGCCGTCCAGGTCGGCGAGTTCGGTCAGGAGGTCCTTGATGGCGGCGTCGAGGCGGTGGTCCTCGCCGCGGGCCCGGCCGACCTCCTGCAGAAACGCGTTCAGCGCCCCCGGCTCGCGCTGCAGCGCCCGCAGGACGTCCAGGGCCTGTACGTTCCCCGAGCCCTCCCAGATGGAGTTCAGCGGCGACTCGCGCAGCAGCCGGGGCATGCCCGACTCCTCCACGTACCCGTTGCCGCCCAGGCACTCCAGCGCCTCGGCGGCCACCGGTGTGCAGCGCTTGGTCACCCAGTACTTGGCGACCGGCACCGCGAGCCGCAGGAACGCCCTCTCCTGCTCGCCGGCGCTCCCGTCCGCCCGGTCGTACGCCGCGGCCAGCCGCATCCCGAGCGTGGTCGCCGCCTCCGACTCCAGTGCCAGATCGGCAAGTACGTTGCGCATCAGCGGCTTGTCGATCAGCGTGCCGCCGAAGGCCTCGCGGTAGGTGCAGTGGTGCACGGCCTGCGCGACGGCCTGACGCATGATCGCGGCCGCGCCCAGGACGCAGTCGAGGCGCGTGGCCGCGACCATCTCGATGATGGTGCGCACCCCGCGGCCCTCGTCGCCGACCCGCTGCGCCCACGTCCCGTCGAACTCGACCTCGCTCGACGCGTTCGAGCGGTTGCCCAGCTTGTCCTTGAGCCGCTGGATCGCGAACGGGTTGCGCGTCCCGTCCTCCAGTACCCGCGGCACGAGAAAGCACGTCAGGCCCTCGGGCGCCTGCGCCAGGACCAGAAAGCCGTCCGACATGGGCGCGGAGCAGAACCACTTGTGCCCGGTCAGCAGATACTCGCCGTCCACCGCCAGCGGCCGCGCGGCCGTCGTGTTGGCCCGTACGTCGCTGCCGCCCTGCTTCTCCGTCATCCCCATGCCGAAGAGCACGCCTGCCTTCTGCGCGGCGGGCCGCAGCCCCTCGTCGTAGACGAGCGAGGTCAGCCGCGGCTCCCACTCGGCTGCCAGCTTCGGCTCCGCGCGCAGGGCGGGCACGGCCGCGTGCGTCATCGACAGCGGGCAGCCGTGCCCGGCCTCGACCTGCGACCACACCACGAAGCCGGCCGCGCGCCGCACATGCCCGGCCGGCCGCGTCCAGGCCGCGGTCAGGCCCGCCGAGACGCCCTTGGCGAGCAGCCGGTGCCAGGACGGGTGGAACTCGACCTCGTCGATGCGGTTCCCGTACCGGTCGTGGGTGCGCAGCTTCGGCGGGTTGTCGTTGGCCTGTACTCCCCACTCCTGGGCCTGCGCGGAGCCCGCGGTCCGGCCGAGGCCTGACAGCTCGTCCCGTACCTCGTCGAGCAGCTCCGGATCGACGTGCCGCTCGACCGCCTCGGTCAGGGCCCGGTCGACCGCGAAGACGTCATGTCCGACCAGGGGCGGAGGCTGGTTGGTCACTGTGTGAGTGGTGGCTGCCATATCGATACGGTAAGGAGGTGCACCAGGCAAAAGAAACACCTGAACGGCCGTCCGGCCGTCTCCACCTTGCCCGCGCTCTGTACCGGAACGTGTCCAAGCGCAGGACGGCCTGGCTGCTGATCAAGGACACCGTCGACTCGTGCATGGAGTACCGGGTCCTCGGTCTCGCGGCGGAAGCGGCGTTCTTCACGCTGCTGTCCGTACCGCCGCTGCTGCTGAGCATGATCGGACTGCTCGGCTACGTCGACGACTGGACGGGCGCCGACACCATCGCCAGCCTGCAGACGAACCTGCTCGAGGCGTCCCGCACCGTCCTGTCCGACCGGGGCGTCAACGAGATCGCCCGGCCCATCCTCGAGGACGTCATGCGCGGCGGACGCCCGGACATCATCTCGATCGGGTTCCTCTTCGCGCTGTGGTCGGGCTCGCGCGCCGTGAACGTCTTCATCGACACGATCACCGTGATGTACGGCCTGGACGGGGTGCGCGGCATCGTCAAGACGCGGCTGCTGGCGTTCCTGCTGTTCATAATCGCGTTGCTGATCGGCTCGGTGGCGCTGCCGCTGATGGTGGCGGGGCCGGACGCGGTGCTGAAGCTCCTGCCGCTGTCCACGTCGGTCGTGCAGATCCTGTACTGGCCGGTCGTGATCGTCCTGTCGATCGTCTTCCTCACGACGCTGTACCACGTGTCCGTACCGGTGCGCTCCCCCTGGGTGGAGGACACACCGGGGGCGCTGGTGGCGCTCGGCATGTGGGTACTCGGCAGCTTCCTGCTACGCATCTATCTGACGAACACGGTGGAGGGGCCCACCACCATCTACTCCTCGCTGGCGGCGCCCGTCGCCGTGCTGCTGTGGATCGGTGTCTCCGCGTTCGCGGTGCTGGTGGGGGCCGCGGTCAACGCGGCCATCGACCGGGTGTGGCCGTCGGTGGCGACGGCGGCGGCACGTGCCGCCAACGAGCGGATGCGGGAGGAGCAGGCCGCGCAGTACGTGGCCCGTGCACAGGCCCGGCACGCCCACGAGGACGACGCCGACGGTCCGGACATGCCGTCCGAGTTCCCGGAGCGGTGGTCGAACTTCCTGCCGCCGGACGACGTGACGTCACGGCTGCGGGCACATGCGAAGACCCACGCGAAGTCGCATGCGAAGCCGCACACGAAGTCGCATGCGAAGCCGGATGTGAAGCAGCATGCGCAATCGCAGGCGAACGGGCAGGCGATGCCGGACGCGAAGACGCAGGCGAAGCCAGATGTGAATCCGGATGCGAAGCCGGATGTGAAGCCGCCGGCGGAGAAGACCGAAGCGCCGTGGAGGCGGGATCCCGGAGGGCGCTGAGGGGGTGCGCTCGCTGAGTGGGTGCGGGTGTGCTCCGCAGGGCCTCTGGAGATCTCGAGGGCGTCGAACACAGCCGAAGGGCTGGATGCGCGCGGCCGGCGCAACGGCCGGCGCGACGGCTAGGGCCCCCGGCCCGCCGTCGTGGC
>NZ_LOHS01000116.1 GCF_001642995.1 Streptomyces jeddahensis
TACCCACCGTCGGGGTGCCGCTGCGCCCACCCGTGCCGCCCCAGCGGCACGATTGCCCGCAGCGGCGGCGGCGTACTACGCCGACGGCGCGCCCGGCCGCGTAGGGCACGACGGCGCCTCCCGCGCCGTGAAGGCCGCCGCGTCCCACGTGCCGTCCAGCCGTGGCGCCAGCCACGTCGGCGCCGCGGCGCGGAAGTCGGTGGGCGGACGGGCCGCCGCGCCCGCCGGTACCGCGCCCAGCAGCGGGGCCCCCGCCACGGTGGGCAGATCCGCGAGGTTGCAGCGCGCGGCGAGGTCCGGCAGGCGCGGCCACGAGCCGACGACCACCCCGGCGCACGTCAGTTCCCGTGCGCGCAGCGCCTCGGCCGTCAGCGCCGTCGTGTTGAGCGTGCCGAGTCCCGCGGCCGCGACCACCAGGACCGGCGCGTCCAGCAGCCGTGCCGCATCCGCCAGCGTCGAACCCGCGTCGTCGAGCCGTACGAGCAGGCCCCCCGCCCCCTCGACCAGCACCAGGTCGTGCTCGGCCGCCAGCTTCTCCGCCGCCTCGGCGATCTCGGCCACCCGTACCGTCGGGAGTCCGGACCGCCGCGCCGCCGTGTCCGGGGCCAACGGCTCGGGGTACCGGGCCAGTTCGGCGGCCGTGACGTCGCCCGCCAAGCGCACCACCTCGTCGACATCGCCCGGCTCGCCCGGCGCGACGCCGGTCTGTGCGGGCTTGAGCACGGCGACGGACCGCCCGGCGGCCAGCGCGGCAGCCGCCACCGCGGCCGTCGTCACCGTCTTGCCGACCTCGGTGCCCGTCCCGGTCACCACGAGAACCGCCATGTCGTTCCTACGCACCCTTCTTCGCTCGTACGCCGCCCTGCCGACCCCGTTCGCCCAGGGGCCGACCGCCACTCAACCGGCCGCTGCCGCCGCGCACACCGCCCGGCCGATCCGTGCGAGGTCCTCGTCGCCCGTGACGTACGGCGGCATCGTGTAGACGAGGTCCCGGAACGGCCGCAGCCATGCCCCCTCCGCCACCGCCGCGCGGGTCGCCGCCGCCATGTCCACCTCGTGGTCCAGCTGGACGACGCCGATCGCGCCCAGCACGCGTACGTCCCGTACGCCCGGCAGCCCCGCGGCGGCCGACAGGCCCTCGCGCAGGCCCGTCTCGATGCGTTTGACCTCGGTCGCCCAGTCCTGTCCGAGCAGCAGGTCGATCGAGGCGCAGGCCACCGCGGCCGCGAGCGGGTTGCCCATGAACGTCGGCCCATGGGCGAGCACCGGCACCTCGCCACGCGAGATCCCGTCCGCCACCCGGGAGGTGCACAGCGTCGCCGCCATCGTCATGTATCCGCCGGTCAGCGCCTTGCCCACGCACATCACGTCCGGGCTGACGCCGGCCTGGTCCGCCGCGAACAGCGTGCCCGTGCGCCCGAAGCCGGTCGCGATCTCGTCGAACACCAGCAGCACGCCGTGCGCGTCGCACGCCTCGCGCAGCACGCGCAGATACGCGGGGGAGTGGAACCGCATCCCTCCCGCGCCCTGCACCACCGGCTCCACGATCACCGCTGCTAGCTCGTCGGCGTGCCGCTCGATCAGCTCGCGAAGATGATCGGCGTACGCCTCCTCGTACGCGACAGGCGGCGCGTCCGCGAAGACCTGGCGCGGCAGCACGCCAGACCACAGCTCGTGCATCCCGCCCTCGGGATCGCACACCGACATCGGCTGCCAGGTGTCGCCGTGGTACCCGCCGCGCCACGTCAGCAGCCGCTGCTTCGCCGGCCGGCCCAGCGAACGCCAGTACTGCAGACACATCTTGACGGCGACCTCGACCGAGACGGAGCCGGAGTCAGCGAGGAACACATGCTCCAGGCCGTCCGGTGACATGTCGACAAGTCGCTTGGACAGCCGCACGGCGGGCTCGTGGGTCAGCCCGCCGAACATGACATGGCTCATCCGCCCCAGCTGATCGCGCACAGCCTCGTTGAGCACGGGGTGGTTGTAGCCGTGGATCGCGGACCACCAGGACGACATGCCGTCCACGAGTTCACCGATGCCGTCCGCCATCCGCAGCCGCACCCCGCTCGCCGACTCCACGACGAGCGGTTCCCGGCGGCCGGGCATGGGGCCGTACGGGTGCCAGACGTGCTTGCGGTCGAGCTCGAGGAGTTCACGTACGGGCAGGTCGCGTACCGGCAGCTCAGGCATTGGGCGCGAGATCCGTTCCGGCACCTCGGCGGCGTACCGCCACGAGATCTGTACGCGCGTCCGGGACCGATGCCTCCGCGGCACCCGGCCCGCCGGGCGCCGTGCAGCCGCCGCCCTCGTGGGAACCGCACCCCTCGGCGGCCCGGTGCTCCGGCAGAGTCACGGTGTCCGTGCCCTCCACCTCGAAACCGGCATCCGCGATCATCTCCAGATCCGCCTTGCCCGCCTGGCCCTCGCTGGTCAGGTAATCGCCGAGGAAGATCGAGTTGGCAAGGTGCAGGGCGAGCGGCTGCATCGTGCGCAGATGGACCTCGCGGCCGCCCGCGATGCGCACCTCCACATCCGGGCAGACGAACCGGACCATGGCGAGGATGCGCAGGCAGCGCTGCGGCGTGAGGTTCCACTCCTTCGCGAGCGGCGTGCCCTCGAAGGGGATCAGGAAGTTGACGGGCACCGAGTCGGGGTCGAGCGCGCGGAGCGAGAAGACCACGTCGACCAGGTCCTCGTCCGACTCGCCCATGCCGGCGATCAGCCCGGAGCAGGCCGACAGCCCGGCGGCCTGGGCCTGCTGCACCGTGTCGACGCGGTCGGCGTACGTGTGCGTCGTGGTGATCTCGCCGTACGTCCCCTCGGACGTGTTGAGGTTGTGGTTGTAGGCGTCGGCGCCCGCCGCGCGCAGCCGCTCGGCCTGCCCCTCGGAGAGCAGCCCGAGGCAGGCGCACACTTCCACGCCCTCGTTCTGCTCCTTGATCGTCTCGATGGTCTTCGACACGCGGTCGACGTCCCGGTCCGTCGGCCCCCGGCCGCTCGCCACCAGGCAGACGCGCTTGGCGCCACCTGCGACACCGGCGGCCGCCGCCTGCGACGCCTCGTCGGGCTTCAGCCAGGTGTACTTGAGGATGTCGGCCTTGGAGCCGAGCCGCTGCGAGCAGTACGAGCAGTCCTCAGGACACAGGCCCGACTTGAGGTTGACCAGGTAGTTGAGTTTCACCCGCCGTCCGAACCAGTGCCGGCGCACCTTGCCGGCCGCGGCCACTACGTCGAGGAGTTCGTCGTCGGAGGTGGCCAGCACGGCCAGCGCCTCGTCGCGGGTCGGCAGCTCGCGCCGAAGCCCCTTGTCCACCAGCGTGTTCAGCAGGTCCATGGCGCTGATCCTGACGTACGCCGCCGCTGCGGCCAAGGAGGTTTCGTACAACAGAGGCCGTTCGAGGTGTGGGTATTGCCACATCATGACCTTGTGGCCGCACCGTTAGGGTCTGTGCACTGCCTACAAAACGACATGGCGCAGTGCGTACGACGTACGACGACCCGGAGGACCTCCATGGCGAGATCGCCGTTCGACTGGCTGGACGAGCAGGCGGACGTCCGCCGCCGGGCCGGGCTCGTACGCACCCTCAGGCCGCGCCCGGCCGAATCGACGCTTCTCGATCTGGCGAGCAACGACTATCTGGGCCTCGCCCGGCACCCGGAGATCACCGAGGCGGCGGCCGCCGCGGCCCGCCGCTGGGGCGGGGGCGCCACCGGCTCCCGGCTGGTCACCGGCTCGACCGAGCTCCATGCCGAACTCGAGCGGGAACTCGCCGACTTCTGCGGATTCGAGTCCGCTCTGGTGCTGTCGTCCGGATACGCCGCGAACCTCGCCGCCGTCACCGCGCTCGCCCCGCACGGATCGCTGATCGTGTCGGACGCGGGCAACCACGCCTCGCTGATCGACGGCTGCCGGCTCGCCCGCGGGACCGTACAGGTCGTGCCGCACGGCGACACAGACGCGGTGCGCAAGGCGCTCGACGCCCACCAGGGTCCCGCGGTCGCCGTGTCCGACTCGGTGTTCTCCGTGGACGGCGACGCGGCGCCGCTCGCCCAACTCGCCGATGTCTGCCGGGAGTTCGGGTTCGGTCTGATCGTCGACGACGCGCACGGGCTGGGTGTGCTGGGCGACGGCGGCCGGGGCGCGCCGCATGCGGCCGGGCTCGCGGGCGCAGCCGACGTCGTCGTGACCGCCACCCTCTCCAAGTCCCTGGGCAGCCAGGGAGGCGCCGTGCTCGGCCCCGCCAAGGTCATCGACCACCTCGTCAACGCAGCCCGCACCTTCATCTTCGACACGGGACTGGCCCCCGCCGCGGCCGGAGCCGCGCTCGCCGCGCTGCGTCTGCTGCGTCGCGAACCGGAGCGCGGTGCGCGCGCCCACGCGGTCGCAACCACCCTGTACGACCTGCTCACGGCCGAGGGCCTGCAGGCGGTACGCCCGGACGCGGCCGTGGTCTCCGTGCGTGCCCCGTCGCCCGAACTGGCCGTGCAGTGGGCCGCGGACTGCCGCACCGCCGGCCTCGCGGTGGGCTGCTTCCGGCCCCCGTCTGTGCCCGACGGCATCTCGCGTCTGCGGCTGACCGCCCGCGCGGACCTCACCGACGGGCAGATCGCCGAAGCGGTACGGGTGATCAGCCGCACCGCGCCAGGTCAGGCGTCCGCGGGCTGAAGGGTGTCCAGGAAGTTCTCCCAGGCCGTCGCGGAGAAGAGCAGTGCGGGTCCGGCCTGCCGCTTGGAGTCGCGCACGGCGAGCAGCCCGGCCAGCGGACCGGTGCCGATATCGGCCGTCTCCACGCAGTTGTTCATTCCCGTGCTGAAGCTGCTGCGCCGCCATGGGGCGCTGTGCAGGGAGGTGCTGGAAGGTACGTACCGAGGCAGAGCAGACATGGTGCCTCCTAGGCGCCGTCACATGTCCCGGCGATGAACTCCAACGAGTCCTCGGGCGAAAGGGCCAGTCTCTGCAGCGAGTTGAAGGCGTCGGCGTACGCCTTCAGGTCTTCTTTGGCCTCGAGGTAGAGGCTACTCGTCAAGTGGTCGAGAACGACAACATCTAGATCGGAAATGTTCGAAAATGAGAAGATGACGAAAGGACCGGTGACCCCTATGTGCTCACCTGCGGTGAATGGCAGTACCTGAAGCCGGACATGAGGCATCCGGGCCGCCTCCACTAACCGGTACAGCTGGTGCCGCATCACCCCTGGCCCGCCCACGGTCCGCCGCAGCACCGCCTCGTCCAGGACGGCGCTCACCCGCAGCGGCGAATCCCTGCGCAGCACCTCCTGCCGGGCCAGCCGCACCTCCACGAGGGCGTCGATCTGGGCATCCGGCAGCCCGCCCAGCGCGGCCCGCGTCACGGCCCTGGCGTAGTCCGGCGTCTGCAGCAGACCCGGCACCACGGTGGTCTCCAGGGTGCGCATGCGGTCGGCCTGCGACTC
Organism: Streptomyces jeddahensis; assembly: GCF_001642995.1. GTDB lineage: Bacteria > Actinomycetota > Actinomycetes > Streptomycetales > Streptomycetaceae > Streptomyces > Streptomyces jeddahensis. Next base: position 5,436 of record NZ_LOHS01000116.1, read on the forward strand.
CAGCCGGATGAAGTCCCGGTATTCGGGCGGGAGCAGCTCACGGTAGGCCTGCCACCAGTGCGGTCGTTCGTCGCCGCCGCCCGGGCCCGCGAGTGCGACGAGCAGGTCCCGCAGCGAGGGATCCCGGACGCCGTACGCGTCGAGCAGCAGGGTCACATCAGAGGCCTTGACCCAGCTGCGGCCGGTCTCGATGCGGCTGACCTTCGACTGGTGCCAGCCGACGAGGCGGGCGGCCTCGCCGCTGGTGAGGCCCGCCCGGCCGCGCAGGGCGCGGAGTTCCGCGCCCAGTTTGCGGCGGCGGACCGCGGTACCGTATGGCATACCCGTCTCCTCTCTTACCGGCGGTACCAGCCAGTGCACCGCCGACGGTAGAGGAGTGCGGATGCGGCTCCCAAATACGGTCGCCTCTAGCAGAGTTCACCGCTTCGGGCGACAGATATCTGCATATCCAGGTGGATCGCCGCCTGTGACCCGCCGGGAGTGGCAGTCTGTCGCGCAGTACCGGACCGGGACCGTCCCCGAACCATCCGCGACGCGTCGGAGTCCGGTCCCGGTGGGAAAGGGACGACGCCGCCATGGCAGACCATCAGGAAGCATCCGTCACTCTGCCGAGCGATCCCGCCTCGGTCCCCGCGGCGCGCAAGTACGTCATCGAAGTCCTGGCGGGTTGGGGGCTGCCGGGCGATGCAGAGGTCGCCGAATCGGTCCGGCTCATCGTGTCCGAACTCGCCACGAACGCCGTGCAGCACACCTTCGGACAGTCACCCACGTTCACGGTCGACGTCGAGTTGGAGCGCGACGAGCAGCTGCGCATCGGCGTCACCGACAGCCACCCGCGCCTGCCGAGACGGCTGCCCGCCGCCGTCCAGCAGGACAACGGCAGGGGCCTGGTCATCATCCGCTGGCTCACGGCCGAATGCGGCGGCCGTCTCTCGGTCAGCCGCACGGCGGAAGGCGGCAAGACCGTGTGGATCGAGCTGCCGTGGGCGGCCCCCGTCCAGCAGTGACGACTGCCGGTGGCGGCCACCATCCCGGGCCGAACCGGGCACCATGGCGATCCCCGCAGCCTGTGGGCATGCGTTCCTCCCCCAGTGCCTTAAGGGCCTGGGAGGTACCCCCAGGGCGTGGGCGCTGGGGGCACCTCCCAGCGTTAGCTGGGGAGGACCCCGACGCGCCGGACTGCGCACCGTAGCCCCGGCCAGCCCCGGCACGGCCGGGGCGGTGGCCGGTACGCCTGCCGCCGCCCGAGCCGGGCCAGGCAGACGCGGGTGAGCACGGCGCCGGAGCAGCCGCCGCCGCGCCGAAGTGTCGAGCCTGTGCCCTCGCCACGGTGGCGAGCGGGCAGCAGTACCGCACCGCGGTGACGCCCTCCGGCGGCTCGTACCGCGAGACGGCGATCAGTCGTCTCCCCGCTCCGCCGGTGAGCTGACCTGTGCTGACGGCCTGACGTCCTCCGTTGGTCTGGCGTCCTCGTCGTCCTCCGGCATGTCCGCCGCCCTCGCTGCGGCGGCGCGCGCCGGGGCCACCTCGCGGCGGACCACCCTCGGCAGTACGCCCCACAGCCCCACGCACATCAGAAGCGTGCCCGCGCCCGCCAGGAAGCCGCCGACCCGGCCGAGCGTCACGTCCACCACGAGCAGGACCGACCCGGTCAGCGCGAGCGCCAGCACCGCCATGCCGGCCCGCGCCAGATCCGAGGACCACCGCACGATCTGCGGTTTGGCACGTTGCTGGAACAGCGACCGGTGCAGCGCTGCCGGGGCCGTGAACAGCGCGGCAGCCAGTACGGCCAGCAACAGCGTGGTCACGTAAGTGACGCGCTGCAGCGTGTCGAGGGAGGGGAAGCGCGGTGTGAACGCGAGCGTCAGCAGGAACGCGAAGAGGATCTGCACGCCCGTCTGCGTGACCCTCAGCTCCTGCAGCAGCTCGCTGAAGTTTCGGTCGGCGCGCTCGAAGCGGGTCTCATGGCGCGTCGGCCCTCCGGAACGGTCCTCAGCCATGCCTACACGAGTGACCTCCTCGGTGCTTCTCACGCACCCGGTGGGCGCGGCACGCACCCGCTGGGCGGCGGGACCCGGCCGGGCGGCGGCCGAAGCCCGGCCGGCCGCCGCCCGGCCGCGGGATCAGCGCACTCGGCCGTACCAGACGTTCTTCGTCCAGATCTTCTGCAGGCGTACCACGTCCCCGGACTTGGGCGCGTGCCAGATGCGGCCCTTCCCGGCGTAGATGCCGACGTGGTACACGGACCGGCCGGAGTGGAAGAACACCAGGTCCCCGGGCTGCCGCTGTTTCGCGGACACATGGCGGGTCTTGTTGTACTGCTGGGCCGCGGTGCGCGGCAGCTTCTTGCCCGCCTGCTTGAACGAGTAGAGCGTGAGCCCGGAGCAGTCGAACCGGCGCGGCCCGGTGGCTCCCCACCGGTACGGGGAACCCTTCTTGGAAGCCGCGATCTTGAGTGCCTTGGTTGAGGCCGTCACGGTTGAGGCCTCGGCTTCGGAGGCGATGCCCGGAGCCACGATGGTGCCGCCCACTGCGGCGAGTGTGAGCGCCGATGCGGTGCCTGCCCGGGCCATCAGCGACGGAAATCGATTGAGCGCGGTCATGCGCAGCCCTTCGTCAGCCGCCTGTGAAGGATGACCTGTCGGGTTCGGGCAGGCGAAGATGCCCGGCCGCGCGGTGCGGCTTCACCCCAAGGGCCTCCCGGAGTGCTCCGGGCTGCCCGCCGTGCTGGGTCCTCCACTCCTGCCGATCCACCGATGTCGACCTGACGTCCGTGCGGCGGCAGGACTCGGCGTCCGCCCGGACCGCCCCGCCGCGGCGGCGGGGGCTTGTCGTCGGAAGGGATCTTCACGCACACATGGCCCGAAATCCGAGGCGAACCGGCGATGTGTGAAGCTGCTCACCGCTCGTCCGATCGGGTGGACAGGCAAGATTTCGAATGGGCGGCGAAAGGCCCGACGATGGCCGGACCAGCACAGAAAGGCAACACTTCGATCGCGACGTACGCATGTTGCGCAAGTTTGCCGACCGAAAATGTCTATCGCTTTCTACGCCGATCGGGGGTAGCCCGACTGGGCCGTTTCAAATCCGGTCCGGACGGTCGGGGAGACGTCACGGCGGGGCGGTGAGCCCCTCAGCGGCCTCGACCGGTCCTGACTCGGCATCAATCGCCCCTGGGCGGCGGCACGGTGACCCGCGCCGCGCGGCGTTCGCCGTCCAGTACCCGCAGGGCTCGCGCGAGCGTCGGCGTATGGACTTCCGTCTCTCCCCGCTGATGCATCAGCGTCAACGCGTCCCGGAGCGCCGCCGCGGCGCCCACCAGGGCCTGGGCCGCACGCAGCCCGCCGTAGGTGTCGTGAGCGCGCGCCGGGTTGATCCGGCCCAGCAGATCGACCACTTCGAGGTAACGGTCGATCAGTTCGCCCTCGGCGCGGGTGAGTGCGGGCAGCGGCGGCAGTTCGGGCGGCAGCATCGGCGGCTCACCTCGCGCCGTACGCCGTGCCGGACCCCTTGCGGCTGGGGATGATCCGGTCCACGAGCCCGTACTCCACGGCTTCGCGCGCGTCGAGGATCTTGTCCCGCTCGATGTCCGAGCGGATCCGCTCCAGGCTCTGCCCGGTGTGGCGCTGCAGCATCTCCTCCAGCAGCTCACGCGTGCGCATCATCTCGCGCGCCTGGATCGCCAGATCGTCCGCCTGGCCCTGGACCGGCTCGGCGAGCGACGGCTGGTGGATCAGGACGCGGGCCCCGGGCAGCGCGAACCGCTTGCCGGGGGTGCCGCCGGCCAGCAGCACGGCGGCGGCCGATGCCGCCTGGCCGAGGCAGATGGTCTCCACGTCGCAGCTGACGTACTGCATCGTGTCGTAGATCGCCGTCATCGCGCTGAACGAGCCGCCGGGCGAGTTGATGTAGAGCGAGATGTCGCGGTCCGGCGCCGTGTACTCGAGGTGCATGAACTGCGCCATCACGTCGTTCGCGGACGTGTCGTCGACCGGCGCGCCGAGGAAGACGATCCGCTCCTCCAGCAGCTTCGAGTACGGATCGAGGGTCCGGTGGCCCGCCGTCGTGCGCTCGGTGAACTCGGGCAGGACATGGCGGGCCGTCGGCCCAGTACCGATGGGTCGGTTCATGTGTGGCGCCTCCTCATCGCGAGGCCTCGGGCGTAGTCCTCGCTGCGACGTTCATGCGGTGTTCCGTCGTGCGGTGTTCCGTCAAGCGGTGTTCCGTCGGCCGCCCCCGTACGCAGGCGTGTGTGGGCAGTGCTGCCCGTGCGCTTCTGTAAAAAATGTACAGGACGTACATGACGTTATGATGGAACCATGGCCTACGAGATTCCGGTGACGCAAGCCCGGGCGGAGCTTGCCGACCTGATCAACCGCGTCGTGTACGGCGGCGAGCGCGTGGTCGTCACCCGCCACGGAAAGCCGCTCGTCGCCCTGGTCTCGGCCGCTGACCTGCAGCGTCTCGAGGAAATCGAGGGCACAGGGGATGAGCAGGTGGTCAGCTCCGTCTCTACGGTCGGCTCCATGCCGTCCGCTCCCGGCGAACGCCAGCGGTTCGGCATCGCCGCGGAGCACCGGGGATCCAGCGCGACGTAGTAGCGCGACGGAGTGCGGCGCTGGTGCGGGCGCGTGGTCCTTCAGGGTGCTGCCGCGCCGCCGAGGCACAGGAGACCAGGCACCGCCGTATACGGTTCGCCATGCGCCGGGCGACGGGATCAGAACGGGGACGGCCCCGATCCGGCGGCCGACACCGCTCGCGCAGGGCGCGCACCGCGTCGCCGTCGCGCACGCGGCAATACGCCGGAAGCCGGTTAACGTCCCCGAAACGCCGTCGAACTAGCCTGCACCACCATGTCACCAGGGGTTTCGGCGGTCGGAGGTGCGCGCTCGCGCCGCGGCTGCCGTGTACGGCCTACGGCCCCGCCGTGGTGGCGGTACGAATCCAGCCCCGCCGTGGTGGCTGCGGCAGCCGGACCCCGCACGGTCCGGCGCGAGACTGTGAGGTGGGACGCGTGCAACTGACGCCGCACGAGCAGGAGCGACTGCTCATCCATGTGGCCGCCGACGTGGCCGAGAAGCGCCGGGCCCGCGGGCTCAAGCTCAACCATCCCGAGGCGGTCGCCCTCATCACCTCGCACATCCTCGAAGGGGCGCGCGACGGCCGTACGGTGGCGGAGCTGATGGCCTCCGGACGGAAGCTGCTCACCCGCGACGACGTCATGGAGGGCATCCCCGAGATGATCCACGACGTCCAGGTCGAGGCCACCTTCCCGGACGGCACCAAGCTTGTCACCGTCCACGACCCGATCGTCTGAGGGGGGCGCGATGATTCCTGGAGAGATCCTCTTCGCGGACGAGCCCGTCCTGATCAACGAGGGCCGCGAGGTCACGCAGCTCACCGTCCTCAACGCCGCCGACCGGCCCGTCCAGGTCGGCTCCCACTACCACTTCGCCGAGGCCAACCCTGGTCTGGAGTTCGACCGCGCGGCCGCGCGCGGTAAGCGGCTCAACATCGCCGCCGGCACCGCCGTGCGCTTCGAGCCCGGAATCCCCGTCGACGTCGAACTCGTCCCGATCACGGGCGCCCGCGTGGTGCCGGGCCTGCGCGGCGAGACCGGAGGTGCACTCGATGCCTGAGATCTCCCGTGCCGCGTACGCCGATCTGTTCGGCCCGACCACCGGCGACCGTATTCGGCTCGCCGACACCGATCTGCTGATCGAGATCGAAGAGGACCGTTCCGGTGGCCCAGGGCTCGCCGGTGACGAGGCCGTGTTCGGCGGCGGCAAGGTCATCCGCGAGTCCATGGGCCAGTCGCGTGCTACGCGCGCAGAGGGCACGCCCGACACCGTCATCACCGGTGCCGTGATCGTCGACCACTGGGGCGTCGTCAAGGCGGACATCGGTATCCGCGACGGCCGTATCACCGGCATCGGCAAGGCGGGCAACCCCGACACGATGGACGGGGTGCACCCCGATCTCGTCATCGGCCCGGAGACGGAGGTCATCGCGGGCAACGGGCGCATCGTGACCGCCGGCGCCATCGATGCGCACGTCCACTTCATCTGCCCGCAGATCGCCGACGAGGCGCTGGCGGCCGGCATCACCACTCTCGTCGGCGGCGGCACCGGTCCCGCAGAGGGCTCCAAGGCGACCACCGTCACGCCCGGCCCCTGGCACCTCGCCCGGATGCTCGAGGCGATGGAGGCGTACCCGCTCAACTTCGGTCTGCTCGGCAAGGGCAACACCGTCTCGCATGAGGCGATGCTGTCGCAGCTGCGCGGCGGCGCACTCGGGCTGAAGCTCCACGAGGACTGGGGCTCGACCCCCGCCGTCATCGATGCCGCGCTCACCGTCGCCGATCAGACCGGCGCCCAGATCGCCATCCATACGGACACCCTCAACGAGGCCGGGTTCGTGGGCGACACGCTCGCCGCGATCGCGGGGCGGACCATTCACGCGTACCACACGGAGGGCGCGGGCGGCGGGCACGCACCCGACATCATGACGGTCGTCTCGGAGCCGTACGTGCTGCCGAGCTCGACCAACCCGACCCGGCCGTACACCGTCAACACCGCCGAGGAACACCTCGACATGCTGATGGTCTGCCACCACCTCAACGCGGCCGTGCCGGAGGACCTGGCCTTCGCCGAGTCCCGGATCCGGCCGTCCACCATCGGAGCCGAGGACATCCTCCACGACCTGGGTGCGATTTCGATCATCTCGTCCGACTCGCAGGCCATGGGGCGGGTGGGCGAGGTCATCATGCGGACCTGGCAGACCGCGCATGTGATGAAGCGGCGGCGCGGTGCCCTGCCGGGGGATGGACGGGCCGACAACCACCGGGTTCGTCGCTATGTCGCCAAATACACGATCAACCCGGCGGTCGCGCAGGGCCTCGCGGGCGAGGTCGGTTCCGTCGAGACCGGCAAGCTTGCCGACCTGGTGCTGTGGGAGCCCGCGTTCTTCGGCGTCAAGCCGCAGGTCGTCATCAAGGGCGGCCAGATCGCGTACGCGCAGATGGGCGACGCGAACGCGTCCATCCCGACGCCGCAGCCGATTCTGCCGCGTCCGATGTACGGCGCGATCGGGCGGGCCCCGGCCTCGAATTCCCTGAACTTCGTGGCGCCCTGCGCCATCGAGGACGGGCTGCCCGAGCGGCTCGGTCTCGGCAAGAAGTTCGTGGCCATCGGGAGCACGCGGGGAGTCACGAAGGCGGACATGCGCGAGAACGACGCCCTGCCGCGCGTCCAGGTCGACCCCGACAGCTTCGCCGTCCACATCGACGGGGAGCTCGTCGAGGCGACTCCGGCCGCGGAACTGCCCATGGCTCAGCGTTACTTCCTCTTCTGACGGGCGTCATGACTCGAGCTGCACTTCTTGTTCTGGCCGACGGCCGCTTCCCCGCCGGTGGGCACGCCCACTCCGGCGGGGCCGAGGCGGCCGTCAAGGCCGGGCGCATCACCGACGCCGCGAGCCTGGAGGAGTTCTGCCGCGGGCGGCTGCACACCGCCGGGCTGGTGTCGGCCGCGCTGGCCGCTGCCGCCGCGCTCGGGCTCGACCCGGTCGAGCTGGACGAGGCCGCGGAAGCGCGGACGCCGTCGCCTGCGCTGCGTACCGCTGCGCGGCGGCTGGGGCGGCAGATGATGCGGGCTGCGCGGGCCACCTGGCCGCATCCCGAGCTGGATGCGTTGGCGCGGTTGTTTCCCAAGGGAGCCCATCAGCCTGTCGTGCTGGGGGTGGCTGCCCGTGCTGCCGGGCTGGGGCCCGCTGACGCCGCGTACTGCTCCGCGTACGAGAGCGTCAGTGGGGCGGCTACCGCGACGGTGCGGTTGCTGAGTCTTGATCCGTTCGATGCGACCGGGGTTCTGGCGCGGCTGGCGCCTGAGCTTGATCGGGTCGCGCTCGCGGCGGCTGACGCTGCGCGGCGTGCTGTTGATGAGGGGGTGGACGCGTTGCCTGCGCGGTCCGCGCCCTTGTTGGAGATCGGGGCGGAGGCGCATGCTGCTTGGGCTGTGCGGCTCTTTGCCTCTTAGGGGGTGGGTTGCTGGTTTTTCTTCCCCCACCCCGCCCCTTCCCGTAACCAGGGGGCCAGCCCCCTGGACCCCCGCTGGGGGCTTCGCCCCCAGACCCCCGTATCGCCCTTCGGGCTCGTCCTCAAACGCCGGACGGGCTGATATTCGCTCGTCCTCAAGCGCCGGACGGGCTGAGATGGGCTGAGCTACCTGGAGTCGCGCATGCACCTCGACCACTCCCTCTCCTCCTCCCACTCCCACCACGGACCCTCCGCCATCAGCGCCGACGCGCACCGGCCCGACGGCTCTCGGCGTGCCCTGCGTATCGGGCTTGGCGGGCCCGTAGGGTCCGGGAAAACCGCGACCGTCGCCGCCCTGTGCCACGCCCTGCGTGACGAACTGTCGCTCGCCGTCGTCACCAACGACATCTACACGCGCGAGGACGCCGAGTTCCTGCTGCGCGAGGCCGTGCTGCCGCCCGAGCGGATCGCCGCCGTGGAGACCGGCGCCTGCCCGCACACCGCGATCCGTGACGACATCTCGGCCAACCTCGAAGCTGTCGAAGATCTGGAGGACGAGGTCGGTCCGCTGGATCTCATCCTCGTCGAGTCCGGCGGGGACAATCTCACCGCGACCTTCTCCAAGGGGCTCGTCGACGCGCAGATCTTCGTCATCGACGTGGCGGGCGGCGACGACATCCCGCGCAAGGGCGGACCGGGGGTCACCACGGCCGACCTGCTCGTCGTCAACAAGACGGACCTCGCGCCGTACGTCGGATCCGACCTGGGCCGGATGGCTGCGGACGCCAAGGCGCAGCGGGCGGAACTGCCCGTCGTCTTCCAGTCCCTGAGGGGCGACAAGGGCGTCGCGGCCGTCGCCGACTGGGTGCGCGGACAGCTCGCGGCCTGGAGGGCTCGGTGATGACCTCGGCGGGCGTCCGGGCCACCGCCAGGATCGCCGCTACCGCGGACGGCCGGGGCGGCACCGCCCTGCCCGTGCTCGAAGGAGAGGGGCCGATTGCGCTGCGCCGCACCCGTGCCGCCGGGTCCGAGGCGCGCGTGATGCTCGTCGGTGCGATGAGCGGTCCCCTCGGCGGTGACCACTTCACCGTCGAGGCGACCGCCCACGAGGGAGCGCGGCTGCACGTCGGTTCGGCCGCCGCCACGATCGCCCTGCCGGGGCAGGCCAAGGGTGCGGCGCGTTACGACGTCCGGCTGACCGTCGCAGACGGCGCCGAACTTCACTGGCTGCCCGAGCAGTTGATCTCCGCGTGCGACAGTGAACTGCAGGTCGGTACGCGTGTCGAGCTTGCCGCGGGAGCGCGCCTCGTGCTCCGCGAGGAGCAGGTTCTCGGTCGAGCGGGGGAGGGCCCCGGCCGGCTCACCAGCCGGCTCTCGGTGCGCCGCGCCGGGCGGCTGCTGCTCGACCAGGAGCTGGCGTGCGGCCCCGGTGCACCGGGGGGCTGGGACGGTCCGGCCGTCCTTGCCGGGCATCGGTCGGTCGGGCAACTCGCCGTCGTCAAGCCCGAGTTCGAGCGCGAGATGCCTCGGGCTGCGCTGCTCGGCGAGTTCGCCGCCATCACGCCGCTGGCCGGGCCCGGACTCCTCGTCACGGCCGTCGCTCCCGACGCCCGCCACCTGCGCCGCGTACTCGACGAAGCGGCGCGCACCCTCGGCTGACCGGACACTCTCCGTTCAACGGGGCTTCCCTATCCGGTTATCGGATTGGCAAAGAAGGCTGCGTCCATCTGTTCTCAGGGACCTCACAGCCGAAAGGATCGCCCGGACTGATCCAATCGGTGAACGGGAGGCCCCACTTGACACGGACGCCACGTCCGAGACGAGCAGCTGTGCTCGGCTCCGCCGGCACGCTGGTAGCGGCAACGCTGATGGCCGGAGCCATCGCGGCCCCTTCGGCCAGCGCGGACACCCGCACCGGCCAGGACCGCGAGGCGCGCGGCGCGGCCATCGCAGCCGCCCGCGCGGCCGAGGCGGGCATCGACTGGGCGGACTGCCCGGCCGACTGGGGCCTCGAGAAGCCCATCCAGTGCGGCTGGGTCAGCGTCCCCCTCGACTACGCGAAGCCGTACGGAAAGCAGATCAAGCTCGCCGTCGACCGCATCGGGAACACCGGCACCAAGGAGGAGCGCCAGGGCGCGCTCATCTACAACCCGGGCGGCCCCGGCGGCTCCGGTCTGCGCTTCCCGCGCCGCGTCGTCACCAAGAGCCCGCTGTGGGAGAAGACCGCGAAGGCGTACGACTTCGTCGGCTTCGACCCGCGCGGTGTCGGCCACTCGGCGCCGATCTCGTGCATCGACCCGCAGGAGTTCGTGAAGGCCCCCAAGGCCGACCCTGTGCCGGACAGCGAAGCCGACAAGCTCGCCCAGCGCAAGCTCGCCGCCGAGTACGCGGACGGCTGCGCCGAGCGCAGCGGCGAGATGCTGCCGCACATGACGACGCCGAACACCGCCCGCGACCTGGACGTCATCCGGGCCGCGCTCGGCGAGAAGAAGCTCAACTACCTGGGCGTCTCCTACGGCACCTATCTGGGAGCCGTCTACGGCACGCTCTTCCCGGGCCACGTCCGCCGCATGGTTCTCGACAGCGTCGTCAACCCGTCGCGCGAGAAGATCTGGTACCAGGCCAACCTCGACCAGGACGTCGCGTTCGAGGGCCGCTGGAAGGACTGGCAGGACTGGGTCGCCGAGAACGACGCGACCTTCCACCTCGGCTCCACCCGGGAAGAGGTGCAGGCCAAGTGGCTGGAGCTGCGCGCCACGGCCAAGAAAAGCCCGATCGGCGGCGTCGTCGGCCCGGCCGAGCTCATCTCCTTCTTCCAGAGCGCGCCGTACTACGACTCCGCGTGGGTGCCGACCGCCCAGGTGTGGAGCGAGTACGTCGCCGGTGACACGCAGGCACTCGTCGACGCGGCGGCACCCGACCTGTCCGACACCGCGGGCAATGCCGCGTCCGAGAACGGCAACGCCGTCTACACCGCCGTCGAGTGCGCCGACGCCAAGTGGCCCACGAACTGGAAGACCTGGGACCGCGACAACACCCGGCTCCACCAGGACTATCCGTTCATGACATGGGCCAACGCCTGGATGAACCTGCCGTGCGCCACCTGGCCCGTGAAGCAGCAGACCCCGCTGAACGTCAAGACGGGCAAGGGGCTTCCGGCCGTCCTGATCGTGCAGTCCACGCGTGACGCGGCCACCCCCTACGAGGGCGCCGTCGAGCTGCACAAGCGCTTCACGGGCTCCCGGCTGATCACCGAGAAGGACGCGGGCTCGCACGGTGTGACCAACCTGGTCAACCCGTGCATCAACGAGCGCGTCGACACCTATCTGCTCACCGGCGGGACGGACAGCAGCGACGTGACGTGCGCTCCGCACGCCACGCCCAAGCCCTAGCCCCAGCCGAACGGTCCGCGAGAGACACACGGGCGCGGGGGAGGGGCGGTTCGCCGCTCGTCCCCCGCGCCCTCGCGTCATCGACTCCGTCAACTGAGCGGCATACGCGGGAACTTCCTGCCCTCAGAGCTCTTCCTGCCTTCAGAGGCTTTCCTGCCTTCCGGACCTTTCGCGTCCTGCTTCGCCTTCTCAGCCTTCTCAGCCTCTTCGGCCTTGGCCACGGCCGCGTACTTGTCGACGTACTCCTGACCGGACAGGCCGAGGATCGCGTACATGATCTCGTCCGTCACGGCACGCAGGATCGCCTTCTCGTTCTCCATGCCGATGTAGCGGGAGAAGTCCAGCGGCTCGCCGAAACGAATCGTCACAGGGTGGATGCTCGGCACCACCTGGCCGGGCGGCTGCGCCTCGAACGTGCCGATCATCGCGCACGGGATCACCGGCACCCGCGCCTTCAGGGCCATCGCGGCGACCCCGACCTTGCCCTTGTACAGCCGGCCGTCGTGCGAGCGGGTGCCCTCCGGGTAGATGCCGAGCAGCTCGCCCTTGCCGAGCACCCCGAGGCCCTCGCGGATCGCGGCCTGGCCGGCCTCCCGGCCGGAGCGGTCCACCGGGATCTGCCCGGCGCTGCGGAAGAACGCCGCGGTCAGTCGCCCCTTGATGCCGGGCCCGGTGAAGTACTCGGCTTTCGCGAGGAAGGTGATGCGTCGTTTGAGGATGGCGGGCATCAGAAAGTGGTCCGAGAACGACAGATGGTTCCCCGCGATGATCGCCGCGCCCGATGCCGGCACATGCTCGAGCCCCTCGATCCGGGGGCGGAACAACAGCCGCAGCAGAGGCCCCAGAAGGACGTACTTGAGGACGTAGTAGAACACGGGGTGGCTCCTCGGTCGGCGAGATCGGTTCCAGGACCACGTTGCGCCAGGTCAAAGCACATCTGGAGAGAGTTCGGGACAAGTGCGAGTGTAGTCAGGTGCGACCTTCTCTGGTCAGACCGATGCTGACACTTTGCTGACCTTTGTGATGGTGCGTCAGGTCGGTGGAGCGGGGTAGCGCCCTCCCGGCTGGCTGACCCGATCGCCGGTGCAGCCGCTCGTTTTCGACGGAGACGGTTGAGGTGTAATTCCGTTGCGGGGGCACCTACTTCTCCGATCGAATGCCTCCATGACTGCTCATGACGGCCGTGCGAACCATGTGGAGCAGAACCGGCGCTATTGGGATAATGAGGCGGCTGCGTGGCACGGGCCGCTCGCCCGCGATCACTGGTCACAGGCGGAACCGCGCTGGGGCTTATGGGCCACCCCTGAGTCCCGGGTCTCCCTGCTTCCCGATGGCATAGCCGGGATGCGCACCATTGAGCTGGGCTGTGGTACTGCCTACGTTTCAGCTTGGCTGGCCAGAGCAGGGGCCCACCCGATCGGTATCGACCTCTCGGAGAAGCAGCTCGCCACTGCTCGCGCGATGCAGGCGGAGTTCGGCATCGACTTCCCCCTCGTCCTGGGCAAGGCTGAGAAGGTGCCCTACGACGACAACACGTTCGACTTGGCGATCAGCGAGTATGGCGCCTCGTTGTGGTGCGACCCCTATCAGTGGATCCCGGAGGCGGCCCGGCTTCTCGTTCCTGGGGGCCATCTGGTGTTCATGCGCTACTCACCGCTGTTCGCGCTCTGCGTACCGCCCGAGGGGCCAGTATCCAACACTCTCTCCCGCGGACAGTTCGGCCTGACTCAGCTGGACTGGGGGAATCACGTGGAGTTCGTCCTGCCGCATGGCGAGATGCTTCGTCTGCTTCGGTCCTGCGGCTTCGTCGTGGAAGACCTGATTGAAATCCAGGCACCCCAGCCCACAAACCGGGACTACGCCGAAGTTCCTGCCGACTGGGCCCGGCAATGGCCCAGCGAAGAGGTCTGGAAGGCCCGGCTGGCGGGGTGACAGGCCTCTTTAACGGTGCGGGTTACGTCGGGTCGTGACCGATGGCGTGGGCCGCGCTATGCGGGGGGAAAAATGTCAGCGCATGCCTGCCGCATCGAGCAGGGTGGCCACCGTGGGCGCGATGAGCCCGGCCAGGGTGTCGGCCTGGATCCCCGCGCGGGCGCTGGCGCCGTCGAAGACCAGGCTGAGTTGCCGGGCCAGCAGGTCGGGATCGCTCGCGCCACCCTGTTCGGCCTCGGAACGGAAAAACGCCGTCAGGTTCGCCTTGATCTGGTGAGCCACCCGGCTGGCAGGGTGGCTCTGATCCTTGAGCTCGATCTGAACAGCCAGGTACCGGCAGCCTCGGAACTCGGGCGCAACTGACTGCAACTCCACCTGCTCGAAGACGTGCAGGATTCGCTCGCGGGGTGAACGGTCATCGTCCGCCGCGGGCAGGAGCGTCGCCACGAAGGCGGAGGCGCGCTCCTCCAGGCTCGCTGCCAGCAGTTCGTCCTTGCTCTCGAACAGCTGGTACAGGGAGCGCTTCGACACCCCCGCCGCCTTGCACAGCGCCTCGACGCCGATGCCGACACCGTCTCGATAGGTGAGCGTGGCCGCCGCCTCCAGCAGCCGCTCTCTGGGGCTTGGCTTCACTTCGGTGGTCATGCTGCGAGGTTAACTCGATTCAGACCAAATGAAAACCGATCGGTTTCCAGCGTGTGCCGGGGCGAGGTCCGGCGCCGCGTACGGCCGAGCGGACGTCTGAAGGCCGCACAGAGGCTCGGCGACGGCCCTGAGGGAAGGCCTTGCGGTCGTACCAGCCCGTCACGCCGAAGCCGAACAGCGCGGCAGCCATGAGGCCGACGGCCATCATCACCCAGCCCCGGGAGGCCAGGGATGACAGGACAGGAGGCTGCCGCAGACGCCCGCCGGAGCCGCCATTCGGCGTAGACGAGGTGCTCGCCCGGGCGACAGGCCCGGCGTGTTCCCTTGGCCCGGGCGGGGACGGGCTGTGCTCTTGGCCTCCTGCAGAACGCCGAAACCTGTGACGGCCCCGTGCCCTCGCAACCCCAGGAGGTCCTCATGCGCCCCCTCGCCATCGCTGCCACGGCCCTGATCGCGCTCGCGTCGGCCGCTCCTGCCACGGCAGCCCCCGTGCCGGGCCCCGGCACGCCCCCCAAGGCGCAGAGCCGCCTGTTCCTGAGCGTCTCCGGGGACAGCGACACCTGGATCCGCGGGGTGCTGCTGCGCTGTGCGCCCAGAGTGGTGGCGGGTCATCACCCGTACGGGGCCCAGGCCTGTGCCGCTCTTGACGCCGCGAAAGGCGACCTCGGTGCGCTGCCCGTCGAGAGGCGCATCTGCACCCATCGGTACTCGCCGGTCACCGTGTCGGCCACCGGCGTCTACCAGGGCCGTGTCCTGACCTGGAAGAAGACGTTCCCCAACGCGTGTGCGATGGAAGCCGCAACCGGGTACGTCTTCCGCTTCTGAGGTACCGGCCCCGGCCCCCTGCCGCCGCTCCCGGGGCAGGGCCTTACGTACCGCCGCGCAGCACCCGGCGTCCGTCGGGTGCTGCCGCGACATGCGGCGTCCGTCAGGTGCTGCGCGACACCGCCATCGCCAAGGTGATCAGGCCGATCACGACCCAGCCGAACCACAGCCAGCCGCTGCTTCCCAGCGCCACCGTGTAGGCCGTCACGACGACCAGACCTCCGACGGTGAGCACCCCCATGACCTTCGTGGAACCGGGCATCGCAACACCCTCCTCGTGGCGGGCCCGCCGCGCGGGCCGTGGCCTTGCGCCATCCTCGCCCGGCCGGGCGCTGTCCGCCAGGGTCGGCCGGTTCAACGGTCCTTCCCCTCCATAGTGCCGGTGTCGCGCCGCAGGTGGACCCATCGCGGCACACGTGCCGCAGGGAGAAGGCGCCGCGAGGAGCAGGGCCGGGGCCGGAGGGCGTCAGCGGCCGCGTGCGTTGAGGGACGCCAGATAGGCGTTGTACTCCTCGAGCTCCTTGTCGCCGTCGCGGTCCGCGGCGCGGTCCTTGCGGCGCGCCTGCCGCTCCTCGGAGCGCTGCCACTGGAACAGCAGCGCGATCAGCACGAGGACGGACGGAATCTCACTGAACGCCCATGCGATGCCGCCCGCCCAGGTCTGGTCGCTGAGCGCGTCGATCCCCAGCGAGGCGGGCGGGTTCTCGTATGTGGAGATCATCGGCGTGGACGCCATCATCAGTGCGATGCCGAAGAACGCGTGGAACGGCATGCCCGCGAACAGCTCCAGCATGCGCATCACATAGCCCGGACGGTGCGGCCCCGGATCGACGCCCATGATCGGCCAGAAGAACACCAGGCCGACCATGAGGAAGTGGACCATCATCGCGATGTGCCCCGGCTTGGAGCCCATCAGGAAGTCGAAGATCGGCGTGAAGTACAGCGCGTACAGGCTCGCGATGAACAGCGGGATCGTGAACGCCGGGTGCGTGATGATCCGCATGTACCGGCTGTGCAGCAGCATCAGCAGCAGCTCGCGCGGGCCCTTGCTGCCGCGTGCCGCGACCGGCAGGGCCCGCAGTGCCAGCGTGATCGGCGCACCCAGGAGCAGCAGGATCGGCGACAGCATGCTGATCACCATGTGCTGCACCATGTGGGCGCTGAACATGACCATGCCGTAGTCATTGAGCCTGGTGCACGTCATGAGCATCATGCTCAGCACACCGACGGTGAAGGCCACGGTCCGGCCGGCCGGCCAGCCGTCACCGCGCCGTACGAGGCGCAGCGCCCCCCAGCCGTACAGGGCCAGCGCCACCAGGCAGCCGATGAGGAAGAACGGGTCCGCGGACCACTCGAGGGCTCTCGCCAGCGTGAACGGCGGCAGATCCATCGTCATGCCGTGCCCGCTGTGATCCATGCACCGGCTCCTGATTCGTGGGGGCCTCCCAGGTCCGTGCAGGCACCAGGGGAGGGGTTTTGCGCTGTCTGTCCGCACCAGAGTAGAACTGCCCCCGGCCGTCTCCACGGCCGGGGGCAGTTCCCCGAATGTACGGGGGTGTCGTACGGGACGTGTCCCTGGTGTGCTACAGCACGCACTCCGCCTCGTCGTACCGGTGCGGCGGGACGGTCTTGAGCGTCTCCACCGCCTCGGCGAGGGACACCATCGTGATGTCGGTCCCGCGCAGCGCCGTCATCATGCCGAACTCGCCGCGGTGCACCGCCTCTACCGCGTGCCAGCCGAAGCGGGTGGCCAGGACGCGGTCGTACGCGGTGGGGGTGCCGCCGCGCTGGACGTGGCCCAGGATCACCGGGCGGGCCTCCTTGCCGAGGCGCTCCTCCAGCTCGATGGAGAGCTGCCGGGCGATGCCCGCGAACCGCTCGTGGCCGTAGATGTCCTTGCCGCCCTCGTCGAACTCCATGCTGCCCGGGCGCGGCTTGGCGCCCTCGGCGGCGACGACGATGGCGAACCGCTTGCCCGCGGAGAACCGCTCGCCGACCTTCTGCGTCAGCTCCTCGATGTCGAAGGGCCGCTCCGGCACGACGATGGCGTGCGCACCGGCCGCCATGCCCGAGTTCAGGGCGATCCAGCCGGTGTGCCGGCCCATGACCTCGACGATCAGGACCCGCTGGTGGGACTCGGCGGTGGTCTTGAGCCGGTCCAGCGCCTCGGTGGCGACCCCCACGGCGGTGTCGAAGCCGAAGGTGACGTCCGTGGCGGCGATGTCGTTGTCGATGGTCTTCGGCACGCCGACGATGGGCAGGCCGTTGTCCGAAAGGAGCCGGGCCGCCTTCAGCGTGCCCTCGCCGCCGATCGGGATGATCGCGTCAAGACCCAGCTCCGCGACATGGCCCTTCGCCCGCTCCACGCCGTCGCGCAGATGCTCGGGGCGCACACGGGACGAGCCGAGGATCGTGCCGCCGCGGGCCAGGATGCCGCTGACCGCGTCCAGGTCCAGCTTGAGGTAGTCGCACTCGAGCAGGCCCTTCCAGCCGTCGCGGAAGCCGATGACCTCGTCGCCGTGGTCGACGACGGCACGGTGCACGACGGACCTGATGACGGCGTTCAGACCGGGGCAGTCGCCGCCGGAGGTGAGGACACCAATGCGCATTTGCCCGAAATACCTTTACTACGTGGGCCGAGGACCGGACCACGTTGTCCGGCTGTGTCCCCGCCACCCTACCGGCGGAAGGGGGTGCGGCCGAACCGTGCGTCCGACTGCTGGACGGCCCTGCACAAGTGAGCGGACAGCCCGTCAGGCGGGCTGTCCGCTCCATGTCCGCGGCGCATCGTGCCGCCGTACCGAAGGCCCGTCAGGCGGGCTGCTGAGCGGCCGCGATGCGCTCGGCGCGCAGCGCCTCGTACCACCGGTCGTCGACCGGCGGCAGCGCGTTCACGTCCAGTGCGAGCTTCAGCAGCAGGTCGGCGATCTGCGGGTTGCGGGCCAGCACCGGGCCGTGCATGTACGTGCCGAAGACGGTGTCGTTGTACGCGCCCTCGCTGCCGTCGCCCGTGCCGTTGCCGTTGCCGAGCCGGACCTGCGCGAACGGCCGTGCCGTCGGGCCGAGATGCGTGATGCCCTGGTGGTTCTCGAACCCGGTCAGCTGCGGCAGGCCGAGCCGCGGGTCGATGTCGGCCAGTACGTCGCCGACGCACCGCGCGCCCTCGCCGCGGGTCGACACGACGTCGAGCAGGCCGAGACCGGGCTCACGTTCGCCGAGGTCGTTGATGAACTCGTGGCCGAGGATCTGGTACCCGGCGCACACCGAGAAGACGATCGCGCCGTTGCCGACCGCGCGGTGCAGGCCGCCGTCGCGGCGCAGCCGCTCGGCCGCGAGCCGCTGTGGCCGGTCCTCGCCGCCGCCGATGAGGTAGATATCCCCGGAGGTAGGGATCGGCTGGTCGCTGCGTACGTCGATGCGGGTCACGTCCAGGCCGCGCTGCCGGGCCCGGCGCTCCACGACGAGTGCGTTGCCCTGGTCGCCGTAGGTGCTGAGCAGGTCCGGGTAGACCCACACCAGACGCAGGCTGTTGTCGCTCATGCTCAATTCGTCCTTACCCGGGGTCAGTTGCCGACGCGGCGGCGCAGGTCCTGGAACGCGGTGTAGTTCGCGATGGTCTCGATGCGGCCGGCCGGAGCCAACTGCACGGCCTCGTCGACGGACTGGCACACCTGGAACGTCTGGCCCGCGACCTCGAGGCGTACGGCGAGGTCGAGCCTGCGGTCGCCGATGACGAACAGCGGGTGCCCGGTGAGACGGGTGTAGTCGACGTCCCAGAGCCAGGACGTGTCGGTGCCGTCGGCGGCGCGGGCGTTGACGGACAGGATCACCGGGGTCGGGGGCTGCTCGATCAGCGAGAACGTCTCGAGCCAGCCCGCCGGGTTCTTCGCGAGCAGCAGCCTGAGCTCGCGGCCCATGAAATTCACGACGTCGTACCGGCCGGCCACCGCCTGCACCTGGTACATACGTTCGAGGGCGACCTGTGGCGGCACGCCGAAGACCGCGGCGACCGCGGCCGACGTCGTGGCGTTGGCCTTGTTGGCGCGGCCCGGCAGCTGGAGGTGGATGGGCCACGCGGAACCGTGCGGGTCGAGGACGTGGTCGCCCGACAGAGCCCAGCTCGGCGTGGGGCGGCGGAAACCGCACTGGCCGCAGAACCAGTCGTCGCCGGGCCGCTGCATGACGCCGCCGCAGGCCGGGCACGACCAGGCGTCGTCCAGCCACATCTGCCCGGCGGCCACCCACACCACGTTGGGCGAGGAGGACGCGGCCCACACGACCAGCGGGTCGTCGGCGTTGGCGATGACCACGGCCTTCGAGCCGGCCAGGCCCTCGCGCCAGTGCTCGGCGAGCATACGGGTCTCGGCGGCGCGGTCCAGCTGGTCGCGAGAGAGGTTCAGCAGCGCGATGGCCTTGGGCTCGACGTCGCGGGCGACTCCGGAGAGGTACTTCTCGTCGACCTCGATCACGCCGAAGCGGGATTCCGAGCCCTCGGCGAGGGCCGACGTGATGCCGGCAGGCATGTTCGCGCCCAGCGCGTTCGACACCACGGGGCCCGCGGCGCGCAGCGACTCCGCGATGAGCCGGGTGGTGGTCGTCTTGCCGTTGGTGCCCGACACGAGGACGACATCCAGGTGCTGGGCGAGCTCCCCGAGCAGGTCGGGGTCGAGTTTGAGCGCCACCCGGCCGCCGATCACCGAACCGCTGCCGCGCCCGGCGGCGCGCGATGCCGCCGCGACAGCCTTGCCCGCCGTCACGGCCAGCTTGGCCCGCGGTGACAGCGGGTCCGAGTTGCCTGCCATCGTTCTGGATCCTCCTTGGGTACTGCGCCACGCCTGCCTCCGGGCAGAGTGTGGCCCTCAGCCTATCGACCTCCGCTCACCGGCCTGAACGGCGGCATCGCCGAACCGCCGTTCACCCCATGCCCCGCCGAACCGCCGTTCGCGTCGTCCACGGAACGTACCCGATCCGCGCCGGAGGCCTGTTCGATCTCCCCGGGGCGTTCACGCCGTGCACGGAACGTACCCTTGCGGCCATGCGACACGGCAAGATCCCGGGCGCCACCGGGCGCGTAAGGCCCATGACCCTGCTCGGCGACCCCGTGCTGCACGCGCCCTGCGAGGAGGTCACCGACTTCGGCCCCTCGCTGGCGCGGCTGATCGAGGACATGTACGCGACCATGTACGCCGCCCGGGGCGTGGGTCTCGCCGCGAACCAGGTCGGCGAGGCGCTGCGCGTCTTCGTGTACGACTGCCCGGACGACGAGGACATCCGTCATCTCGGGCATGTGGTGAACCCGCGGCTGGTGGAGGCGGACGGCGTCGTGGTGCGCGGGCCTGAGGGGTGTCTGTCGCTGCCGGGGCTCGAGGCAGGGACGGAGCGGTTCGATCATGCCGTGGTGGAGGGCGTCGACATGGTCGGGGAGCCGGTGCGTGTGCATGGCACGGGGTTCTTCGCCCGGTGCCTGCAGCACGAGTGCGATCACCTTGACGGGCGTGTGTACACGGACCGCGTCACGGGGTGGCGTCGGCGCCGCGTGCTGCGGGCTGCGGCGCGGGCGCCATGGGGGCGGGTTGGTACCCGCTGAGGCCGTCTGACGGGCACCCGCCGTCGTGGGTTGTGCCCACCCTCCCCCAGCTACCGCTGGGAGGGGCCCCCAGCCCAGCGGAACGACTGCCCACAACGGTCCTCAGAAGCCTGGGCCGCCTACGCGGTCCGCGACCGCTGCCAGACGGCCCCAGAGCAGGTCCGCCAGGCTGCGTACCAGTTCGGAACGGGAGCAGGGGCGTTCGCCGAGCCACCAGTCGCCTGCTGCGTGCATCATGCCGACGATGCCGTGGCCCCAGACACGTGCCAGCTGCTGGCTCTCGGGGCCGAGGTCGACGCGGTCGGCGATGACCTTGGCCAGCTCCTCGCCGAGCCGGCGCAGGAGGGGAGCGGAGTGCCGTCCCACGTCGAAGCCGGGCTCGCCCGCCGAGCTGCCTTCCGCCGGGTGCATGAGGAACCGGTACACCTGGGGGCGCAACTCGATCGCCGCGAGGTAGGTGTCGAGCGTCGCCTCAACCCGTTCGCGGCGCTCCGCGGGGGCGTCCAGCGCGGCACGCAGGGAGTCCAGGAGCGCGTCCGTGTGGCGCTTGGCGAGCGCCGCGTACAGGCCGCCCTTGTCGCCGAAGTGCCGGTAGAGGATCGGCTTGGTGATGCCCGCCTCGGCCGCGATGGCGTTCATCGAGGCGCCGGGGCCGTCGCGGAGCACCACGCGGTCGGCCGCCTCCAGCAGCTCGCGCCGCCGCTGCTCGGCGGAGCGCTGCTGCTCGGTCCGCTGTGTGGTGTCCATGTCGTCTCTCCCCGCCCGTGTGATCGGTCGCGCACGCGCAAAGTAACACCCAAGGCGGTGTCCGCATCGAACGGGCTGCCGGGAGTTGACATTCACTACCGGCCGGTAACAGACTCGAGTTACCGTAAGTAACACATGTTGAGAAGGCATTGCTGGAGGGGTCATGGCCGAGTTCACCATGGAGCTCAACGACGAACAGAAGGAGGTCCGCGACTGGCTGCACGGCTTCGCCGCCGATGTGATCCGCCCCGCGGCCGCCGAGTGGGACGAGCGTGAAGAGACCCCGTGGCCGGTCATCCAGGAGGCCGCCAAGGTCGGCATCTACTCCCTCGACTTCTACGCCCAGCAGTACTTCGACCCCACGGGCCTCGGCATCCCGATGGCCATGGAGGAGCTCTTCTGGGGCGATGCCGGTATCGCCCTGTCCATCGTCGGCACCGGTCTGGCCGCCGTCGGCGTCCTCGCCAACGGCACCGACGAGCAGATAGGCACCTGGATCCCGCAGATGTACGGCGACGCCGACGACGTGAAGGTCGCCGCCTTCTGCTCGTCCGAGCCCGACGCCGGCTCCGACGTCGCCTCGATGCGCACCCGCGCCGTCTACGACGAGGCCAAGGACGAGTGGGTGATCAACGGCACGAAGACGTGGGCCACCAACGGCGGCATCGCCAACGTCCACGTCGTCGTCGCGGTCGTCGACCCCGAGCTCGGCTCCAAGGGCCACGCGTCCTTCATCATCCCGCCGAACACCCCCGGCCTGTCCCAGGGCCAGAAGTTCAAGAAGCACGGCATCCGCGCCTCGCACACCGCCGAGGTCGTCCTGGAGAACGTGCGCATCCCCGGCAGCTGCCTGCTCGGCGGCAAGGACAAGCTGGACGAGCGCCTGGCACGCGCGCGTGAGCGCGCGAAGTCGGGCGGCGAGCGCGTGAAGAACGCCGCCATGGCCACCTTCGAGGCGTCCCGCCCGGCCGTCGGCGCCATGGCCGTCGGCACGGCCCGTGCCGCGTACGAGGAGGCACTGGAGTACGCCAAGACGCGTGAGCAGTTCGGCCGCCCGATCATCGACAACCAGGGCGTCGCCTTCCAGCTCGCCGACATGCGTACGCAGATCGACGCGGCCCGGCTGCTGGTGTGGCGGGCGTCCTGGATGGCCGTGAACGGCAAGCCGTTCACCGCGGCCGAGGGCTCCATGTCGAAGCTGTTCGCCAGCGAGACCGCAAAGAAGGTCACGGCCCAGGCGATCCAGATCCTCGGCGGCAACGGCTTCACCCGTGAGTACCCGGTCGAGCGCATGCACCGCGACGCGGCGATTTACACCATCTTCGAGGGCACGAGCGAGATCCAGCGCCTGGTGATCGCGCGGACGCTGGCGGGCATGCCGATCCGCTGAGGCACTGACCTCGGTGGATTGTGCGTCAGCGACCGAAGTGGCTCTTGCGGACCACACCGTGCACGCCCACTGTGCGGTCCACCACCTGCGAGATCTCGAAGTCGGCCGCGGCTGACAGATACGCGTAGGCGGTGGGCCGGTCCATGCCCAGGTCGTCCTGGAGGAAGTCCAGGGCGTTGACCACCGCGCGGCGCATCGCGATGTCGAGGTCGCTGATCTGGGCGCCGCCGCCCGGCCCGTCGGGGTCCGAGAGCCCGACGGGCAGCCAGGCGTCGGGCGTCTCGCCGAACGGGTAGCGGTAGGCGACCGACGGTGCGTCGCCCGAGCCGGGCTTGCACACGGTCAGCCGGAAGGTGGTCCGCAGCGAGCCCTCCACGGCCGTCAGGGCCACCTCGCCGTTGCCCATGGCGAAGTGCGGATCACCGGTGTAGAAGAGGGCGCCTTCCGCGAAGACCGGCAGGTAGAAGGCGGAGTCGGCGCCGAGCAGCCGGATGTCGATGTTGCCGCCGCCGAGCGTGGGCGGGATGGAGTTGAGCTGCGGGGCCGTGAGCCGGTCCCCGGCGGCGTACGCGACGCCCATCATGCCCATGTGCGGGTTGAGCGGGAAGGCGACCTCGCCGGTGGAGCCCAGCGGGAGCACTCCGTGCGCCTGCCCGCCGGTGCCGCGCCGCACGGGCGTGAACACCGAGACGTTCCCATAGCGTTCGGGATCGCCGGTGGACCGTCCGTCCGTGGCGGCCGGGGGCATGACCTCGTCCAGTGTGATGCCGTCGGCAGGTGAGCCGTCGGCCCTGCGGCTCAGCGCGCCCTTGCCGTGGCGGCTCGACACGACGCCGTACGGGACGCGCGGCAGTAGCGACAGCGGTTCCACCTTGAGGACGTCGCCGGGCTCCGCGCCCTCGACCTGGATCGGCCCGAGCACGACGTGCGGGCCGTCCGCGTCGAAGTCGCGGTCGGTGCGGTCGTAGTCGCGGGCGATGGCCACGGCGTCGCGCAGCACGTGGTCCGCGGCGACCCCGCGCTCGCGGAACCAGGCGAGCGGGTCACGGCCCTGGTCCTCAAGGAGGCCTTCGTGCGAGACGGAGTCGACCGTGACCGTCTCCCCGGAGCGCATGCGCAGCACTGGCTCGCTGTCGAGCGCGGGCACATAGCCCCAGCGCACCCGGTCCGGGTCGGCGGACAGATAGTGCGTGCCGTGCACCGGTCCCTTTCCGGGCTGCAGGATCTGCTTCGGATACGAGACGTGGGGGCCGGCCGACGGCGCGGCCGCCGCCTGGCTTGGGAGCGCGAGGGGCGCTGCGGCACCGGCGCCGAGGGTGGTCACGGCCGCCGCGGCCCGTAGCAGGCCCCGCCGTCCCATGCGGTCGACGAGCAGGTCACGGACACGGCCGGGTTCCACGGCATCGGCTGGCACAGGCGACTCCTCCATCACTTCCACTTCGCGGGACACGCTCAACGCTTTGTAGAAGCGGGTTGTTGCCGGTGCGTCAGTTGCCGGTTGCCTACCCGTTAAGCACGGAGAGCCGACGGGTGCTGACAGCCCGTCAGGGGCCGTGCCGCAGCGGTGTGAGCTGCTCGATGTCGTAGCGGGAGCGCAGCTCGGCGATCGCGGCGCGGTCCGGTGGTCCGCCGGAGGCGAAGATCTCGAGGAGCTCCTCGAAGTACCGCTCGTGATCGGGCGGCGGCGACGCCTGGAAGAACATCTTCGCTGGGGCGTCGGTGGGGTTGGCGAAGGCGTGCGGGCAGCCGGGCGGGACGACGATCACCGTGCCCGGCGTGGCCCGCACGACCCGGTTGCCCGAAGCCGACTGCCACCGCTGCCAGTTGTCGGGCGTCCGCACGAGCGGCTCGAAGGCGAGCACGTCCAGCTCGCCTTCGAGCACGTAGAAGAGCTCTTCGCTGCGCGTGTGGACGTGCGCGCCGACGTCGAACCCCGGAGGGACCACCACTTCGAAGCTGGATGCCATCCGGGAGTGCGCCCCCGTCACCTTGAACGTCACATGGTGGGCAGGCGTGCGGACCGTGCGGCCCTGGCCCGGTGGCACCAGCAGGCCCTCGGCTCGCGGCGCCGGCATGTCGTCGGACGGATGGGTTCCGTCCCCGTCCTCGGCCGGTATGTGTCCTTCGGGCTGGGTGAGCGTTGACATGGGGCTCCTTGCGAGCGATGCCTCACCAGGTGACCGGCAGGGCTACCCGGCCGCGGATCGGGGCGCCGCGGCACCAGGGCACTCTTCGTTTCCTGCGTCGTACGGCAGTCAGCCGGCTATGCCATGCGTACGGCTGCTGCCTCCATCGCCGGTTCGCGATGGGCGACCGTCCAGCTGCCCACCGACATCTCGGCCGTGATGCCCGGACCGAAACCGGCGAGCAGACCGCGGGCGCCGTGGTCCGCGCCGCCGTCGTCGAACATCCTGCGCAGCGCGTCCAGGACGACCGCGCTGGCGATGTTCCCGTACTCCGTGAGCGTCGCGCGGCTGAACCGGAAGGCCTCCGGCGGGACCCGCAGGAACTTGCACAGGTCGTCGAGGATCCGCGGACCGCCCGCGTGGATGATGTAGAAGTCGAGGTCCGAGGCGTCCCAGCCGTGTGCTGTCGCGAGCGCCTTGAGGGCGGGGGCGAGCGGCTCCATGGTCGTCGGCACCCGCTTGTCCAGCAGGAAGTGGAAGCCCGTGGCGCGCACGTCGTACGCGATCCAGTCCTCCGTCTCCGGGATGAGGTACGAGCCGTTGCGCTCGAGCTGGACCCCGGTGCCGCCGCTGCCGCGCACCACGGCCGCGGCCAGGCCGTCGCCGAAGAGGCCGTTCGACAGGAGCGAGCCGACGCCGAGGTCGGTGGGCTGGTAGCACAGCGAGCAGAACTCGCAGGCGACGATGAGGGCGTTGGCGTCGGGGTACGCCGTGCAGAAGTCGTGCGCCCTGTTGATGGCCGCGCCGCCCGCGGCACAGCCCAGCTGGGCTATGGGTATCTGGCGGGTGTCGCTGTGGAACCCCATGGTGTTGATCATCCACGCGGTCAGCGACGGCATCATGAAGCCGGTGCAGGAGACGTAGATGATCACGTCGATGTCCTGGGGCTTCAGCTCGGCGTCGTCCAGCGCCCGGCGTACGACCTCGGGCACCCGTGCCTTCGCCTCGGTCTGGTAGAGCTTGTTGCGCTCCTCGAACCCGGGATGCTTCAGCGTCTCCTCGATCGGCTGCACCAGGTGGCGGGTACGCACCCCGGTGTTCTCGATGAGTCTGAGCGCCAGCGGAAGCTGTGGGTGGTCCGCGTGGCGGGATCGTGCCAGATCAAGCGTCTCCTCCATGGTGATGACATGTTCCGGAACGGACACAGCGGGCCTGCACAAAGTCGCCATGAGCCTGCGCCTTCTCTCGCCCCCCGGCTGAGGATTGGGCCACCCGGCTGAGGGCGGCTCATCCCACGATGGCCCGGACGGGCGTGGATCTCGCGCCGGATTACTCCAGACCGGGGACGTGCGGGCCACGGCCCGAGGTGCCCGAGTCGACTTCGGCGGTCAGGTTTTCGCAGGTCAGCGGCGTTGGTGCGGGTGCAGGCACGCAGTGCCAGTCCCAGCGGGTGCGGGCGCCCTACGGGTGCGGGCGGCGGGCGCCTGGGGCCTCCGGGGCCGAACTGCTGTGCGCGATGCACGCCACGTCGATGCGGTCGGCGAGCTTGGCGAGTTCGATCGTGAGTGCCGCCACCGTGTCCTCGTCGAGCGCCTCGTTGCCGGCATGCACCATGCGCAGCCACTGCCCGCCCAGGGTGCGCAGCAGCTTGCTCACGTCGGCGGCGGCCACATGCAGAGCGCCCTGCCTGTCGACGATCAGAGGCACTGTCACTTCACGACCCACTGGGGCTCCCACAGAGAGGGCGTACGGCTGGACCGGGCGGTCGTCCGGCTGCCGGGAAAACGGCCGGCCCGCCTCGGCGACCCCTGTGGATCGTAACCGGAGCCCCGGCCGCAGGAGCGGATCGCGGCCGGGGCGGCCTGCCGAAGGCCCGTGTCACGTGCGTCCGACCCGGTGGCGACGCGGTGCTCGGGCGCCGGGCCACCGGCCGCCGGGCGTTGGCCCAAGTGCCGGGCCGCTGGTGCTCAGGCGCCCTGCCACACCGTGGTGATGTTGCAGAACTCGCGGATCCCGTGACCCGACAACTCGCGCCCGTAGCCGGAGCGCTTGACTCCGCCGAACGGGAACGCCGGGTGTGAGGCCGTCATTCCGTTGACGTACACACCGCCCGCCTCGATGTCCCGCACGAAGCGGTCCACCTCTGCGTCGTCACGCGTCCAGAGGTTCGAACTGAGCCCGAACGGCGTGTCGTTGGCGAGTTCCACGGCCGCCTCCAGATCGGGCACCCGGTAGAGCGCGGCGACCGGGCCGAACGTCTCCTCGCGGTGGATGCGCATCCCGGGCGTGATGTCGGCGATCACCGTGGGGGAGTAGTACCAGCCGCGCTCGGCGAGCCCCTCCGGGCGGTGGCCGCCGCACAGGAGCGTCGCGCCGCGCCGCACCGCGTCGTCGACGATCTCCTCGAGGTCCTTGCGGCCCTGCTCGCTGGAGAGCGGTCCCACCTCGGTCGACTCGTCCAGCGGGTCGCCGACCTTCAGGGCGCGCATGCCGGCGGCGAAGCGGCCCGCGAACGCCTCGTACACGTCCGTGTGGACGATGAACCGCTTGGCGGCGATGCAGGACTGGCCGGTGTTCTGCGCCCGCGCGCGCACCGCCGTCTTCGCCGCCTCCTCGATGTCCGCCGACGGCATGACGACGAACGGGTCGCTGCCGCCCAGCTCCAGCACCGTCTTCTTCACCTCGTCGCCGGCGATCGAGGCGACGGAGCGGCCCGCCGGTTCGCTGCCGGTGAGCGTCGCGGCGGCCACCCGGGGGTCGCGCAGGATGCCCTCGACGGCGCCGGATCCGATGAGCAGAGTCTGGAAGCAGCCCTCGGGAAAGCCCGCCCTGCGGAAGAGGTCCTCCAGATAAAGGGCTGTCCCCGGCACGTTCGACGCGTGCTTGAGCAGGCCCACGTTGCCCGCCATGATCGCGGGCGCGGCGAACCGGATCACCTGCCACAGCGGGAAGTTCCACGGCATCACCGCGAGGATCACTCCGAGCGGGCGGTAGCGGACCCGGGCGCGCACTGCTCCGGAGTCCTTCACGTCCGTACCAGCCGGGTGCTCGTCGGCGAGCAGGCCCTCCGCGTGGTCGGCGTACCAGCGCATCGCCTTCACGCACTTCGCGGCCTCCGCGCGCGCCTGCGTCACCGGCTTGCCCATCTCGGTCGTCATGGTGCGCGCGACGTCCTGCTGGTCCTCCTCGAGCAGGTCGGCGGCGCGGTGCACCAGCCGGGCCCGCTCGGCGAACGAGGTGGTGCGATACCTGCGGAAGGCCGCGGCGGCCCTGGCGATCCGCCGCTCGATCTCCTCGGCGCTCAGCTCGTCGTACGTCTTGAGCGTCTGGCCGTCCGCCGGATTCACGGTAGCGATGGGCATGGCGGGCACCTCCTTGTGCGCGGTGCTTCGACCTTGGCCCGGCGTGTACGGCGTCGCAAGGCGGCGGATGCGCCGGGAAACGCCGCGTACCCGTGGGCGGGGCCCGTCATGCCTGTCCAGTCATGCCTGTCCTGGTGGCGGCCCTCGGCCGCCGGCGCCGCGAGGGCCGTGCGGCGCCTCAGCCGTGGACCGAGCCGAGGTGCTCGGGGAGCCGGTCCAGGAACGCCGTCTGAGCGGAGACGACGACCTCCCGGGCCCGGCTGAGCGGGAGCCAAGCGACCCGGTCGAGCTCGGGGAACGTGCTCACCCGCCCCGATCCCCTCGGCCACTCCATCGTGAAGGTGCCCGGCACCACGTCGGCGGGGTCGATGTCACCTTCCACGGCCCAGACCGTCACGGTCTTGCCGCCTCTCTGCCGGACCTCGCCCAGCGGGACGGCGGCGCCGTCCGGCGGCGGCACCCCGAGCTCCTCTTCGAACTCCCGCCGAGCGGCGTCCCACGCCGGCTCGTCGGCGTCGTGCTCCCCCTTCGGCACGGTCCACGCCCCGGCCTCGCGTCGCGCCCAGAAGGGCCCGCCCATGTGCCCCACCAGGACCTCGACACCCTCGGGCGCGCGACGGTACAGCAGGAGTCCCGCGCTGCGGTTCACGGCCATGGATCCAGTGTGCCGAGCCGCCGTTCAGGGGGCGCGGGCGCAGCCGGGCCCGTCTCCACGCGTGTCGGCACGATGTCTCCACGTCGGCGGTACGCCTCCGCGGGCGTCCGTCCGGCGGGAGGCCGACCGGGGGCGACGCGGGGCCAGCCGGCGGCAAGCAGGCGCATCGCAGAGTGAGGCCGGCATCCATTCGAAGGAAAAACACATGGTCCGCTCAGGGGAACGGGCGTGTCCCTGCGATGACCGAGGCGGCCCTGCCCATCCTGCTGACGGTTGCCGGGCCCGACGGCTGGCCGCCCGTGCGCCCGCAGCGACCCACGTGACCACGGACACCTTGAAGGAATCGCATGTACGGATCCGAACTCGCCCGCACCGGGCCGGCAGCCCTCGTCATCGGCGGCGTGACCTTCACGCCGCTGTGGCAGATGGCGATCGGCGTCGGCGTCGTCCTCGTCGGCGCCATCGGCCTTCGTCTCTCCAGCCGCCTGCCCCGGAGAACTGGGGAAGCGGTTCGCGCATATCGATGAAGAATCGTTTCGCTCTCGCCTGTGCCGATCAGACCGGCCGTCGGCGCTGCCTGGCGTTCTCGCTCGTCAGCGCCGCGGCCCTGACCGCCTACGCGCACCACCACCTCACCCGGGTCGTGCACGAGCCGTCGCGTCTGGTCGCGATCGACGCCTTCGCCTTCTGCTGGCTGGCCTTCACCCTGATCGCGGCGTACGCACATCGCGATGTCAGGCTCACAGCCGGGCAGGCCCGGCTGATGGACCACCGCCGGGTCACGGTGGTGGTGCCCGTCTTCAACGAGGACCCCAAGACGTTCCGCGCGCTCCTGGAGAGCGTGGCCCGCCAGTCGCGGCTCCCGCAGCGCCTCCACATCGTCGACAACGGCTCCACCGACAGCGACTGCCGGAGTGTGTTCGACGACTGGGTCCGGACCGCCCCGGCGGGCCTGGAGGCGCGGTACGACGCCACCGGCCGGGTGGGCAAGCGCCGGGCCCAGGCGGTGGCGTTCGACGCCGACCCGGAGGCGGACATCTTCTGCACGCTGGACTCCGACACCGTCCTGGACCCGCACGCCATCCGCGAGGGCATCGCACCGTTCTCACGCGCCGACACCACCAGCGTGGCCGGGCTGCTCGTGGGGCTCAACCACGCGCAGAACCTGCTGACGCGGCTGGTGGACCTGTCGTACGTGTTGTCGTTCCTCAACGGCCGCTCCTCCACGTCCCGCCTCGGCTCCGTGGTCGTGAACTGCGGGGGACTGGCGTTCTACCGCGCCGACGTCGTGCGGAAGTACCAGCACGCATACGTCGCGCAGACCGTGTGCGGACGGCCCGTCTGCACGGGCGACGACCGGATGCTGACCGGCTACTCCCTGCTGGAGGGGCGGACGGTGATTCAGGAGGGGTCGGTGGCCTACACACTGCTGCCCGACAACCTGTCCCATCTGACCCGGCAACGCGTCCGGTGGTGGCGGTCGTTCTTCTGGGGCGGCGCCTGGCTCATCCGCACGTGTCCGCTGTCCAAGCCCGGGTGGTGGCTGGTGATGTGGCAGTTCGCCTGCTTCGTCCTGAACTCCTACGCGCTTCCTGTGGTGGTGATCGTCCACACGTCCGAGGCCGGCGGGCTCGTGCTGCCGTTCCTCGGATATCTGGCGCTGCTGTCCTATGTCCGCTCCATGCGGTACCTCATCGTCCGGCGCCCCGACCAGACCCGCGTGCAGCAGCTGACGGCCTTCGCGATGGCGCCGATCGCGACGCTGGTGAACCTGTACGTGTGCACCGCGCTGCAGTACGTGGGTCTCGCCACCTTCCTGAAGACCGGCTGGTCCACCCGTCAGACGGTGGAGGTGTCCCTCGGCGCTGTGCCCGAGCCCGGCACGCGGGCGGTACCGGGTGCCAGGTTCCGAACCCGACGGCAAGGCGTCGGCACCTGATGCGGTGGCGGCCATCGGGCGATGCGGCCGACGGCTATCGGGCGTGGGCGGCGAGCACCGTCTCCACGGTGTCCGCCTCCGCGGGCGACTTGTCCTCCCGGTACCGCACCACCCGGGCGAACCGCAGCGTGACCCCCGCCGGGTACCGCGTGGACTTCTGCAGCCCGTCGTACGCGATCTCGACGACGAGCTCGGGGCGCACGGTGACGACGTAGCCGTTGTCGCTGATCGCGAGCTGCTGCAGGCGCTCGGTCTGCCAGGCGAGCATCGTGTCCGTCATGCCCTTGAAGGTCTTGCCCAGCATGGCGAAGGAGCCGTCGGGGCGGCGCGCGCCCAGATGGAGGTTGGACAGCTTTCCGGTGCGCCGGCCGTGGCCCCACTCGGCGGCCAGCACCACCAGGTCCAGGGTGTGCACGGGCTTCACCTTCAGCCAGGAGGCCCCGCGCCGTCCCGCGCTGTAGGGCGCGTCGAGTGCCTTGACGACGACGCCCTCGTGGCCGCGGTGCAGCGTTGCGGCCAGGAACTCCTCGGCTGCTCGGCGGGCCGCGTCGTCCGCGGGATCGTCCACGACGGCGCGCCGTACCCGCATCGGCTCGGGCACCAGCCGCGCCAGCTCGGCGTGTCGCTCGCTGAACGGCAGGTCGAGAAGGTCGCGGTCGTCGACGGACAGCGCGTCGAAGAAGACGGGGGACAGGGGCACGGCGGCCGCCGCGGTGGCCACGTCGACACGCGAGCCGACGCGGCCGGCGATCTCCTGGAACGACCGCGGCCGGCCCTCGGCGTTCAGCGCGATCACCTCGCCGTCGAGGATGAACCGCTCGCCCCTCAACTGCCGTGCTGCGGAGGTGAGTTCAGGGAGCCGGTCGGTGATGTCGTCGAGTGTGCGGGTGTAGACGCGTACGTCGTCGCCGGTGCGGTGTACCTGCACGCGGATGCCGTCGAGTTTCTCCTCGACCGCGCAGGGCCCAAGCTTGCCGACCGCTTCGCCCACGGACGACGCGGTGTGCGCGAGCATCGGCAGGACCGGCCGTCCGACGGTGAGCTGGAAGTCCGCCAGTGCCACCGGGCCGCGGGTGAGCAGGGCCTCGGCGATGTTCTGCAGCGATCCCGCCAGCATCACGGCGCGGCGCACGTCCGCCGGGGGCGTACCGGTCGCCTCGGCGAGCCCCTCGACCGCCACCGCGTCCAGCGCCCCCTGGCGCACCTCACCGGTGAGCAGCCCGAACAGGAACCGCTGCTCGTCCGCCGTGGCCGCGCCCAGCAACCGGCCCACGAGCCGCTTTCGTTCGGCCGTCGAGCCCGCGCCGGACACCGCCCCCAGACCGGTCAGTGCCGCGTCCACATCCCGTACGGTGAGCGTCGGCTCGGCCGCGGGCGCGACGGGCTCGCGCAGCACGCTCCAGCCGATGCCGAGCCGCCCCTGCGGGATGCGCCCCGCCAGATACGGGATGACGATCGGCACGTCGTCCGGTTCCGCGGCCCGGAACAACTCGGCCAGCAGAGAGATCTTGCGGGACCGCGCCGAGGTGGCCGCGACGTCCTTGGACACACGTACGAGCCGGGCGAACAGCATGCAGCCATCCTGCAACGCGGCGGGCCCTCGTGCCCGGCCGCCACCGCGGTGAGGCACCCCGGACCGTACTCGTGGCGGACCCGGCGGCCGTACTCCGTGAGGCGGAGGGGAAGGAAGCGCGTAGAGGGGCAAGAGCGCGTGCTGTGACGGCATTTGGCCGCTCGAAGAGTCTTGCGGGCGGTGGTCGCGCGGGTAACTGTCATACGGAAGATTCAGCGCTGGGCGAGGGTCTCAGGGGGAAGGCCATGACGGGGGAGACGTCGGGCCACGGCCGGGGTCAGGATCAGGACGGCAGGGGGCTGATAGCGGACCGGTACCGGCTGGTGCGGCGGCTCGGCATCGGCGGCATGGCGATGGTGTGGCTCGCCTACGACGAGGTGCTGGCCAGCGAGGTCGCGGTCAAGGAGATCGCCGTGCCGGAGCCCGGCCTGTCCTGGCATGCGGGCGGCGAGGGGAGCCTGGACCAGGAGATGACCGCCCGGGTGGCGCGGGCACGCGCGGAAGCCCGCAACGCGGCACGGCTGCGCAGCCATCCGCATGTGGCGACGGTCTACGACGTGGTCCAGCACAAGGGGCTGCCGTGGATCGTCATGGAATACGTACCGGGGGCCACCGACGCGGAGGCGGTGGTCCGGGCGAACGGTCCGATGTCCTCATCCGATACCGCCCGCATCGGCATCGCCGTCCTTGACGCGCTGGTCACGGGGCATCGGCTCGGCATTCTGCACCGGGACGTGAAACCGGCCAACATCCTTCTGGCACCGGGGACTTCCGATGCTTCGGCTGACGGTGCCGGTGCCGGCGCCGGTGCCGGTGCAGGGGCGGTGTTCGAGCGGGTGCTGCTCACCGACTACGGCATCTCGCTGCGCCCCGCCTCGGGCGATCCCCGGCTGACCGCGGCCGGCGGGGTTATCGGTACGCCGGGTTATCTGTCGCCCGAGCGGGCCAGGGGAGGAACGCCGACGGCGGCCGGCGATCTCTTCTCGCTCGGCGCGACGCTGTACCGCCTGGTGGAGGGCGAGGGCCCGTTCGCCCGCGACTCCGACCTCTCCACGCTCACGGCCGTGCTCTTCGAGGACCCGCCCCCGCCGCGCCGGGCCTCCGCTCCGCTGGCCACCGTGCTGCTGGGGCTCCTGGAGAAGGATCCGGAGCGGCGTATGACGGGCTCGGAGGCTGCGCGCCTGCTGCGTGAGGCGGTCTCTGCCGGGTCGGCGGGACACGCCTTCGCGGGAGGCTCCGGTGCGGGGCACCAGCAGGGCGCTGACCTGCCAGGGCCGCCGGTGGCGGCCCTGCCGGCGCCCTCTCCTCCTCTTGCCCCGACGGCCGCAGTCGTCGCGCCGGGGAGGAGGCGCCGGGTTCGGGCCTCTCTGCTGGGCCTCGCGGCGGCCGCCGTGGCGGGCGCGGTCTGGGGCGGTATCGCGCTCGCCGACGGGATCGGAGCCGACGCCGACAAGAACCCGACTGATTCCACGTCCGAGTCCTCCGACGGCCACCCCTACCGCCCGTACCGGAACAACACCACCCTCGATCAGGAACTGGTCCCCGGCGAATGCGTCAACGCCGTCTGGGAGAACCCGAAGAAGCCGTACACCGGCGAGGTGCAGATGTGGCCCGCGGACTGCCGTGTCTCCTCGCCCGCCGGCCAGGTGATAGCCGTCGAGCGGGTCGCCGACCCGGAGAGCCTGAGCGAGACGCAGGCCAGGCGCACCTGTGAGGAACGCACCGCCGAGCTCCGCAAGACCCTCGCCGCGCCCGTGGCCTACCCGATGCTGCCCTCCGGCGACGGCTCGACGCTCGCCTGCCTGGTCTTCCAGCGCGGCACCGACGAGATATACGGCCCGCTCGGCGAGTTCCGCACCGAGGGCGAGCATCTCGCCGTCACCAACGCCGGAACAGGCGACTGCTTCAACGTCGACGACCGGAACCGGTGGATCCTGATCAACTGCGACAAACCGCACGCCCAGCAGGCGATCGGCTGGGCGAAGGCCCGGGACGACATGTCCTACCAGGAGTTCTTGAAGGCGAATCCGGACCTCTGCCAGCAGAAATACGAGAAGGAATGGGCGCGCGGCACATCACGGAAGATCGCCGGCTGGTACACCGCGGACGAGGACCGGTGGAACAGCGGCTTTCGGTTCCTCATGTGCGCGCTCAAGGACGCGGACGCCTCCAAGAAGCTTCCCGGCGGTGTCGCCGAGCCCGTGGACGGCTGAGGGCCCGAGGCATGGGCCCCAGGCCCTGTCGTCAGCCGACTTCCGGAAATCTGATCGAAAAATATCGGATCGGCCGCCGTGTACTCAGAGCCCGGCGGCGCCCTCCGCGGAAGCCGTGCTCGACCGCACGACGAGCTCCGTGGCCAGTTCGACGCGCAGTGAGTCGATCTCCTCGCCGTGTGCGAGGCGCAGGACGGTTCTCGCCGCGGCCTTGCCCATCTCGGCGAGGGGCTGCCGCACCGTGGTGAGCGGCGGCGCAGACCAGCGCACCTCGGGGAGATCGTCGAATCCCACGATGCTCATGTCCTCGGGCACCCGCAGGCCGCGGCGGCGCAGCGCCTCGATCGCGCCGAGGGCCATCTGGTCGCTGGAGGCGAAGAGCGCGGTGGGTGGCTCGGCCAGGTCGAGCAGCGCGTTGCAGCCGCTGAACCCGGACGCGTGGTGGAAGTCGCCCGGCACGACGTACTTCTCGTCGTACGGGAGTCCCGCCGCCTCCAGCGCCGCCCGGTAGCCGTCGAGGCGGGCCCTGCTGCACAGTAGCCGGGGCGGGCCCGCGATCAGGCCGATGCGGCGGTGGCCGAGGGAGATCAGATGCTCGGTCGCGGCCATGCCGCCGGCCCAGTTGGTGGCACCGACGGTGGGCACCTCGAAGGCCGGGGAACCGGCCGGATCGACGACCACCAGCGGTACGCCGAGCCGGTGCAGCTCCTCGTGCAGGTTCGGCTCCAGGACGGACGTGACCAGGATGACGCCGTCCGAGGCGCGGGCCCGGAGGTTCTGCATCCACTGCCGGGCCGAGCCCGCGCGGTTGTGTATCGCCGACACCACGGTGCCGATGCCCGACGCGTGCGCCACCTCCTCGACGCCGCGGATGATCTCGACGGCCCAGGGGCTGTCGAGATCGTTGAAGACCAGGTCGAGGAGCGAGGCCCGCTCGCCGGGCGCCTGGGGCCGCCGCCGGTAGCCGTGCCGGCGCAACAGCTCCTCGACACGGGCGCGGGTCGCGGCGGACACGTCGGAACGCCCGTTCACGACACGGGACACGGTCGGCACCGAGACCCCCGCCTCCTGCGCGATGGCCGTGATCGTCACCTTGCGCTTCGGGGTATCGCCCGGCGCGTCCTCGGTTGCCATACTCTGCTCCCTCGTTCCTCGGCACTTTGCGGAAGTCTTCCGGAAAGTGGGGGCTGACGGGAAGAGGCGGCGGCAGTTGGTTCGCCAGTATGACCGCGCGCGGGTGCCCGGGAGCCCCCTGCCGAGTCGCGGACGGTCGTGCGAGTCGCGGACATCTGTCGGCGCGACCGCATGGCGGCCGCAGACCGGCGCCGAGCGCTGCAAGGGTATCGCGCCCGGCCGGTTCGACCTCCCTGCCCCCTTCGCCCTGCTTGCGGGGCTCCTGGGCGGGCTCTCAGTGGCTCCCGGCCGGGCTTACGTTCCCCCGTCCGCATCGATGAGGTGCGCCGGTCAGACGAACCGGTCGCGGCCCGGGTGGCCGGGGCGGCCGACCTCGACGACCTGGGCCACCCACCCGTACGGGAGCTCCCGTCCGTCGACCGTGATCGCCTCGACATGGTGCGTCTCGGGGTCGATGTCGGCCTGCATGCCGTGGCCGACATAGCGCGGATAGCCGCTCGCGCCCGTGTCCCCGGTGGCCTCGACGACCGCCGTGCGGATCGGAGCGCCGTGTACGGGATGCCCCTCCTCGTCGGAGAGCTGGGGCTTCAGGGCGACGGTGTAGCGGGTCGGGACTGGGCTCATGCCACGACGCTAGGCCCGCCGGGCGCTGCCTGCCTCCCGGGCCGGGTCGGGTCCTCCGCGGCGCTCGTCGTCGTGCCCCCGGTCCCCGTCGGTGGCCGGGCGCTCCGTCGTTTTGCAACTAGTTGCATAACGGCCCGGGGTCGTCTACAACAGTCGGGACGACACCGCGTACACCGCACGAGCTCGCCCGAGCACCGCGTCCCGCGCACGGAGGCCCGCATGACCCGCTACCCGCATCTCCTCAGCCCCCTCGACCTGGGCTTCACGACGCTGCCCAACCGGGTGCTGATGGGGTCCATGCACGTGGGGCTCGAAGAGGCCGAGCGCGGTTTCGAGCGCATGGCGGAGTTCTACGCTGCACGCGCGCGTGGCGGCGTCGGGCTCATGGTCACCGGCGGCATCGCACCGAACGACGCGGGGCGCCCCGGCGTGGGCGGCGCCAAGCTGACCACCGAGGCGGAGGCAGAGGAGCACGCGCGCGTGACGGACGCCGTGCACCGCGCGGGCGGCCGGATCGTGATGCAGATCCTGCACTTCGGGCGGTACGCCTACCACCCGGACCTCGTCGCGCCGAGCGCCCTCCAGGCGCCGATCAGCCCGTTCACGCCGCGCGCCCTCACCGACGACGAGGTCGAGGAGACCATCGAGGACTTCGCGCGCGCGGCGGACCTGGCGCGGCACGCGGGCTACGACGGCGTCGAGATCATGGGCTCCGAGGGCTATCTGATCAACGAGTTCATCGCCGCCGCGACCAACCACCGCGACGACCGCTGGGGCGGCTCCTACGAGAACCGGATGCGCTTCCCCGTCGAGATCGTCCGCCGCGTACGCGAACGCGTCGGCACGGACTTCATCATCATCTACCGGCTGTCGATGCTGGACCTCGTCCCCGGCGGCTCGACGCTCGACGAGGTCGTCACGCTGGCGAAGGCGGTCGAGGCGGCCGGTGCGACCATCATCAACACCGGTATCGGCTGGCACGAGGCCCGTATCCCCACCATCGCCACGTCCGTGCCGCGCGGCGCCTACGCCTGGGTGACCAAGAAGGTCATGGGCGAGGTGTCGGTGCCGCTGGTCACCACCAACCGCATCAACACCCCCGAACTGGGCGAGCGGTTGCTCGCCGACGGCTACGCGGACATGGTGTCGCTGGCCCGCCCGCTGCTCGCCGACCCCGATTTCGTCGCCAAGGCCGAGGCCGGCCGCCCTGAGGCCATCAACACCTGCATCGGCTGCAACCAGGCATGCCTGGACCACACCTTCAGCGGGAAGATCACGTCCTGCCTGGTCAATCCGCGTGCCTGCCACGAGACCGCGCTCGTCCTCGCGCCCACCCGGCTGCGCAAGCGCATCGCCGTCGTCGGCGCCGGCCCGGCGGGGCTCGCCTGCTCCGTATCGGCCGCCGAGCGCGGGCACGAGGTGACGCTGTTCGACGCCGCCGGCGAGGTCGGCGGCCAGCTGAACGTCGCCCGCCAGGTCCCGGGCAAGCAGGAGTTCGACGAGACGCTACGCTACTACCGCACCCGGCTGGACGAGCTCGGCGTGGACGTGCGACTGAACAACCGTGCCACCGCGGAATCGCTGGCGGACGCGGAGTACGACGAGATCGTCGTCGCGACCGGCGTCACGCCCCGTACGCCGGAGATCCCCGGCATCGACCACCCGAGCGTGCTCGGCTACCTGGACGTGCTGCGTGACGGCGCGCCCGTCGGCGACCGGGTCGCGATCATCGGCGCCGGTGGCATCGGCTTCGACGTCGCCGCGTATCTGACCGACCCCGGCGACAAGACGAGTGAGGACCCGGCCGCGTACTTCCGGCAGTGGGGCGTCGACATGGACTACCGCGCGGCCGGCGGCCTCGGCCGGCCCGAACGCCCGGTCTCGCCGCGCACCGTCCACCTCCTGCAGCGTAAGGAGTCCAAGGTCGGGGCCGGTCTCGGCAAGACCACCGGCTGGATCCACCGCACCGAGCTGCGCCACCGCGGCGTCACGATGGTCGCGGGCGCACGCTACGACAGCATCGACGACGCCGGGCTGCATCTCACCGTCGACGGGCGCAGCCAGACCCTCGAGGTCGACACGATCGTCCTGTGCACCGGGCAGGAGCCGCACCGTGACCTGTACGAGGAGCTGAGCGCCGCGGGACGCAGCGTCCATCTGATCGGGGGCGCGGACGTGGCCGCCGAGCTGGACGCCAAGCGGGCCATCCGGCAGGGGACGGAGCTGGCGGCGGCGCTGTAGCGGCGCGGCGGCTTGCCGGATGCGTGGCCTGTGACGGCGCCATCGGTGCCTGTCAGACCCCGTCCCTAGGATGCCCCCCATGTCACTCCCGCACGCGATCCTCACCGCCCTGCTCGAGAAGCCGTCGTCCGGGCTCGAGCTGACACGGAGGTTCGACAGGTCCATCGGCTACTTCTGGTCGGCCACGCATCAGCAGATCTATCGCGAGCTGGGGAAACTGGAGCACGAGGGCTACATCCGGGCCCTGCCGTCGGCGCAGCCGACCCGTGGCCAGAAGAAGGAGTACGAGGTCCTGCCGGCAGGCCGTGCGGAGCTCGCCCGCTGGACGGCCGAGTCGCAGGACCCGAAGCCCATCCGCGACCCTCTTCTGCTGCGGCTGCGTGCCGCCGGAGTCGTCGGCGCGGAGGGCATCGAGTCGGAGCTGCGCCGCCATCTCGCCCTGCATCAGCGGCAGTTGACGGAGTACCTCGAGATCGAGGAGCGGGACTTCCCGCCCGGCCGGGACACGGTCGAGGACCGGCTGCGCCATGCCGTCCTGCGTGCCGGTATCGACCTGGAGACGTTCTGGACGCGATGGCTCAGCCGCACGCTGGCCGATCTGGAGCCACCGGCGTCGCCGTCGGCGGCGGCGGAGGCTTCGACGCCGCCCGCAGTGGACACGCCCACGCCACCGGCATGACCGCTGCCGTCCGCCCGGGGGGACATCGGGCGGACGGCAGTCGGCCATCGGGGACCCGGATCAGGTCCTGTGATGCGTGTTGCGCCGGCGGATGTACCACGCGCCGCCGCCCAGCGCCGCGGCCACCATGACCCCGCCGCCGACCATCGTGAGGGTGCCGTAGTCCTTGATGCCACCGCCGATGCCGCCCCTGACTCCGAGCGCAGGCGAGTTCGTCGTCGAAAGGGTGGGTGTGAGGGTGACGGTGACGGGCTGGCTGCCCACGTTCCGGCCGTCGTTGCAGTTCACGATCACCGTGTACGCGCCTGGGCTGACGTTCGACCAGGCGGCCGTCTGGTTGGTGGCACCCACCGCCAGCACCGCCTGCCTGCCCTGAGTGAAGGTGGTCAGGCCGCTGGACAGGAGTGAGGCGTTGCCGCCGCCTGGGCAGGCGGCGGTGTTCACCGAGACCGTGGAACCGGTGCTGGTCACGGTGATCCCGTTGTCCGCGGCGACCGATGGAGCGGCCAGCGTCAGCGGCAGCGCGGCGGCGGCTGCGATCAGGCCGGATCGGACGGATATCTGAGTGTTGGTACGCATGTCTCTGCCCTCCGGCGGCACGGTTGGCGGTACATCCCATGCGCCGCCGAGGATTG
The DNA here is from genome assembly GCF_001642995.1 of Streptomyces jeddahensis. Lineage (GTDB taxonomy): Bacteria > Actinomycetota > Actinomycetes > Streptomycetales > Streptomycetaceae > Streptomyces > Streptomyces jeddahensis. The sequence goes on from NZ_LOHS01000116.1 coordinate 45,170, forward strand.
GGAACGCCCGTGCTGCCTGACGTCGAGTCAAGATGCCGTGGGTCCCGGCCGCATGCGGACCGCATCCGGGCAGGTGAAACGTCCTTCGTCCGGCTGACCGCCGGACGGGGAGTCGCCGGTTCGCCCGGCCACCGGCAGTCGGCAGCCGGGCCGCCCCCGGAGCTCTCCGTCCGGCTGTCCGGCCGCGACTGTCGCGGCCGCGACTGTCCGGTCGGGGCTGTCCGGCCGCGGCTATCCCCGCCCTGTCCCCGTCGTCACCGTCCGCTCGGGGGAGAAGCCGCCCCACGTGCCGTCGGGGAGCTTCGCCCGGATCCGTACGCGGTAGGTCACGCCGCTCTCGCGCGTCACGAAGAAGCTGTGCTCGGCCCTGTCCTGTGGCGCCGCACCGCCCCAGACGAGGGTGGTGGCCAGCCGTCCGTCGAGATGGATGCGGTACTCCGTCACCGCACCGCCCGTGCGCGGCGGCGTCCAGGACAGGTCGATGTAGTACGCACCGTCCGTGTGGTGCGTCGTCGCGCGGAAGCCGATGGGCGCCGTACCGCGCCCGTCACCGCCGTCCGCCGCGGTGGTGAGCCGGACGGTGCGGCTCGCGGGTGACGTGTTGTCGGCCGCGTCCCGTGCCCTGACGGTGAACGCGTACGTGGTGCCGGGACGCAGCCCGGTGAGCAGCGCCGACGTCTCGCCGCCAGGGGTGCTGTGGATCTTCGACGTGCCTTGGTAGATGTCGTACGACGCCACGCCGCGGTCGTCCGTCGAGCGGCTCCAGGACAACGAGACGGCCCGGCTTCCGGCGACCCGCCCGCGTACCTCCCGTGGCCGGGTCGGCGGCTCGCGGTCCTCCTCGACTCCGGCAGGCGTGGTGACGGGCACCTTCTTGCTGAACGGCCCGGTGTTCCCGTCGGCGCCCCGGGCCCGCACAGCGAACGCATAGGTGGCCGACGGCTTCAGTCCGGTGACGTCCACCATGTGGTGATCACCCGGTACCTCCTTGACCTTGGTGGTGCCGCGATACACCTCGTAGGCGACGACGGTGGAGCCGTTGCCCACCTGGTTCCACATGACGTGGACCGAGGTGGCGCTGCCCGCCTGTGCCGTGACGCCCGTCGGGGCCGAAGGGGGCCGGTCGCCCCGGGCCGCCTCGTCGCTCCCTGCGCAGGAGGTCGCCGTCATGACCGCGGTGGCGCAGGCCACCGCGGTCAGCAGGTCGAGCCCGGGAGTGCGTCGCATGGTGATGCCTTCCCCTCGAGGGCATTGGTCCAGACCTGTATGCCATGGGTGACGGGAACACATCAAGAGGGGCATCAAGGGGTGCGGCGCTCAACCCTCCGGCGGGATCTCGCGTGATGGGCGCTCCTCCGCGTGGGCGGGGGCGGCGGGGTCACACCTTCCGGTACGTGTACGCCTCCGCTGCCGCCGCCTCCACCGCGTCGAGATCCGCGCCCGCGGACGCCGTGACGACCGCCGCCACGGCGCCCTCGACGAACGGTGCGTCCACCAGACGGGCGCCGTCGGGCAGTTCGTCGCCCTCGGCGAGCAGGGCCTTCACGGTCAGCACCGCGCTGCCCAGATCGGCCAGCAACGCCACGCCGGCGCCCCGGTCGACCCCGGCGGCCGCCGCGGCGATCAGTTCCGAGCTCGTACCCAGCCCGCCGTCCTCCGTACCGCCCGCGGCCGCCACCGGCGCGGTCGCGCCGCCGCCCGCGAGCCCGGCCGCCAGTTCGGCGACCGAGGCCGCGACCGCGGCGCTGTGGGACACCAGGACGACGCCCACGAGTTTGTCGTCGTTCTTGCCGTGGTTGTTCACCGACGCCTCCTCACTCACCGGCCGCCTCGGCGAGCGTCGCGAACAGCAGAGCCGACGACGTGGCGCCGGGATCCTGGTGCCCGATGCTGCGCTCGCCCAGATAGCTCGCCCTGCCCTTGCGGGCCAGCAGCGGTGTCGTCGCGACCGCACCCTTCTCGGCGGCCTCGCATGCCGCGGCGAAGGACTCGGCCAGCGCGTCGACCGCCGGGATCAGCGCGTCCAGCATCGTCTTGTCGCCGGGCGCGGCCCCGCCCAGCGTCGCCACGGCCTCCACGCCCGTCCGCAGCGCGGCGGCCAGCTCCTCCTCGCTGACCTCCGCCGCGTCGCCGAGCGCCTTGCCGGTGCGGCGCAGCAGGGTGCCGTACAGCGGCCCCGACGCGCCGCCGACCGTGGAGATCAACTGCCGCCCCGAGAGCGTGAGGACGGCACCGGGAGTGGCCGGGTCCTCTTTCTCCAGGGCCGCGGTCACCGCCCTGAACCCGCGCAGCATGTTGGTGCCGTGGTCGGCGTCGCCGATCGGCGAGTCCAGCGCGGTGAGGCGCTCCGCCTCCCGGTCGACGGCTGCGGCGGCCGCCGTCATCCAGCGGCGGAAGAAGTCGGCGTCGAGCACGGAATCTCCTTCGGTGGTCGGTACGTTGACGCGTGTGGGCCATTCATCGGACGACCCCTCAGATCCCCCAGCGCAGTCCGGGCGTACGGACGGGGGCGTCCCACAACCGCAGCAGCTCCTCGTCGATCTGGCACAGCGTCACGGAGGCTCCCGCCATGTCCAGCGAGGTGACGTAGTTGCCCACCAGTGTGCGGGCCACGGCCACGTCCCGCTCGGCCAGCACGCGGTGCACCTCCGCGCTGAAGCCGTACAGCTCCAGCAGCGGCGTCGCGCCCATGCCGTTGACGAGGAGCAGCACCGGGTTCTTCGGGGGCATGTCCTGCAGGATCGCGTCGACCGCGAAGTCGGCGATCTCCCGCGCCGTCATCATGGCGCGCCGCTCGCGGCCCGGCTCGCCGTGGATGCCGATCCCGAGTTCCAGCTCTCCCGGAGGCAGGTCGAAGGTGGGGCTGCCCTTGGCGGGCGTGGTGCACGCGCTCAGCGCGACGCCGAAGCTGCGCGCGTTCTCGTTGACCTGCCGGGCGATCGTCTGGACCCGCTCCAGCGGCTGCCCCTCCTCCGCCGCCGCGCCTGCGATCTTCTCGACGAACAGGGTCGCGCCGGTGCCGCGGCGGCCCGCCGTGTACAGGCTGTCGGTGACCGCCACATCATCGTTGACCAGCACCTTCGCGATCTGGACGCCCTCGTCCTCGGCGAGCTCGGCCGCCATGTCGAAGTTGAGCACGTCGCCCGTGTAGTTCTTCACGATGAACAGGACGCCCGCGCCGCTGTCCACCGCGGCCGCGGCCCGCACCATCTGATCCGGAACGGGTGAGGTGAACACCTCACCGGGACACGCGGCCGACAGCATGCCGAGCCCCACGAAACCGCCGTGCAGCGGCTCGTGCCCCGACCCGCCGCCGGAGACGAGGGCGACCTTCCCCTCCACCGGAGCGTCCCGCCGTACGACGACGCGGTTCTCGACGTCGACCGTCAGCTCGGGATGAGCGACCGCCAGACCCCGCAGCGCGTCCGCGACCACCGTCTCCGCTACGTTGATCAGCATCTTCATGGTGCCTCCTCGGTCCTTCACAGCGGTGGCCGTCACCTGTGGTTGTGCAGGTCAGAGCTGGTATGGCAAGTTGTCGATCTTGGTGCTTCGCAGTGACCGCGGCGGCTCCTGGCGGTGTTGACGCTGACCTGATGCTGACTTTCGTGACGCTCCGTCAGGCGGCTGCGGGCGGCTCTGGGCGGGTACGGGACGGCTCCTGTCACGTCCAGTATGAAACGGATCACCCGGTGGGTCACGAAGGCGGTCCCGGCCTCGGCCCGGCCTCGGGCGTGCGGGCCGTCTGCCGGGCCGAGCCCCGCGCGGCCAGGACGGGCACGGCCCGGACTGGCATGGCCGGGCGGCGGCAACTCGAAGAAGCACGAGGCGACTTCGACGTACTTCATCGTCTCGCCGTCCTTCGCAGCTTCGAGGGATCCGATGACCAGCCCGGCGGCCTCCAGGCGCTGCAGGTGCATGTGCAGCAGCGGGCGGCCCAGGCCCAGCTCGCGGGCCGGGCGCGCTGACGTCGGTGCGTCTCTCCAGGGGCGCCCGATGATCCGCATCCGGTGCGGGATCGGTCAGTGCGGCGAGCGCCTGCAGTAGCTGGTGCCGGTCGGCCCGGCGGGCGGGACCTCGATCATCGCGGCCCCAGCCTGACACCTGCGGACGACCTGCTCTTCCCGAGCCTTCGGCGATGGCCGGGTGCCTGATGGTTATACGGCCCCGATGGGGTACCCGGCCCCGGGGTACTAACCCGCACGACACTTCGGAGGTGATCGCCATGACGACTTCGCCCCGGTCGGACATGGAAACACATCCCGACATCGTCGCCATGCGCCAGCGTCACGACATGGCCGAACGTGCCACGACCACCCCTCGGGCACAGGCCATCGAGACGGCGGCACTCATCACGGGCCTCTACCTGGCCGCTTCTCCCTGGATCGCTGGGTTCAACGGTCTGTCGACCCTGGCGGTCAACAACCTGGTCGTCGGCGTCGCCTACGCGCTGCTCATGAGCGGCGGCTTCGGCCGTGCCTACGAGCGCACGCACAGCATGGCGTGGGCCGCGTGCGCCCTCGCTGCGTGGACGATCATCTCGCCGTGGGCCGTGGCGGGTGACGTGAGCACCGCGAGGACGATCGTCAACAACGTCATCGTCGGTGCGATCGCACTGATTCTGGCCCTCGCCGCCAGCGCAGCCGCCAGGCAGGTGGACCGCCGGCGTGCGTCCGCGACATACGGAGGGCGACCGGCCTGACCTCACCCAGCGCACCGGGCCGGGCGCCCGGGGCCGGACCTGTAGGCCCCGTGGCGGCCGGCGCCCTCTGCCGCGTGCCCGGCTCAGCGCAACAGTTCAGGACCGACCACGACATCCACTACCTCGCCCACGCCCTCGCCGGCCGATCGCAGCGGCACGTCCGCGAGATCGCCGACATCGGCAAGCGCTACGGCGCCGGGCTCGGCGCCGAGCCGGCCGGCGAGCCCACGGTCACCGAACGGCTGCGGGAGAAGGGCATCGAACTCATCGGGCGCCGCGGCGAGGCAGCCCTGCTGCTCCTGCGCGTCGCGGCGATCGCTTGGGTCGGGACTCGCGGGTCCGGGATTCGCGTGGGCCGGGACCGGCGCGCTTGTGCGCTACGGCCGTGTGCCGTTCGTCGTCGTCCAGCCGTGCTCTTCCACCTGGCCCCGTAGCCACGCCTCGACCTCCCCGACATGCGCGGCGGCGGCCGCCCGCGCCGCCTCCGGGTCGTGGTCCGCCAGAGCGCGATGGATGCGGGCGTGTTCGCGGCGTGTGCGCTCGAACGCGCCCTCCTCCTGGTAGCCGCGCCAGACCCGGGCCCGGAAGGTTCGCGAGGACAGCCCTTCGAGGATCGCCGCCATCGTCTCGTTTCCGGCGGCCGCCACGATGGCCCGGTGGAACGCCAGGTCGTGGAAGAGGATCTCCTCCGGGTCCTCGGTCGCGTTCATCGCCTCGAGGTGCTTCTCCACCTCGGCGAGCTGCTCAGGGGTGATCCGCGCGGCCGCCAGCGCGGTCGCCGTCGACTCCAGGACGCGCCGCACCTCAAGGAGCTCGACCAGACGCGGGCCGCGGGAGAGATCGGCGACGACGCCGAAGGTCTCCAGCAGGTCCCCGGCCTCCAGCTGCGTGACGTAGATGCCGGAGCCGTGCCGGGCCTCCAGCACGCCGAGCACGGTGAGGGCGCGGATCGCCTCGCGCATCGAGCTGCGCGAGATGCCGAGCTGGGTGGCGAGATCGCGCTCGGTCGGCAGCCGCTGTCCCGGTTCCAGCCGCCCCTCGCCGATCATCGCCTTGATCTGCTCGATGGCGCGCTGCGTCACGGTGCCCTTCTGTGGGACCGACTCGTCCACGGCACGTCCTTCCGTCGCCTCGGCCGCCGAGTCTATTCGGGAATGTGGTCAGACCACCATGACGGTGAATACCGTCCAAGCAGGGAAAAGTGCGCGCTGAAGTCTGTTGTGATCCTGAAGTGGTCTGATAAATATTCCGAGCCCCGAACCGCCACTGAACCCCGTACCGCAACAAGCCCGTACCGGAAACCGAAAGGCCATCTGTGTCCCCGACCCCCGCCCGCATCACCGCGGTCGACACCTACGACATCCGCTTTCCCACGTCACGGGAGCTCGATGGGTCCGACGCCATGAACCCGGATCCCGACTACTCGGCGGCCTACGTGGTCCTCCGCACGGACGCCGGGGACGGGCACGAGGGGCACGGGTTCACCTTCACGATCGGACGGGGCAACGACGTCCAGGTGGCCGCGATCGACGCCCTGCGGCCGCATGTGCTCGGGCGTGACGTCGAGGAGCTGTGCGCCGATCCGGGAGTGGTGAGCCGGGACCTGATCGGGGACAGCCAGCTGCGGTGGCTCGGCCCCGAGAAGGGCCTGATGCACATGGCGATCGGCGCGGTCGTCAACGCCGTCTGGGACCTCGCGGCGAAACGTGCACGGAAGCCGCTGTGGCAGTTCCTCGCGGACGCGGAGCCCGAGTGGCTCGTCTCGCAGATCGACTTCCGGTACCTGACGGACGCGCTCACGCCCGGCGAGGCGCTGGGACTCCTGCGGCGCGGCCGGGAGGGCTCCCACGAGCGCGCGGCCGATCTGCTGCGCCGAGGCTTCCCCGCGTACACCACCTCGCCCGGCTGGCTCGGCTACGACGACGAGAAGCTGACCAGGCTCGCCGCGCAGGCCGTCGCCGACGGCTTCACGCAGATCAAGCTCAAGGTCGGCGCCGATCTCGCCGACGACGTGCGGCGCTGCCGCGTCGCCCGTTCCGTCGTCGGACCCGGTGTCCGTATGGCCGTCGACGCCAACCAGCGCTGGGACGTGGACGAGGCGATCACCTGGACCCAGGCGCTCGCCGAGTTCGACCCGTACTGGATCGAGGAACCCACCAGCCCCGACGACGTGCTCGGGCATGCGGCGATCCGCAAGGCCGTCGCGCCGGTCAAGGTCGCCACCGGTGAGCACGTCCAGAACCGCATCGTCTTCAAGCAGCTGCTGCAGGCCGGCGCGATCGACGTGCTGCAGATCGACGCCGCCCGGGTCGGCGGCGTCAACGAGAACCTCGCGATCCTGCTGCTCGCGGCCAAGTTCGGCATGCCAGTCTGCCCGCATGCGGGCGGCGTCGGCCTGTGCGAACTCGTCCAGCACCTGTCGATGTTCGACTACGTCGCGCTGTCCGGCACCACCGAGGACCGTGTCATCGAGTACGTCGACCATCTGCACGAGCACTTCCTCGAGCCGGTGGTGATCCGCGAAGGTCATTACCAGGCACCCACCGCGCCGGGCTTCTCGGCCGCCATGCGGCCCGAGTCCATCGCGGAGTACACGTACCCGGGCGGGGCCTTCTGGGCCGCCGACCTCGCTCAGCGGGAGCACGCGCAGCAGAAGGGAACAGCGGCATGACGGACGCCCAGCACTCCCAGGACTTCGGGGGCCTCAAGGTCCTCGTCACCGGCGGCGCCTCGGGCATCGGCCGGGCGACCGCTGAACTGCTGGCCGCCCGGGGCGCCCAGGTGGCCGTGCTCGACCTGAACCCGGAAGCCCTGAAGGACGGGGACACGCCCCTCCTCGCGTACCGGGCCGACGTCACCGACGACGCCTCCGTACGCGAGGCCGTCACCGCCGCGGTCGCGGACCTCGGCGGCCTCGACGTCCTGGTTAACAACGCGGGCATCGGCGCCCAGGGCACCGTGGAGGACAACGACGACGACGAGTGGCACCGCGTGCTGGACGTCAACGTCGTCGGCATGGTCCGCACCACCCGTGCCGCGCTCCCACACCTGCGCGCCTCCGACCGGGCCGCGATCGTCAACACCTGCTCGATCGCCGCCACCGCGGGCCTGCCGCAGCGCGCCCTGTACTCGGCCACGAAGGGCGCGGTGTACTCGCTGACCCTCGCCATGGCCGCCGACCACGTACGCGAGGGCATCCGCGTCAACTGCGTGAACCCCGGCACCGCCGACACCCCCTGGGTGGGCCGGCTGCTGGACGCCACGGACGACCCGGCCGCCGAGCGCGCCGCCCTGGAGGCGCGCCAGCCCACCGGGCGCCTGGTGTCGGCGGACGAGGTCGCGGGCGCCATCGCCTACCTGGCGAGCCCGCTCTCCGGCGCCACGACCGGCACGGCGCTCGCCGTCGACGGCGGGATGCAGGGGCTGCGGCTGCGGCCGGTGGGACAGTGACCGCCATGCGTACACGCACTCTCGGCCGGAGCACCGTCGAGGTGACGGAGCTGTCGTTCGGCGCGGCGGGCATCGGCAACCTGTACGCGGCGGTCGGTGACGAACAGGCGTACGCCGCCGTCGCGGCCGCCTGGGACGCCGGTGTCCGCTACTTCGACACGGCGCCGCACTACGGCCTCGGCCTGTCCGAACGGCGCCTCGGCGAGGCCCTGCGGGAGCGTCCGCGCCCGGCGTACACCGTGTCCACGAAGGCCGGGCGACTCCTGGAACCCGGCGACGGCGGAGGGGACGACCTCGCGAACGGCTTCGCCGTGCCCGCGACCCACCGCCGGGTCTGGGACTTCAGCGCCGACGGCGTCCGCCGCTCGCTGGAGGACAGCCTCACGCGGCTCGGCCTGGACCGGGTCGACGTGGTCTATCTGCACGACCCCGACGACCGCGCCGAACAGGCCTTCCGCGAGGGGTACCCGGCGCTCGAGAAGCTCCGCTCGGAGGGTGTGATCGGCGCGATCGGCGCCGGCATGAACCAGGCCGAGATGCTGACCCGGTTCGTCCTGGACACGGACGTCGACGCGGTCCTGTGCGCGGGCCGCTACACGCTCCTCGACCAGCAGGCCCTCACCGCACTGCTCCCGGCCGCCGCCGCGCGCGGCACATCGGTGGTCGTCGGAGGCGTCTTCAACTCCGGGCTGCTCGCGGACCCGCGCCCGGGAGCCACGTACGACTACGCCGCCGCACCGCCCGCCCTCCTCGACCGGGCGCTACGGCTGAAGCACCTGGCCGAACGGCACGGCACCACCCTGCGCGCCGCCGCCCTGGCCTTCCCCCTGGCGCACCCGGCCGTCACCAGCGTGCTGGTCGGCACCCGCTCGGCGGCCGAAGTACGAGACGCGGCAGAGCAGTTCGCGGTGGCCGTGCCCGCAGACTTCTGGGCGGAGCTCCGCGCGGAGCGGCTCCTGCCCGACGACGTTCCGGTACCCGGAGAGGAGCCGTCATGAGGATCGCCCTGCACACCAAGGTCCGCGCCGACCGCATCGAGGAGTACGAGAGGGCGCACCGGGAGGTCCCGGCGGAGCTCACGGCCGCGATCCGGGCGGCTGGCGCCACCTCCTGGACGATCTGGCGCAGCGGTACGGACCTGTTCCATGTCCTCGAGTGTGAGGACTACGGGCGCATGCTCGCCGAGCTGGAGAAACTCCCCGTCAACATCGCCTGGCAGGCCCGCATGGCCGACCTCCTGGACGTCGTCCACGACTATTCGGCCGAGGGCGCGGACGCCGGCCTGCCCGTCGTATGGGAGCTGTGAGGGAAGCCATGGTCGACGGGATAGACCGGATCGTTGACGCGCACCACCACGTGTGGGACCTGTCGGTACGGGACCAGGACTGGATCACCGGCCCGGACCTGGCTCCGATCCGGCGCACCTTCGGTGTGCCGGATCTCGAACCCGAAGCGCGCTCGCTCGGTGTGCGGGCCACCGTCCTCGTACAGACGGTCACTGTCGCGGAGGAGACCCCGGAGTTCCTGGCCCTCGCCGCCGAGAGCGCTCTCATCGGCGGGGTGGTCGGCTGGATCGATCTCACCCGCCCCGATGTCGCCGACGCGCTCGCCGCCCTGCGGGAGCTCCCGGGCGGGCGGTATCTGGCCGGGATCCGGCACCAGGTGCAGGGCGAGCCGGACCCGGAGTGGCTGCTGCGCCCCGACGTACGCCGTGGTCTGGCCGCGGTCGCCGACGCGGGCCTGGTCTACGACCTCGTGGTCCTGCCGCACCAGCTGCCGGCCTGCGTCAAGGCGGCCGCCGAGCACCCCGGCCTCACCTTCGTCCTCGACCACCTCGGCAAACCGCCCATCGCGTCCGGGGAGCTCGAACCCTGGGCGAGCCAGGTCCGGGCGCTCGCCGCGCTGCCGAACACCGTCTGCAAGCTGTCCGGGATGGTGACCGAGGCGCACTGGCGCACCTGGACGGTCGAGGATCTGCGGCCCTACGCCGACACCGTGCTCGACGCCTTCGGACCCGGGCGGCTGATGTTCGGCTCGGACTGGCCGGTCTGCACCCTCGCCGCCTCGTACGCCGAGGTCACCCGGGCGGCCGAGGCACTGACGGGATCGCTCGGCGCCGACGAGAGGAATGAGATCTTCGCGGGGACCGCCACCCGCGTCTACCGCCTCTGACGGTCACCACCTCGCCGCCCCTGAGCGGGCAGCGCCCCGAAGGGGCGCGGGCTGTATCGATATGCGGCTCCGCCGCGTGGGCGCGACCAGCCACGACGCCGCCGCACCCGAACGACGCCGCAACGTCGCGGCACTCCCAGCGGAGCGCCTACCGTCGCTGAGCCACCACGTCGAGCCGCGTCGGCGGCAGGAACTCACGGACGTACGTGCGGTGCCAGCACGCTCCCGTCGTACGCATCTCGCGCCACGTCGTGAAGCGGTACTGGTACAGGCGGGCCCGGATGTACCGCGGCGGGCTGTCCGGCGGGAACGGCGAGCGGCGCAGCAGCCGGAGCGTCTCCCGGTCGTTCTCCAGGAGCCGCTCCACCAGCGGCCCGAACCAGGATCCCGCGTACGCCGGGGAGATCCCGGCGAACCACATCAGCCAGTCGAGCCGCAGATGGTACGGCGCGTACTGGCGCGGCCAGCGCCGGGGATCGCTCGGCTTGCCCTTGAACTCGTACTCCCGCCAGTCGGCGTCCGGGCTCGGCACCTCGTCTGCCGTGCCCTCGATCACCACCTCCTCGCGGATCCGGTTGATGCTGCCGAACGCGCCGTAGGTGTTGACCAGGTGGAACGGGTCGAAGGAGTAGTTCATGATCTGGCGTCGTGAGACCAGGTTCCGGGCCGGGCGGTAGCTGAGGACCAGTACCAGAGCCGTTACGGCGAGCACGACGATCTCGTACCAGAGCGGGGCGGGAGGCAGGGCCGGGGGTGCGGCGACGGGGGAGAAGTCCACCGCTGACAGGGCCACGACGATCGTGATCCAGTTCAGCCAGGAGAAATTGCCCGACAGCACCAGCCACAGCTGGGTGAGGATCATCAGGCAGGCCGCCGCCGATGCGATCGGCTGCGGGGTGAACAGGAGCACCGGCACGACTAGTTGCGTGAAGTGGTTCGCCGCCGTCTCGACCCGGTGCAGGGGCTTCGGGAGGTGGTGGAAGAACCAGCTCAGCGGGCCCGGCATGGGCTGGGTCTCGTGGTGGTAGTCCAGGCAGGTCAGCTTCCGCCAGCAGGGGTCCCCGCGCAGCTTGATCAGCCCGGCGCCGAACTCCACGCGGAAGAGCACCCACCGCAGCAGGAACAGCACCAGGACGGGCGGGGCTGTGCGGTCGTTGCCGAGGAACACGGCCAGGAAGCCGACCTCGAGGAGCAGGGACTCCCAGCCGAAGCCGTACCAGGTCTGGCCGACGTTGACGATCGACAGGTACAGCAGCCACGGGACCAGCCACAGCAGCATCGCGGCCCAGAGGGGGAGCAGGCCGTCGACGCCCGCCAGCAGGGCCGCGGAGACCAGGCACCCGGCCCAGGACCAGAGCGCGAAGAACCTGTCCGAATAGTGCAGTTGGAACACGCTCGGCGCGTCGCGGAACGGCACCCGCGCCACATACCGGGGAACCGGCAGCATGCCCCGCTCCCCGAGCAGGGGACGGAACTGCAGGGCGGCGGTCAGGAACGCGACCAGATACACGGCGGCGAGGCCCCGCTGGAAGACCAGCCGGCTCAGCCAGTAGTCGGGTCCGGTGAACCACTCCACGAACCCTATTTTTGCGCCTGAACCGGCGCCGCTCTCGCGGGGACGGCGCAGGCCGTTCCGTTCACGGTCGGCCCCTCTCGGCTTGCGAGGCAGCCGGGGATCAAACAGACAATTGCCTGCAAATGGCCTAACCGAGAGGCGGGAGAACACGGTGCGCTCACCCATCAGGAGCCATGCCGCGGCCCTGGCGATATCCGCGGCCCTTCTCGTCGCGGGCGGAGCGGGCCTCACCGGCTGCGCGGCCACCGGCAGCGCGAGCGCCGTGGACGGCGAGGACGAGCTCCGGCTGCAGCCCGTGGCCGAAGCGGGTCCGGACCCGTTCACCGACTCCACCGCCGCGTCAACGCCGACACCGTCGCCGGCCACCCGCTCACCGGAGCCTCCCACCCCCTCCGGCACCGCGACGTCCGACGTGGAGCGGCTCAGGTCCGTCGACGGCTCCACGCCGGGGCTGTACGGCGGCACGCTCTCCGAGAGCAGCTGCGACATCGAGAAGCAGATCCGCTTCCTCACCTCCGACCAGGCCAAGGCCGGCGCCTTCGCCGGCGTGGTGGGCGTCGCCCGGGCCGACGTCCCCACGTATCTGCGCGGACTGACCCCGGTGGTGCTGCGGGCCGACACGCGGGTCACCAACCACGGCTTCCGGGACGGCCGGGCCACCGGCTTCCAGGCCGTCCTCCAGGCCGGCACCGCCGTCCTCGTCGACGACCGCGGCCTGCCGCGCGTGCGCTGCGCCTGCGGCAATCCGCTCAAGCCGCCTGCGGCGACCCGGACAGACGCGGCCGTGAAGGGGCAGTCGTGGCGGGGCTACCGGCCCGAGCAGGTCGTGGTCGTGACCCCCGCGCCGCAGGTCATCGTCGACATCACGATCGTCAACATCGTGAACAACACGTGGATCGAGCGGAGGGCCGGGGACGAGGGGAACCGCGACCGCACCGTCCCGCCGCCCGCGACGAGCACCCCCACGCCGAGCCCCACGAGCCCGAGCCCCACGAGCCCGAGCCCCACGAGCCCGAGCCCCACGAGTCCGAGCCCCAGGACCCCCAGTCCGGAGAGTCCCAGCCCCACCAGCCCGAGCCCCACGGCACCGAGCCCGCAAACCCCGTCCCCGACGGAGCCCACGCGCACCGCCCCGCCCTCCCCACCCAGCCCTCCGACGGGCTCCCCGGAGGAGCCCCCGCCGTCGCCGCCGACCCCGCCCGAGGACACCGCGTCGCCCCCGGAAGACCTGCCGCCCGAGCCGCCCCCCGCGCGGGGCACCCAGGACGTACCGGACGGCGGTGTGGTCCCCCTGGAGCCGCTCCTGCCCGAGGACCGCATGGACGCGCTGCCGGACCTCCGGCAGCACGGTCGAGCCGACAGCCGGCCGGCCACCGTCGACAGCTGAGCGCCTGCTCAGGGCAGCACGGAGCGAGGGCGGCAGGACGGGACGTACGAGGGCGACAGGAACAGCACGGTACGCGAGCGGTAAGAAGTCGAAGAATCAGCCAAGTGGTGGCAAGGTGGCACCATGGCTGACCGCGGAGCGGGTGGCCTGTCACTCCCGGACGACTGGCCTGCAGACCCTGACCCCATCCTCGCCCTCAACCGCACAGGCTGTTTCGACTGGGACCTGGGCAGCGGTCTCATGCACATGGACGTGCACGCCCTCGAGGTCTTCGACCTGCTGCCCGGCGAGTACGACGGCAGGCCCGGCTCCCTCGGCGTCCGCGTCCCCCCTTTCGAGGCCCACCGCCTGGACGAGACCGTCTCCCAGGCCCTCAAGGACGGAAGCGAGGACTACGGCGCGTACTTCCGCGTCCGCCGCCGTGACGGCTCCATGCGCTGGACCCACACCCAGGGCTGCATACGGCGTGACGCGTCGGGCCGCCCCAGACGCATTGTGGGCGTCGTCCGCGACGCCACGCAGGAGCTGAGCGACATCACGGCACGGCGGGTGCTCGCGGACGAGGAGGTGGCGCGGCGCCGGCAGACCAGCATCGTGCAGGGCACCACCGCCGCGCTCGCCCACGCACGCACCGTCCAGGACGTCATCGACGTGCTCAACGACAGCCACGGCCTCACCCACCTCGGCGCGTCGAGCCTGGTCATGGGGCTCGTCGAGGCCGGGCGGATCCGGCTCGTCGCCGAGGGCCCCAAGGACAGCTACGTACCCGGCACCCGCATCACACGCATCGACGAGCCCTATCCGATGGGCGAGGTCGTCCGCACGATGGCGCCGCGGTTCATCGAGTCGCCGGAGGACTTCGCGGCGTCGTACCCGATCCTGTGGCCGCACATCACGCATCTGGGCATCACGTCCGCCGCCTATCTGCCGCTCATCGCACAGGCCAAGCCCATCGGCGCGCTCGGACTGCTCTACCACGCCAAGACGGGCTTCACCGACGAGGAACGCAACGTCCTCATCGCGCTCGGCAGCAGCATCGCTCAGAGCCTGCAGCGCGCCATGTTCTACGAGCAGGAGAAGGACGTCGCCAAGAGCCTCCAGCAGGCCATGCTGCCGCGCGCGATTCCGCCCGTCGCGGGCGCCGACATCGCCGTGCGCTACCGGTCCGCGGCGCTCGGCCGGGACATCGGCGGCGACTGGTACGACGTGATCCCGCTGCCGGGCGGCCGGGTCGGGGCCGTCATCGGCGACGTCCAGGGCCACGACGCGCACGCCGCCGCGGTGATGGGGCAGCTGCGCATCGTCCTGCGCGCCTACGCCGCCGAGGGCCACAGCCCGCCCACGGTCATGGCCCGCGCCTCCGTCTTCCTGCACGAACTCGACACCGAGCGCATGGCCACCTGCCTTTACGCGGACGCCGACCTTGCGACGGGTGTCGTGCAGCTGGTCCGGGCCGGGCACCTCGACCCGGTGGTGCGGCAGCTCGACGGCAGCTGCCGCCGGGTGCCCGTCGACGGCGGGCTGCCGCTCGGCCTCTCCGCCGACTTCGGGCAGCTGGAATACCCGGTGACGACCATGGAGCTGGACCCCGGTCAGACCCTCCTGCTCTGCACCGACGGCCTCGTCGAACAGCCCGGCGCGGATCTCGACGACGGCATGCTGGCCCTCGCGGAGCTCGTCCACTCCGGACCCGCCGATCTGCCGGACCTCGCCGACCTGCTCTGCGATGCGGTCGACGACAGGGGCGGCGAAGACGACGTCGCCCTGCTGCTCCTGCGCCGCTGCAGCACGAACGTCCCGCAGTCCGGCGGACGCCTCCAGCAGCACGTCCCGCTGGGCGACCCGGAGGCGCTCACCGAGTCCCGGCACATGATCCGCGCGGCGGTACGGGCCTGGGGCGCCCACGACCGCGCCGACGACATCGAACTCATCGCCGACGAGCTGATCACCAACTCGCTCGTGCACACCGAGGGCGCGGCGATCGTCACCCTGCGGGTGCTCAGCGGATCCGAACGGCGGCTCCGCGTCGAGGTGGAGGACTCCTCCAGCGCCCTGCCGCACCGCCGCGACGCCGGTCCCGGCGGCCTCTCCGGGCGCGGCCTCCTTCTCGTGGACCGCCTCACGGACGTGTGGGGCGTGGAGGCACGCGGCGGCGGAAAGATCGTGTGGTGCGAGTTCGTGGTGCCGGCCCGTGCCTGAATGCCCCGCTGCCGTATCCGTCACCGCGCCTGCCCGGCACGGGCCCCCTGATGGCACTCTGGCTCCTGCCCGGCACGGGTCCCTGGTGGCACTCTGGTTCCATGCCGGAGCTCCCCGAGGTCGAAGCGCTCAAGGACTTCCTCACCGACCACCTCGCCGGTCGCGAGATCGTGCGGGTGCTGCCCGTCGCGGTCAGCGTCCTCAAGACGTACGATCCGCCGCTCACCGCCCTGGAAGGGCGGGCTGTCACCGCCGTCGGCAGGTACGGCAAGTTCCTGGACCTCGACGCCGACGGGCTCCACTTCGTCGTCCATCTGGCCCGTGCCGGCTGGCTGCAGTGGAAGGACCGCCTGCCCGACGGGCCTCCGCGCCCCGGAAAGGGCCCGCTGGCCCTGCGTGTCGCGCTGGAGACGGGCGAGGGCTTCGACCTGACCGAGGCCGGGACGCAGAAACGGCTCGCCGTGTACGTCGTCCACGATCTTTCCGAGGTCCCCGGCATCGCCCGGCTCGGCCCCGACCCGCTCGCCGCCGACTTCGACGAGCAGCGCTTCGCGAAGCTCCTCGAGGACGAACGGCGGCAGCTCAAGGGCGCCCTGCGCGACCAGAGCCTGATCGCCGGCGTCGGCAACGCCTACAGCGACGAGATCCTGCACGCCGCGCAGATGTCGCCGTTCAAGCTCGCCTCGAGCCTCACCGGTGAGGAGACGCACCGGCTCTACGAAGCGCTCCGGGCCACCCTTGCCGAGGCCGTCGAGCGGGCCCGCGGGGTTGCGGCGGGGCGGCTGAAGGCCGAGAAGAAGAGCGGGCTGCGGGTGCACGGGCGCACCGGTGAGCCGTGTCCCGTGTGCGGTGACACCATCCGCGAGGTGTCGTTCAGCGACTCGTCTCTGCAGTACTGCGCGACGTGTCAGACGGGTGGGAAGCCGCTCGCGGATCGGAGGATGTCGCGGCTGCTCAAGTGAGCGGTGGTCTTTCCCCCACCCCCACGGGCTGAATCATGGCCGCCCAAACACGACCAGCAGCCCTCCGTCCGCCGTCCGTATCTCGAAGTGGTCGATCTCGTCCGGGTGGAGGGCCGTGCCCGCCTCCGTCGTCATCGGTGTTCTCGCCTCGCCCGTGGCGGTCCAGCTCGCCACCCTCTGTTCCGTGCCGTCCTTGCCGACGGCCACCAGTTCGCACACGCGCGGGCCGACCGCGTCCCACACCTCCAGCGCCACCTGCGTCCCCCAGGCGCGGTCCTGCGTCGTCAGCGTCGCCGCCACACCGGTCCGTCCGTCGCGGGCGGTCACCCGCGCCGCCGTATCCGCACCGGACCCTGCGACGATCGCGGCGGCAGGGCCCGCCACGGCGAGCACCAGCGCGGCGGCCGCCGTGCACAGCCAGCGGCGGCGCCGCGCCCGGCTGATCAGCGCCACCTCGGCGAGGAGCCGGTCCAGGAGCCGGGCCCGCGGGGCCGTCAGCGGTGGGACACCGAGTGGTGTGGCCCGCGCGTACAGCATCAACTGCCGTACGGCCGGACCGAATTCACTCACTTGTGCCACACAGGCGGGGCACTCCATGAGATGCTCCTCGAAGCGGAAGGCGTCCGTCGCGTCGAGGACGCCCAGCGCGTAGGCGCCTGCGTCGCGATGGCGGTCAAGGGACCTCATGCCGAATCCTCGTGCCGGTGCTGCTGGTCAGGGTCACGGCCCCGCTGCTCGGGGGCGGTACTGCTCGCCCGTGGCGGTGTAGTTCGTCCGTGGCGGCGTTGTTCGTCCTCCCGTACGCAGCAGGCCGCCGAAACACTCACGCTCCACCCGGATTGGCCCCGCCCGGGTGACCACCTAGACTCCAGCCGCATGCTGCGCGTACTGGCCGTCGACGACGAGGAACCCGCCCTCGCCGAGCTGCTCTACCTGCTGCGGGCCGACCCGCGGGTGCGCAGCGCGGAGGGCGCCACCGACGCGACCGACGCGCTGCGCCGGATCGGCCGCGCCCTCGACGCGGGTCCCGACGGCGGCGACGCGATCGACGTGCTGTTCCTCGACATCCAGATGGCGGGCCTCACCGGGCTCGACGTCGCCCGCCTCATCGCGGGCTTCGCGCGGCCCCCGCTGATCGTGTTCGTCACCGCCCACGAGGACTTCGCCGTGCAGGCATTCGACCTCAAGGCCGTCGACTACGTCCTCAAGCCCGTCCGCAGGGAGCGCCTCGCGGAGGCGGTGCGCCGGGTCGCCGAACAGGCCGCGGTCGCCCGGCCGCCCGCCATCGACCGGTCCGCCGACCGCATCCCGGTCGAGCTCGGCGGCATCACCCGCCTCGTGAACATCGCCGACATCGCGTACGCCGAAGCGCAGGGCGACTACGCACGTCTGCACACCGCCGACGGCAGCCACCTCGTGCGCATCCCGCTCTCCACCCTCGAGGAACGCTGGCAGCCGCACGGTTTCGTGCGGATACACCGGCGGCACCTCGTCGCGCTGCACCGCATCGACGAACTGCGGCTGGACGGGGGCGGCATGAGCGTCCGGATAGGCGACGCCGTCCTCGCCGTCAGCCGGCGGCACGCCAGCCGGGTCCGCGAGCTGCTGATGCGGCAGGCGGGCTCCTGACCACCGTCCCTCACCTGCCGTCCTGACCTGCCCCTTCCGCTGAAGCCGGAGCGCTGCCTACACTCCACGCCGTGTCCGCCAGCGCTGAGCCAGCACCCCGCCGCGAGGTCGTGACGGGCGAGCCCCGCAGGGTGCACCGGCTGCCGCGGCACCGCACCCAGTGGGAGATCGACGAGCAGACGACGCTCGGAGCCGCCTACGTCCGCTCCCTCATGCGCAGCCAGCTGCGCGCCGGGATCGCCGCGTTCGCCGTGCTCGCCCTGCCGGTCGTCACCATGCCGCTGTTCTTCGGCGCGCTGCGCAACGCCACCGTCGTCTGGGCAGTCCTCGGCTTCGGCTGCTACCCGCTGCTCGTCCTCATCGCCTGGTGGTACGTGCGGCGCGCCGAGCGCAACGAACGCGCCTTCGCCCGCCTCGTCCGCGGCGCCGACCCCCCGGGGACACCGTGAACGAGGCCTACGCCATACCCGCGGTCGCCGTCGTCGTCCTCGCCACCGTCCTCATCGGCGGCTTCGGGCTGCGCATCTCCCGTACGACGTCCGACTTCTACGTGGCCTCGCGCACCGTGGGGCCGTCGCTGAACGCGGCCGCGATCAGCGGCGAGTACCTGTCCGCGGCCTCCTTCCTGGGGGTCGCGGGACTGGTCCTCGTGTACGGCCCTGACATGCTCTGGTACCCCGTCGGCTACACCGCCGGGTATCTCGTCCTGCTCGTCTTCGTGGCCGCGCCGCTGCGCCGCTCCGGCGCCTACACCCTGCCCGACTTCGCCGAAGGCCGTCTGGAATCCCGGCAGGTGCGCACGGTGGTCAGCGTCCTCGTGGTGGGCGTGGGCTGGCTGTACCTGGTGCCCCAGCTCCAGGGCGCCGGGCTCACGCTGCAGATCCTCACCGGGGCGCCGCGCTGGCTCGGCGGGGCGCTCGTGGCGGCCGTCGTGGTGCTCGCCGTCGCCGCGGGCGGCATGCGCAGCATCACCTTCGTGCAGGCATTCCAGTACTGGCTCAAGCTCACCGCGCTGCTGGTCCCGGCCTTCTTCCTGCTGCTCGCCTGGCACCGTGACGGCGGTGCGCCGCCCGCGTTCCCGGCGGGACCGGAGCTGCCGTCCTCCGGGGCCGGCACCGGGCAGCCGATCGCCACCAGCCGCGCTGACCACCCGCTGTACGCGACGTACGGACTGATCGTCGCCACCTTCCTCGGCACCATGGGACTCCCGCACGTCGTCGTCCGCTTCTACACCAGCCCCAACGGGCGCGCCGCGCGCCGCACCACCGTCTTCGTGCTCGCCCTGATCGGGTTCTTCTATCTGCTGCCGCCGCTGTACGGCTGGCTCGGCCGCCTGTACGCGCCCGAGCTCACGCATGCACCGGACGCGGACGCCGCCGTGCTGCTGCTGCCGGGGCGGACCGTCGGAGGGATCGGCGGCGACCTGCTGGGCGCGCTCGTCGCGGGTGGGGCGTTCGCGGCGTTCCTGTCGACCGCGTCCGGCCTCACCATGGCCGTGGCGGGGGTACTCAGCCAGGACGTGCTGCCCGCGCGTGGCGTACGGCACTTCCGTCTGGCGACCGTCCTCGCGATGACCGTGCCGCTCGGCGGGACGCTGCTGGTCAGCGCGGTGCCGGTGGCGGACGCGGTCGGCATGGCGTTCGCGGTGTCCGCGTCCTCGTTCTGCCCGCTGCTGGTGCTCGGCATCTGGTGGCGGCGGCTCACCCCGCCCGGCGCGCTCGCCGGGCTGATTCTCGGCGGCGGCTCGGCGCTCGCCGCGGTGACACTGACGTTCGCCGAGGTGGTGCGGTCCGGCTGGCTGCACACCCTGCTCGCCTGGCCCGCCATCTGGTCGGTGCCGGTCGGCTTCCTGGCCATGATCCTGGTCTCGCTCGCCACACCGGGGCACATCCCGCCGCACACCAGCGCCACGATGACGCGCCTGCACCTGCCGGAGTCGCTGACCGTCCGCCAGACCGCGGCGGCCGCCGAGGGCGGCGGTACGGGTACGCGGGCCGAGGCCGGCAGCACCGGCACCCGGGAGGGACCGTGACCGGGACCGCGGCCGCCGTGCTCCTCGCGCTCTGCCCGCTGCTGCTCGCCGGCGGGTTCCTGCTCGGGCGCCGTACCGCTCATCCCGCCGGGCGCAGCGACGTCGGCTCGCCCGTCGAGCACGCCACCTTCGAGACCCTGCACACCGCGTCGCTCGCGGCGCCGCCGCTGCGCGCCGGGCTCACCGAGGACACCGCACGCAAGTCGGCCCGGCGGCTGCGTTCGCTGCTCGGCACCGACGCGCTGTGCCTCACCAACCGGTCCACGGTGCTGGCCTGGGACGGCACCGGCGAACACCACGCCAAGCAGGTCATGGAGCGGCTCGCGGGACTGCTCTCCACCGGCCGGGGCGCCGCCTTCGACTGCGGCTGCGACTCCGTCGACTGTCCGCTGCGCTGGGCGGTGGCCGCGCCGATCGTCGTGGACCAGCGGGTCCTCGGCGCCCTCATCGCATACGCGCCCCGCGACTCCGCCGTACTCGCCCGGGCCGCCGACGAGGTGGCCCGCTGGGTCTCCGTCCAGCTGGAGCTCGCCGAGCTCGACCGGTCCCGCACCCGCGTCATCGAGGCGGAGATCAAGGCGCTGCGCGCGCAGATCTCCCCGCACTTCATCTTCAACTCGCTCGCGGCCATCGCGTCCTTCGTCCGCACGGACCCCGAACGGGCCCGCGAACTGCTGCTTGAATTCGCGGACTTCACCCGCTACTCGTTCCGCCGGCACGGCGAGTTCACGACGCTCGCCGACGAGCTGCACTCCATCGACCAGTACCTGGCGCTGGTGCGGGCCCGCTTCGGCGACCGGCTCGCGGTCACGCTGCAGATCGCACCCGAGGTGCTGCCGGTGTCGCTGCCGTTCCTGTGCCTGCAGCCGCTGGTGGAGAACGCCGTCAAGCACGGCCTGGAGGGCGCCGTCACGCGCAGCCGCATCACGATCAGCGCGCAGGACGCGGGGGCGGAGGCGGAGGTCGTCATCGAGGACGACGGGGTGGGCATGGAGCCGGAGGCGCTGCGGCGGATCCTGCGCGGGGATGCCGGCCCGTCGGCCGGTATCGGTCTGTCGAACGTGGACGAGCGGCTGCGTCAGGTCTTCGGCGACGACTACGGGCTCGTCATCGAGACCGGCGTGGGCGCGGGCATGAAGATCACGGTACGGATCCCCAAGTACCGCGCCGGTGTGCACTCCTCGCCGGCCGACCACGATCCGACGTGACGCGCACGTGGTGAACCGGCGGCGGCCGGATCAGCGGCCGGCCGGATCAGGCGGATGGCCGACGATCAGAACAGGTGGATGGCCGGCGGTCAGAACAGGTGGATCGCCAGATGCCCCAGCGGCAGCCCCAGCTGCCAGGCCGGCGTCCACACCTTCGGCGCGTCGTCCTCGCCCGGGACGGCACCGCTGCCGGGGACGGAGTCCAGGTCGGGCGCCAGCAGCTCCGTCTCCTCCAGCCAGCGCCAGGCCGCGACCGCAAGTTCCAGATCGGGCGAGGGGTCGCCGGACTCCCGCTCCTGGGCCGTCAGCCGGTCCATGTGCTCGCGCACCCACTCGTGCCACGGCTGGTCGTGCGCCGTCAGCGACAGCCAGGTCTCCAGCTGCGTGACCACCCGGATGCCGGGAAGCTCCCCGCCGGTGTCGGACAGGAAGATCGTCAGCGCCAGCGCGTCGCGCCCGGCACGAAACTCGAAGGACGTGGGCGGCATGAGGTCGCCGGTACGCAGCAGCTCGTCCGCGATGTACTCGGCGTACAACCAGGCCATGGGCACGGTGAGTTCGCCGCCGCCGGTGCCGCCCGCACTGTCTTTGCTCCTGTGCAGCATCGTGTCCTGCCTCCTCCGGTCCAAGCGCGTCCCGGGCCCCGGGCCCTCCATCCGGAACACGGATGAGGACAGCCGATTACTCAACCGGGGGTCCGGGCAAGGCGCTTTACAGAGGTTTGACCCGGCATGGCGTTTCATTGCAGGTCGGTTGCGTATTCCTGCAGAACCCTGCGCAGCGCGCGTAGTGCGTAGTACGCACGGGACTTCACCGTACCGGGCGGAATCCCGAGGGCTTCCGCGGCCTCCGCCACACTCGCCCCGCGGAAGTACACGTGCAACAGAACTGCACGGTGTTCCGGGGTGAGAGTCTTCACAGCCTCCCGCACGTCGAGCGTGGCCGCCGACCGTTCGGCGTGATCCGCGCACACGCGGGCGTTCTCCAGGACGGCGTCCCCGACCTCGGCGGGACGGGCCTGCTGGGCCCGGCGTGCGTCGATGGCCAGCCGCCGGCCGACCGTGAACAGCCAGGGCCGTACGGAGTCGTAGGCGTCGGCGCTCAGCGCCTCGGGATGCTGCCAGGCGCGGACGAACGTCTCCTGCACGAGGTCCTCGGCACGTTGCCGGTCCCCGTCGGAGAGCCTGAGCAGCAGGGCGAAGAGGGGCCCGCCGTGCTCGCGCTGCAGCTCGGCCAGTTCCCGCTCGCCGGTCGTCCTCGTCATTGTGGTCGTGCCGGTCATGGGCGTATGGCAGCGCAGCCCGCCGCGTACGGACAGATCGCGGACACGGCTCTGCGACGGGCGGTCGATGCGGTCGACGAGCGGTGCGGTGAACGGGCCACTGGTGCGGCCCGGTGGTGCGGTCCGGCCGGGCTCATCCGCGGTGTGCGAAACCATGCGCACCGGCCACCGTTTCAGGGACAGCTACGGTATGGGTGTTTGATCCTGTTCTTTCCGGTACGCGAACTTAAGCGGACCACATCCCTTGAGGCGGAAGGCCGGGCTGCGATGACACAGCGCACACGACGCATGCGCCGGGGAACGGCGCTCGGGGCTACGGTGCTGATCGGGGCCGCCGCGGGCTGCACGGTGGCGGACCCGGCACCGATGGACCCGGCACCGCCGCGCCACCGGGCCCTGCAGCAGAGCCCCGCCCCGTCGGCCGCGAACGGAGGCGGCCGCGCGCAGCGCGGGTTCACCCTCGTCGCCTCCGGAGACGTCCTGCCGCACTCCTCGGTCATCCGCCAGGCGAACGCCGACGCGGGCGGCGACGGTTACGACTTCCGGCCCATGCTCGCCGCCGCCAAGCCCGTCGTGGCCA
This sequence comes from Streptomyces jeddahensis, assembly GCF_001642995.1. Taxonomy (GTDB): domain Bacteria; phylum Actinomycetota; class Actinomycetes; order Streptomycetales; family Streptomycetaceae; genus Streptomyces; species Streptomyces jeddahensis. The sequence continues at coordinate 68,349 of NZ_LOHS01000116.1, forward strand.
AGGCAGACCTGGCGATCTGCCATATGGAGACGGTGTACGGCGCGCAGGGCCACTACAGCGGCTACCCCATGTTCAAGTCGCCGCCGGAGGTGGCCGAGGCCCTCGCCGAGACCGGCTACGACACCTGCTCCACCGCCTCCAACCACACCCTCGACGACGGCCTCGACGGCGTCCGCCGCACCCTGGACGCGCTCGACGCGGCGGGCGTCCGGCACGCGGGCTCGGCGCGCACGGCCGCCGAGGCGCAGAGACCGGCATGGCTGCGTGCGGGTACGGCCAAGGTCGCCCACCTCGCATACACGTACGGCACCAACGGCATCCCGCGCCCCACGGGGAAGCCGTGGGCCGTCCATCTGATCGACCGCCGCACCATCGTCGCCGATGCCCGGGCCGCCCGCACAGCAGGAGCCGACGTGGTGGTCGTCTCGCTGCACTGGGGCACCGAGTGGCAGGAAGAGCCCGACCGGCGCCAGCTGTCGCTCGGCCGGCAGCTCACCGCGTCCACGACCGGCGGCCGCCCGGACATCGACCTGATCATCGGCACGCACGCGCACATCCCGCAGGCCTACGAGAAGGTCAACGGCACATGGATCGTCTACGGCATGGGGGACCAGGTCGCCGGCCGCATGTACAACCACGGGGGCGCGCACGATCCGCGCGGGAACCAGAGCAGCATCGCCCGCTTCACCTTCGCGCCGCCCGGCCGGACCGGCGGCCGGTGGACGGTGGAGAAAGCCGAGTTCATCCCGCAGTGGTTCGACCCCGACACCGGCCGGGTCGTCCGTCTCGGCACCGCTACGGACGCCGGGCTCGGGTACGTACGCGACCGGATCCGCCGGGTCGTCCTCAGCCGCGGGGCGGCCGAGGACGGGCTGGTCATGGCGGAGTAGTCGGGCGGCTACGGCGCCGTACCACTCTCGGGTGCCGCTGCGGCCTTCGCCATCTCCGACTTGCGGTACGAGTACCCGAAGTAGATCACGAGGCCGACGGCGAACCACACGGCGAACCGCAACCAGGTCTGCGACTGCAGGAACGTGATCAGCCAGATGGAGAAGACGATTCCGAGGGCGGGCACGAAGGGCATCAACGGCGTGCGGAAGGTGCGCGGCAGGTCCGGCCTCCGGTAGCGCAGCACGATCACCGCGGCACACACCACGACGAACGCCAGCAGGATCCCGATGTTCGTCAGTTCGGCGGCCTCGCCGATCGGCAGGAACCCGGCGATCACGGCCGACGCGACACCGACGATCCACGTCACGCGCGTGGGCACATGCCGCGTCGGATGCGTCTTCGCGAACCACTTCGGCAGCAGCCCGTCGCGGCTCATCGCGAACCACACACGCGTGACGCCCAGCATGAACGTGAACATCACGGTGAGGATCCCGATGATCGCACCGACCGCGATGATGTCCGCGAGCCCGCTGAGACCGACCGACTTGAAGGCGGTGGAGAACCCGCTCTCCGGGTCGATCTCCGTGTAGTGCTGCATGCCGGTCAGCACCAGGCAGGCCGCCACGTACAGCACCATCGAGATCGCGAGCGAGTAGATGATCGCCTTGGGCATATGACGCTGCGCGTCCTTGGACTCCTCCGCGGCGGTCGACATGGCGTCGTACCCGAAGACCGCGAAGAAGACCGTCGCCGCACCCGTGAAGGCACCACCGATCCCGTACGGGAAGAACGGGCTGTAGTTGGCGGTGGTGATGTGGAAAACGCCGACACCGATCACCAGCAGTACGACCAGCACCTTGAGGGCGACCACGAACGTCTCGAACCGCGCGGCGTTCTTGATGCCGAGAGTCAGCAGGTACGCGATCAGCAGACACAGCAGCGCGGCGAACAGATCGACCCGGTGTCCTTCGCCGGTGCCGGGCGCGCCCAGCATCCAGGCGGGAAGGTCCAGGCCGGTCTCGCCCAGCAGGAAGCTGAAGTAGCCGGAGATGCCGATCGCGACCACCGCGACGATCGCGGTGTACTCGAGGAGCAGGTCCCAGCCGATGAACCAGCCCGCCAGCTCGCCGAGCACCGCATAGCCGTACGTGTACGCCGATCCCGCCCGGGGGATGAGGCCCGCGAACTCCGCGTACGACAGTGCCGCGGCGGCGCTCGCGACACCGGCGACGAGGAACGACACGAGCACCGCAGGACCCGCCGTGCCGTTGGCGACCGTGCCCGCGAGCGTGAAGATGCCGGCGCCGATGATGCCGCCCACGCCGATCGCGGTCAGCTGCCACAGGCCCAGCGTGCGGGTGAGTCTCTCGCTCTCGAGGCCCGCGTCGGCCTCCTCGATGTGTTCGATGGGTTTGCGGCGCAGTACGCCCTCACCCATGCGGAGCCGGGCCATGAGCCTCACCTCTTCGCGGACGACAGCCGACTGACGGGCCGGTCGGAACGGTCCAGGAGGAGCGGTGACAGAAGGTGCCACGCCCCTCACACATATGAGGCGTTCCCGCTTTTCCCTTATGGAACCACCGTCACAGGCCACCGCCCCGCCTTCACCAGCCGTACCGCCACGGAACCGATGATGCGGTGGCCCGCCTGCTCCGATGCGCCGACCACCACGGCGTCGGCCTTGAGCTCGTCCGCGGCGGTGACCAGGCCGTTGTACGGGTCGCCACGGAAGGTGTGGAACTCCCAGCGCACCTCGAATATGTCCTTCATGCGCGCGGCGGACTCGCGGATCTCGGTGATCAGCTCCTCGGCGATCGCGTCGGTCGTCTCTGCCACCGGGACACCGAGCGCGGCGCCCGTGGCCATGACGGGCTGCACATAGACGATGGCGAGCAGTGCCCGCTGCCGGCGGGCGAGGCCCGCGGCATAGGCCGCGGCCCGCCACGAGGAGTCGGAGCCGTCGACTCCCACCACGATCACCTTGGGGCCGTCCGTGCCCCGCTCGAACTGTGTGGACTGCTGATCGCTCACAGCCGTGAGGCTAGCGGAGACACGCAGGTCGCGGCCCTGGCGCGGTCAGCGGCCGAACCGGAGCGGTGCCGGGGGAGTGCGCGTCGGATTCGTGGGGGGCCGGCCCTCCTGCGTCGAACCGGAGGGCGCTGGCCCCAACGAGTGCTCTCCTTCACCCGTACAGGTACTGCCCGGCGGCAGCGGACCCCGGACGGGCGACCCATCAGTCATGAAAAAGGATCAGATGGTTTCGCGGCGCCGGGTGTTGCTGGGAGGCGCCGTCGTCCTCGCGGTGGCCGGCCAGGTCGGACTCTACGCCGTGGAGCCGACTGCCAACCGGGGCGCTCCCCACAAGGGAGCCCCGACGCCGGGAGCGCCGGCCCGGACGGGCGCCGCCGGACCCCCGCCGCGGACGCGGCAGCCCGTCAGGGCGTCCAGCTACCGGCTCCAGCCCCTCACCGGGTACGGCCCGCCACGCAGGGCACCCCTGCGCACACCGGTGCGACGGGCGCCGATCCTCAGCCTGTCGGGCCTCGGCCGCCGGATGGTGCTCACTTTCGACGACGGCCCCGACCCGCGCTACACCCCCGGCATCCTGAGCACCCTGCGCCGACACGACGTGCGCGCGATGTTCTTCGTCTGCGGCGGGATGGCCGCCGCCAACAAGGATCTGCTGCGTGAGATGGCCGACGACGGGCACGTGATCGGCAACCACACCTGGTCCCATCCGCTGCTCACGTCGCTCTCGCGGTCGGCGGTGCGCGACGAGATCGAGAGCACCAGCGAGCTCATCGAGAAAACGGTGGGCGAGCCGCCGCTCTGGTTCCGCGCTCCCTACGGGGCCTGGAACCGCTCGACATTCCAGATCGGCGCCGAACTCGGCATGGAGCCCCTCGCCTGGACCGTCGACACCGAAGACTGGACCACCCCCGGCACCGGCACCATCGTCACGCGCGTCATCGACGGTGCGGCGCCCGGCGTGGTGGTGCTCTCGCACGACGCGGGCGGCGACCGGTCCCAGAGCGTCGCGGCGCTGCGGAGGTATCTCCCGGACCTGCTGAAGGAGGGCTACGGCATCACCGTGCCCCGGAGAAGGCGTATCTGAGCAGACGCGAATTCCGAGCTGACGGGGAAGCTGACGGGCATGAAAAAGGCGGGCATCAGCCCGCCTTTTCTTGTCGCAGGTTCAGCTGACCGGAGGTTCAGCGGACGTCGACGAGGCGGGCGAAGACCACCACATTGCCGTCGTATCCGAACTGCTTGGTGAATCCGCCACCGCAGGTGATGACGCGCAGTTCTGCCTGTCCGGTGTTCCCATAGACCCGCTGTCCGGGGAAGTTGGCCTTTGAGAACACCTCGACGCCGTAGATCTCGAAAACCGCCGTCTTCTGGTCCGCTCGCTTGACCTCTACGCGGTTTCCTTTCTTGAGCGAGCCGAGCCCGTAGAAGACAGCCGGGCCCTTGTCGTTGTCCACGTGGCCGACGATCACGGCGGTGCCCTTCTCGCCGGGCGCCACGGCACCGGTGAACCAACCGGCGAGATTCGAGTCCTCAGGCGGCGGTGTCTGCACCCAGCCGTCGGGGGCGAGCCCCACGGCTGTGACCGGTGCGTCGACATTGATCGCGGGGATCCGCACCCGCTGGACCATCGAGAACGGAAGCGGATCCCGATTCGCCTTGGGCGGGGTCGTCCCGGTGGAGGCGCGGCCGTCCGCGGCCGCCGCGGCGGCGGGCTGCGGAGGTCCCTCGTTGAATTCCCCTGAGCCATTCCGCATCAGAGCGAGGCCGGTCAGCAGAACAAGCGCGATGACACCCCAGGGCGCGCGCTTCCTCCGTGGTACCTCCTCCTCTTCGGCCAGCTGATAGGAAGGCATTCTCCATCCCCTCTGACACGGCGGCCCTCCCGCCAATGCCTCAAGGGCCTGGGAGGTGCCTCCAGGCACGGCTGGGCCCGCCGCGTCCATTGCGTGTACGAGAACGTTAGGTCGGCCGCACGTGACCGGCGACCGAGGAAAGGCGAACGGGTGGCGGCCGAATTCTTCCTGCGCCATCCGAGTCGCAGTCGGCCGGAAATTTCTGACGGTGCGTGACCTGCGGCAATATCAGGTTGATCGCAATTCCACCGGCGTGTCTCCTCACCAGGACGGACGAGCCTCGAAATGCGGCCCTGAGCTGGGCGTCTGAGGGTCGGTCTGGAGGGCGCTCTCGCCGACCTTCCTGGGGACGTTCCCCGGGGCGCCTTCCCCGGAGGACTCACATGCGTACTACTCGTGCCCTGGCGGTCTCAGCCGCCGCGGTCGTCGCGCTCGGGCTCGCCGCACCGTCGGCCGTGGCCGGGGGGGACGAACCTAACAACAACAACGGATCCGGCAACGGCATCGGCGGCATCGGCCCCGGTCCCGGCCTTGGCGGTAACGGCTTCGGCCCGAACGGTCCCGGCCTCGGCGGCAACGACAAGGACAACGGCATCGGCGGATTCCCGGGCAATGGGTTCCCGGGGCTCGGCGGCAACGGGTTCCCGGGCAACGGGCTCGGTGGCAACGGGTTCCCACGATTCCCGGGCAACGGGCCCGGTGTCGGCGGTGCATTCGGCGACGACAACGACTTCGGGGACAACATCTCCGTGGCGCCCAGCGTCGTACGGCCGGGCGACCATGTGACGGTCACCGTCCGGGGCGTCGCGGGCGTCGTGTGCCAACTCGCGGGCAGCAAGGTCGAGTCCGGCGCCTTTGAGACCGCCCGGCTGCGCCCCAGCGGCGGTAACACCGCCACGGCCACCGCCACCATCAGGCGGGATGCCAAGGGCCCGTACGGCGTCAGCGCCAGGTGCGGGGGCCAGACCTTCAGCGACAACGAGAACGAGCTCGTTGTCATCCCCACGCGCAACGGGTTCGGCGGCAACGGAGCCGGCGGTGACCACGGCAACAACGGGGTCGGTGGCAACGGAGTCGGCGGTGACCGCGACGGTGACCGCGGCCGCGGCCGCGGCAACAACGGGTTGCCCGGGCCGGTGGCCGGCGGTCTCGGCGGCAGCCTCGCCGGCGCGACCGCCCCCGACATGGTCATCGGCGGTGGTCTGGTGGCCGCCTCGGCTGCGATCGGTGGTGTGTTCTGGCTGCGTCGACGGGCCGAGAAGAGGGGCTGACGACCGGCACGGCCACATGGAGACAGACCGCACACGACAGCCCTTCGCCCCGGACGGCACCCGATGAAGACGAGGTCCGGGGCGAAGGGCTGTCTGGCGCGAGGCTCCGGGGCGGGCCGCCACGCACGTCGCCGCGTTCACGGTGGTGCAGGCGGCGGGGACGGCTATGCCCTCCGGTACGGCTATGCCCTGCGGTGCGGCCGAGGCCACGCGTATCGCGTGCACGGTCTTCCTCCGGTCCCCGAGGTGCAGTCGCGGAACCCGCCCGCTTGCTGACGGAAATGCACCTCGATGCCGGAAACGCTAGGGAGGCCCGGGAGACGGCGCGATCGGGATCGGGCATACGGGGGAACCGTGTGGGCCGGGCGAGGGGTGTGGAGCGTAGAGGCGGGGGTTCTGGCCGCGCGAGGGGTGTGGAGCCCACAGGCGGGGATGCGGAGGCGGCGCGCAGCGCCTGCCGGCCGCGGCGACCGTGAAGGGTCAGGGAGCCGTCGCCTCGTCGGGCCGCCAGACGTGCGGCCGGGCGCCCCGCCATTCGACGAGATGCGGGTCGTCGAGCGCGATGTCGGCCTCGCCCAGTCCTGCGCGCCGCAGGAACTCGACCAGGTCCCGGTCGCTGTGCGCGGTGCCCACCGCGTGCCCCCGCACGGTGACCCGGCGCCCGCCACCGGCTGCGGGCGGGTGCACGACGATGGGCGCCTTCCAGGCCATACCCCCAGAGTGCGCCGGGGTCCGGCCCGGCGCACAGCAGTGTCACCCCGGGGCAGGGTCAGCCGCAGCGCGCCGGCCCGACTCACTTCGCAAGGCCGGGGAACAGCGCGTGGAAGCCCGCGGTGGCGGGGATGCCCCGGCCGTACGGAGCGTCGAAGCCCCAGATCAGGAAGAGCAGGAAGGCGATCAGGGCGGAGAACAGGCCGGCCAGGACGAGTTCGCGCGGCGTGCGGCGGATCTGGAGCGCGAAGATGATGCCGATGGTCACGACTCCGCCGGTGATCAGGCCGAACCACACCACTCCGGGCATCGTGGCGCCGGCCGGGTCGGCGCGCGCTCCCCGGGCGGTGTCCGCGGCGGCGACCTGGTCGAGCAGCGGCTGATGGGCCTGCGCCTCGAAGTCGGTCGCGGGCCGGTAGTCGGTGACGTCGTGGCGCAGGCGGTCGAGGATTGCCGTCCCCGGGCGGTGAGCTGCCCGCTGCGGGCCATCGTGTCCCACTCCGTGGTCACGACATGGCCGACGTACACGTCGACGTCGTCCCGGATCCGGTCGCGCACGTCGTCCGGGTAGACGCGGACCGCTCGGAGACCTCGTGGAGCGCCTGGGCCTCGGCGCGCACATGGTCCTGGGCGGCGCCGCGGGCCTCCCAGGCACCGCTGACCCGGCGGTGCCGGGTGACCGTGATGACGAGGACGACGGCGCACGCGGCGGCCATCGCGAGGGCGAGAACAAGCCATTCCGGCATGAGACCTCCGTGGGATCAGCGGGGCCGCAGTGCGGCTGCGGCGAGCACCGCGGGCGCGGTGACGAGCAAGGCCAGGGAGACGAGGGACGGGCCGCTCCGGGGCTTGCTGTTGCACTTGGGGCTGGCGATACGGCGGCGCTGCGCTCCGGTGCCGTGGCGGGCGGCCGGTGAGCCGGAGCCGGAGCTGGCGGGCGCGGTGACGGTGCCGGGGGTGGTGCCGGGGCGGGCGACTCCGAGCTGGGCGGAGACGGCGTCGGCGTTGGAGTCGGCGCGGGCGGGTGCGGGGACGGCGTACAGGTCGGCGGAGGAGGGGGAGGCGGCGAAGGGGTGGTCGGAGGTGTGTGGTGCGGCGGGCTCAGCAGGTCGGCGAAGTCCGCTGCGGTTCGGCAGCGCCCCGAAGGGGCG
>NZ_LOHS01000117.1 GCF_001642995.1 Streptomyces jeddahensis
CCGCGTTCGCTCCGCGTCCGGCGCGCGCGGATCGTGTCCGTGGTCCGGGAATGCGGGGGCGGTTTCCCTCGCTCCCTCGGTCGTCGGATCGGGCCTGGGCGGTCCGATGCCCGTGCACATCGCTCTGGTGTGCACGGGGCGGTGTCGTCCGTCGCCTGATCCGGTATCCGAGGGCGCGCCTGCCGATGGCCACCGAGGCGGCGGCGTGTCGGCTGGTCTTGTGGGTTTTGCTGGTGAGGGGGGCTTGCCAGTGCTGGGCGCCCCAGACGCTGGTGTAGGCGGGATCGACGGCGATCACGCCGATGCCGGCTTCCGCGCACATGGACAGCAGGCGTGCGCGCAGGCGGCCGGTGGGGATACCGGAGATGAGCTGCCTAAATCGCTTGCGGCGGCCGTGTTCTCGCGGGTGGTGGAGTCGGTGAAGTCGAGGTCTTCGATCGCGATGGCCTGCACACCGGTCTGTTTGGCCCAGTGCACCAGGCGGGTGAGGGCGTGGCGGAGCTGGGCGTCGCGGTGCGAAGCACTGCCGGTGAGCTGGTAGTCGAAGCGGCGGGGTGTGCCGATGGGGTTGCCGTGTTCGTCCAGGCGCCATGCGGCGAGGTGGTCGGCGTTGGTGTCCACAGCGATCACGCCGTCCGCGCGCAGCGTGGTCAGGGATGCGACGGGGACGTCTTTGCGGGTCCAGGAGGCGTCGAGGTACCAGCGGCCGCGGACCGTGTCCAGGTGGATGCGGTAGGCCACGGCCCGGTTCGCTTCGATCCGGTCTCGCCATTCGTCGCCCCGGTGCCAGAAGGCGACCTTCGCGGACAGCACGTACCGGCCGTGCTTCGTGTTCGCGTGCTCGGCGAGGGGGGCGGGCAGCTTGATGCTGATCTCGCCGTGGGGGCTGACGCGGATCGTCTCGTTCCCGAACCTTTTGCCGGACTCGCCGTCGGCGGTCAAAAACCACCGCGCCGCCTCCCACTGTGCCCGCCACTGCGCCTCGGTCAGGTTCGCGGCGGTGAGGTTGTGACGGATGCCCAGCAGTCGGCGGCCCCCGCGTGTGATCGACACCCGTCCGGCGTCGCGTTCAGCCAGGACCTGTTCGTACCGCTCTTCGAGGATCGCCAGGCGCCGGGACTTGTGGAACCACTCGTGCGAGGACCGATAGCCGCCGGGCTTGCCTCGGCTGCCTTTCTCCCCGACGGGCAGGGACAGCCGGTGCCGGATCATGCGGATGCCGGCATCCAGGGATTGCAGGTGCGCCTGCTGCGCACGCCGGGACAGGCCCCACTGGTCGTGCGTGCTGGACGTGATCGAACCAGCCCAGCGGGAGGACGACAACGCAGTCAGGTCGCGTTTGCGCCCGGCCCACGTGTCGGTGGAGTGCTCCAGGCCGTCACGGCACCTGCGGGCCAGATCACGCGAAGCCAGCATGCCCAGGTGCGCGCCGACCAAGCGCAGAACCTTCTCGTCCTCGGCCGTCAGGTGCTTGAGGCGGTCGCGGATGCTGACACCCGTCGGGCCGTCGGCGACGAACGGCCGAGCGATCTGCCGCAGCGGCCTGCGCTGGTCATCCATGCTCGGCGGCCTCAAGCGCCTTGCGGGCACGGTTCTTCGCCGACCGGCGCCCGTACAGGCGGGCACAGAACGAGGTCAGCACCTCCACCATGTCCTGCACCAGGTCGTCCTCGACCTCGCCGTCGTCCAGCACGACCAGGCGGCGCCCGGTCGCGGACAGGGCGGCCTCGACCAGCTCGACGTTCATCCGGCCGAGGCGGTCCTTGTGCTCTACGACCACCGCCTGCACGGCCGGATCGGCAAGCAGTCGCTTGGCCTTGGAACGGGCGCCGTTCATGCCGGAGGAGATTTCGGCCTCCACTCGCACCACCCGGTGCCCCGCGGTGGCAGCCCACCGGGCCAGCCGGGCGACCTGGCGCTCCAGATCGTCCTTCTGATCGTGCGAGGAGACGCGGGCATACAGACCCAGCCCGCCGATTGCCTCGGGCGCGGCGTTGACCCCCACGTTCACGAGGATCGTGCGCGAGCCGACCCGCTGAGCCGGTACCGGCAGCGTCCCTTCGCGGAACCAGCGATACGCGGTCTGCGGATGTACGCCCTGCGTCTTCGCCCATTCCGTGAGGTTCACGCTCTGACAACGACACTCACTCATACATGGTTACGCTCACTTACCCGACTTCGAGGGTCAGCAGTTGAAGACCCCTGCCGAGGCTGTGGGTCTGGGTCCGGAAGGCGGTTCCCGGCAGCTCTTCCGCCGGGCCGTTGCCTGATCAGGCGCCGTTGGCCCGGGCGACGACTGCCGTCGTAAGGATCACTGGTCGGCACGGACGCCCTGACGTTGCAGGGAATACATCGCCTGGGGAGCGCCCCACTCCACGAAGCTGCTGATGAGGTGCATGCCGATGACTTCAAGGAGTCGGCGTGAGCGGCTGTTGGCCTCCTGGGTGACCGCGATGACGGACGGATCGTCCGACGGGACATGGTCGAAGGCCCAGCCGACTGCAGCTGTCACGGCCTCACGGGCGTATCCCTGTCCCCAGTGTTCCGGCAGGAAGGAATAGGACACCTCCCGACGGCCGTCGAACCGGGAATGCGGATCGATCGACACGGTGCCGAGCACGGTTGCGTCTTGCCGTGTGACCACTGCGAACAAGTTGGGGCGACCCGCAAAATGCTCTCGATAGGCGGCGAGCTGCTGTTCGGCGACCGGACCACCGAGAAAGCGCCGGACATCGGGATCGGTCCACAGCCGGGTGAACTCGGATACGTCGCCCGGTTCGGCAGGACGCAGCATCAGTCTGGGGGTGCTGATGGTGCAAGGCCAGGGCTCCGTGGCAGTGATGGAAGACATGAGAGTGATCGTCGCATCAGGGGACTTGAGGGAGACGCTTCGCGCAGGTTCCATCAGCGACCGTCCTGTGCTGGCTGCGTCGACCTATTACGCCGTAATAGGTCGACGGAGGTGCAGCGACGGCTCGGAGGACTCGAGGAGACAACCCAAGTCAGTGAAACTAACGTGTCGCTGCAGCTAACGATCAAGGGCGTTAGTAAGGTGTCCTCCATGAGTTCGCCAGCCACCTCCAGTGACCGCGAAAAGGTTGTGTCCAAACTGCCGGGATGGCTCCGGCAGGACTTGAAGATCCGGGCCGCTCAGCACGGCATCGAGATCCAGACGGCCGTCGAGCAGGGCATCGACGCCTGGAACAGCCTCGCTTCGACCCCCGCCAGCATCGACACTTCCGGAGCCGGCCCCTTCTCAACCTTTCTGCCCCAAGGGCAGTGGGACACGTTCCGGGCCGTCGCCGCCGACCGCGGCGTCTCCCTCACCCAAGGCCTCGCCCAGTCAGTACAGCTGTGGCTCGACGCCAACCCCGCTCCGCACATCGAACGGCCCACCATCACGCGCCGGATCATCGTGTGCAACCAGAAGGGCGGCGTCGGCAAGACCGCCATCACCGCGGGCGCCGGCGAGGCGATGGCCGAGGACCCCAACGCCCTCTACCCGGTGCGCGTTGCCAAGCAGCTCGCCGCCGCCCTACGCGACCAGGCGACCACCCGCGAGGACAGTCCGCTCGAGGTAGAGGACCTCCCCGGACTTGGACTCCGTGTCCTCTTGGTCGACTTCGACCCGCAGTGCCACCTCACCAACCAGCTTGGTGGTACGCCCCTGCCGATGAACGGCGACAGCCTCACCAACCACATGGCCGGCGATCCCAAGGGGGACCTCCAGGATCTGATCGTCTCCGTCGACGACGAGGCCTTCGGCGGACGCCTCCACCTTCTGCCGGCCTGCAACGACGCCTTTCTCCTGGACGTACGGCTCTCCGCCGTCCGAGCACGGGAAGCCGCCCTGGAGCGTGCGCTTCTGCCCCTCGAGGACGACTACGACGTCATCCTCGTGGACTGCCCGCCCAGCCTCGGGCTCAGCATGGACGCCGCCGCGTACTACGGGCGACGCCGCGACGGAGAGCAGCCGGGGCAGTCCGGAGCCCTCATCGTCGTCCAGGCCGAAGACAGCTCTGCCGACGCCTATGAGTTGCTCACCAGCCAAATCGACGACCTCCGCAACGACTTGGCGCTGGACATCGACTACCTCGGCATCGTCGTCAACCTCTACGACGGCCGCCGCGGCTACATCGCCACCTCATCGCTGCAGGGCTGGGTCGACATAAAGGACCCTCGAGTCGTCGGACTCATCGGTGACCTGAAGGAACAGAAGGAAGCCGTACGCCTGAAGCGACCGCTGCTCTCCTACGCCCCCACCTCGCAGCAGGCTGTCGGCATGCGCGCCCTCGCCCGGGAGATCTCATGAGTAAGGCCGACCAGCTGGGCGCCGGCCGCTTCGGCGGTGCAACCAGGCCCCTCAGCGCCCGCCGAGCAGCCATTGGCGCTGCAACCGGTGTGCCGACGGAAGGAGTCGCCCCACCCTCGGAGCTCCCCGTACACCGCATCAGCCTCAACCCGGACAACCCCCGCTCCAACCTCGGCGACCTCACTGAACTCGCCGGCAGCCTGCGCGACCACGGCCAGAAGACGGCTATCACGGTCATGAGCCGTGACGCCTTTCTGAAGGCCATGCCCGAGCAGGAAGAGCACCTCGAGCCAGGCACCACGTACGTGGTCGTCGATGGCAGCACACGCCTCGCAGCCGCCCGGGAAGCCGGCCTGGCCACGATAAAGGTCATGATCGACGACGAGCAGGGGGCCACCGCGGAGGAACTGCTCGAGTCGGCACTCGTCGCCAACATCCACCGACAGGACCTCGAGGAGCTCGACGAGGCCCGCGCGCTGGAACGCCTGTTGGCCATCCATGGCAGCCAGCGAAAGCTCGCCAAGCGTCTCCACAAGTCTCAGGGTTGGGTCTCACAGCGCCTCGCCCTGCTGAAGCTGACGCCAGAACTCAAGGAACGCATCGGCCAGGAGCCCATCGAGCTTCTGCGTGCGGTCGGCAGCAAGCCGGCAGAGGAGCAGCAGGCCGCGTTGGACGAGCTGAAGCAGCAGCGAGCAGCAGCTGAGGAGCAGCGCAAAGCTGAGGCTGGGCCGGTGGGCGCGCGGACGGCTCCGCGAGAAGAGCCGACTCCGGCGGCGCAGGACAGCGCTGCCCCTCAGGGCGCTCAGACTGATTACGCCGTAATCAAGGAGGCGGCCCGTCCCACGAAGCAGCAGGAGCCGGTCCCACGGCAGACGGCATCGGAGGCGCCTCCGCGTGATGAGGGCACGGCTGAGTCTCGCCAGCGTCCGGGAACCCTGAGGGATCGGGGGAAGTTTGTTGACCCGGTGGTCATCGATGCCATTCCGTTCGATAGCCCCGAAGCCGTACTCAGGATCCTCAAGGAACACATGACGCCGGAGAACCTCGAACTGCTCTGGAAGCTCGGGCGCTCCGACTGAGCTCCGCTAGGCATTCAGAGAAAGGGGGCTCGCGTTAGCCAGTGGTTGCTGACGCGAGCCCCTCTGTCGTTCTGGCAGCGGCTGTTCAGCTGCGGTCTCGAGTAGTCATGTCGCCGTCTGTACCTCAAGGGATCGGTACTCCGCCGACCGTCCCGACAGGGGCGAACAGAGTGGTCCACCACGAGAGGATGTTGCTCCAGCTCTTGCGTTCCCCGGTCTCCCCCAGCTCGGTAAGGAGGACGAGGGCCTCCTTCCGGGCACCCTTGGCCTCGGCGCGGCGCCCGGCGGCATCCAGCATCCAGGAATGGTGGACCAGACTCCACGTCAGGATGGCCAGAGAACCTGCGCAAGCACCCGGTACGCCTCGATCTGTCGGACGAGGCTCAGTCGGCCGGATCCGAGCAGCATCGTCGCCCAAAGTGGGTCAGAGTGCCGCCGCCGACACAGATGACGCCGGTCTTCTCCGCGCGCTTGCGGGGTGGTCCGGACGACGCAGTGATTACGGCGTAATCACTCCCTGCTGCTGCTCCCCCGCCGATGATCCCCGCGCCGGGGCCGTGTCGACCGCGACGAAGGTCTGCTCGCCGCGCCTGCGTCGGCAGTTGGCCGGCCGCGGTTGGCCTGTCAGTCATGGAGTCACCGATTACGCCGTAATCGGGTGTGCCCATGACGACAGGCTAAAGGTCACTCGGCGCCGGTCGTCCCATCTCACGCTATCGAGTCGTTTCTCAACGAACCGAGTCGTTCGGGTTCTGTCTCAGCGAGCCTCGTCGCGCAGTTGAGTGCGCTGGGGGTCCTGGATGGCTGTACCGGCTGGGGTGGATCCGGCAGGCTCGTGCGTCGAGCTGTCGTACGTGGATGCGGTGCTCGGGCGTCGTCGGCGTCCGATACGAGACTGTGTGACGGTCCTGTTCGAGGATGTCGCTCCGGTACGCACGTTCCGCTGGTCGCGCGGTGGGCGTCACTTCCAGGCTGGTGCTGGGCGACGACCGGGCGGCACGTCGTTCGAGTCGTGGCTGGAGCGGGAGCCCATTCCACCCCCAGTACCGCTGCTGAGCCTGGACTAGAGCTTTGCGGGGCGCTGCCACTGCTGTCCGAGGACATGGTGGTCGAGGAAGTTCAGCACCGTCTCGTACATGATGCGAATGTGGTTCGGCGCCCCGATGCCGTGGCCCTCGTCCGGGAAGTGCAGGAATCTGACGGGCGCACCGAGCCGCTGCAGATCGGTGTGCAGGCTCAGTGCCTGGCCGAATATCGGGACGCGGTAGTCATCATCCAAGGCGCGGATCATGACGATCACTCTGCCCGCCGCAGTGAACTGTGACAGGGGGCCGACGAACTGAGGGGACCGGAACCGAGGAGAACCGGCTTGGCGGTGGCGCCTCCGACGTGGCTGAGCTACTTCGAACTGACCGCAGCGCGTCTCCTACGGCAGGGAACGGGTGAGCCACACCAGTTCGCCACTGTCTTCCGTCGAGACGTGGTCGCGCTGGAACCCAAGCTTTTCGAGGACGCGAAACGATGGCGCGTTCCAGGGACGCACCGTCGACCAGAGCCGTTTCCGCCCAGTCGCGATCGCCGCGTCGAGCACCGCAGACGCCGCCTCGGTGGCATAGCCCTGTCCGTGCACGCGCCGGAACAGCTCGTAGGCGATCTCCGGCTCGTCAACGGAAGCCCGACCGACAGTGAGCCCGCAATACCCGATGAAGTCGCCCACATCGCGGCGGATGATGGGCAGCAGAGCAATCCCTGTCAGTGCCGACGCCGCGCGCTGATCCTCGATCATCCGCCGGTTGTCCTCGATCGACGGCATGCCACCACCCCGTTCGGCAACGAGCGCGCGATGGGCGTCGATGTCGGGCTCGGTCCACTGACGCAACGTCAGCCGAGCTGTCTCAAGTTGGAGCGGCATCGGCGAATACGGCATGGCGGCACTTTATCGAGGCCGCTCCCAGCCGGGGCAACGAGATCACGTGAGTGATCTCTGGAAGGCGACCATGAACCAGATCACCAGGGGCATGAGGACTAGGAGAACGAACGCGGCGAGGGCCTTGGCCCACGCTGCTGACTTGCCGGGGCCTTCAGTCGTCATGACTGCTCCGGATGACCGCCTATGCGTAGGCGATTGTCGACGCCGCTGAGATGGTAGCCCTCACGGCTGATGCGCAGGGAAGCCTCCGAGCTCGCGTTGGAACTCGCTGTCTCCCCGAGGCCCTTGCAATCATGATCGAAGGTTCTTCAGCCGTCTCCAGCAAATGATGGCCCAGGCGAGGGAGACGAGGGCGTCGTGCAGGTCGAGGCGTAGTTCCGAGCGGAGGCCAGGCGTTCGAGGGTGGGCGAGCATGCCTTCGGAGCGGTGGTCTCATACGGGTGCGTGTCCGGCGGGGGCAGCGAGCCGTGCTGTCCCCGCCTGCTGGGAGGGTCTCCGGCGACGAAGTGATTACGGCGTAATCACTTGCCTGCTCCCCGCACTCGTGCGGGATGGTCGGTCTCCGGTTGACGCAAGGGTCGGCCGTCCCTGTCATCGATGATTACGGCGTAATCGCGCTACGGGGCTGGTGCGCCTGCCAGCACCGCTCGCCAGCGGCCTCCGTCGCCGCAAGCGCGCACCCGAGTGGGGGGCAGTCCGAATCGGGATACGCCGGGGAGAGTGCCCAACAACCTGGCGGGACGGGCGCCGACCTGTCGACGCCAGAATGTGGGCAGTGCGGGCGGCGGCGGGGTGCTCGCATCCCCAGCTCGCCTCTCCTTGAGTGCGCGGGCTCTGCCTCCAGGGTCGTCACAAAGACGCGATCGCCGATCGAGAGCCCGCGAACACGCTCGATACTCTCCCGTTATGAAGATCATGGTGGGGGGCCTCACGGCCGGGGTGGGATTTGGGGCGGTTACCTCGCTCGTCAACGCGCTTTCGTCGCCGTACGTGGAGCTCGGGATGCCGCTCGCCGGCACCGTCTGGGCCAAGGCTGCCAAGGTGCTCAGCCTGCTGATGGATGCCGGCTGGTCATGGGCCGCGTTGGCGGTGGGGATGGGTTGGCTGGCCGGGACACGTGCCCGAGGCGCTCTGGGTGGGGCCCTGGCGCTGATCGCGGCCTCGGTGGCGTATTACGTGACTGACGCCTTCGTTCTGGGGGCACCGCTGGCCTTGTTCGCGACGGAAACGGTCAAGTGGTCGGCGGCGGGTTTGCTGTTCGGGTTGGTCCTGGGGGTGGTGGGTGCAGCCATCAGGCGGCCTGGGCTGATCGGCTTGCTTGCCGCATTGACGGTGCCGGTAGGCGCTGCGGTGCAGATGGTCGTGATGCCGCCCCGGCCACACCTCACCTTGACCCCGGCAATTGTTGTCGCCGAGGTCATCGTCTGGACAGCCGCCGTGCTCGGTGCCGGCTGGGCTTTCTACCGTTTCTGGGCCGCGAGGCGTGCGGTTGGGGCCGGATAGCGGAACCCTCGGGCGATACCCCGTCATCGTCGTGGGCGAGCCGACCGCCGCACCTTGGATCACTTACGGCCCGGTCCGCGATGGAGGTACGTCTCCTTGCGCCGGTCGTGCACCCACTCCGCCCGTTTCTCCCGCGCCTGCTCCCGTTTCGCTTGGGAACGGCGGTTGGTGCGGACGAAACGCGAAAGTGCCTTCCTGACCTGGGACGATGAACCTTGCTGAGGGGTTCTGTCGATCCAGGCGGAGGGCACTGCAGGGCCCTTCCCCGGGGTGGGGAAGGGCCCTGCGTGCTGCTCTGTGCTCGTGTGTCAGGGGGTGTGGGCGCTGGCGGCGTCGATCACCGCCGAGGCGTACGTGCCGTGTTCGGAGGAGAACATGTCGTCGTTCACCCGCTCGCCGAAGAACTCCTCAGTGTGGCTGAACGCGCCGACGATCTGGGCGTTGTCGTCGTGAACGCCGTAGATCAGCGGGCTGCCGCTGGCGCCGGCACCCATGTCGCAGTCCATCTTCAGGCGGTCGTCGAACGGGTTGAAGCTGGAGGCGTCGACGGTGTCGCCGAAGCAGTACATCAAGCGTTCGCCGGTGAGGTCGTCGCGGTTGTAGCCCTCGCCCGGGTAGCCGGCGGTGTAGACGTCCGAGTAGTCGGTGGCGCCGTCGGCGAACCGGTAGCCGAGTGCGCCGCCTCCCGCGTCGTGCAGGTTGCCGTGCAGCAGGCTCGGCTTGACGACGATCGCGGCCATGTCGGCTACCTGGTTGTCGCCGCTCTCGGTCCACGCCTCCGCGGCGAATACCTGGTCTGCGTTCCAGGCACCCAGTGGCCCGTCGCCGTCGCGGTAGCCGGGCACGTACTGGACGTTCGTGCTCCAGCCGGCGTCGCCGCTTCCGTCGCCCGCGTGCACGCAATGGGCCGCGGTCCAGATCGTGTTCTTGTTGTCCGAGACGATCGAGGCGGCGCTGCAGGCGCGGTCCTGTCCGTCGGAGCCGGTGAAGAACAGCCTCCCGAAGACGTTGTAGAGGGACAACTCGGCGTCGTAGGGGACTTCCTGGGATACGGAGACGGTCGCGGCTGCGGCCCGCAAGCCGGTCGTTCTGGTTCTCGGCAGGACCGCCTCGTCCAAGGCGGCCGGTCCCTGCTTCTCGTCCGCGCCGTGGACATCCGTGACGTCGGGACGGGAGGCGGGGGGCTTGGCGGCGGGTGCCTGAGCCGAGTTGCGGATGGCTTCCCGCATCCGTTCCGGGGTCCAGTAATCCCGTGTCTCTTCGGCGGACTGCTGGATCTGGTGGACGTCGACGCCGGTCGCGGTGTACTGCGTGGTGCCGGTGGCGGCGCCAGCCGTGCCCGGCAGCAGGGTGACGATGAAGGCGGCCGCCGCGGTTGCGGCCGCGGCGAGGCGCGGTAATCGCATGGATGTCCTCCCAGAGCTGGTGAAAGACCCTTGTGGGTCCGAACGGTGGTACGAAAGCAGCAGCGCTTGTCGTGGGCATTGCAACGCAACGGGGCTTCGTCGAACTTCGACGAGATCGACACCGGTTCTGCACAGAGAGAAGGCGGCGGGGCAAGAGGGTGAGGTGATCAGGCCACGCCTACCAATCAACCGTGCGGGGCAGGTACTCATGGCCTAAGGGCTGTCCCGTAAGCGGTGCACCTCCTGAGCGGCGGCCCCGGACTGACCCGACCGAGTACAGATTCTGACCAGCACCGGGCTCCGCCTGTTCCACAACCACATGGCCATCGAGCCGGTTCTGCGTTTCTTCGACTTCGGGAGCCCGGCGTTCGTGCGCCTCGTCGACGGGTTCCAGCAGCGCTTGATCGAAGAAGTCGCCGCAAGCGACCTGCCCGGCCTGATCTTCACCTTCGTGTGGGCATTCGACCAGCCAGGCGATCAGCGGGCGTTGGAGCAGTACGCCCTCCCGTTCCGCGAGCGAGGCGGCCGAGTTCTCTACCTTGAGCTGAAGGCAAGCCAGGAAGCCCGGGTGCAGCGGAATATGGGCGCTTCCCGGCTAGCCGGGAAGCCATCCAAGCGCGACCTCGACGGGTTGATCACGGTCGTGGCGGCAGCAGTTGTTCACCAGTTTGAGAGTGTGCGCGGTCGGCTGCGATTCGAACGGTGCAGGAGTCTGGGCAGCGCGGAGGCAGCCGATTACGGCTGAGGGCCCTGGGTGCCGAGGCACTTCACACCGTGGCGGCCGGCTGCCCAGACACCGTCGTCGAGTACCAGCCCGCTGACTGTCCCTAGGTGCCTCTTCCGCCTCGCCCGGCAGCCTGACTATGGGGGTGACAGGCTTACTTGGATTCGACTCGTCCTACCGGGTCGGGGCCGGTCGTCAGTGCCTCGCATTCCGTCGGCCACGTAGGGGCGCCGGGGTGAAGCTGGGTGCTGAGGTAGGCCGCGGTGAGCCGGGCGAGGGCGGCGACTCGCTCGGGGTTCTCGTCCGTGGTCTCGGCGGCGTCGTATCCGGCGATCCCGCCAAGTCCGTGCTCCGCGTCGAACAGGGTGAGCAGGGTCTTGGGGCCGGGGGCGAGGGTGTAGGGGTCGGCGTGCCAGTCCGGCCCCATGTCTGTGAAGTGCCGGGAATCGTCCTTGTCGCCGGCGACGACCAGCGCGGGTGCGGTCATGGTGGAGAAGTCGACGGCACCGATGATCGGCCACTGCTCGGCCATGGGCCCGTTGAGGACTTCGCCACCTCTACCGGGCGCGGCGAGCAGTACGCCCGCCTTGATCCGGGGCTCGACGAGGTGCACCACGCTGCCGGTGTCGGGGTCGTTGAGCCCGGCGCCCAGCAGGAGGGCGGCGGTGAAGCCGCCGAGCGAGTGTCCGGCGACGGCGACCTTGGTGGGGTCGATCCGCCCCGCGAGCTGCGGCACGGTGCGCTCGATCACGTCGAGCCGATCGACGATGTGGGTCATGTCCTCGGCGCGGGAGCGCCAGAAGTCGGGTGCGCCGGGTGCGTCGGCGACCAGGTGGCTCAGTGTCCGGGAGGTGAGGTGGGTGGGCTGAACGACGGCGAATCCGTGGGCGGCCCAGAAGTTGGCGAGCGGCGCGTAGCCGTTGAGCGAGGAGAGGTTGTTCGAGGGACCGTGACCGTGGGAGAGGAGGATGACGGGGAGGCCGGTTCCGGTCGCGGGTACGGAGACGCGCACCTGGAGGTCGACGGGACGTCCGGGCACGGAGAGGACGACGGGGCTGTAGGACAGGACCGGGACGGGCGTGCCCGAGATGTCGGCGCTGGTGGCAGTGGATGTGCTCACGATGTGGATTCCCTTTCGGTGACAGCTGCCTCCGCTGGTCTCCTGCGATCGGCGAGGACAAGGCGGTCAGGAGCGGCCCGCTTCGGCCCGCTTCGGCCCGCTTCGGCTAACCTGAAGCGGAGCGCCGCTCCATTTAGTTTCCGGAGCGATGCTCCGTTTTGTCAATCGGTAGGGAAGGACTGCGCGATGGCCACCGAGAGCCCTGCAGGAGAGTCGCCGTCCCGAGGCAAGCGAGCCGACGCGCAGCGCAACCGGCAGACGGTGCTCGCTGCCGCCGCCGAGGTGTTCGTCATCTCCGGCGTCGACGCGCCGATCCGTCAGATCGCGGCCCGGGCGGGCGTCGGGATGGCCACGATCTACCGCCACTTCCCGACCCGGGCGGATCTCGTCACCGCCGTCTACCGCCACCAGATCGAGGAATGCGCCGAGGCCGGCCCGGACCTACTGGCCAGTGCCGACTCCCCGTTCGACGCGCTGAGCCAGTGGATCGACCTCTTCGTCGACTTCCTGGTCACCAAGCACGGACTCGCCGACGCCCTGCAGTCCGACAGCGACCGCTTCACCGCGCTGCACGCCTACTTCCTCGACCGCCTGCTCCCCGTCTGCACCCAACTGCTTGACGCTGCGGTCGAGGCCGGCGACATCAGGCCCGGCACGCAGGCATACGAGCTGATGCGCGGCATCGGCAACCTCTGTATCGGACGCGACAACGACCCCCGCTACAACCCCCGACGCCTGATCGCTCTCCTCCTCCAGGGACTCCAACGACCTCAAGCGTCCTGATGCCGACGAGGGGGTGCTGCGGCGCTGCGGTCGGCGTTGGACGGCGAGGCCGAGCGCACCGTGGACATCACGCCGGAGTTGGTGCCGCGGGCCAGTACCGCCGCGCCGTCGGGCTCGGGTCGCGGCGCCGAACTAATGCGTCGCGGGCGTCCGGCGCCGCGACTTATGATCATCGGATGCTGACGTTCACTGATGTCATCCTCGACTGCCCTGACCCCTGGAAGCTGGCCGAGTTCTACGCCGAGCTGCTGGGTTGGGAGATCAACACCGACATCAGCACCGAGGACTGGGTCAACCTGCGCAACGACGGCGTCGAGCTGTCGTTTCAGCGGGTGGAGAACTACCAGCGGCCCGGCTGGCCGGGCCAGGAGCATCCGCAGCAGTTCCACCTCGACTTCGAAGTGGACGAGTTCGAGCCGGAGCAGCGCCGGGTGATCAAGCTGGGCGCCACCCTCCAAAAGAGCTTCGTCGGCGAGTCCGGCTACGGCTGGCAGGTCTACACCGACCCGGCCGGGCATCCGTTCTGCCTGTGCCGCAACCCTCCCCGGTCCTGACCGCACACGACAATCAACCGCTCCCGGACTGCCGGACGCAGTCCAAGGAAGCGAGTTGAGAAACACCTACTGAGCTTGTCATTTAACCTTCGGCCTCGACTACGTCGCGCAGTTGGGCACTCGGGCACAGGTAGAAGAGTTCCGGATCGCCTTCGTCCAGGCCGTGGAGCAGGCCGACCGGGCTCCAGCTGACGCGGTGCAGCAGGCGCTGCATGGGGTGGTTGGAGACATTGGTCGAGGTAAACAGCTTCGCGGTGGTGCACGCGGCTGCGGTGGCCTTGAGGAGATGTGTGCCCACGCCTTGTCGGCGGGCGGTGGGCGCGACCATCAGCATGGTGACGAAGCCCTGTTCGAAGAAGGTGTACTCCAGCACGCTGTAGCCCCAGGGGCCGGATGCACCCTCGGCCACGAGGACCAGGCCTTGTTCGCACCAGCGTCGGATGCTCGCGCGTCGCGCGTGGTCGCCCGCTGCCGCGAGGGAGTCGATCCTGGCCAATCCGGCCCAGTCGGAGGCATTCGCGCGGCGCATCACCAGTCCACCGGGGTTCTCAAGATCCATGGGGTGCATCGTGGCAGCTGCGGGGGCGCTCTTCGGTGCATGCGCTGGTGAGGGGGTCTTCGCGTGGACGCTCCGGAACCCTCGGCGGGCTCGGGCCGGGGTGAGCTTGTGCGGCTCGGTCTCGGCCAGCACCAGGCGCCCGTCCGCCGCCTTCGCGCGGGCCGCGCGCCCTTACTGTGAGAGACGCAGCAGCACGTTGATCTTTTACGTCAAGTAGCTGGGGGTTTTGCGGGCGCCGATGACGACAGCTCCCCAGAAGGCGTTCACGCGGTCGGTGGGCCGGAAGACGTAGTCAGTCACGAGCCCGGACTCGGCGAGGATCCGCAACCACCCGACGATGCTGTACATCCAGCGGACTGTCCACATGGGTGCGGCGGGCCCCGTGCGTACGAGCATGCGGCGCCGTCCTTCTGGCATGCCGGCGGATCGGGTGAGGCATGAGAAGACCAGCCGTCCGCCGGGCTTGAGCCGTTGCGTGATGCGCGGCAGGAGTTGATGGGGGTCGCTGAACCAGACGGCTCCGTAGTTGGAATACGCGGCGTCCAGTGGCGGCAGGTGCGGGGTTACGGCCACGGCGTCGCCAAGCCACCACTCCAGAGTGTCGGCGTCGGCGAAGGCGCTGACGGCATGGTGGATACGGACGGGCGAAACGTCGATGCCGATACCGCGGGCGATGTTGTGGTCGGCGAGGCCGGCGAGCTGGGCGCCGTGGCCGCAGCCGAACTCGGTGATGGTCGCTCCGTCGAGCGGACCGAGGAGTTCATGGCCGGGGCCCGGCGCGGTCCGGAACATCCATTCCATGGATTTGGGCCGGTCACGGTTGGGCCTCCCGATGCGGTCCCAGGTGGTGGCGTTGAGCTGGGCGTCGTGCACTTGCTGCTGGAGGACGGCCATCACGTTCCTCTCGTCAAGGCGGGCCAGCGGAAAGGCAGCGCGCTTGGTCGCTTCTGGGGACGTTCAGCGACCAGGCGGAGCGTGACAAATGCGATGCGTGGAGGGCGTTTGGCGTGTTAGTGCATTATGCGTAGGCGATGACGAGACGGCTGGTGTGCTTGTCGATGAGCGTCGTTGAGTTACTCGTGGACCTGAGCGTTCACCGTGGGATGCGCGTCACCGCTGGCCGCGTCCAGGCCCGCGAGCAGGCGCAGCCCGTCCTCGGCGGGGCTTCCGGGGGCCGCGGACAGCACCAGTAGCTCCATGCCTGATTCGTCCGGTAGTGCGAAGTTCTCCTGGTGCAGTTCAAGAAGTCCGACCAGCGGGTGGCGGTACGCCTTGCGTCCATGGGTGCGGGCGCGCACGTCCGCGCGGGCCCAGAGGCGGCGGAAGCGCTCGCTGCCCATCGCCATCTCGCCGATGAGCGAGGCCAGGCGGGGGTCCTCGGGGTATTTGCCGGCGGCCAGGCGCAGGTGCCCGACCACGTCGAGGGTGCACTTCTCCCAGTCCGCGTACAGGCCGCGCTCGGCCTCCTCGAGGAAGATGTGCCGGGCGGTGTTCAGGCCCGGCATCGGCCGGCCGTAGAGGAGCCCAGCCAGGCGGTTCCCGGCGAGCACGTCCAGGCGGTGGTTCATGATCAGCGCGGGTGCGCCGGCGACCAGGTCGAGGACGCGCAGCAGCTCCGGCCGGACCCGGCCGCCTGGCGCCTTCGCGTGACGGCGGCGCTGCCAGGCGAGCCGGTAGAGGTGCCCGCGTTCGGTCTCGTCGAGGCCGAGGACGCGGGCAAGCGCGTCGAGGACCTGCTCGGAGGGCTGGGTCGCGCGGCCCTGTTCCAGGCGTACGTAGTAGTCGACGCTGACCCCGGACAGATGCGCGACCTCTTCGCGGCGCAGCCCTTCGACCCGGCGGCGGCTGTCGGTGGGGATGCCGACGGCCGCCGGGTCGACCCGGGAACGCCGGGTCCGCAGGAAGCCCGCAAGATCGTCCATGTCCCCAGTATGGCCTCGGCGGTGCCCGTGAAGGTGGTCCTGCCATTACCAGGAAGTCCCGTCCGATGGACGAAGCGTCCCTGAATGCCGGGCGCCGCGGCGTCCAGGATCGAAGGCATCCGATCCGAAGGAGTTCCCATGAAGACGCTGATCGTCTACGCCCACCCGGAGCCGGAGTCGCTCAACGGCTCACTGAAGGATCTCGCGGTGTCCACATTGGAGACTGCCGGGCACGAGGTACGGGTGAGCGATCTGTACGCGATGAACTGGAAGGCGGTCGTGGACTCGGCGGACTACGGCGCCAACGCCTCACGTCCGCTGAAGGTCGCCCTGGACTCGGGCCGGGCCTTCGACGCCGGGACGCTCACCCCGGATGTCCTCGCCGAGCAGGAGAAGCTGCTGTGGGCCGACACGATCATCTTCCAGTTCCCGCTGTGGTGGTACACGATGCCCGCGATCCTCAAAGGTTGGGTGGACCGGGTGTTCACCTACCACTTCGCGTACGGCGTCGGCGAGCACAGCGACACCAAATACGGCGAGCGCTTCGGCGAAGGAACCCTCGCGGGCAGGAAGGCTCTGCTGTCGGTGACCGCCGGCGGCCCGGAGTCGCATTACGCCGCTCGCGGGATCAACGGCCCCATCGACGATCTGCTGTTCCCGATCCACCACGGCATCCTCTACTACCCGGGCATCGAGGTGCTGCCGCCGTTCGTGCTGTACGGCGCCGACCGGATGACCGACGAGGACTACCCGGACGTCGCCAAGGCCTGGGAGCAGCGCCTGCTCACCCTGGAGTCGACCGAGCCGATCGCGTTCCGGCGGCAGAACTTCGGCGACTACGAGATCCCCTCGCTGCACCTGAAGGAGGGACTGGAGCCCGCGGGCCGCACGGGTTTCGGGCTGCACGTGCGCGGCTAATCGCCGGCAATGGACAGGGGGGAGCCGGGGCGCGAACCCGAGCAGCAGCCCGAGGGCCGTGCCGGTGGTGGCGGCCGACGCGGCCAGCTACCTGCTCTCGGCTCTGGGCACCCCGCTCCGCAGCACGAGCCGGAGCCGACCGAGCCTCGTCTGACGGGCCGCCACGGCCGCCACCGCAATCGACTGCGCCGCCCTACAAGGCCAGCCAGTGGCGTGACTCTGTCGTGCACGCCATGCTCGACCGTGAGTGGCACGCTGCTCAGACCTCGGTCTGAGCAGCGCTGCGCGTTAGATCTGGCGCCAGGAGCGGAGCCGGTCGGCGATGTCGTAGGCGGTGAGCCGCAGAGCCCTGATGTCCTGGATCAGCTGGATCCATTCCTGCTGACTCGCGGCGAGTGTTTCGCCGGACACTTCGAGATACGCCTCGGCGACTGCGCGCCCGTACAGTTCGTTCCGGGCGGGCAGCGGTCGCTGCAGCACGATGGTGTCGAGCAGCGCGGCCGCCCTCCAGTACGCGTCTGGTTCGCCCACGTCGAGATGGGGCGTGTTCACCCGATGGCGGGCGATGGCAGCGACAAGCCCTGAGTAGTCCCGGACCTCCAGTTCCTTGCCGAGGACGCGCTCTTGCCGGTCGAGCAGCCACCGGATGTCGATGCGCAGTTCCAAGTCAGGCCGCCCGGCGAGTGGCGCTGTGGCTATCGGCGCTCGACTCTGGCACGCCGCCGAAAGCCTCGTCGAAGGCCTCGAAGATGCCGGGCTCGTCGAGCACCCGGTTGAACGCAGCGGTCGCTCGTGCGAGCTGCGCCTGGTGCTCTTCCTGCTTGGACAGGTCGTCGAGGTACGCGGCGAGGCTCTGGCCGCGTGCGGCGGCGAGTGCCTTGAGGCGGTCTCGCGTGCTGGTGTCGATCCGTACGCTGGTGTCTGCCATGCACAGATTATGCACCAACGTATGCACCCACGCATACGCCTTGCCGGAATAGGCACCTGAACTGCGCTTTTATGGCTCTCCGGGATCGTCATCGAATCGGCCGAAGAGCGGGACGGCGTCCAGCGGATCCTTGTCCGTGACGTCCACGGTGTCGTCGGGCCGGTCGTAGTCGGTGTCGGCCAGGGTGGAGCGCTCGCCCCAGTCGCCGGCTGCATTGCGTTCCGACAGGGACACCTTCGCGCGTTTCATGTCGGTGTTCGGCCCGGCCCGAAGCGAATGGCTGGTGACCTTCAGGCCGTTGATGTACTCAACCCCGGCGGCGGCCGCGCGCTTCTTCACGATCTCGTTGATGGCCCGGCCGGACAGGTGCAGGCCGCGCACCGTGGCGTTGCCGCGGCCCTTGAGGCCGCCCTTGACCGTCAGTGCCCGGAAGAGGGGAAGGCTGGGGTTGTCGGCGCCGAGTTCGCGCAGGTCGGCGAGCCAGGCGCGGGCGCGGCGGACGGTCTGCAGGTCCTGGCGGTCGCGGATGAACCGCCACTTTCCCTTGCCTTTGCGGCGGGTCTTGGACTTGGCGGTGAAGACCCATACGCCGTTGTCGGTCACGCGGACGTTCTTGACCAGCAGGTCGGCGACCTCGATGCCACGGGCGAGCTTCCCGTAGGCGATGACGAGCAGGGCGGCGTCCCGGCGGCCGATGCGGGTGGATTCGTCGATCCTGGCGAGCACCTGCAGGAGGTAGTTCAGGGTGAGGCCGGCCGCCTGCTCTCGCTCGCCTCCGGCCGGGATGTACTCCTCCAGCCGGTACTCCTCGATCATGTCGCGGACCAAGGAGGAGTCGGGCCGCTCACCCTTGGGGTACCAGGTGACGATGCGGGAGAGGTAGGCGAGCAGGGTGTCGGGGCTGTACTGGGTGCCTTCCTTGTCCTTGCCCGTCTCCATCAGGTGGTCGAAGTAGGCGACGACGTCGCCGTGGTGGTGGAGGGCCAGGCCACCCGCCCCTCCTTCGCACACCATTCCGCGAAGCGGGCCCGCGTGGTGTCCCGGTTGACCCGGGTGTTGCGCGCGCCGCGGTTCTCGGCCCGTCGCTTGGCCGACCGTGGGACCGTGAAGTCCCGCTCGGTGAAAGCGGGTTGTTCGGCGCCGCGCGGTGGCAACTCCCCTTCGACGAGCACGGTGTCGCGGGTGATGCGGTACGCCTGCGCGCCACCGGCCCCGGCACCGGCCCCGGTAGCGGCCGCGGGAAGGAACCGCACTTGTGCGTCATCGTCGACCAGCTCGGCGTCGACGATGTCGTCCGGTTCGGTCGCCTCGGTCGCTGCCGTCATGAACGCCCTTTCGCGCACGCCGCGGTGACGGCACCTCAGTACCTCGTATTCTTCTGCCATGATGCAGCGGACACGGTGAGTAACGGCTGGCTCTCGTCATGGTGGCGGCGGAACACTGGCAGGACGTAGGGGCCCAGACCTTTACGTGTTGGGCATGGCCGGTCAGGTGGGAAGATCGTCTGCATGGCCTTGCCCGAACCCGAGGATCTGACCTCGCTCGTCTTGCGTACCGACTTCAGTAGCGACGCGGCGTGGGAGGGGGTGCGAGCGGCGATCGACGGCTCTGATGAGTACCGTCACGCGACGTATGTCAGCGATCGTTCGTTCAGCGGCGTAAGCGTTCAAGCGCTGGTCGACGCAGATGCAGCCGCTGACGACGATGACAAGCTCTGCTACCTGTTCGTCGCGGACACGATCACCATGACGGATGAGGAACATCCCCTCTTGGCCGTCGACCTCTATGACGAACCCGGCCGGACTTTTCGGGTTCCACCTCATTGGTACGCCGACATCTCCGCCAATCTGACGATTGCCAACATGGACTTCGCCGAGTTCGCCGATGCTGTGGACGCATCGGGCACTTTTCGCGGCTTCGACGGCGGCTGACCCGACGTCGCCTCCACGGCCCGTGGGCCCACCGGCCTGCGGCAAGGCGAAGGCCAAGCCTGGGATGCCCGTTCGCTCGCTGGGTGCTCCTCTCCGACCAAGACCTCCAGGCCGCGATAGCCACGGGCGGGCTCGGCATCAGCCCGTACGACGAGGCCATGCTTCAGCCCGCGAGCATCGACGTCCGCCTCGACCGCCGCTTCCTGGTGTTCGAGAACCACCGGTACACGCACATCAACCCGGCCCTCGAGCAGCCGGAGCTGACCCGCCTGGTGGAGCCGGAGGGCGACGAGCCGTTCGTGCTGCACCCCGGGGAGTTTGTCCTCGCCTCCACGTACGAGGAGATCCGGCTCCCCGAAGACCTGGCCGCCCGACTGGAGGGCAAGAGCTCGCTCGGCCGGCTCCGGCTGGTCACGCACTCCACCGCCGGGTTCATCGACCCCGGCTTCGAGGGGCACGTGACGCTGGAGCTGTCGAACATGGCGACGCTGCCGATCAAACTGTGGCCGGGCATGAAGATCGGGCAGCTGTGCGTCTTCCATCTGACGAGCCCGGCGGAACATCCGTACGGCAGCACGATCCGCGGCTCCCACTACCAGGGGCAGCGCGGCCCGACAGCGTCCCGATCGTGGCAGCACTTCCACCGCACCGCTCTGAAGCACGCGGACTGACGGCTGCCGTGCCCGAACGTCCTGCCGCCCGGTTTACGACCCGGAGCGGCTGCGAGAGAACCGCCCGCCGGAGCCACGCCTGTCGCCACGACGGGGAGGCGTAGGCCGGGCGGTGCCCTGCGTTGTCAGTGGCGGCAGATACGGTTGTCGGCATTCGGACTGCCGAGGGCCGGGGGGCTCTGTTTCGCGCGGTAGTCCCTGCAGGGGAGGCCGATATGGCAAGCACGACATGCGGCTGGTGTGGCCGACTCACCCATATGACCCTCGTCGGGGAAGTGTTCGAGATTCCGGAGTCCTACCAACTGGGGCCCGAGCGCGGTGACCTCTACGCGGCAGCCTTCCGATGCGACAGCGAGACATGCGCTCGGCTTTCGATAGGCCAGGCGCGGCTGCACTTCGCGGGTTACCCGGGGATGCAGGAACTTAAGACGAGGATGCAGCAGGTCCACCTCACCTGGACACCCCAGTCGGTGTCCAGGCCGGCGTTCCCGGACGTACCAGACCAGATCGCGAGCGCGGCCAGCGAGGCACACGCCTGCTTGTCGATTCAGGCCTATCGAGGGGCAGTTGCTCTCGCTCGAGCGGTTGTCGAGGCGACCGCGAAGGACCATGGCATCGTACGAGGTTCCCTTGCCTCAAAGATCAACGAGCTGGGGGAGCGAAACCTCATCCGGGAGTTCACTCGGCAGTTGGCTCACGAGATCCGTGAGGGCGGAAACGAGATTGCGCACGGCGACCTCGCGGACGAGCCCATGCCGCCCGAAGATGCGGAAGCCATCATCGGGCTGATGGACGAGATCCTGCAGGAGGTCTACCAGGCGCCGGCGAAGATGCTTCGACTCAAGAAGAGCCGCGAGGAGCGCGAGCAGCGGAACGCCGCGCAAGCTGCCGAGGCTTAGGACCGCGCACAGCGACAGGATCGCTCTGGGGGAAGCGCATACGGCTCGGGGCTGTGCGTGATGAACTTCCCTCGTGGCTCAGGTACTTACGACCCTCATCGCGGTGGTCGGCACACTCCTCGGGGCTCTGCTTGGGTACCAGTTCCAGAGGCGTGTTGCGGACCGAAGTGACCGTCGCACTGCGGTGCTGGCCTTCACCGGTGCCGCGAACGAGTTTCTGCGAAGCCAGCACGACTGGTGGCACCGGAAGCATGAGAACCCCGGGGGCCCGGAGCATGTCGCAGCCCGAGCAGAGGCGTACAGGCTCCGCGGCCTGGCCGTGCAGTCCACTCATCAACTGCGCCTTCTCTTCCCCGAAGACAAGCTGCACATGCAGGCAGAGCGCACGACGGAACTGATCAGCTCTCTACATCGAGCGTCGGACCGTGACGAACTGCGGGCACGGACGGCGGAAGCACGAGCGAGCCTCAACGTGTTCATCTCGCAGGCATCCGAGTGCGTCCGATGAGGAAGGCCGCGCCGTCACCGGGATTCTGACGATCACCCTGATTCCGGCAGACCGGTCCTGCGATTCTGAGCGCTACCGCCTCCTCGCGACGAACGGGCCGTCAGCGCAAAACGGCTCCTGACGAAGAATCGAACGGCTCGAACAACTCTCGTCGTGGATTGGGTGCGTCGGCGGGAATTGAGCATCTGACTCCAGTTAATCTTCCATAGGTAGAGCCAGACGATCAGGGGATGGAAGCGTTCGTGAGCACCGAAGACGAACCAGACGAAGTGGTCGACGCCGAGCTCGTCCCGGGCGACAGCCACCTGCCCGTCATCCGCCACCAGACTCCGCTCGTACCGGATGCCGACCCGGACGCTTGGCTGCCACCCGAAGCCGCGCAGGACGTGGCCGACGGCATCGCCCAGGCCACCCGCGACGCCTACGAGCTGCACTTCACCCAGTTCGCCAAGTGGTGTGCCATGGAGGGCCGCAGACACCTACCTGCGGCCGGCGACAGCGTCACCGCCTACGTCTCCCACCTGACCCGCACCCCGCGCGAGAAGACGGGCAAGCCCTACAGCCCCTCCACGTTGGACTCCGTCATCGCCGCCATCCGCACCGTGCACCGCGACCGCAAGCTGCCCGTACCTGAGACAAAGGGGGCCCGGCAGGTCGTCACCGGCTACAGGGAGCGGCTCGCGCTGGCCAAGGACGCTGCTTCACGGCCGAACAAGGCGTCCCCGGCAAAGCGGGACGTGCTACGTCGAGCCGTGCGCACCCTGGACCGAACCACGCTGGCCGGCCGTCGGGACGCCGCCCTCATGCTCCTCGGCCACGCCTGTGCCACCCGCGGTGGGGAGCTGGTGCACCTGGACATCGAGAGCCTCACACCAGATGACGAGGGCCGCGGCTTCACGGCGCGCCTGTACCGACGGAAGCTGAAGAAGTGGCAGGACGTCGGTGTCTTCTACGACGAGGACGAGGAGCTGTGCCCCGTGCGCGCCACCTACGACCTCATCGACGCCCTTGAACTGGAAGGCCACACCACGGGCCCGCTGTTCCTACGCATGGACCGCTGGGGCTACCTGGCCCCGCCTATGCAGCGCGAGGGGAAGACCATCGGGGACCCAACCGGCCGCATGACCGCCGAGGCCGCCTCCGACATCGTGGAGCGCGCGATGGCCCGCGCCGGGCAGCCT
The DNA here is from genome assembly GCF_001642995.1 of Streptomyces jeddahensis. Lineage (GTDB taxonomy): Bacteria > Actinomycetota > Actinomycetes > Streptomycetales > Streptomycetaceae > Streptomyces > Streptomyces jeddahensis. The sequence continues at coordinate 22,929 of NZ_LOHS01000117.1, forward strand.
GGCCGCTGGCGCTCGCATTCACTGCGCCGCGGCTTCGTCAACTCCGCCCGCGAGGCCGGCGTGGACATCGTCGACATCGGCCGGCACGGCGGATGGGCGGACGGCTCCAAAGCCCTGATCGGCTACATCGAAGAAGCGGACGCGTTCAGCGACAGCAACCCACTGGCCCAGATCAACGAGGCCGAACGAAGGAAACGGGGGGCCCATGACCAGCACTAGCCGCGATCGAGACGACGCTGCGCTACATCCGGCGCCGGGGCAGCGGGACGCGCAAGGCCAAGCACGCCGCGGCCGCAGTCGCGGTGTCCGACCATCTTGTCGACTGCTTCGCCCAGGGAGGGGAACCGCATGAGCACCGTGCACGAGGACATGGCGGCCGCGTTGTTCGACGACTCATGGAGGACCCAGCCGCGCACGCGGCGATGGTCGCTGAGCGTCGGCGGTTCAAGTCGGGAGACTACGACAAGCGCTTCGTGTCCTGGATCGGGCAGACGCTGCACGCGCCGGGTTATTGGCCGTGGGAGCAGATAGCGTGCTACTGCCGGGTCGTCGGTGGTCTGGTCCTCGGTGAGTTCGCCAAGGTGCAGATCATCGTGGGGGCGACACCGGGGCCGGACGCCGACCGCGAAGGCAATGCAGCGAAGCTGCGCGGCACGCACCCTGCCTTCCGGGCACACCTGGACATGCAGCAGAACGGCGCGGAAGGCGACGGCACCCTGTCGTGGGGGGACCCGATCGGGGTGGAGAAGTCCGTCGGGGTTCCGTTCATCGCCGACTGCGGCAAGAACTCCGTCATCATCGAGCACCCGGTGGCGCCCGCGTCCGTACCCCTGGAAGTTGGGTACACGAAGCCGAGCCGGACTCTGCTGCACCTGAAGAAGTTCGGCGGCGTGGCGCGATGGGCGTACGACGACGACCGGATCTGCCTCCTCATCAACACGGAGACTCTTGGCCGGTGGGGGCGGATGGACCGGTGGGCTGACGAGCAGCGGAAGAAGGACACCGCAGCGTGAGTCCGCAGCAGCAGTACAAGGCGTCGTCGGTGCGGCAGTTGGCGGCGGTCGTGGACCGTATCGCGCCGCGGGATGCGGCCCGGTGGGATGTGCGGGAGAAGGCGCCGGGTGCTGGCGGGTTCCGGTGCAGGTGTCGCGGCAGCGCGCGGACCAGCTGTGGATGCTGGTGGGGATGTTCGATCGGGCGGTGGGCCGGGAGGAGATGCCGGGCCGGGCGTCCCAGTTGGACGCGGTACGGGAGCGTCTGCGCCACCTGATCCGGGAGCGCTACCCCATGGGCATTTCGGGCAGACAAACCTCCCCGGACAGCTGATCGCAGCCACAGCTGCCGTCAGGCTCAAGTCGGCGTCGAGCGGAACTCAAGGGCTCTGGGTTCGGTGGATGCTGTACTCGGTCTGCAACCCACGGCCTACGGGAGAGACCATGAGCAGCACCGAGAGCAACACGTACGAAGGGTTCACGGCCGAGGAGCGGGCCGCGATGAAGGAGCACGCCCAGGAGCAGAAAGCGGCGGCGCGGCGCGGCTCGCGTGCGGACAAGGCGGCGCTGGCGGAGCGGGACGTGCTTGCCAAGATCGCCGAGATGCAGGACTCGGACCGGGTCATGGCCGAGCGCGTCCATGCCGTCGTCACCGCCAGCGCCCCGGAGCTCGCGCCGAAGCTGTGGTACGGCATGCCCGCCTACGCACTGGACGGCAAGGTCGTCTGCTTCTTCCAGAGTGCGGCGAAGTTCAAGGCGCGCTACGCGACGCTCGGGTTCAGCGACCAGGCGAACCTGGACGAGGGCACCATGTGGGCGGCTGGTTTCGCCCTGACCGAGGTGACGCCGGAGGTGGAGGAGCGGATCGCCGCGCTGGTGAAGCAGGCGGTGAGCTAGGACGGTCACTGCAGGCCAATCGGCGCGGGCGTATCCCCCGGTGGCGGGTCATCGAGCGGTGAGGACGTGCGCCCACGGCTCGTCGATGTCGGCCAGACCCAGCACGGCGACCACGTTGTCGAGCATGCCCGCGCCGAACCAGCGCCGCACGGCCTCGTCGTCGCCCAGCAGTTGCCGGACGGTGTCGACCTGCTTGGCGTAGCACCGGCGCACGGCCTGTGCCACCAGCGGTTCGCCGACAGCACAGTTCGCGTGCATGAGGAAACGCAGGATGTTCCGGTCCGCGACGAGCGCGGCGTAGGCGCCGCGTGCGGCATCCAACGCCGCCTCGGGCGCCAGCCCCGCCCCACCCGACGCCGGCGAGTGCGCGACCAGCGTTTCGGTCATGACGACGGACACGTGGTCGACCACCGCCGCGAACAGCGCTTCCTTGTTCGGGTACAGGCGGTAGAGATACGGCTGAGAGATGCCGACCCACTGGGCGATCTCGTGCGTCGTCGTACCGTAGAAACCTTTTTGCGCGAAGCAGTCGACTGCGGCGGCCATGATGGCCCGACGTCGTTCGTCGCTCTTCGTGCTGGTACCGGCGGCAGGCATGGGCGTCAGTCAAACACGGCTTCCCTCAGCCTCCAAACGTCACGCTGAGGTCAGAGTCGGACGGCACGTCGTTGGGCGTGAGCGCCTCGATCGCCACCAGCGGGTTCCAGTAGTCCAGGTAGTGGGTGATGCGCGCGTCGTCATCGGTCCGCACGACGGAGATGCACGTCTGCTCGTACGGCTTGCCGGTCGGCAGCGCCGTGCCCTTCGAGCGGAATTCAGCGATCACCAGACTCGGATCGACCGTGTCATGGAACACCAGGTCGACGAACTCCACGTCGAAGGTCTCGGGAAAGTTGCTCATGTGCGCGACCAGTGCGTCTCGCCCCGTCACCCGCTGGGGCACGCCGGCCGGCGCGTACGGGAACTCGAGCACCGCGTCCGGGGCGAACAGCTCCACCCATTCGTCGACGCGTCCTGCGGCGGTAAGGCGCAGGTGCTCGGCCAGGGCGTGCTGGGCAGCGGCGCGGCGGGCGGCGTCGTCTTCCTTGGCTGTCATCTTCACTCCTTGGTTAGTGATTGACCTATAACCTACCACGCCGGCAGCCGTTGCGGGTAGTCGAGCAGGAGGTGACGCCAGGTCCCGGGGAGACAGCGACCCAAGCGACCCAAGCGACCCGGCGTGGGACAGCCGTGAGCCCGCCAGTTGGTGAGGGGCGGGCGGTCCTGGATGTTTGCTGCAGGGTCGCTTGAGTCGCTGTCGGCGGCAGTGCGAGAGGCCCAGCGGGGGCTTCGGTCGCTGGGGCCCGACCGGCTGGACGCGGGCAGCGACTGAAGAAGAGCGACCGAACGGGGCGTGGGTCGCTTTCGGTCGCTGGAGAGAAGAAGCAGGTCAGGGTGGGGTTTTGGAAGAATCAGCGACTGAAGCGACCCAAGGTCGGGGTATATGAAGCCATTGGCGCGCGTGTGCGTGCGCGCGCGTGTGCGTCATATATAGAGGCCTTGAGTCGCTTCAGTCGCTGTTCTTGGGTTTCCGCCTCTGTGACCTGCGGTTTTACGGAGCGACTGAGAAGCTACTGACGAAGCTTCGGTCGCTCCGCTTCGGTCGCTGACCGGTCTCGACGACCGAATCTTTGTCATCTCATGGGCCGCTTGCTGCCCACCCGTTTCGCTAGTCTGTCCTCGTCGCTCAGTCGCTTGGGTCGCTTACGGGGGGTGCGGATGGCCTCTGAGCTGCGGGACTCTCACAGCTGTGCACCGCGGCAGGCTCCCGCCGGACGGTCGCTGGCCATCGCGCGCTGGTGTGCCGGCCGGGGCTGGCCCGTCCATCCGCTCGCTCCGGGACGCAAGACCCCGGCGGGCAACTGCGACGCCTGCCGGGTGCCGGGACACACCCACCGGGGGTGCGGCTGCCCCGCGGCCGGTCGCTGGTGCCACGGGTTCCACGCCGCCACCCTGGACCAACCCCGCATCGACCAGTGGTGGGGCGCCAACCCGCACCTGGGCGTCGGGATCTCCTGCGGGCCCGCCGGTCTGGTGGTCCTCGACATCGACGCGCACGAACGCCTGCTGCCGCAGCGGGACCGGCTGCTGCCCGGCATCGAGATCCCCTCGAGCGTCGACCTGACGGGACTGGCCAACGGCTTCCACACCATCGGCGTACTGGCCGCTCTGCGGGGCTCTCCCAGCCCGGCGGACGACGACACCACCCTGCGCGTGCGCACCCCCTCCGGAGGCCTGCACGTGTGGTACCGGACCCATCGCGGGCACCGCTGGCAGTGCTCCACCGGGTCGGGCGGCCGAGCCCTGGCCTGGCAGGTCGACGTACGGGCGCACGGCGGCTACATCGTCGCCCCCGGCACCGTGACCGAGGCGGGGACGTACGAACCCGTGGGCGCCGTCCGGGAGCCCGCCCTGCTGCCGGACTGGCTCGCCCGGGAACTGGAGCGCACCGGGCATCTGCCGCCCGCACACGTCCCGGCGCCCCGGCCGGTGCCGCCACGGGCCCGGCAGGCCGTCCTGGCCGCCGGGGGAGGCCGGGACGGCAGCGCCCGTGTCCTGGTCGCGTTACTCGCCGAGGTGGCCGCCTGTGCCGCCGTACCCGAGGGCGCGGCCTTCTCCGAGAAGCTGAACCGCGCCTCGTACACCGCCGGGGGACTGGTGGCCGCCGGGCAGTTGGACGCGGGTGAGGCGGAGCGGGTGCTGCGGGAGGCGGCCGAGTTGGCCCGCCCGGGGCAGCTGCGGCGCTACGGAGCCATCATCCGCAGTGGTCTGGACGCCGGCGCGCTGCGCCCCCTGCACCTGGGAGGGCGCGCATGACGCCATGGGACGGCGACACTCTCTTCGACCCTCAGGCGGTGGCCGCCCAGATCCTGCTGGCCCAGCCCGACCAGCGGTCCGGGGCGAACGGTGTGAACGGCCAGGACCGCGGTACGCCGGGCCAGGAACCGGCTGTGCAGGCTGAGGCGACCGCCGACGGGCTGCTGCCGGACACCCTCAGCGACCGCGGCAACGCCAAGCTGTTCGTCAAGCTGTACGCCGGTGACTACCGGCACGTCCCCGGGCTCGGCTGGTTCCGGTGGGACAGCACCCGCTGGCTGATCGACGAGGACGACACCGTGATGTGGGCCGCCGGCGACCTGGCCGAGTCTCTCGCCACCACCGACCCACGCGGGCACTTCACCTCGTCGGCGCTGCAGCAGCACCGTAGGCGGGCCCTGAGCACCAGCGGCATGAACGCAATGCTCACCCAGGCCAGATCCGCACCCGGCATGGTGCTCAACGCGGCGCTGCTGGACGCCGACCCGTACATGCTGTGCACCCCGGGCGGCATCGTCGACCTGCGCACCGGGGCGATCCGTACGCCCGATCCGGACAAGGACTTCCACTCCCGGTCCACCACCGCGGCCCCGGAGCCGATGCCCACACCGCGCTGGCACCGGTTCCTCACCGACACCTTCGGCGACGGGCCCGAGGGCGCGGAGATGATCGGTTTCCTGCATCTGCTGCTCGGCTACTCCATCACCGGGGACGTCGGCGGTCAGGTGATGCCGTTCCTGTTCGGCTCCGGCAAGAACGGCAAGTCTGTACTGCTGGACGTCCTGATGAAGCTCCTGGGCGACTACGCCGACGCGGCGCCGCCCGGGTTCCTGATGGCCCGTCCGTACGAGGGGCACCCCACGGACCTGGCCGAGCTGCACGGCCGCCGCGTCATCGTGTGCAGCGAGGTCAAACCCGGCGACCGTTTCGACGAGGCCCGCGTCAAGCTGCTCACCGGAGGAGACCGCATCAAGGCCCGCCGGATGCGCCAGGACTTCTTCAGCTTCGCGCCGACCCACAAGCTGTGGCTGCTGGGCAACCACCGGCCCGAGGTCGGCACGGGCGGCTTCGCGTTCTGGCGCCGGATGCGGCTCATCCCGTTCGAGCGCGTGGTGTCCGACGACCACAAGATCGACAACCTGGCGGACATCCTCGTCACCGAGGAGGGACCGGGCATCCTCAACTGGCTCATCGTGGGCGCACGCCGCTACCTGGCGGGGCAGAGGGACCTCACCGGTCCCGAGCGCGTCCGGATCGCCACGACCGCCTATGCCGAGACGGAGGACCACACCGGCCGGTTCCTGAGCGAGTCGTGCCGGCTCGAGCCCTCGCTGAGAGCGGAACAGGCTCAGCTCTACGCCGCTTACAAGACCTGGTGCCAGAATGAGGGGGCCCCGGCCGTCTCGTCCCGGGCCTTCGCGGCGCGGGTTCGTGAGGTGGTGGGACTGGCCTCGCCCAAGGAGATGATCCTGTCCAACCAGCGGAAGTACTACCCGGGTATCGGACTGCTCGCCGACGAGGAGACAGCATGAGCGCCCTCATCGCAGAGGACGAGATCCTCCACGAGGCCGAGCTGGTCTGGCTGGAGGACATAGCCGCGCTCGACTACGTCCGCCAGAGCCTGGACCGGCTGCCGACCCGGCGCGGCAAGCCCGCCTACCACCGCGACGGGCGCATGGTCGGATATGCGTTGCTCGGGCCGCAGGCCAAGCCGTCCCGTTCGTCGGGCACCTTCCGCCGCCGGGTCTTCTGGCTGCTTCCGCACGACCGCGACGCCGACCCCGAGGGCCTGTACGCCACCGGGGCGCCCGCGGAGGCCGTCGACCCGCGCACCCTGTCGCCGGGCCGCAAGGGACGCAAGACGGAACGCTCGGAGGGCGGTCCGTTGTCGTCGGCCGTGCGGGAGCCGGGGAACACCCTGCCGATCTGAACGAAGAGGGCACCACGGCCGTGGTGCCCCCACGTCTTTCCAGGGCAGCCCGCAGGTCTGCGCGCACGTCCTCAGAACAGCTGTGAGCTGCGAGGACGGGCATCCTCTCGCCGCTGGGAACGGCCCTTTCCGCCCTGGACGACACGCGACCTTGAAAAGAACCGTCCATTCGGTATATTTCCTGGCGTCGTGCCGCCCGGTCTCACAGAGGCCGGAGTTCGGCCTTCCGTACGCTGCGACAGGGGGAGGGGCGTGCATCGTGTGCTTTCTTCACAGGCCTGACGGGCCTCGGCCGTGTCCCAGACCCTGCCGCGGCGCTCTCGGGGTCAAGGGGAGGTCCCACGGTGAAGAGTCATCTGCACGCGCAGGTCGTGATAGTGGGGGGAGGACCGGTCGGCATGCTGGTGGCGGCCGAGCTCGGGGAGTACGGAGTCCGTACCGTCCTGCTGGAGGCGGAGGCCTCCGTCTCGGAGCGCCCCAAGGCGAGGGTCCTCCATGCCAGGGCCCTGCAAGGACTCGCCAGGCGGGGATACTTCACCGACCTCGTGCCGAGGGCGGGCGCGGCCGAGGCTGAGGCCGAAGCCCCGTTCCGCTTCGCCGGAATACCCGGCCTGTCCATCACCGCCCCCGCCTCGGAGCCCGGCCCCGTCCTGAAGCGTCCTCAGGCCGAGCTTGAGCGCTTGTTCGAGCAGCGGGCGCAGGCCGCCGGCGTACGGGTCATGCGTGAGCACCGCGTGACCGAGCTGACCCAGGACCAGGACGGTGTCCGGGTCACGGCAGAGGGGCCCCACGGCCGTGTCGAGTGCACCGCTTCGTACCTGGTGGGGGCGGACGGCGGGCGCAGCACGGTCCGGGAGCTGGCGGGAGTTCCCTCACAGACCTACCGGGCCACCACGTCCGGGATCTCCGGGCTGGTCAGGTTAGGAGACGCGGACGCCCTGCCGCCGGGCTGGCACCGCACCCCGCGCGGCTGGATCGTCGTGCACGACATCCCGGGCGCCGGCACGCACATCAAGACCCTCGACTGCTCCGGTGCCCACCCCGGGCGCCATCTGCCGCCCACCGCGCAGGAGCTGCGCGGTGAACTCGCCCGGATCGCGGGAAGGGAGATCGCGTTCCAGCAGCCGCGCTGGCTCAGCCGGTTCAGCGACTTCGCCCGGCTCGTCCGTTCCTATCGCTGGGGAAGGATCTTCCTCGCGGGGGACGCGGCGCACATGCACTTCCCGGTCGGCGCCCAGGGACTGAGTACCGGTGTGCAGGACGCCCTCAACCTGGGCTGGAAGCTCGCGCTCGCCGTGCAGGGCCTCGCGAGGGAGGACCTGCTCGACACCTACGACACGGAACGCCGGCCGGCCGCCCAGCGTGTCATCGGCACCACGCAGGCCCAGCTCGCTCTGATGCGCTCGGAAGGCGAAGCCGACGCCCTGCGCGCCCTGTTCGCCGGGCTCGTGGCGGCGGACCGGGAGAGCCGGCACCTCAGCGACTTGATCAGCGGTCAGGACACGGTCCTTCCGGGACGTACCCGGCAGCCTTCCGCATGGGAAGGAAGGTTCCTGCAGAACATGGTCCTGAGGACGAGCGCGGGCCGGACCGATGTGATCGAGCTGCTGCGGACCGGCAGACCGCTGGTGCTGCTCTTCGGGGAGGAGGGCAGCCGGTACGTGGAGCAGGCGCGCGAGTGGGCGGACGTCCTGAGGCTGGTTCACGCCGAGCCGGCCTGCGAAGTCCCGTACGACGCCTTGCTGGTACGGCCCGACGGTTACGTCGCCTGGGCCTCCGCCCCGGGCGGAGACTGCCTGGAAGACGTGCTCGCGCTGTACTTCGGCAGCCGTTCGACCCGGTCCGTGGAACGGCTGGCCATGACGGGCGCGGGGGCGCTCAGCTGACGGCGGCTGCCGGCTGCCTCTGGAGCAGGCGCTGAATCTCCTCGTAGACCGCTTCGCCCCGCGGCTCGGACAAGTCCAGCGAGGCGAGCACGGAGGGCACGGCAATGCTGGGGAACAGATGACGCAGCAGTTCGGACGTCCTGCGCCGCAGGTCCTGGTACTCACTGACAGCCTGGGACATGGACTGCACTCCCGCGAACGTGCCCACCACGACGTCGGCGGTCACGGACGTCACGACGTGGGGCAGCAGCTCGCCCTGGGCCTGCGCCTTCTCCAGCATCTCCCGGCAGACAGCGCTCCAGCGCAGGAAGGGGCCGCTGCGGTCGAGGCCCTCCGCGTGCTGATCCATGCTCAGGCGTACGCCTGCGCGCACCATCGGGTCCGACTGCAGGCGGTAGGCGTGCAGCAGGACCACGTCCGCGAGCTCCTGCAGCTTGCAGGCACGGTCCGGAATGACGAACCGCTGGTCCTGCTCATGGAGCACCCCCTGGGCCAGCTGTTCTTTCGACTCGAAGTGGAAGTACAGGGCCCCCTTGGTCACACCGGCCGTGTGGAGGATCTCGGCGATGGTCGCGGCCTGGTAACCGCGTTCCTCGAAGACTTTCGCCGCTGCCTCGAGGATGGTCCTGCGCGTACGGATGGCACGGTCCTGCTTCACCACGTTGCGGTCCTCCCGTCTCTTGAAGATCGCTTCGGCGGATGGAGCCTCGGACCGACCCCACGAAAAAAACCGCCCAGTTTGTATCTTACAGCCGGTGCCGTGCGCAGCCTCAAGGGTGAGGTGACTGGTGCGGCGCACCCAGGCCTTTCCAGCAGAGGGAGGACATCGGTGATTCTCGTGACAGGCGCCACCGGGACCATCGGACGGGAGGTCGTGCGCCAACTCCCCGCCGATTGTGCGGTGCGTGTCATGGCCAGGGATCCCTCGCGGGTGGAGAGGACGGGCCACAGGACCGAGCTCGTGGCCGGCGACTACACCGATCCACGTTCACTGGACCGCGCTCTCCGGGGAGTGAGCCGCGCGTTCGTCCTCACCAACCGTGTCGGCGGTGACGATGACGCGCGTTTCGTCCGTGCTGCGCGGGCGGCGGGAGTGCGGCACCTGGTCAAGGTGTCCGCAGCCGCGGTCGCGGACGTGGGGGCGGACGACCTCATCACCCGCTGGCACCGCACGAACGAGGACCTGCTGCTGAGTTCCGGGATGCAGTGGACTGTGCTGCGCCCGCGCTCCTTCATGTCCAACACGCTGTCCTGGGCGACGTCCATCGGCTCCGAGCGGGTCGTGCGGGGTCTGTACGGTACGTCGGCCAACGCCTGCGTCGACCCGCGAGACGTCGCGGCCGCAGCGGTGTGCGCGCTGACCGAGGACGGGCACGAGGGGCGGATCTACACCCTGACCGGACCGGAGCCGATCAGCGCGGTCGAGCAGACGGCTCAGCTCGGCCGGCTGCTGGGCAGCCCCCTCCGCTTCGAGGAGCTGTCCCTGGACCGGGCGCGCGCCCTGCTGCGGGAACGTCATCCCGCGGCCGTCGCCGAGGCGTTGCTGGCCAGCGCGGAACGGCAGCGCGCGGGAGCCAAGGCCCATGTCGAGAACACGGTTCTCCGACTGACCGGCCGCCCGGCCCGGTCCTTCCGGACATGGGCCGAGGACCACCTCGCGGCATTCGGCGCCGTGCCGCATGCCGCGGGGGCGTCCCAGCAAGGGCCCTTACGGAGCATTCGCACCGTGCGGTGAGGCAAGGCGGCGTACGAGCGCGCGACCGTCAGGGACCGGGCGGCCGCCTCGACACGAGGCTCGGTTTCTGGTGCCAGCAGTCGGAGCTTGCGACGTACGACCTGGCGGGCGTGCGGGTCCTCCCCGTTCCGCACGCCCGCCGGCGCGGCGATCCCCCTGGGCAGGAGGCCGCGGGGCCGGCCGGCGGCGACCCCGCGTTCGTGCGGTCAGTCGCCCAGCGCGGCCGTCACCATCGTGCTGAACACGGGCTCGCCGTCCTGGTGGCCGGTGACCAGGACCGTGTCCGGGTCACCGGGTGCGGCCTTGGGCAGGCGCAGGCCGTCGATCAGGCAGGGCAGGTCCAGCTCCGCGTACTTCTTGAACTCGCACTCGAGGCCGAGCGGCAGGATCGAGGATCTGCCCAGCACTGCGGTCGCCGCCTGGCGGGCAGCCTCGAGCAGTACCATGCCCGGCACATGGTCGACTTGGTGGTCGAAGAGCACCGGGTGCCGGGTGTCCACCCGCAGTTGCCAGCGGTTCGGGTCGCCGGTGGGGGAGAGGACCACGTCAGCGGGCGAAAGGCGCCCCACGCTCTGCGGCGCCACCGGAGCCGTCAGCGGAATCGGGCGGTGCCCGGCGCTGAAGACGCGCTCCGGACGCAGCCGTCGGTACACGGCCGGAGCGATGGCGCTGAAGGAGATCCGCCCCGAGGCGGCGGGCCGTCCCTCGCGCAGGACCGTCGTCTCGTACGCCAGGCCGGTCAGCCGGCCTGCGCGCTTCCTGACCTCCTTGCAGGTGACGTCGATGTCCAGCGCGGCGGGCGTCTGACCGATCCTCAGCTGTTCGGGGTGCACCGTGAGAGTGAGTTCCTCCAGCAGGAACTGGTGGCCGAAGGGAACGCCGAACTCGGCGTGAGCGAGCAGGGCACCGATCTGACGGATCGTCTCAGCGGCGATCAGCGGGTCGTGGTGGACCCCGTCCACGGGGGTGAAGAAGCTGTGGCCCCGCGGCCACTGGGCGGTCATCGCGAAGTGTGCGTCGGCCAGGCGCTTCCAGTCGGTGAGCATGACCTCGGCGACGGCCGCGCGGTGCACCAGTTCCCTGGGGACCGTGGTGGTCAGATTCCCGTGACGCAGCGCTGCTGCCCGAAAGGGTGACAGAGCGGCTTCCACCGTCGTCTGCTCGATCGACGGACCTTCGAACCGAAACGTGCTCGCCGTCATCGCTCCCCCTGAACGAGATCGGAGATGGGCTGCGGAGGTCTCAAAACATAGAGACCAACCGGTTTGATTTCCAGTGGAATCGCAGCCTTCGCCCGGGATCGTTTGGAGTCGCCGCCCAAGACCGGGAGGCAGAGTTCCTTCACGTACGTCTGTTCTCCGGCATTTCTCCAGCTCATGGCCCACCGAGCGCTCGATCGCCGCCGGCCGCTCGCCCGGGCGTCTCTCAAGCGACGCTGAAGTCTCTCTGTAGCGCGATGCCGCACGGTGGCCGGAGTGGAGAGGAGCGGACATGGGCGAACCGGGCGCTACGGGCCTCGCGTTGCGCATAGAACGCGGTCGGGCCGACGAGGAGGAGCTGGCCGCGGTGACCGTCGTGCTGTGCTCGGTACTGGCCGGGCGGGATGCGGCAGACGACGGGCAGGAGCCGCCCGACGTCCCGTCGTGGCGGCAGCCGGAGCGGTCCGGCGCGGCCTATCGCTCGCCGTACTGCTGGCGATAGGGCCCACCGAGCAGCCGGCCGCGAGGCCCGGCAGGCACTTTTTCAGGGCTGATTCATGTGCGCGCCAACACACCTCCCCCTTATAAACCGCACAGACGGTTTGTTAACCTGGGGTTCCATACCGGCCGCGCTCATGAGGGAGGGAGGCATCGTGACAGTCCTCAATGACATTCCTCAGGTGTCCGTGGAGCTCTCGGACGGAGGCGGGCGCGTTGCCGAGCTGCACGAGATCCGTGCGCGGGCGGTGGCCGGGCCGAGCGAGAGAGCGACGCAGGCGCAGCACGCCAAGGGCAAGCTGACGGCGCGTGAGCGCATCGAGCTGCTGTTGGACCCGGGTTCCTTCCGGGAGGTCGAGCAGTTGCGCCGGCACCGGGCCGCCGGCTTCGGTCTGGAGGAGAAGAAGCCGTACACGGACGGTGTGATCACCGGCTGGGGGACGGTGGAGGGGCGGACGGTCTTCGTCTACGCCCACGACTTCCGGATCTTCGGCGGTGCCCTCGGCGAGGCGCACGCCACGAAGATCCACAAGATCATGGACATGGCCATCGCGGCCGGTGCCCCGCTGGTCTCGCTCAACGACGGTGCCGGCGCCCGTATCCAGGAGGGCGTGTCGGCCCTGGCGGGGTACGGCGGGATCTTCCAGCGCAACACCAAGGCGAGCGGGGTCATCCCGCAGATCAGCGTGATGCTGGGCCCGTGTGCGGGCGGTGCGGCCTACAGCCCGGCGCTGACGGACTTCGTGTTCATGGTGCGGGACACCTCGCAGATGTTCATCACCGGCCCGGACGTGGTCAAGGCGGTCACCGGCGAGGAGATCACCCAGAACGGGCTCGGCGGCGCGGACGTGCACGCCGAGACGAGCGGTGTGTGCCACTTCGCCTACGACGACGAGGAGACCTGCATCGCCGAGGTCCGCTACCTCCTCTCGCTGCTGCCGCAGAACAACCGGGAGTACCCGCCCCACGTTCCGTGTGCCGATCCGCAGACCCGCCGCTCCGAGGTCCTCCTTGACCTGGTCCCGGTCGATGGCAACCGGCCGTACGACATGGCCAAGGTGATCGAGGAGATCGTCGACGACGGCGAGTACCTGGAGGTCCACGAGCGCTGGGCCCGGAACATCATCTGCGCCTTCGCCCGCCTCGACGGCAGGGTCGTCGGCATCGTCGCCAACCAGCCGCAGGTTCTCGCCGGCGTGCTGGACATCGAGGCCAGCGAGAAGGCCGCGCGGTTTGTCCAGATGTGCGACGCATTCAACATCCCGATCGTGACCCTGCTGGACGTCCCGGGGTTCTTGCCAGGTGTGGACCAGGAGCACGGCGGGATCATCCGGCACGGCGCGAAGCTGCTGTACGCCTACTGCAACGCCACCGTGCCGCGGATCTCCCTGATCCTGCGCAAGGCCTACGGCGGTGCGTACATCGTCATGGACTCGCAGTCCATCGGCGCGGACCTGACGTATGCCTGGCCGACGAACGAGATCGCCGTCATGGGCGCGGAGGGCGCCGCCAACGTCATCTTCCGCCGCCAGATCGCCGAGGCCGAGGACCCCGAAGCCATGCGGGCGCGGATGGTGAAGGAGTACAAGGCGGAGCTGATGCACCCGTACTACGCGGCCGAGCGCGGTCTGGTGGACGACGTCATCGACCCCGCCGACACCCGCGAGGTGCTCATCACGTCACTCGCGATGCTCCGCACCAAGCACGCCGATCTGCCCTCACGCAAGCACGGCAACCCGCCGCAGTAACGGAGCACCTTGAATGGTCAAACAGGAACGAGCGCTGCGTACCCGCGAGGCGCTGATCAAGTCGGCTGCCACGGTCTTCGACCGGGACGGCTTCAGTGTGGCCTCTCTCACCGCGATCAGCTCGCTGGCCGGAGTGAGCAACGGAGCGCTCCACTTCCACTTCGCGAACAAGGCCCATCTGGCCGATTCGGTGGAGGAGGCCGCGGCGGAACGGCTGGAGGGCATCGTCACGGCCCACGAGGGCACGGTCGGCAACGCCCTGCAGCTGCTGGTGGACACCTCGCACGACCTGGCCCGCGGGCTCACCGAGGACGTGGTGCTGCGCGCAGGCTTCGAGCTGAGCCGCGATCAGGTGCGCGAGAGGAGCCGGGACCTGCATCACCAGTGGCACCAGTGGGTCGAGGGCGCGCTGAAACGCGCTGACGGCGCGGGCGTGCTCAGCGAGGTCACGCCCGAGGAGGTGGCGTCCTCCGTGGTGGCGGCGACCACCGGCTTCGAGGTGCTGGGCATGCAGGACCCGAAGTGGCTCTCGCACCGTACGATCACCAGGTTCTGGCAGCTGTTGCTGCCGCGGCTGGCCGCGGCCTCTGTACTCGGCGATCTCGTGGCGGCCGGCAGCCGCCCCCAGTGACCACGCCAGGCAGCCAGGGGGCCGCAGTCCGAGGAGAGGGGCGATCGGCGGAGGCGGAAATAATCAGACCGCCCGGTCTGATTTAGTGGGGGACATGCACCCTTTTGCCCTCGGGGCCCCCGGGTCGCCCCGGGCGCCGCGGCGGTGACCCCTCGCCTTTTCATCGGCGATCCGCGGCGCCTTCCTTTCCACCCGTATGCGCACCAGAGCCTCCGGTCAGCCTCAACTACGGCCGTCAGGAGGCTCTTTGGCGTGCGCGCCGCTGCTGCCGGGGCACGGTCGCCACCCGCGGTCGGGCGGCTCGTGTGGCTGTATGTGCCCGCTTTGGTTGACAAACCGACTGTGCTGTTTTTTTAATCGTGTTCGAGCCAGAGCCGTCGAGCACCATCCGCACGCTCAAGCGGCGGCCCTCGCGGCATGGATCCGCACGCAACCGGCATTGGGGAGAAGACCGTGGACATCGAAGTTCTGGGCGCGCTGTCAGTACGCGAGCACGGCATCACGATCACACCGACGGCTCCGAAGCCGCGCCAGGTGCTGGCTCTGCTCGCCCTGCACGCCGACCGGGTGGTCCAGGTCTCCACCCTGATCGAGGAGCTGTGGGACGACGAGCCGCCGCGCAGCGCCCGCACCACCCTGCAGACGTACGTCCTGCAGCTGCGGGAGCTCATCGGCGAGGCGCTGGCCAAGGCCGGTGAGGAGAACGTCACCGCCAAGGACATCCTGGTCACCCTCCCCGGGGGCTACCGCCTGGACACCCGTGGCGGCCGGGTCGACTTCCGCGAGTTCGAGCGGCAGGCCGGGGCGGGCTACCGGGCCATGGACGCCGAGGACTTCTCCGGTGCCGCACGGCGGCTGCGGGAGGCACTGGCGCTGTGGACCGGCTCCGCGCTCGCCGACGTGACCGCCGGCAGCCGGATCGGCCTCGAGGTCAAGCGCCTGGAGGAGGCCCGGCTGTGCGCGCTGGACCAGCGCATCGAGGCCGATCTCCGGCTCGGCCGCCACCGCGAGCTGCTGTCCGAGCTGACCGTCCTCGTCAACCGGCACCGCATGCACGAGAGCCTGCACGGTCAGTTCATGGTGGCCCTGCACCGCTCCGGCCGACGCGGCGAAGCACTCAGCGTCTACCAGCGGCTGCGCACTACCCTCGTACGCGAGCTCGGCCTGGAGCCGTCGGCGATGCTCAGCCGGCTGCAGCGCTCGATCCTGATGGCCAACCCGGATACCGTGGCGGCCCTCGGCCCGGAGGTCACCGGTCAGGCCGTTGCCCGGGTGGGCTGACCCCGCCCCCGGCTGCCGGACCGTGCCGACGCGTCCGACGCCGGCCGGTCCGGTTATCGTGCCTGCGCCGGCGCAACCGGGGCCGACAGGCGGTCGAAGCGGCGGATCAGGGCCTCCTGCTCCAGGGAGAGACGATCCACGTGGCGCCGCAGGCGGGCGATCTCGTCGGTGAGGGCCAGGACCGTGGCTTCCTGGTACGGGGCCGGCGCCAGGTAGGGGAGCGAGGGGCCCGGGACGCGGTGGACGGCCGCCGGGAACGGCTCGGTGGGGCCGGGAGCCGCGAGCGCCGGGTCGTGGTTGAGGATCGCCTCCATCCGGCCGCGCAGCACCGGGCCGGGCTCGACGCCGAGTTCGTGGACCAGGTGCTTGCGCGCGCGGTCGTAGACGCCGAGGGCCTCCACCTGTCGGCCGCAGCGGTACAGGGCCACCATCAGCAGGTCGTAGAAACGTTCCCGCATGGGGTGGTCGGCGGTCAGTTCCTCCAGCTCACCCGTGATCTCGTCGTGCCGGGCGGCGCGCAGGCAGGCGTCGTACAGCGCCTCCAGGGCGGTCAGCCGGTTCTCCTCCAGCTGGGCCGCCTCGGCCGCGCAGATGTCCCCGCGCACGCTGTCCTCCAGGGCAGGACCCCGCCAGAACGCGAGCGCCTGGCGCAGCAGTTCGGCGGCGTGCTCGGGATCGCTGACGGCAGCCGCCCGGCCCTCGGCCGCGAGGCGGTTGAAGCGCTCGGCGTCGGTGGTGGCCCGGCCCAGGCGCAGGACGTAGCCGAGGGAGCGGGTCACGATCCATTCGTGGTGCGGTTCACCGGAGCCGGCGTGCGGCACCGGCAGCAGCCGGCGCAGCCGGGCCACGTGGGCCTGCAGGGCGTTCGCAGCGTTCGCCGGCGGATGCTCGCCCCACAGCTCGTCGATGAGCCGGTGCGCGGAGACGGTCTGCCCCGACTTCACCACGAGCGCGCCCAGCAGAGCGCGCTGCTTGGCCCCCGTGGGGAGAATCCGGAGCCCGGTGCGCTCGTCGTGGACCTCGACGGGACCGAGGATGCGAAACTGCATCTCTTCCCCGACGGCGGGCCCGGCCGGTCCAGGGCTCCCGTCGTCGTACCTGCTCGCGCTCCTGCGACCCGGACTGAGGACCGGAAAGGAGTGCACGCCGAATTCCATGGATGACTCCGTCTGGTGATCCGATTCCGGTTGGCCGGAAAAGAAAGCTGCAATTCCCCGGCTATCGGACCATAGACGGTGTGTACGAACGGCGGGGCCGGCGCGACTCCGGCTCCAGCGGTTTTCGGGGCCGCGTCGAGTTCACATCATGCGGCGTTCGCGATGCCCCGACGGTCAAGCGGCGATCGACAGTGGCCGGGCGTGGGGCGCGCCATCAGCTCGGGAAATCCGACCTCGATGCCGCGCCGGTGCCAGGCGGAGATCAGTTCCATGGTCGCGATCGAATCCAGGTCGTGGTCCACCAGGTCCTCGTGGACCGCCAGTTCGATCGGTCCCGCCTGCTGAGCGCAGCGGGCGGCCATGAGCCGCAGCAGCTGCCGCGTCAACGGGTCCGCGCCCGCGGGCGGCGTCTTCCCGCCGTCCCGCCCGGTGCTTTCAGTGGCCTCCATGGCGCGGAAAGCTAACAGCGCCAGCCGACCGGAAAAAGACGGCCAGCGGCTCCTTTTTCCAGCGGTCAGGCGCGTGTCAGAGACGTGTCAGGCACAGCTGGAGACGCGGCATTGCAAGAAAGCCGCTCAATGATTCCTCGATGATTTCCGAGGGCGCGGTTGCGGCGGGATACGGTGCGCCTCGTGCATACATCGTGGGATAAGGACATCCGGCTCCTGCGTGGCGCAATATCGACGAACCTCGGGCACCGATTCGCACACCGGTTCGGAAGCCGAGTGCAGCCGTCGAGGTACGGGGAGGGAAACCATGAAGATTCGTGTTCTGGGTCCACTGAGTGCCGACGTCAATGGGATGTCGATCGTTCCGACGGCCGGGAAGCCGCGCCAGATCCTGGCCCTGCTCGCCCTCTATCCGGGCCGGGTCATGCCCGTGCCCACGCTCATGGAGGAGATCTGGGGCACCGAACTCCCCCAGAGTGCCCTCACCACGCTGCAGACCTACATCCTCCAGCTGCGGCGCCGGCTCGGTACCGCCATGGGGCCCGGCGCGCCCGGCGCCGCCAAGGACGTGCTCGCCACCCGGCACGGCGGCTATCTGCTGCAGATACCGGCCGACGCGGTCGACGTCCACGAGTACGAGCGCCTCGTCACCGAGGGCCAGCAGGCCTTCGAGAACGGCGAGGACGAGCGGGCCGCCCGCACCTACCGCAAGGCGCTGGACCTGTGGCAGGGGCCCGCCCTGGTCGACGTACGCGTCGGCCCGGTCCTGGAGATCGAGGCGATGCGGCTGGAGGAGAGCCGGCTCGTCACGCGGGAACGCCGCATCGACGCCGACCTCAGACTCGGCCGGCACGCCGAGGTCACCGCCGAGCTGATGGACCTGATCGCCCGGCACCCCGAGCACGAGGGGCTGCACTCGCAGGCCATGGTGGCGCTGTACCGCTCCGGCCGGCAGGCCACCGCGCTCGACGTCTACCACCGGCTGCGCCGCCGCCTGGTCGACGAGCTGGGCGTGGAGCCCTCACCGCAGCTGCAGCGGCTGCACCAGGCGATGCTCGCCGTCGACCCCCAGCTGGACGTGGCGTCCGGGCCCCGGCGCACCTCCACCTTCGACCTGTACGCGGCCTGACACCGCGGCGCGGCCGCACGGCCCTTCCGGGCCGGCCTCGCACGCCGGCGAGGCCTCCGTCCCTCAGCCCGCCGGGTCGAGTTCCTTCAGCAGGGCGCGCTCCAGCGCGCTCAAGGGCAGGTCGGGGCGCAGGCGTTCTGGATGGCCGGGCGGGGGCGCGTCCAGCAGGCGGGCGTCGGCCCGGGCCGCCTCGCCCGCGACCTGGACGCTGCCGGCGGCGACCAGACACTGCCAGACGTGGGCCGCCAGGGCGCGGGTGAACCGCCGCATGCGCCGGGCGCCGCGAATCGCCATCAGGACTCCTTCGGACCGCGGACCGTCATCCCACCCGTCAGGCTCGGACCGCCCGCTCGCGAACCGCATGACGTTCCCTCGAGCCCGGCCGGGCGCCCGGCGGCCGGTGCCCGTCGCAGGCGGAGAGATCCGGCAACGCCCGGGTCGGCGCGCCTGATTCACCCTGCTCAGAGCCCGCGTACTCCTGCAGCCGTCATCGGCCGACCCCGACGAACCGGCCCTGGCCCGCGCGCCTCTCCGACGAAGAAGGCCGCCACCACCGTGGCGTTCTTCCGCCGCGCCCGCGCGTTCTTCGGCGCCCACGGCATTCACCGGATCGTGCGCGTGGTCACCGACAACGGCGCCAACTACCGCGCCGCGGTCCTCATGCGCTCCCTGACCTCGCGGGCTTCTCACCACCAGCGGACCCAGCCCTACACGCCCCGGCACAACGGCAAGGTCGAACGCCACCAGCGCATCCTCGCCGAGAACTCCTCACGCTGCCGGCGTCATGGCCGGCGACAACGAGCGTGCTCAGTCACCTCCAGCCCCCGGGCGTCCGAGGCGGCGGCCCGCAGGGTCGGGCAGGGCGGTCGGGCCCGGGTCGAGCCGGCGTCGAGCGCGGTACGCCCGGCACGCGGGGGCGCCGCGCTGTGCTGCGGATTCGAGCGGCCGTCGAGGAGCGGACGAGTCGTTCTCCACCAGGTCAAGACACAGTCCATGGCAAGCCTGTACGGGCCGGCTGGTTGCGGCGTCCCGTGGCCGTCCGCCCGGCCTTCCAGACGTCCGAGACGAGAGGGGTGTGGTGGATGTACCTCGCGCCTGTGCACCGTATGGCCCAGCACGCGGAGGTGGATGCCCCGGCCGGCGTGCTCTACGGCCTGATCGCCGACGCGTTGCGCTGGCCCGTCTTCCTGCCGCCCACCGTGCACGTCGAACAGCTCGAGTTCGACGGCGAGTCGGAACGGCTGCGGATGTGGGTCACCGCCAACGGCGAGATCAAGTCGTGGACTTCGCGGCGCGTCCTGGACCCCGTGGCGCACCGCGTCGACTTCCGCCAGGAGGTGCTGCCCCGGCCGGTGACCTCCATGGGCGGCAGCTGGACCGTCGAGCCGCGCGGCCCCGAGCGGTCCCTCGTCACCCTCCGCAACGACTTCGCCGTCACCGACAACGCGCGCGCCGACGTCGACTGGGTGAAGCGGGCCACCACCGCCAACAGCCGCGCCGCGCTCGACAACCTCAGGCAGCTCGCCGAGCGCTGGCGCCGCCTCGACGACCTCGTCCTGTCCTTCGAGGACTCAGTCCACGTCGAAGGGCCCGTCGAGCCGGTCTACGACTTCCTGCACCGGTTCGGCGACCGGACCGACGCGGTGCCCGGCGCCACCGGGATCCACATCGCCGAGCGCGGGCCCGGAGTGCAGCTGATGACCGTGGAGATGGCCGGCGCCGACGGGACGGTGCGGACGACCGAATCGGTACGGATCGGCTTCCCGCACGCCGGACGCATCGTCTACAAGGACATCCGGGACACCGAACAGCCCGCGCTGCTCGCCGCGCACACGGGCGAGTGGTCGGTCGAACCCGACGCATCGGGCGCGGGCGTCACCGTCGTCGCGCGGCACCACGCGGTGCTCGACGAGGACGGCGTACGGCAGAGGTACGGCGACGGCGCGGAAGCGGTGCGGGTCGCGCGGGAGGCGCTGCGCTCACGGCTCGCCCGGGAGAGCGGCGTCGCGCTGCGGCTGGCCAAGGAGCACGCCGAGGGTGCACTGGCCTGCCGAGCCGGAGCGGCGGCCGTCGGCCCGGTTGCCGAACCCCCCGTGCTCATCGCGCTGAACGCCCCCGCCCGCACTCGCCGGACGGGCTGAAGCTGGAGGTCCCACGTGAACAACAGCCTGACCGCGAGTGCCGACACGTCCGCGGCCGCGGGACGGCCCGCCGCCCCCCGTACCTCCCAGGTGCCCGGCGACGGGCCCGCACGGGCGCAGCACGTCGAGGACCTGCTCGGCGATCCCTTCGCCGACGGCAACCCGCACGGCCAACAGGCGCTGCTCGCCGCCGACGAGCGGCGCGAAGTGCCTGCGGCCACCGAGGAGTTGCTCGACCGCTTCGGCCTGGCCGCCGAGTTCGTGCCGAGGGAACTGGGCGGCCGCCTCACCAGCGTCGAGGGGCTCGCCCAGGTGCTGCGGCCGGTGTTCCGGCGGGACGTGGCGCTCGGCTTCGGCGCCGGGATGACCGCCCTGTTCGCCGCGTCCGTGGTGTGGACCGCCGGCGACGAGCGGCAGCGCCGGGGCACCGCGCGGCGGCTGCTCGACGGCGGCCGGATCACCATCCTGCACCGCGAGTTCGCGCACGCCAACGCGATCCTGCGCGGCGAGTACACCGCGCGCCCCGCACCCGGCGGCTATGCGGTGAACGGCCGCAAGGAAGTCGTCATCAACGCCGACCGCGCCGACGCCTTCGTCGCCTACGTCCGCACCGCGCCCGGCGAGGGCCCGGACAGTCACTCGGTGTTCCTGCTCGAGACCGACCGGCTCCCGGCGCACGCCGTGCACCGGCTGCCGCGCGCCCGCACCCACGGCATGCGCGGCGCCCACTACGCCGGACTGGAACTCGACCACTGCCCCGTGCCCGCCGACGCCCTCGTCGGACGGCTCGGCGAGGGCGTCTCCCTGTCCCTGCGCACCTTCCAGGTGAGCCGGGCGCTGGTGTCCGGCGGCGCCCTGGTCGGCGGGATGGACAGCGCACTGCGGTACGCCGTGCGGGCCGTCAGCGAGTCCCGCCGCGGCCTGGTGCTGCGCGGGCGCCGCGGCCGGGTGCTCGCTGGAGTCTTCGCCGACCTGCTCGCCTGCGACAGCCTCGCCGTCGCCGGGCTGCGGCTGCTCGACCTGGCGCCCGAGCACGCCCTCATCCCCTCCGCCGCCGTCAAGTACGCCGTGTCCGCGCTGCTCCACGAGGACCTCGACGAGCTCGCCGCGGTGCTCGGCGCCCGCGGCTACGACCGTGGCCCCACATACGGCGGCTTCCAGAAGCTCGTACGCGACCTGCCGGTGGCCGGACTCGGGCACGCGGGCACCGCCGACACCCAGGCCGTGCTCGTCCCTCACCTGCGCACCCTCGCCCACGCCACCTGGCGCGGCGAGGCCGGACACGAAGCCCCCGCCGCGCTCTTCACCACCGGCGGCGGGGACACCGCCCTCGACTTCCGGCGGCTCGACGCCGAGCCCCGCGACCCGCAGAGCGGCTGCGACGGGCTGCTCGCCGCGCTGCTCGGCGCCGCCGCCCGGCTCGACGGCAAGCGCGGGCGCGGCCCCAGGTGGGCGGCGCTCGCCGACCTCGCCCGCGCCTTCGCCGCCGAGGTGCACAGCCTCGCCGAGCGGTGCGCCACGCTCTCCGGGCGCCCGGACGCCGCGGCGCTCGCCCCGGCCGCCTACGTCCTCGTCGACCGGTACTGCCTGCTGCTCGCCGCCGCGTCCTGCCTCGCCGTCTGCGAGAACGCCGCCCCCGGAACCCCGGACGGCGGCCTGCTCGCCGAACCCGACTGGGCGCTGCTCGCCCTGACCCGGTTCGGCCGCCGCCTCGGCCTGGAGGTGCCCGACCTGCCGGACGGCGTCACGCAGGACCTCGCGGCCGGGCTCGTGGACCGGTACCGGCGCGGGCGGAGCTTCGACCTGTACGGGATGCGGCTCGCGTGAGACCCGTCTCAGCAGAAACGGCCGGACCCGGAAGACGACAGAAGGAGGCGAACGCCGTGCACCACAGTGAGCCCACGGCCGTGCGGAAGGGCGGCGGCCGCGTCACGGACGACATCGACGCCCGCGACGTCGTCGGTGTCCTCGACACCCTGCACCGCCTGAGCGCCCTCGGCGTCGTCGCCACCGCGCACGGCTCCGCCGTCGCACCGCCCGTGCACGTCCCGCGCCCCGACAGCTCCTGGCTGCGGATCCGGGAGGACCTCCTGGACCGCGGGGCCACGGTGGCGTACGCGACCTGGACCGAGTGGCTGCCCGCGGTGCTCACCACGCCGCGCCTCAAACCACTGCTCGGCCGCGACTGGAACCGCTACGCCGACACCCACGACCCCGCGGTCCGCTGCCGGTTCGCCGCGTCCCGGCTGCTGATCAAGTACACCGCGGCGGCCGCGCTCGGCATCGGTCCGGAGGACATCGACATCGCCTACCGGCTCGGCGGCCGTCCGTATCTGCGCGGCCTCGATCAGGTCGAGGTGGGCCTGACGCACACCGGTGAGCTGATGGCCGTGGGGATCAGCCGGATGGGCCGGATCGGCCTGGACGCCGAGCGCGCGGACCGGCGTTTCGACCTGGGCCTGATGCGGAGTCAGATGTGCACGCCGGCCGAGGTCGCGGAGCTGGACGCGCTGCCCGAGGACCAGCAGGCGGCGTGCGTGCTGCGGCTGTGGACCCTGAAGGAGGCGTACACCAAGGCGCTCGGTCAGGGCATGCGGCTCGCCTTCACCGAGTTCGGTTTCAACCTCGCCCTCGGCGGCCTGCGCACCCCCGACGGAGCCGCGGCCCTCGGCGACGAGTGGGCGTTCGCCACCCACCCGGTGCTCGGCCGCTACCTGATCAGCGCCGCCTGCCACGACGCCGGGCTCGACCCGGCCGGGGACACCTCGGTCGGCACCATGCTGGACCGGCGGCTGCTCACGGCGATGACCCGGCCCGGGGACCAGAGCCCGGTCGTGGACATCTGACCGCCGGAGGGTTCAGACCCGCTTCGGGGGCTCCCCCTCGGTGAAGAGGACCCGGAACGACAGCTCGCCCATCCGCCACCCGGCAGGGGTTTTGCGGGCCTCGCCGGAGGCGAGCGTGCCCGCGCGGAACAGCGGCGGTCCCTCCCCGCCGGGGTGGTGGACGTGCGTGGTCAGCACGTTGGCGCGGAACACGGCCCGGTCGCCCTCGACGGTCACCACCGCCGGCGAGCCCAGGTGCTGGGTGGCCGCGAACGCCGCGAGCGAGGCGCGGTGCCACTCGGCGAGCCCGGCGCGCCCCTCGTGGCGGCTCATCGGGAAGGTGACGACCGTGTCCTCGGTGAACAGGCTCCGGGCCCACGCGTCGTCGAGCTCCTCGTCGTCGAGCGTGACCAGATAGCGGCCCAGGAGTTCCGCGACCAGGGCGGCGTCGGCGGAATCGGTGGCCGTGGCCGAAGCGGCGGGCAAAAGGTTGGAAGTCACCGCCCGAGCATGGCGCCGGGCGCGTTTGCGGGACCAGATCCCTGCCAGAGATCTGACATTCCCAGCAGAGTTCTGTAGCGGATTGCGCGAAGCCTGTACCGCATTCGCTTTACCGTTCCCCCGTGGCCCGGCAATACTCGTCAAACCCCAGTCGGAAGAGGGCAGATGAATACCTTTGACGCGGACGTGATCATAGTAGGAGCAGGTCCTACTGGACTTATGCTCGCGGGCGAGTTGAGCCTCAATGGAGTCTCCGCTCTGGTCGTCGACCGGCTTGCCGAGCCCATCAGGGAATCCCGTGCCCTCGGTTTTTCCGCGCGCACGATCGAGGAATTCGCGCAGCGCGGACTCATTTCCCGGCTCGGCGATGTCGATGTCATTCCGTTCGGTCATTTCGGCGGTGTGCCGCTCGACTACCGGGTCCTTCCGGGCGGTTCGTACGGCGCCCGCGGCATCCCCCAGTCGCGGACCGAGGCCATGCTCGCCGGCTGGATCGCCGAGCGCGGCGTCGAGGTGCGCCGCGGCGTCGAGGTCACCGGCGTCGAGCAGGACGACGACGGGGTCGGCGTCCGCATCGCCACCGGGGACAGCACCGGCACGCTCCGCGGCCGCTACGTCGTCGGCTGCGACGGCGCCCGCAGCGTCGTCCGCACCAGCGCCGGGATCGACTTCCCCGGCACCACGCCCACCGTCGAGCTGCGCTTCGCCGACATCACCGGCGTACAACTGCGCCCGCGGTTCAGCGGCGAGCCGGTGCCCGGCGGCATGGTCATGGTGCTGCCGCTCGGCCCGGACCGCAGCCGCGTCATCTACTACGACCGCGCACAGCCGCTGCGCACAGGTAAGGACCCGATCACCTTCGAGGAGGTCGCCGAGGCGTTTTTGCGCCTGTCCGGCGAGGACATCAGCGGCGCCACGCCGCTGTGGGTCTCCTCCACCACCGACGTCAGCCGCCAGGCCGCCGAGTACCGCAAGGGCCGCGTCTTCGTCGCCGGGGACGCCGCCCACATCCCCCTGCCGATCGGTGCCCAGGGCATGAGTGCCGGCATCCAGGACGCCGTCAACCTCGGCTGGAAGCTCGCCCTCGACATCAAGGGCCAAGCCCCCGAGGGACTGCTCGACACCTACCACGCCGAGCGCCACCCGGTCGGCGCCCGCATCCTCGCCAACACCCTCGCCCAGCGCACCCTCTACCTCGGCGGCGACGAGGTCGACCCGCTGCGCCAGGTGTTCACCGAGCTGGTGCGGCACGAGGAGGTGCAGCGCCACCTGGTCGGCATGGTCACCGGACTCGACATCCGCCACGACGTCGGCTGCGACCGCCACCCGCTGCTCGGCCGCCGCTTGGAGGACAAGCAGATCACCCGCGACGGCGTGAAGCAGAGCGTTCTCACCCTCCTCGAATCCGGGCGCGGCCTGCTGCTCGCCGGCAGCGCCGAGCTGCGTGCCGCGGCCCAGGGATGGGCCGACCGCGTCGACACCGTCACCGTGCAGGGCCCCGACGGCGACCACGGCCTCGACGGCATCCTCGTCCGCCCCGACGGCTACGTCGCCTGGGTCGGCGGCCCGGGCGACGGCCCCGCCGCCGGTGCCACCGGCATGCCGCTCACCGACGCGCTCGGCCGCTGGTTCGGCCCCGCCGCCTGACCAGGGCTCCGCCCGCCCGCCCGCACATCCCTCGAGGAAGCGAAGGAACCATGCCGAACATCTCCACCGAGGACAACTACCTGACCGTCCTCAACCTGTTCACGACCGACACCCCCGAGAACCAGGACCAGCTGCTCACCGAGATGCGGAAGATCGTCGACGCGGCGGCCTACGAGGGATGGATCTCCTCCACCGTGCACGCCGGGCAGGACACCCCCGGCACGGCCAACCTGATCCAGTGGCGCAGCGGCGAGGACCTCGAAAAGCGGTACGCCGGCGAGGAGTTCAAGCACCGCACGCTGCCCGTCTTCCGGGAGATCACCACGGCCATCCGGCTGCTGCAGAACGAGATCGTCTTCACCCAGACCCGCCCCGGCCTCGACGGCCGCGTCGAGATCTCGCCGGACCGCGACGACTACACCGCCATCGAGGTCTACCGGGTCGGTGAGGCCGACCAGGCCGAGCTGATCAAGCTCCTGGGCGAAGGCCAGGACTGGCTGGTCAACGTCCCCGGCTACCGCTCGCACAGCGTCTTCAAGGGCCTGCGCGCCATGTTCGTCGAGGGAGCCTTCGCCGTCGTCTACTCGCAGTGGGACAGCAAGGAGAGCTACGAGGCCTTCCGCGACCTGCCGCACGAGCGCAAGCCGAGGCCCCGCCGCACCAACGACGAGCGCATCGACGAGCTGAAGATCGACAGCGACGTGAACACCTACCGCGTGGTGCACACGCGCGCCGCGGGCGAGTAGCCCTCCGCGCGCCGGGCGGGCGCGCACCAGCCCGTCCGGCGTATGGCGACCGAGCCGACGGTGCGAACCCGCCCTCCGCAAGACACCGGACAGACGCCAAGGAGCGAAAACCTATGCACAGCACGCTGATCGTGGCCCGCATGGCGCCCGGTTCGAGTGCGGACGTCGCCAGGCTGTTCGCCGAGTTCGACGCGACGGACATGCCGCACCGCATGGGCACCCGGCGCCGCCAGCTGTTCGCCTTCAACGGCCTGTACTTCCACCTGCAGGACTTCGACGAGGACAACGGCGGCGAGCTGATCCAGGGCGCCAAGGACGACCCGCGCTTCGTGAAGATCAGCGACGACCTCAAACCGTTCATCGACCCGTACGACCCCGCGACCTGGCGTTCCCCGGCCGACGCCATGGCACAGCGCTTCTACCGGTGGGAGGCCTCCGCCTAGAGCGAGCGGCGCGCCGCCCCCTGCCGGCACGGAGGTGACCGTGCCTGCGACCCACGAGAAACGATCAGCTGGGGCATTAACCGCCCCGAGACCGAAGGAAGTACCCATGGCCAGCATCCAGTTCACCCTCGACAACCTCAGGCGGATCCTTCTCGAGGCCGCGGGCGCCGACGAGAACGTCGACCTCGCCGGAGACATCCTGGACACCACGTTCGCGGTGCTGGGCTACGAGTCCATCGCGCTGCTGGAGACCGGCGGCCGCATCGAGCGCGAGTACGGCATCGTCCTGGACGACGACGACCTCAGCGACGACATCACGCCGCGCGACCTGATCGACGCCGTCAACGCCCAGCTGTCCCTGTCCGAAGCCCGGGCCGCCTGAGAGGAGCACACCCATGTCCGACACCACCCGGAGGGTCGCCCTCGTCACCGGCGCGACCAGCGGCATCGGCCTCGAGGTCGCCCGCCTGCTGGCGCAGCAGGGCCACCAGGTCTTCATCGGGGCGCGCAACGCGGACAACGTCGATCACACCGCCAAGGCGCTGCGCGAGGAGGGCCTGGACGTCGACGGCCAGGCCCTAGACGTCCGTGACGCAGCCTCCGTCAAGGAGTTCGTGCGCAGCGCCGTCGCCGTGTTCGGCACCGTCGACGTGCTCGTCAACAACGCCGGGCGCTCCGGCGGCGGCCCCACCGCGGACATCACCGACGAACTGTGGGACGACGTCATCGACACCAACCTCAACAGCGTCTTCCGGATGACCCGGGAGGTCCTCACCACCGGCGGCATGCGCGCCAAGGACCGCGGCCGGATCATCAACATCGCCTCCACTGCGGGCAAGCAGGGCGTCGTCCTCGGCGCCCCCTACTCGGCCTCCAAGCACGGCGTCGTCGGTTTCACCAAGGCCCTCGGCAACGAGCTGGCGCCGACCGGCATCACCGTCAACGCCGTCTGCCCCGGCTATGTCGAGACGCCGATGGCCCAGCGGGTGCGGCAGGGCTACGCCGCGGCGTACGACACGACCGAGGACGAGATCCTCCAGAAGTTCCAGGCCAAGATCCCACTCGGCCGCTACTCCACGCCCCAGGAGGTCGCGGGCCTGGTCGGCTACCTCGCGTCCGACACGGCCGCCTCCATCACGTCCCAGGCCCTCAACGTCTGCGGTGGCCTCGGCAATTTCTAGTTCGCCCGTCCCGCGGAGCCGCCCCATGGAGTCCGCACAGCCCGTACCACCGAGGAGAAGCCGTCATGACGACTCGTGAGGTCGAGCACGAGATCACCATCAGCGCACCCGCCCCCGCCGTCTACCGCCTTCTCGCCGAGGTGACCAACTGGCCGCGGATCTTCCCGCCCACGATCTACGTCGACCGGGAGGAGATCAGCGGCAGCGAGGAGCACATCCGTATCTGGGCCACCGCCAACGGCGAGCCCAAGACCTGGACCTCGCGCCGCACCCTCGACCCCGAGGCCCTGCGCATCACCTTCCGCCAGGAGGTGCCGGCGCCGCCGGTCGCCGCCATGGGCGGAACCTGGATCGTCGAACCCCTCGACCAGGGCACCTCGCGCGTCCGGCTCCTGCACGACTACCGGGCCATCGACGACGATCCGCACGACCTGCTGTGGATCGAGCGGGCCGTGGACAAGAACAGCACCACCGAACTCGCCGCCCTCAAGGAGAACGTGGAGCGCGTCCACGCCGCCGAGACGGAGGAGCTGACCTTCTCCTTCACCGACACCATACGGATCGAGGGCTCGGCCAAGGACGCCTTCGCCTTCGTCAACGAGGCCGGGCTCTGGCCCGAGCGGCTCCCGCACGTGGCCCGCGTCCGCTTCACCGAGGACACCCCCGGCCTGCAGGAGCTGGAGATGGACACCCGCGCCAAGGACGGCTCGACGCACACCACCAAGTCCTACCGGGTCGCCATCGGCCACCACCGCATCGCCTACAAGCAGGTCACGCTCCCGGCTCTGATGACCCTGCACACCGGCGTGTGGACCTTCGAGGAGACCGACGACGGAGGCGCGACGGCCAGCTCCCAGCACACCGTCACCCTCAACACCGACAACATCGCCAGGGTCCTCGGCCCCGAGGCCACCGTCGCCGACGCCCGCGCCTACGTGCACGGCGCACTGAGCACCAACAGCCTCGCCACCCTCGGCCACGCCAAGGACCACGCGGAGCGGAACCGCTGACATGGCCGGCGCCCCGCACCCGCACAGCCGGATGCCGCACACCGGGCCCGCCGAGACGGTCGACACCCAGGTGATCGTCGTCGGCGCGGGCCCGGTCGGCCTGCTCCTCGCGGGTGAACTGGCCCTGCGCGGCATCCACGTGACCCTCGTCGAGCGGCGCCACGGCCCGACCACGGAGTCCCGCGCCTCCACACTGCACGCCCGCACCATGGAGCTGCTGGACAGCCGCGGCCTGCTTGCGGACCTCGGCAGCCCGCCGTGCGAGCCGCGCGGCCACTTCGGCGGCATCCCTCTCGACCTGACGCTGCCAGGCCCCTACCCCGGGCAGTGGAAGGTCCCGCAGACCAAGACCGAGTCCGTCCTGGAGGAGTGGGCCCTCGGCCTCGGCGCCGACCTCCGATGCGGCCACACCCTGCACGCCGTGGACGACCGCGGCTCCCACGTCGAGGCCGCCGCCAGCAGCCGCCACGGCGACCACGTCACGCTGCGCGCCGCCTACCTCGTCGCCTGCGACGGCCAGGACTCCACCGTGCGCCGCCTGACCGGCGCCGGCTTCCCCGGCACGCCCGCCACCCGGGAGCTGCTGCGCGCCGACGTCGACGGCATCGACATCCCGAACCGGCGCTTCGAGCGGCTCCCCGGCGGCCTCGCCGTCGCCGCCCGCAACCCGGCGGGCGTCACCCGGGTGATGGTGCACGAGTTCGGCGCCGCGGTCCGTGAGCGCGCCGGGAACCCGCACTTCGACGAGATCGCCGCCGCCTGGAAGCGCGTCACCGGCGAGGACATCACCGGTGGCACCCCGCTGTGGGTCAACCACTTCGACGACGAGAACCGGCGCCTGACCCACTACCGGCACGGCCGTGTCCTGTTCGCCGGAGACGCCGCCCACCGCCAGATGCCCATCGGCGGTCAGGCCCTCAACCTCGGCCTCCAGGACGCCTACAACCTCGGCTGGAAGCTCGCCGCCGCCGTCGACGGCACCGCCCCCGCCGGGCTCCTCGACAGCTACGACTGCGAACGCGCCGCCGTCGGCGCCGCCGTCCTGGGCAACATCCGCGCCCAGGCCCTGCTGCTCCTGGGCGGCCCCGAGGTCGAGCCGCTGCGCACGGTCCTCGCCGAACTCATCGCGTACGACGACGTGCGTACCCACCTCGCCGGAATGATCAGCGGCCTCGACATCCGCTACGACGTCGGCGGCCCCGAGCACCCGCTGCGCGGCGCCCGCCTGCCCCACGTGCGGCTCCGCACCGGCGAGATCGTCTGCAGCACGGCCGAACTGCTGCGCTCCGGGCGTGGGCTGCTCCTGGGACTGGGCGCCCCGCCGCCGCACATCGACGCCGCCCTGGCCGACCGCATCGACACGGTCACCGCCCACGCGGCACCCGGCTCGCCGCTCGCGGGCACGCCCGCCGTCCTGGTCCGGCCCGACGGCCATGTCGCCTGGGCGGGCGGCCGGGACGGGGACGGGCTCGCTCAGGCGGTCGGACGGTGGTTCGGCTCCGCCTGAGATCCCGCTCCCGGCCCGCGCAGCGGGTCCGCCCCGCCTTCCCCCGCCTACACCAAGCACGGACCACTGATGACTGAGAGGGATTCCACGACCATGCAGGAGACCACGATGGACGCCGACGTCATCGTCGTAGGCGCAGGCCCGACCGGACTGATGCTCGCAGGCGAACTCCGCCTGGGCGGGGCCGAAGTGATCGTGCTCGACAAGCTGGCCGAGCCCACCGGCCAGTCCCGCGGCCTCGGCTTCACCGCCCGCGCCATGGAGATCTTCGACCAGCGCGGGCTCCTGCCCCGCTTCGGGCAGGGCGAGACCCTGGAGACCAGCCCCGTCGGCCACTTCGGCGGTGTCCAGTTCGACTTCACCACCCTGGAGGGCGCCCACTTCGGCGCCCGCGGCATCCCGCAGAGCCAGACCGAGGCGGTCCTCGCCGAGTGGGCCACCGACCGCGGCGCCGAGATCCACCGCGGCTGCGAGGTCCTCGGGCTCGCCGACGGCTTCCTGGACGGCGACCACGTCGAGGTCACCGTCGGGACCCCGGACGGCGTACGGCAGCTGCGCGCCCGCTACCTGGTCGGCTGCGACGGCGGCAAGAGCACGGTGCGCAAGCTCGCCGGCATCGACTTCCCCGGCACCGAGGCGACCCGCGCGATGTTCCTCGCCGACGTGACCGGCCTCGACCTCAAGCCCCGCTACCTCGGCGAAGCCCTCCCCAACGGCATGGTGATGGCCGCCCCCCTCAAGGAGGGTGTGCACCGCATCATCGTCTGCCCGCACGGCGCCGCCGCCCGCAGCGCCGACGACACCGTCACCTTCGAGGAGGTCGCCAAGGCCTGGGAGCACATCACCGGCGAGGACATCAGCGGCGGCGGCGCCGAGTGGGTCAGCTTCTTCAGCGACGCCACCCGCCAGGCCGCCGAGTACAAGCGCGGCCGCGTGCTGCTCGCCGGGGACGCCGCCCACATCCACCTGCCCGCCGGCGGCCAGGGCCTGAGCGCCGGCGTGCAGGACGCCGCCAACCTCGGCTGGAAGCTCGCCGCCGTCGTCACCGGCCGCGCCGGCGAGGCCCTCCTCGACACCTACCACTCCGAGCGTTACCCGGTGGGCCGCCGCCTGCTGATGAACACCCGCGCCCAGGGCATGGTCTTCCTCGGCGGCGACCAGGCCGAGCCGCTGCGCCGGATCATCACCGAACTCACCAGCTACGACACGGTCCGCCGGCACCTGGCGGGCATCGTCTCCCACCTCGACATCCGCTACGACGTCACCGACGACGCCGGCGACGCCGCCCACCCGCTGCTCGGGCGCCGCCTCGGCAAGCTCCCGCTGACCGGAGCCGACGGCGAGACCGACACCTTCCGGCTGCTGCACGCCGGGCGCGGCGTCCTGCTCGACCTCGCCGGCAACGCCGGTCTGCGGGAGGCCGCCGCCGCCTGGACCGGCCGCGTCGACGTCGTGACGGCCACCGCCACCACGGCCGACCGCGACACCGTGTTCGCGGGCGCCGAGGCGGTGCTGGTCCGGCCCGACGGCCACGTCGCGTGGACCGGCGCCGGCGGTGCCGACGGCCTCGACACCGCCCTCGCCCGCTGGTTCGGCGCACCCGCCGAAGGCTGACGTACGCGATGAGGGGCGCCGCCCGGACCACCGGGCGGCGCCCCTCGGCACTGCACAGGCCCCTACCGGAGACTCGCCTCCACGACCGAGATCGCCGCCGGCGTCTGCACGACCCGCTCCAGCCGGAAGCCCGCCTTGGCCAGCAGCTCCCCGTACTGCACGGCCGTCCGCTCCTTGCCGCCCACGAGCAGCATCAGCCACAGGTCGACCAGCTTCGAGGCGTGCGCGGCGTTCGGCTTGTCCGGCACGACCATCTCCATCAGCAGCAGCCGCCCGTCCGGCCGCATCGCGGCCCGCACGTTGCGCAGGATCTCAAGGGCCTGCTCCTCGGGCCAGTCGTGCACGATGTGCTTGAGGACGTACGCGTCCCCGCCCTCGGGCACCGGCCCGAACAGATCGGCGGCCACCACCTCGCACCGGTCGGCGACCCCCTGCTCCGCCAGGTAGTCCGCCGCGCCGTTCTCGCCCACCCGCGGGTCGGAGAGGATCCCCCGCACGCCCGGCGACTTCTTCAGGATGCCGGCGAGCAGTTCACCGCGGCCCGCGCAGAAGTCCACGACCGTGCCGAACCCGGAGAAGTCGTACGCGGCCAGGATCGGTTCGGTCTCGGTGGTGGACATGGCGCCCATGCCCTTCATGAACACCTCGCCGTACTCCGGCTTGGCCTCCAGGAACTCGAAGGCCGTCATGCCGCGCAGCTTCGGCAGGCTCGGCTCGCCGGAGCGCACCGCGTCGACGAAGTGCGACCAGTCTTCCCAGTGGATCGGGTGGCCCATGAGCACCGCGATGCCGCGCATCGACATCGGTGCGTCCTCCAGCAACGCGGCCCCCATCGGGGACAGTTCGAAGCCGCCGCCCTTCCGCTCGGCGAAGATGCCGTTCGAGGCGAGCAGCCGCATCAGCCGCTGCAGCGTCTCCGGGTGGGCGCCGACGCGCTCGGCGAGCCGGTCGGCGGGCAGCGGACCGTCCCGGAGCGCCTCGGCGACGCGCAGCTCCGCGGCGGCGTAGACGGCCTGGCTGAGCATGGCGCCCTGGACCATTTCGAGCAGCGAGAACGGTGCGGGGGCCAGCTTCCGTGCCAGCCTCTGCAGACCGGTACGCAGGCCTTCGACGGCCCGGACGACGCGGGCGGGCGGCAGCGGCATGGGTTCCTCCGTGGTGGGCGGCGGGCGGCCGGGTGGTGCGCCCGCGGGCGGGCAGGTCGGCGCGTACCGGCCGGAAACCGCCGGGTACGCCCGGACACCAACGGTCCGGTGGCACGGACGGGCCGCGCTCGCAGCCGACTCGAGCGGGCGCGGCGGGGCTCCAGTTGGTCCCCACCCGCGCTCCGGGCGCAGTCGAGAGGGTCCGGTGACGATCGGGACCGTCCGTCTTGGCCGTGGCCGAGAACAGTCCCGGAGGGGGCCGATCCCGTGAAGAAGCTTGCTTCGTCCGCCGCGCTGTCGGAGCGCGCCGATCGCATCGCCCGACGCTCCCGCGCCGACAACTGGAAGAAGCCCCCGCGGCGCATCGAGACGTCCGAGTGCATCACCTGCGACAGCTGCCTGCGCGGCTGTCCCGAGGAGTTCGGGGCCGTCTTCGACCGGGGCCTGGACGTCGTGATCGTCCCCGAGCTCTGCTCGGGCTGCCCCGCCTGCGTGCTCGAGTGCCCGGTCGACTGCATCTACGTGGACGAGGACTGGACCCCGACCGACGACGCGATGTGGAACCACATCGAGCTCACCGCCGAGAGTGCCGCATGAAGGACCCCGCAGGGCGCCACGAGTCCCGCCGCGCCGTCAATGCGAGGAAGCGGATCAGCCGCCGCCCCAGCCGGCTCGGCATCCCCGCCGGCAGCACGGACAAGCCGGACCGCGTCGCCGAGCCCGACGCCGGGTTCCCCGGGCTGCTGAGGCGCGTCTGGCGGCGTGCGGCCGAGGCCGGAGACCTGCGATCGAGTCTCGACGTGCTGCTCACCCTCGACGGACATGTCCCCGGCGACATACAGCTGCGGGCCCTGAACTCCGCGGAGCAGGCCGCCCTCACCGCGCTGTGCGGCCTGAGCTGGCGCGACCCTGACGGCGCCACCGACAGCGCCGCCGACGCGGCAGGGACGCCGGCGGCAGCGACCACGGAGCCGGCCCCCGATACGTCCGAAGCCCCCGCCTTCCTCGGCGAGATCGGCCTCGCCACCAACGGCCGCATCGCCCTGCGCACCCCCGGCGCCCGCCCCCTCGACCCCCGCGACCTGGTCGGCGGTGTGCGCCGCGTACCGTACAGCCGCGCCGCCCTCGCCGCCTACCGGCGCGAACTCGACCGCGCCCGGGAACGGAACGCCGCCTCCGCAGCCGACTGCCGCGCCTGGCTCGCCGAGCAGGGCCCCGAGGGCCGCGACGCCCTGCTCGCCCAGGCCAGGGAGGCGACCCTGCGCACCGCCCCGTTCGTCCTCTACCAGGAGGACACGCAGTACACGAACTTCCGGGGCCAGAACACGCTGACCGGCAAGACCCTCTGGCCCGGCCACCCCGACTGCGCCCTCAGCGCGCTGCAGGGCCTTCCGCTCGACCTCTGGTCGGACCAGGACACCCAGCTGATCGTCTGCCTCACGCTGCTCATCCGCTCGGCCGGCTTCGGCCGGGTCGAGGAGGCCAACGGCACCCAGCTGACCGTCGACCACGTCGCCTACACGCTGGAGCGGGTGCGCCGCGCCTACAACGCCGTACCCGGCGTCGAGCCGGTGCCCGCCGCCGCCTCGCACCGCGTCGCCGACCTCGACCGGCTCGCCGCCCGGCTGCGCGAGCGCCGTCAGGGGTTAAGCCGGCACGCCCAGTTGTACCGCGAGATCCACGGGGCGCTGATGCACAAGGTGGAGCGCGTGGCCGCCGCCCCCGGCCCCGCCGCCCGCGCCCGCC
Source organism: Streptomyces jeddahensis (assembly GCF_001642995.1). Classification (GTDB taxonomy): domain Bacteria; phylum Actinomycetota; class Actinomycetes; order Streptomycetales; family Streptomycetaceae; genus Streptomyces; species Streptomyces jeddahensis. The sequence goes on from NZ_LOHS01000117.1 coordinate 57,823, forward strand.
AGGACGCCGTCACCGAGCGCCTGCGCGCGAGGCTGCCGCTGGCCGGCGGCACGCTCACCGAGCTCGGCCGGAACCTGGCCGCCGCGCCCGGCTGGCTCGCCGAACCGCACGGCGCCTTCGGCACCGGCCTGGAGTCCCTGGTGTACGAGACCGTGGCCGCGACCGCCGAGGCCTTCGCCGCCGACTTCGCGATGAGCCGCGGCATGCGCTCGCTGCCCGGCCTGGTACGGGCACTGCGCGGCGAGAGCTGGGCGGAGATCTGTGACTGGGACATCACGCACTTCTTCTGCTGCGTGGTGCCGCGTCCCGAGGCCGCCGCCCACTTCGGCGGCTCCGCGGCCGCGCTCGCCGACGCCGCCTGGGCCATGTCCTCGCGCATGCAGTACAACTCCTGGCACTTCGTCGCCGGCAACCTGCCGCGGGTGCCCGAGGTGGTGGCCCGCGACCACTTCGTGCCGCCCGTCATCCCGGACGTCGCGTTCTTCTCGGACCAGCACCACCACGGGCACGTCAACAACAACGTGCGGTTCTCCATCCGCTCCCCGCAGGCCGTCGAGGTCGACGGGCGCCGGTTCGACGGCTTCATGGACCTGCGGCTGCTGCGCTGCGCCGGCGACCCGTTCGACGAGCAGGACCTGCTCGCCGCACAGCAGGTGTCGGCGTTCATCGCCCGCGCCACCTCGCTCGCCGCCGGGCTCGTCGCCGCCGGAGCGGAGCTCGAGGTCACCGCGTTCGACTCCGGCTGGCACTGGACGGCCGTCACGGGCGCCGGACCCGCGGCGTCCGGCGCCCTGGCCGGCCAGGTCCGCCGAGCGTCCTGAAGGGAGACCGATGACCGCCCGCGGCATCAGCCACACCAGGGAACTCCTGCGGCGGGGCGAGCTGTCCGCCGTCGAGCACACCACCGCAGTCCTGACCGCCATCCGCGAGCAGGACACCCTCGACGCGTACGTCGCCGTCGCGGGCGAGGAGGCGCTGCGCGCGGCCGAGCGCGCAGACGCCCGGATCCGAAAGCTCGGCGCCGACGCCTGGCGCACCATGCCGCTGCTGGGTGTCACCGTCTCCGTGAAGGACCTGCTGCAGACCCACGACCTGCCCACCGCCCGCGGCTCGCTGCTGCCCAACGACCGGCCCCGCGAGGACGCCCCCGCCGTGGCCCGGCTGCGCGCCGCCGGGGCCGTCGTCGTCGGCAAGACCGCCACCTCCGAGTACGGCTGGAGCGCCTCGACGGTCAGCCGTGTCGCCCCGCCCACCCGCAACCCCTACGATCCGCGCCTGACCGCGGGCGGCTCCAGCGGCGGTGCCGCGGCCGCGGTGGCCACGCACCTGTGCGACGGCTCTCTCGGCACCGACGGCTCCGGGTCGATCCGGATCCCCGCGGCGTTCTGCGGCGTCGTCGGCTACAAGCCGTCCCTCGGGCGCATTCCGTACTTCCCCAACAGCGCCGACCGGCTCGCCCACCAGGGCCCCATCGCCCGCACCGTCGCCGACGCCGCGCTGCTCGGGAAGGTCATGGCGGGCCCGCACCCGGCCGACCCCGACTCGGGCCTCGGCTCCCTCGACGCGCCGCGCACCGGACGGGTGCTCAGGATCGGCTGGATCGAGTACGAGGGCACCAGCGACGAGGTCCGCCGCGTCACCGAACAGGCCCGCCTGGCCCTGATGGGCCAGGGCCACCTGGTCGAGGACATCGAGGTGCGCTGCACCCACCTGTACCCCGCGCTCGTCGACATCCTCGCCGCCTCCGAGGCGGCCGGGGCCCGCCCCGAGGACGACGAGTGGGCCGATCCCGGCCGCCTGGAGGTGATCCGGCACGGGCGCACCCTCAGCGGCGCCGACGTGATCCGCGCCGAGGAGGTCCGCCAGAACCTGCGCACCACCCTGCGCACCGTCATGGACCACTACGACGTGCTCGCCATGGCCACCGTGCCCGTCGAGCCGTTCGCCGCCGACGCCATCGGCCCTTCCTGGGCGGCCGACCCGCGGGACCTCAAGTGGCTGGCCTGGGCGCCCGCCTCCTACCCCTTCAACATGACCGGCCAGCCGGCCCTGTCCCTGCCCGCCGGACTCACCCGCTCCGGCCTGCCGGTGGGCCTGCAGCTGGTCGGGCCCGTCGGCGCCGACGACCTGGTCGTCTGGCTCGCCGGGCGCCTGGAGTCGGACCTCGGCACGCCGGCGCCGCCGGCCGTGCGGGCCCTGGAACCCGCAGTCGCCCGGTAACTCACGCCCGTGGAAAGGAAGTTCCCATGTACGCCAGGTCATGGTCCTCGCCCGCCGCGGAGGGCAGCGTCGGGCGGCCCTCGTTCGTGGCCGATCACGGGCTGTGGGACGAAGCCCGGCTCGCCGCCGCCGAGCTGATCGAGGCGAGCCTCGCCGACCTCGACTTCGTCCGCCTCGTCTTCGGCGACCCGCACGGTCTGGCCCGCTCCAAGACCCTCACCGCCGAGGCGTTCCGCACCGTGCTGCGCAACGGCATGAACTTCAGCCCCGGGCCGTTCGTCTTCGACACCGGGCACGCCGTCGCCGTGGACTTCCTCGGCGACCACGGCATCGGCGTCGACGAGATCGCCGGCGCCGGGAACTTCATCCTGGTGCCGGACCCGCTCACCTTCCAGGAGCTGCCGGGCGGCGACGCCCGCACCGCCTGGGTGATCGGCGACGAGTACCTGCGCGACGGCAGCCCGCACCCGCTGTCCTCACGGGCCGTGCTGCGCCGCGTCGTCGACCGGTACACCGAGCAGGGTCTCGCCCCCGTCCTCGGCCTCGAAGTCGAGTGGTACCTCACCCGGCGCCTCGACGACGCCCCCGGCAACACCGGCAACGGCTTCGGCCTGCAGGGACGGGCGCCGCGCGTGGCCGCCCTGAACGCCGGCTACCAGTTCAACCTCGACGCCCACTACGACACCGTCGCCCCCCTCACCGACCCGCTCGCCCTGCACCTGCTCGCCCTCGGCCTGCCGCTGAGGTCGATGGAGCACGAGTCTGGGCCCGGGCAGGTCGAGACGACGTTCAGCCCGATGTCCGCGCTGGACACCGCCGACGCGATGCTGCTCTTCCGTACGGTCACCAAGAGCTGGTGCGCCCGCCGCGGCCACCACGCCTCCTTTATGTCGCAGCCGCTCCTCGACGCAGCCGACCCCAGCGGCTGGCACCTCAACCAGTCGGTCACGGACCTCGCCTCGGGAGGCAACCTGTTCAGTGCCGAGGGACTGTCCGGCGGCCTCTCCCCGCACGGCAAGGCGTACGCCGAGGGGCTGCTGTCCTGGGCCCGCGAGCTGTTCCTGCTCTCGGTGCCCACCGTCAACGGCTACCGGCGGCTCGCCGCCGAGCACACCCTCGCGCCCACCCGGCTCGGCTGGAGCCAGGAGGACCGCAGCGCGATGCTCCGCGTCGTCGGCCATGGCGCCGGGGCGCACATCGAGAACCGGATCGGCGAGCCGTGCGCCAACCCGTACCTCACCATCGCCGCCCAGCTGTTCGCGGGCCTGGAGGGCCTCACCGCCCAGGCCGCGCCCACAGACGCCGCGGACGCCGCAGGCGCCTCGAGCCCCGGACTCGTACCGCAGCAGCTGCGCGAGGCCCTCGACGCCTTCCGCGCCGGCCGTGCCGCCCGGCTGCTCGGCGAGCCGCTCGCCGCCTGCCTCACCAAGCTCAAGGAGAGCGAGCTGCGCCGCTACGAGGCCTGGTGCCTGCAGGCAGCGCCCGCCCCCGGGCAGGTCACCGAGTGGGAGCAGCGCGAGTACTTCGGCGCCTACTGAGACCCACCGAGCCCCACGTCCCCCGCCGGTTCCTCCTGTTGAAGGTCGCGCATGATTCCCCGTTACACGCTGCCCGAGATGGCCGGCCTCTTCTCCGACCGGTCCCGCTACGCCACCTGGGTGCGCGTGGAGATCCTCGCCTCCGAGGCGCAGGCCGCCCTCGGCCGCGTACCCCACGAGGCGGTCGAGGACATGCGGCGCGCCCGTGTCCCCGACCCGGAGCGGGTCGCCGAGATCGAGCGGGAACGCGACCACGAGGTGCTCTCCTTCCTCGCCGCCTACTGCGAGGACATCCCCGATTCCTCCGCGCGCTGGGTGCACCTCGGCATGACCAGCTACGACCTCGTCGACACCGCGCTCGGCCACACCCTGGCCCGCGCCACCGACCTGCTCACCGGCGCCGCCCGGCGGCTGCGGCGCGTGCTGACCGAACGGGCCCTGGAGCACTGGGACACCGCGATGGTGGGCCGCACCCACGGCGTGCACGCCGAGCCCACCACCTTCGGGCACAAACTCGCCGGGCACGCCTTCGCCGTGGACCGCTCGCTGCGCCGGCTCGCCGCCGCCCGCGAGGCCGTCGCCGTCGGCACCGTGTCCGGCTCCGTCGGCACCTACGCGCTGATCGACCCGCGCGTCGAGGAGCACGTCTGCGCCGCCCTCGGCCTCGGCGTCGAGCCCGCGCCCAGCCAGGTCGTCGCCCGCGACCGGCACGCACAGCTCCTGCAGGCCGTGGCCACGCTGGGCGCCTGCGTGGAACAGATCGCCCTGGAGCTGCGGCTGTTGCAGCGCACCGAGGTCCGCGAGGTCGAGGAGCGGCGCACAGGCGCCTACCAGGGCTCCAGCGCCATGCCGCACAAGCGCAACCCCACCACCAGCGAACGCCTGTGCGGCCTCGCCCGCCTCCTGCGCGGCTACGCCGACACCGCCCTGGAAAACGTGGCGCTCTGGCACGAACGCGACCTCGCCCACCAGTCCGTGGAGCGGGTGATCCTGCCCGACAGCCTCTGCGTCGGCCACTTCCAAGTGACGAAGGCCGCCGACCTGGTGGCCTCGCTCACCGTCGACGCCGACCGGATGCGCGCACACATCGACCAGACCGACGGCCTCGTCTACAGTTCCTCGGTCCTCGCCGAACTCCTCGGCGACGGCATGGAGCGCGAACGCGCCTACCGCAGCGTGCAGGCCGCGGCCAACCACACCCTGGCGACGGGCGAGCACTTCGGCGCGTCCCTGGCCAAGCAGGGCATCGACCTGGCCGGGCTCGGCCCCGAGCGCTTCCTCGCCCACCACGATGTCATCCGCACCCGATTGGAGAAGCTGCATGAGCTGGAAGATTGACCGTGTCGAGGGCGCGGCGCTCGACCTGGACGAGGTCCTCGGCGTCTACCACGCCTCCGGCCTCGGCGAGCGGCGCCCGGTCGAGGACCGGGAGCGGTTCGCGGCCATGGTCGAGAACGCCAACCTCGTGCTCGTCGCCCGCGATGAGCAGGGCGCGCTCCTCGGCATCGTGCGCGCAGTCTCCGACTTCTCCTACGTCACCTACGTCTCGGACATCGCTGTCGTACGGGACCGCCAGCGCTCCGGCATCGGCCGCGCCCTGATCGACGCCACGCGAGACGAGGCACCGGCCGCAAAGCTCGTGCTGCTGTCCGCGCCCGCGGCCGTCGACTACTACCCGCACATCGGGTTCACGCGCCACGAATCGGCCTGGGTGCTCAACCCGTAGGACCCGCCGACACCGGGTCAGCAAGGCTGTACCGGGGCTCGACCGCGCTTGCCTAGATTCACGGTCAGGGCGGGCCCCGGACCCGCGGCGCCGTGGGCGGCCCGCGTCCGTGCCACCCCGCCGCCGCACGCGCCCCGCGCACAGCACCGGACCCCCGGGGGAGGCATGACCCACACATCGGCACAGGCGCTGCTCGACACCCGCCCGCCCGCCGGCCCCGCCCCGGCCGTCCCACGGCCCGCAGGGGAGCCGGGGGCCACCGGCCACGGCGCGGCCGTCTCGATGCCCTCCGGGCGCCGCGTCCTCGTCGTCGACGCCGACACCGCCTGCGCCGACTCCCTGGTCACCCAGTTGCGCCGGCACGGTCACGAGGCCCTCGGCGTCCGGCGCGGCGGGGCCGCGCTGCGCGCCCACGAGGACGTCGACCTGGTCCTGCTCGACCTCGAACTGCCCGATCTGGACGGGCTGGAGGTCTGCCGCGCCATCCGTGCCGTCAGCCGGGTGCCCGTCATCATCGTCACCGCCCGCGCCTCCGAACTGGACTGCGTCCTCGGCCTCCAGGCGGGCGCCGACGACTACGTCGCCAAGCCGTACGGCCTGCGTGAGCTCATGGCCCGCATCGAGGCCGTGATGCGCCGCGCCGAGTGGCAGCCCGCCGCCGCCCGCGAGATCCGGCACGGCCGCCTGCACATCGACGTGGGCTCCCGCGAGGTCCTGGTCGGCGGCGAGGAAGTCGCCCTGACCCGCAAGGAGTTCGACCTCCTCTGCCTGCTCGCCTCCCACCCGGACACGGTCATCCCGCGCAAACAGCTCCTCCAGCAGGTCTGGGGCGACTCCTGGTCCCGGCGCACCGTCGACACCCACGTCAGCAGCCTCCGCGGCAAGCTGGGCGACAGCGGCTGGATCGTGACGGTGCGGGGGGTCGGCTTCATGCTGGGCAACCCCTAGACGAGGTAAGTCCGACGTCGCGTCGGTCGCCCGAAGGGGCCCCGCGGCGTCTGGAGCGGCGTGGGGCACCTCCCGCACGGACTCTGGGGTCAGGGACTTTGGACTTACTCGTCCAGCGGGGCTCCAGAGGGATGCGAGTGGTCTTCGAGCCGATCTCATGCGCTCCGGTCGACTCTGGGTGCGGCGTGATCACAAAGAACGCGCTATTCCACTTTCCGCACCCATTGGGGAGACGAACATGCAGATCCGCTCGCGTCTGACCAAGGCCGGCATGCTGGGCGCCGCCGCCGTGGCCGCCCTCGCCTTCTCCGCGGCCCCGGCCTCCGCGGCCCCGGCGGTGACCGCCTCGCCCAGCAGCGGCCTGGCCGACGGCCAGTCCGTGACCGTGACCGGCACCGGCTTCCCGGCGGGTGCCCAGGTCGCCGTGTCGCAGTGCCGGGAGAGCACCACGTGCACCGACACGCTGTCGACGGCCACCGTCGGCGCCGACGGCAGGTTCACCGCCAACTACAGCGTGCGCAAGCAGTTCACGGCCACCGACTGGAGCACCGGCTCCACCGTGACCGTGGACTGCGCCGCGCAGCAGTGCCAGCTGGTCGCCTACCAGGAGGCCACCGGCCCGGTCGGCACCAACATCTCCTTCGGCTGAGGCAGCCCGTCACCTCGAGCCGGGGCCCACCGAGCGGCGCCCGCGACCGGCGCCGCTCGGTGGGCGCCAGGGCGGCGCGCTCGGCGTCGGTGTAGAACGGCGCCTCGCGCCAGGCAGCGAGCTGGTGCAGCCGCTCGTCGGTCTCGCCGGCCTTCTTGGCGTTGGTGACACCGGCGTACACGCAGGGGCTGCAGCCGTTGATCTGGCTGGCCCGCAGGTGAACCAGCTCCTGCACTGACGGATCAGCTCGCGAGGATGTGACAGGTGAGCGAGGAAGAATTTCTGGCCCAGCGTTTCGAGGAACACCGCTCACATCTGCGCGCGGTGGCCTACCGCATGCTGGGCTCGCTCAACGAGGCGGACGACGCCGTCCAGGAAGCCTGGTTGAAGCTGAACCGCTCCGACGTCTCGGGGGTGCAGAACCTGGGCGGCTGGCTGACCACCGTGGTGGGCCGGGTGTGCCTGGACCTGCTGCGCTCTCGCACCGCCCGCCGCGAGGAGCGACTGCACGACCAGGACGGTCGGATCCGGCTGCCCGACCCGGTCGTCAGCGGCCCGGACAGCGTGGACCCCGAACAGGAGGTACTCGTGGCCGACTCGGTGGGCATCGCCCTCATGGTCGTCCTGCAGACCCTCTCTCCCGCCGAGCGGCTCGCGTTCGTCCTGCACGACCTGTTCTCCGTGCCCTTCGACGAGATCGCCCCCATCCTCGGCCGCACCCCTGCCTCCACCCGGCAGCTCGCCAGCCGCGCCCGCCGCCGGGTCAACAGGGCCGCACCCGCTCTCGACACCGATCTCGCCCGCAGGCGCCGGGTCGTGGATGCCTTCCTTACCGCCTCGCGCAGCGGCGACTTCGACGCGCTCCTCGCCGTCCTCGACGGCCCCGGACTCCCACCTCTGACCCCAGCCGCAAAGTAGCGGTCAGGACTTCATGACCGTGGTCTTCTTGGGCTGGCGGGGGACGGTCCTGGTCTTATCGAGGTGTCCGTAGACCGTCGACCGGGGCACGCCGAACAGGTCGGCGATCTGCTGGACGGTCTTCTCGCGCTCGTCGTAGAGCTCCTGGGCAAGCGCGGCCTGGTCCGCTGTGAGCTTCGGCCGGCGCCCGCCGACCCGGCCCCGGGCCCGCGCCGAGCCCGTCGTTGGTGTTTGCCATGATCAGTTCACGTTGGAGTTCGGCGAGCACGGACAGCATCCCGAACATCGCCCGGCCCTCCATGGTGGAGGTGTCGATGCCCTGCTCGATGACGTGCAGGCCGATGCCGCGCGGCAGAATTTCGTGCTGCGCGGTGGCCTGCCCGCCACGCAGGGGCGGCACGGCCGGGTCAGCTGGAAGGCCGGCGGCTCGCTGACCCGGCCGCTGCTGGGGGCCCGGGCGACGTACGAGACGCTGGACCGCAACGGCAGTTCGGACGCGCCGTATCTGACGGTGACCCGAATGGAACTGGGCGAGATGACGCTGACTACCAGCCGGGGACCGGCGACGGTACCAGCCTGGTTGTTCACCCTGGATGGCTACGACACCCCGCTCAAACGGGCCGCCGTCAGCCCCTCGGACACGCCGACGCCACCGATCGAGCCCTTCGGGGAACCTGCCGAGGTGCCAGACAGCGTGCTGGAGCCGATCGACCGGCTGGTGGAGGTGACCGCCGACGGCCGGTCGGTGACAGTGGCCGCCCTCCACAGCGCGTGCGACGACGGCTTGAGGGTGGATGCCCTGGAGACGGACGGCAGCGTCGTGCTCTCGGCGGCGGTGACCGGCACGCAGGAGGGGGCCTGCAAGTCGGTGGGCTTGCAGGACGAAGTGACGGTGGAGCTGGTCGCCCCACTGCGTGATCGCGTGCTGCTGGACGCCTTTACAGGTCGCCCCGTGCAATACGACCAGGCGAGAGGGCTGACGGACCGGTCCGAGTTGAACTGATCACAGCCTTCGAGGTCACGTCTTGTCAGGGAGCTGTCGCCGTGACGGCGGCACCAGGTGGGCTTCGAGGACGAACCTGTACCCCCAGCGCCGAGACCACCCGACGCTGACCCGTAACCTCCCGAGACAGCACATCTAGGCCGACGGCGACGTCACCGACGTGGGCTCCCAGGCGAACCCGTCCGGGTCGGTGAAGGCTCCGGTGGTGCTGCCGAGCACGATCCGGTGCGAGCCGCTGCCGTCCTCGGGCACGCCGACGTCCTTGGCCAGGCCCCGGCGCTTGTACAGCGCCAGCTTGACGGGGCTGGAGTCGTCGGAGGCGAACTCGACGTACTTGCCGCCGAAGCTCTTCGCCACGGACAGGCCCTGCTCGACGTAGAACTGCTTGCTCGCCTTGACGTCCTCGGCTCCCAGCAGGAGCACGAGGTCGTCGATCTTCCGGGTGGCGGGGCCGGTGTTCTTCTTCGACGAGGTCGCGAGCTTCCAGATCGTGCCGTCCGGGGCCTGTACGACGCCGCCGTAGCCCCACAGGGACTTCGAGGCCGGCTTCAGGGACGTGGCACCGGCCTCGATGGCGGAGCCGATGAAGCTGTCGACGTCGGCCGGCTGGGACACGGTGATCGACATTGTGAAACCGCGGAATCCGGTCGTCGGCGCCTCGGAGGCCCGCAGGCGTACCTGCGAGCCCAGTCCGAAGGCGGCGGTGTAGAAGCGGTCGGCGGCCGTGGGGTCGGCCACCTCGAGGGTGACGGATGCGAGGGAAGTCATGGCGATCACGCTAGCTGCGGCGCACTCGCCGGGGCTTCTTCATTCCTGCTCGATACCGGCACCGGTGCCGTCATGTGCCACGGCAGCCCCGCGGTGGTGACCGCCGCGCGGCTCCGGTAGAGGCCGCGCGGCGTGCCGACCAGCTCCGTGAAGTGGGCGGCGAGGGTTGGGAACTGCTGCCGGTTGACAGCGCTTGGGCGCGTTCTGGGGTGCACGAGTGAGCATCTCGAGTACGGCGCGCACGTACCCGGGATGGGAACGAGAGTTCTTGCATCGAATCCGTGACCCTTTGCGGGAGGTGCTCGTTGACGGCGATGACGGGATCGGCACCGGGCAGGAGGTGGGGATGGGCGGGCTGCGCGAGGTGGCGGCGCCGTTCGTGGTGCCCGGCCCGTCCGGGGTGGCGATTCGCGACAGCCTCAAGGGGCTGACAGCGCAGGACGAGAAGGTCCTTCGACTGGTCGGTGACCTGCTCGGCTCCCTGGCCTCCCGCGACCTGAAGGCCCGCTGCGCGGCGGGCCTGGATCATGACAGCGGCCAGTGGGCGCAGCGCAAGCGTGCTGTGACCAAGGAGTCCTCCTCCCGCTGGGCGGGCAGCATCACCAAAGCCACGCATGACCAGTGGGCGCTGGCGAGGCGTGGACAGCTCGCCTGTATCCAAAGCATCGAGGCAGGTATCCGTACGATCGCGCACCGGCTTGCGCTGCCCATCGGCGCCAAGGGCTCGAAGGGCTCGCCGGGTGGTTACCGCTCCCGGCAGGAGTGGTTCGCCAAGTCCCGGCGCCTGCACCTGCTCGAAGACCGGCTGGAGCGTGAGCGGGCGGACAGAGATGCCGGACGCGTGCGCGTGGTACGCGGTGGCAAGAAGCTGCTTCGTACACGGCACCACCTCGAAGCCGCCCACCTGACCGAGGCGCAGTGGCGGCTGCGGTGGCAGGCCGAGCGCTGGTTCCTCCAGGCCGATGGCGAGTCCGGAAAGCGGTACGGCAACGAGACGATCCGCATCACGCCGGACGGTGAGGTGAGCATCAAGCTTCCGGCCCCGTTGGCTGGGCTGGCGAACGCGCCCCACGGCCGGTACGTGCTGGCCTGCCGGGTCGGCTTCCGCCACCGGGGCGAGCAGTGGGCCGACCGTATCGCGGCGAACCGTGCCGTGGCCTACCGCATCCACTTCGACGCCCGGCGCGCACGCTGGTATCTGACAGCTTCCTGGCAGCTCCCACCGGTCCAGACCGTGCCGATGGAGGCCGTCCGGGCCGACGGGCTGATCGGCGTCGACATGAACGCCGACCACCTGGCCGCCTGGCGCCTCGATCGGCACGGCAACCCGGTCGGCGAGCCCCGCAGGTTCGATTACGACCTGACCGGCAGCGCACGGCATCGGGACGCGCAAGTGCGGCACGCCCTGATCCGCCTCCTGCACTGGGCCAGGCGCCACGACCTGTCCCTCGCGAAAGCACGGGCGACGCAAGCGGTTCCGCCAGCTGATCTCCGGCATGCCCACCGCAAGACTGCGCAACAGGCTGGCGTCCATGGCCGCCGAACTCGGCATCACCCTCGTCGCCGTCGACCCCGCCTACACCAGCCGCTGGGGCGCCCAGCACTGGCAGCAGCCCCTGACCACGAACACCCGCAAGACCACACGCCACGACGCTGCCGCCGTGGCGATTGCACGGCGCGCCCTGGGATGCCCGATCCGGCGGCGGACGGCACCGCCCCACAGCACCAGAGCGATGCTGTGGGGCATCGGACCGTCCAGGCCGCAAAGGGCATCCCGGGACGTGAGGAAACCCGCCCCCGCATTCCCGGACCACGGACACGATCCGACGGCGCCGGATGCGGAGCGAAAGCGGGAGCCCAGTGTGCCCACAACCGTTCGGGGCACGCGGCTGAGCACGAGTCCTGGCACCAGGACTCACTCCCGCTCAGTCTCCAGGAACGGTGGCCGTCGACGCGCAGCCGACCGCGAGGCACACCTCGGTCAGGCCCCGGTCGCCGTGCCGCAGCAGTGCCATCGCACGCTCGACGCGGCGCGTCATCAGATAGGCGTACGGCGACTGGCCGTAGGCGTCACGGAACTGCCGGCTGAGCTGGCCGGCCGGCATGCCCGCGTCGCGGGCGAGTGCCTCGACGTCCAGTGGCCGCGCGTACTCCCGGTCGATCCGGTCGCGGACGCGGCGCAGACGCGCGAGGTCGCGCAGGCGCTGCGCGGCGATCCGCGCCCGCCTCCATGCGGGGTGACACATGACCGAGCTCCTCTCAGCCGATGTCGGAGCGGAGCTCCTGGATGCGGACCAGATTGCCCGCGGGATCACGGAACGCGCAGTCGCGGACGCCGTACGGCTGGAGGATCGGCTCCTGGACCACCTCGGCGTCGGTGGCCTGCACCTGGTCGAACGTGGCGTCGAGGTCCCGGGTGGCGAGCATGACCCAGCCGTAGGTGCCCTTGGCCATCATCTCGAGGATGGTGCTGCGCTCCGCCTCGGTGGTCGACGGGTCGGCGGCCACCGGCGCCAGGAGGAGGGACGTGTCCGGCTGACCGGCGGGGCCGACCGTGATCCAGCGCATCTGGCCGTGGCCCACGTCGCTGCGGACCTCGAAGCCGAGGATGTCGCGGTAGAAGGCCAGGGCGGCGTCCGGGTCGTCGTGCGGCAGGGAACTCGTATGAATGGTGAGGTCCATGGCCCTCACGCTAGCCACGGGCCCGTTCCCGGGGCTTCTCGATTCCTGATCGCTTCCGGACAGGCCCCTGTACCGGATCCCGAGCGTGACTCGAGCGGACCGCGATGCTCGCGAGCCACTCTGTTGAGTGGGTCGACACGTGGTGAGGTGCGCTATGGATGCAGCAGTGGAAAGGGCGGTCGAGTACATTCGCGAGCGGTTCAGTGATCCGCTGACCGTCACGGACATCGCCCGAAACGTTCTGCTCAGCAGTTTCCATTTCTCGCGCGTATTCAAGGAGGAGACCGGGGTCAGCCCCGGAAGATTCCTCGCCGCGGTCCGTATTCACGAGGCCAAGCGGCTGATCGACAGCACCTCGATGAGCATTGCGGAGATCTCCGTCGCGGTCGGATACACCAGCGTGGGTTCCTTCACCAATTCCTTCACGGCCAGTGTCGGGCTGTCTCCCAGCCGGTTCCGCCGGCTGTGCCGCAACGCGGGGGAGGGGCTGCCGGGACCGGAGCCGGGCCCGCGGTCGGGACACGGCGCGGTCGCGGGCACGGTCAGGCTGCCGGAGGGCCACGGGAACGCGCGCGTGTACCTGGGTGCGTTCGGCACGGCCGTCGTCCAGTACCCGGCTGTCGCCTCGGCTGTCGTCGACGTGCCGAGCGACCGTCCGTCCTGCTACTCCCTGGAGAACGTGCCCGAGGGGAGCTGGCATCTGCTCGCGGTGGCGGTGGCGGCCGGCACCGGTCACGATCCGCAGGCCGGGCGGACCGCGCTCGTCGGGGGGCACAGCACCACGACCGTGACCGTCACCGCCTCCACCGTCACCAGCGCGGCGGTGCGGCTGCGCCCGGCCCGCCCGGCCGATCCGCCGGTCCTGCTCGCGCTGCCCGAGCTCGAACCCCCGGCGACCGTCGTGCCGCACCCCGGATGCGCCGCCGCAACGCCGGGTTCGGCTCCCGCGGGAGGGCGCCGGGCCGCGGGCCGCCTGCAGGTGGTGTCCGCCGCGCCGGTGCCGTCAGGGGCCTGACCGCGACGGATTGCGGCACAACTCCTGCTTGGCCTTCAGCCGTTCGGCGAGCAGGCACCACTCCCTGCCGATGTGCTCGGCGATCGGGGCGACGACGCCGAGCCAGTGCGGCGGGACGGCGTCGACGAGCCGCCGCCAGTCCTCGCCGGGCTCGGTGGCGTGCGACTGCATCCAGCGCAGGAACTCCCGGCCGCCCGCGGTGTAGCGAATGGCGGGGTCGGTGGCCATCTTGGCCGCCACCGTCGCCCACGTGGGCGGGGTGTCGGTGTGGTTCCTGCGCTGCGGCGGCGCGGCGTCGACGCCCCCGGCCACGCGCAGCGGCACCCGGCGGGCGCCGTCGGGAGCCACCTCGGCCGGCGCCGTCGCCTCGTCGGGCGGCGGCACGGACGGCACGGGCCGCACGTACTGCGGGCGTGCGGCATGCGTCTGGCGCCCGTTCCGCTCGGGCCCCTCGCCGCGCCTGAGCCGCGCGCTGACGTCGTGCACCGTGCCCAGCGACACGTCGGTCGCCCTGGCGACCTGGCGCAGCGGGGCGTTCGGATGGGCTGCGATGTACTCGGCGGCGCGCCGCCTGCCCTCGCCCGCGTCCACCGGACGCCGCCTGCCGTCCTGGCCGATGCGCTTGCCGCCCAGCGGCGTCGCGATCGCCGACCGGTCGCGCAGCGACGCGATCGTCTTGGCGCTCAGCCCGGTGATGCCGGCGATGGCGCGGTCGGACCAGTCGGGGTGGGAGCCGAGGACCCGCTGGGCTCCGGCGACGCGGTCGGCCTTCGACAGCGGCAGGCCGTGCGAGCCGTTCGCCTTCATGGCGATGACGAGCGCCTCGGAGTTGGAGCAGTCGAGGAAACGCGCCCTGATGCTGTGGTCGCCCACGAGCCTGGCGGCCTCCAGCCGGTGCAGCCCGTCGATGACCCGGCAGCCGTCCACCTGGACGAGAATGGGGGGAAGTTCCGCCGAGTCCGCCGCGTCGATGAGAAGCCGGACATGAGCGGCGTCCGTTCCGCCCTGGCGGAGGGAAACCCCGGGAGAGAGCGCGGCGATGGGGACTTCGCGTGCCGGGAGTTTCTCGAAGTTCTTCAGGTCGAATTCGCTGTGCGTCGACGATCCGACGCCCTCCATCCGGACGGGACTGAATGCACTCGTTATCGAGACGGCTTGCGCGTTGCTCTGAGCCATTCCTGTAACTCCCTCTCTGCTGCCGCTGCCGACGAGGGTCGCAGGAGGGTCTTTAGCTGTAGTGGAGGGCAGGTCGAGGCCTGGAAACACGACCGCCGCGGGCATCCGCCGGGCCGGCGGATGCCCGCGGGGGGTCAGGCGTCCCTGCGCCGCAGCTGCACCGTCGCGACGGCCAGCAGGACGGCCGTCCAGAGCGCGAGCACCCCGAGGCCCTCCCACGGCCCCAGCAGGTCGCCTGCGCGGGCGTGCTGCTGGGTGATCATGAACCCGGCCTCCGTGGGGAGGTAGGCGTGGATGCGCGCGCCCACGCTGCCGGGCAGCAGGCCCGCCATCGGTGTGATCACCAGGACGAAGCCGATGACGACGGTGATGCTCGCCGCCGTGTGCCGGATGATCGCGCCGACGGCGAGGGCGAACAGGCCGAGCAGGGCGAGGTAGAGACCGCAGCCTACGACGGCCCGCAGGGCGCCTGGGTCGCCGATCGCGACCGGCGCCTTGCTGTCGAGGATCGGCGCGCCGATGAAGAAGGAGCCGAACGCGGTCAGTTCGCCCACCGCCAGGACCAGCAGCCCGAACACCGCGCCCTTGGCCGCCAGCACGGGCACCCGCCGGGGCACCGCGAGCAGGCTGGCACGGATCATGCCGGTGGAGTACTCGGAGGCGATCGCCATCACGCCCAGCACGCAGACCGCCAGCTGGCTGAGCAGGATGCCGCTGCCCAGGATGGTGCCCGTCGGGTCCATCCGCATCTCGGCCTGCTGGGCCGGATCGGCCTTGTCCCAGTTCGCGATGCCCATCTGCATGAACAGCCCGGTGAACACCAGGGTGAGCACGACCAGGATGGAGAGCGACCAGACGGTGGAGCGCACGGAACGGATCTTGGTCCATTCCGAGAGCATCAGGCTCCCGAAGCCCGGCCTGCGGTCCCCGCCGACCGAGGCGGACGCGGGGGCGAGTGCGGTCGTGGTGGTCACTTCACACCTCCGGCGGTGGGCACGCCGGCGTCGTACTCGACGGCGTCCTTGGTCAGTTCCATGAAGGCGTCCTCGAGGGAGCCGCGTCGGGTCGAGAGCTCGTGCAGCACCAGGCCGTCGGCAGCGGCGAGTTCGGCGATGCGCGCGGCCTCCAGCCCGGTGACGTCCAGGTCGCCCTCGTCGGTGGTGGTGACGGCGGCGCCCTTGCCCTTCAGCAGCTCGGCGAGGAGCGCCCCGTCGGGGGTTCTGACCAGGACGGACTGCTCCGTGCTCTGTTCGATGAACTCCTCGGTGGAGCAGTCGGCGACCAGCCGGCCGCGGCCGATGACGATGAGGTGATCGGCGGTGACGGCCATCTCGTTCATCAGGTGGCTGGAGACGAAGACGGCGCGGCCCTCCGCCGCGAGCGACTTCATCAGGTTCCGGATCCAGAGGATGCCCTCGGGGTCGAGACCGTTGACGGGCTCGTCCAGGACCAGCGCCGCGGGGTCGCCGAGGAGCGCGGCGGCGATGCCCAGCCGCTGCCCCATGCCGAGCGAGAAGCCGCCCGCCCGCTTGCGGGCCACCGAAGCCAGCCCGACCTGTTCGATGACCTCCTCGACCCGGCGCCTGCCGATGCCCTGGGTCTGCGCGAGGCAGAGCAGGTGGTCGTAGGCGCTGCGGCCGGTGTGGACGGCGCGCGCCTCCAGCAGCGCCCCGACCACCCGCAGGGGCCGGGCCAGGTCGCGATAGGGCACGCCGTTGACGGTGGCCTCACCGGCGTCGGGCTTGTCGAGTCCCAGCAGCAGTCGCATCGTGGTGGACTTGCCTGCGCCGTTGGGGCCCAGGAAGCCGGTGACCCGGCCGGGCTCGACCGTGAACGACAGGTCGTTCACGGCGGTCTTGTCGCCGTAGCGTTTCGTGAGGTTCTTGGCCTCGATCATGGTCACCTCGGTTGAATGGCCGCGAGAGTTTCGCTGGGGCAATAAGCTCCCCGGCCACCTGTGATAGCAGGACCATTTATCTGTTCAGTAGTCGCAGCCTTGAGCGGCCGTGAACGATGGCCCGCACATCGCGGCATGGATATTTTGGCAGCTCCGACTGTCTGGGGAAGCTCGTGTTTCATCTGCTTACTTTCCTCAGTTGAACCCGGAAACCCACGAGGGTGGTCATGAATTCAGTCACGAACGATCCGGTGCACGCCGGGCGGCGGCCGGTGATCGGGATCTGCGCGCGGACGGCGCCGGTCACCCTCCAGGGCAGCGACCTGGTCGTCGCTCTGGCGCTCCAGTCGCACGTGGCCTTCCTGTCCGAGGCGGGCTGCACGCCCCTGCTGCTGCCGCTGCTGCCCGGAGCCGAGGACCTGGTCGGCCGGCTCGACGGCCTGCTGGTCCCGGGCGGCCCCGACCTGGACCCGGCGCTGTACGGCGAGGAGCCCCACCCGGCGACCCGGGCGATGAGCCCGGAGGCCGACCGCGTCGAACTGGCGCTGATGCGAAGGGCACTTGAGGCACGCTTGCCCGTGCTGGCGATCTGCCGTGGCATGCAGCTGCTCAACGTGCTGCACGGAGGCACCCTCCATCAGCACCTGTCGGACGTCACGGGCCACGACGGCCACCGTCCGCGAACGCCGTCCTTCACCCTCGGCCGCCACCCGTTGAAGCTGCTGCCCGGCAGCCGGATCGCCGGCATCGTCGACGAGGACGAGCCGGAGACGGCCTGCCACCACCACCAGGCGGTGGACCGGATCGGCACCGGCCTCACCGTCACCGGATGGGCCGAGGACGGGACCGTCGAGGCCGTCGAAGTCACGGACCATCCCTTTGCGATCGGTGTGCAATGGGAATCCGGGCACACGGCCGACAAACGACTTCACCAAGCCCTCGCGTACGCCGCCGGACGCCAGAAGAATGCGCCGGCCGCCGCAATTTCGAATCATTGAGAAAAGGCGACCCCGAGGGCAAACTGTTTTTCGTTCCCCATGCGAAGGAGAATTATGTCGCCGCGGATGCCCAACCCCTCGTTGGTGGTTCCCGATGTTCTTCCGCCCATGCGCGCGCTGGTCAAGGCCGTCAACAGCGTCGGCGTGCCGCTGCAGACGCTCGTGCTCATCCACCTGAGGGTGAGCCAGATCAACGGCCGTCCGGTCCACATACCCGTGAAGAAGCGGGAGTTCGAGGAGGCGGGGGAGGAGGACCACCGTCTCCCCCTGGTGGAGACCTGGCGGGAGCAGACCTGCTTCACGGATGCCGAGCGCTCCGTGCTGGCGCTGGCCGAGGCCGCCACGCGCATCAACGACCGCAAGGACCCGGTGTCGGACGAGGTCTGGGCCGAGGCCGCCAAGCACTTCGACGAGGTGCAGCTCGCCGCCGTGGTGCTGCACATCGGTCTGGTCAACCTCTGGAACCGCGTCAACGTCGCCACCAAGCAGGAGCCGGTGGACTGGCGTATCAACCCCAAGAAGTGGACCCCGATGACCAGCCGGCTCACCGCGGCGCAGTAGCCCTTCCGCCTCCCAGGCCCTGTCCGGCTCACCGCCGGACAGGGCCTGGTGTCGTTGCGGACATGCCCCGGCTCAGAGTGCGCCGCGGCCCCCGATCGCCGTGCTGAGGACGGCGAGCAGCGTCCTGGCCTGCACGTTGACGTAGCGGCTGTGCCCGGCGAGCCAGTTCAGCTGGCCCGGCGTGACCCAGTGGTACCCCGGGGGCGGCTGGGTGGGCGTCGTGGTCTCGTCGGTCTCGACGATCAGATAGCGGCTCTCGGCGTTGAGGAACCGGCCGCCCTCCTCGGAGTGGACCGTCGAGTAGCGGATGCGGTCCGGGGACGCGTTCAGCATCGCATCGAGGAAGAGCGGGCGGTCCTCGGCCGGCAGATGGGCGTAGTTCGACGGAACGCACTGCACGGTCGGCGCGAGCTCGACGGTGTCGAGGAAGCCGCCCTCGACGCGCGCGTGCGCCAGGACGTGCGGGACGCCACCGAAGACCCGGTAGGCGAAACCGACGATGCCGGGCTGCACCGGTTCGATGATCGGCTGGGTCCAGCCGCCGACCTCACGGCCTGCGCCCTCGACCGACACCGCCACCACCCGGAAGAACCTGCCGTCGACGCGGCTGATGGAGTGCTCGCCGGTCTGCCACCCGTTGATCGCGCGCAGGGGCATGCGACGGGCGCGGACGTCGTGCCGGGCCCGTTCCCCGGTGAACCAGGCCAGCAGGTCGGGGTCGGACGACAGCGCCTTCGGTTCGGCCCGGAGGGCCGGGGCGCTCGCCAGCACGGTACGCGCGTCCATGTTCACGACGTTGTCCAGGCGGAGCAGCTTCAGGATCTGACCAAGGGTGAGCCAGCAGAACGCGTCGTCGACGGGTACGTCGCCGTCCACCTCGACGATCATGTTGCGGTTGCGCTTGCGGTAGAACCAGGCGCCGTGCTCGGACTGCAGGACGTCCGTGAGCACCTGGTCCCGCTGCGGGGCGAGGAAGTGCTCCAGGTACTTCACTGCCGTCCCGCCGTGGGCCTTGGTGTAGTTGCTGCGGGTGGCCTGCACGGTGGGGGAGAGCTGCACCAGGTTGGGGTTGCCGGGCTCCATCTTGGCCTGCATGAGGAAGTGCAGGACCCCGTCGAACTCCTTGGCCAGGATGCCGAGTATGCCGATCTCCGGCTGCACGATGATCGGCTGCTGCCAGTCGGCCTCCGGCCTGACGACGTGCAGGCCCTCGATGGTGAAGAACCGTCCGCTGCTGTGCCGCAGGTTGCCGGTGTCCGGAGCGAACGACCAGTGGTCGAGCTCGGCGAACGGGATCCGCCGGACCACCGTCCCACCGGATTGCCGGTGCCGGTCCAGCCAGCCCGGCACCTCGGACGTCGCGGTGTGCGCCCCCTCGGCCGTCGCGGCGGACAGCGCCAGTCGCTCGGCGATCCCGGCCCGGGCACGCAGAACCAGCTGTGCCGGCGCGCTCACGGCCGACCACCGCTCTCCTTGACCGGCTTCCACCACTGGGGGTTGTCCCGGTACCACGCGACGGTCTCGGCCAGTCCCGTGTCGAACGCGGTCAGCGGCCGGTGGCCGAGCTCCTGCTCGATCTTGCCCTGGTCCAGGGCGTAGCGCCGGTCGTGGGCCTTGCGGTCGGTGATGTGCCGGATCATGTCCGGCTCCGCTCCGCACAGTTCGGCGAGCCGGTGGGCCAGCGCCAGGTTCGGCACGGCCGTGCCGGCGCCGATGTTGTAGACCTCGCCCGCCCTGCCCCGGGTGAGGACCTGGTGCACTGCCCGGCAGTGGTCGTCCACGTGCAGCCACTCGCGGATCTGCCCGCCGTCCCCGTAGACGGGTATGGGGCGTCCTTCGAGCAGGTTGGTGACGGCGAGCGGGATGAACTTCTCGGGGTGCTGGTAGGGGCCGTAGTTGTTGGAGCAGCGGGTGACGGAGACGTTCAGCCGGTGCGTGCGGACGTACGCCAGGGCGATCAGGTCGGAGGCCGCCTTGGACGCGGCGTAGGGGGAGTTGGGCAGGAGGGGGGACTCCTCGGTCCACACGCCCTCCTCGATGGAGCCGTACACCTCGTCCGTCGAGATGTGCACCACCCGCTCGACGCCGACCGCCAGGCAGGCCTCGAGCAGCGCCTGCGTGCCCTCCACGTTGGTGCGGACGAACGCCGCGCCGCTGGCGATCGAACGGTCGACATGGCTCTCGGCCGCGAAGTGCACCACCGCGTCCTGACCGTCGAGCACGGCGTTCAGCAGGTCCCGGTCGAGGATGTTCCCGTGCACGAAGGTGAGCCGCGGGTGCGAGGCGGGGAGGTTGTCACGGTTTCCCG
Organism: Streptomyces jeddahensis; assembly: GCF_001642995.1. Taxonomy (GTDB): domain Bacteria; phylum Actinomycetota; class Actinomycetes; order Streptomycetales; family Streptomycetaceae; genus Streptomyces; species Streptomyces jeddahensis. The sequence goes on from NZ_LOHS01000117.1 coordinate 78,230, forward strand.
CGTAGGTCAGCTCGTCCAGAACGGTGACGTGCACGTCCTCGAAATCCGGGTAACCCCCGTCGAGCATGGTGCGTACGTAATGCGAGCCGATGAATCCGGCGCCGCCGGTGACGAGGATTTTCATGAGACCACATCGCAGTCGGAATTCCACGCTCGAAGCATGTCCCTTTCCCTTTTCGATGAGGGGACGGATGGTGTGCCGCGGCCTTACCGGCCGACGTAGGCCGCGAGGTGTTCGCCGGTCGGGGTCGAGCGGGCCGCCACGACGTCGGCGGGCGTGCCCTCGAAGACGATGCGGCCGCCGTCGTGACCGGCGCCGGGGCCCAGGTCGATGATCCAGTCGGCGTGCGCCATGACCGCCTGGTGGTGCTCGACGACGATGACCGACTTGCCGGAGTCGACGAGCCGGTCGAGCAGGCCGAGCAGCTGCTCGACGTCGGCGAGGTGCAGGCCGGCCGTGGGTTCGTCCAGGACGTAGACGCCGCCCTTGTCGCCCATGTGCGTGGCCAGCTTCAGCCGCTGGCGTTCGCCGCCGGACAGCGTGGTCAGCGGCCGCCCGATCTCCAGGTAGCCCAGACCGACGTCGGCCAGGTGCCCGAGGATCCGGTGGGCGGCCGGGACGCGCGCCTCACCGGAGCCGAAGAACTCCCTGGCCTCGTCGACGGGCATGGCGAGGACCTCGCTGATGTCCCGCCCGCCCAGGCGGTAGTCCAGAACCGCTGCGTCGAACCGCTTCCCCTCGCAGTCCTCGCAGGTGATGGCGGCCCCCGCCATCATCGCCAGGTCGGTGTAGATGACGCCCGCGCCGTCGCACGTGGGGCAGGCGCCCTCGGAGTTGGAGCTGAACAGTCCGGGCTTGACGCCGCCTGCCTTGGCGAAGGCGTTGCGGACCGGGTCGAGCAGCCCGGTGTAGGTGGCCGGGTTGCTGCGGCGGGAGCCCTTGATCGGCGACTGGTCGACGGCCACCACGCCGTCCCTGTGCGTCACCGAGCCGCGGATCAGCGAACTCTTGCCGGAGCCCGCCACGCCGGTGACGACGCACAGCACCCCGAGCGGGATGTCGACGTCGACGCTACGGAGGTTGTGCGTGCAGGCGCCGCGGATCTCCAGCGCGCCCTTCGGCGTACGCACCGTCTCCTTGAGGCCCGCCCGGTCGTCGAGGTGGCGCCCGGTGAGCGTGCCGCTGCCCCGCAGCCCTTGCAGGGAACCCTCGAACACCACCTGGCCGCCGTCGGCGCCCGCGCGGGGGCCGAGGTCGACGACGTGGTCGGCGATCGCGATCGTCTCCGGCTTGTGCTCCACCACCAGGACGGTGTTGCCCTTGTCGCGCAGCCGCAGCAGCAGCTCGTTCATCCGCTGGATGTCGTGGGGGTGCAGGCCGGTGGTGGGTTCGTCGAAGACGTAGGTGGTGTCGGTGAGCGCGGAGCCGAGGTGGCGGATCATCTTCACCCGCTGGCCCTCGCCGCCCGACAGGGTGCCCGAAGGGCGGTCGAGGGAGAGGTAGCCCAGGCCGATCTCCACCAGCGCGTCCAGGGTGTGCTCCAGCTTGGCCAGCAGCGGCGCCACCGTCGGCTCGTCAAGCCCGCGCAGCCACGCGGCCAGGTCCCTGACCTCCATCGCGCAGGCGTCGGCGATGCTGATGCCGCCGATCTTCGACGACCTGGCCTCCGCGCTGAGCCGGGTGCCCTCGCACTCGGGACAGGGGACGAACGTCACCGCCCGCTCCACGAACGCCCGGATGTGCGGCTGCAGCGCGTCCTTGTCCTTGGACAGCATGGATTTCTGGAGCTTGGGGATCAGCCCCTCGTAGGTCAGGTTGACGCCGTCGACCTTCACCCGGCGCGCCTCACCGTGGAGGAACTCGTGCATCTCCTTCTCGGTGAACTCGCGGATCGGCTTCTTCGGGTCGAGGACGCCCGACTCGGCGTAGACCCGCGTGGTCCAGAAACTGTCCTGCTTCCAGCCGGGGATCGTGAACGCGCCGTCGCCGATCGCCCGGGAGTCGTCGTAGAGCTGCGTGAGGTCGATGTCGGAGGACGTGCCGCGGCCTTCGCAGTGCGCGCACATGCCGCCGTGGTAGACGGCCTTGCGCACCACGACCCGCTTGCCCTTGCCCTTGTCGACGTTCATGGCCCCGCTCGCCGTCCGCTTGGGGACGTTGAAGGCGAACGCGCTGGGCGGCCCGACGTGGGGCCGCCCGATCCGGCTGAACAGGATGCGCAGCATCGCGTGGGCGTCCGTGACGGTGCCGAGCGTGGAGCGGGGGTCGGAGCCCAGCCGCTGCTGGTCGACGACGATCGCGGTCGTCAGCCCTTCCAGGACGTCGACCTCGGGACGCGCGAGCGCCGGCATGAAGCCCTGCACGAAGGCGCTGTAGGTCTCGTTGATCAGCCGTTGGGACTCCGCGGCGATCGTGCCGAACACCAGTGAGCTCTTGCCCGACCCGGACACTCCGGTGAAGACCGTCAGGTGGTGCTTCGGGATCTCGACGCTGACGTCCTTGAGGTTGTTCACCCGCGCCCCCAGCACGCGGATGCGATCGTGACGGTGGGTGCCGCGCGGGCCGGACGAGCGAGTGTCCGCACCGGTGTCCTTGCTCATCGTCTCTCCATCTCGCGGGACGGGAACGCCCTCGCCCACCCCCGTCCGGCGAGGATGAACGGCCGCCCTCGAAGCCCTCTCGAGACGAGCTCGAAGGGCTTCGAGGGCGGTGGGGGGACGGGCCGTCGTCAGCTGTCCTGCAGCAGTCCGAGAACGTTGCCGTCGAGGTCGGTGACGGTGGCCACGCGACGGCCGCCGCCGACGTCCTTGGCGGGGCTGTTCACCGTGCCGCCCGCGGCGGTGACCTCGGCCAGCTTCGCCTCGATGTCGGCCACGTGCCAGTAGGCGACCTGCGACGTGATGTCCTGCGCCCCCGCCGGCACGAGCCCGATGTGCTGACCCGCGACGTCGAAGCCGACGTAGTACTCCGAGTCGGTCTGCGGCTCGATGCCGAACAAGGCGGCGTACAGCTTCTTGGCCGCTGCCACGTCCGCCACCGGGTGCAGCACGGTCTTGATTCCCTGGATGGCCGAGTCAGCCATTCTCACTCCCGGGGTTGGAATTACGTCGCTTCATGCTAGGGAAATCCGCGGAGTCGCTGCATCTTCGCGCCTGTCGCCTCAAGTGGATTTCCAGGCGTTCTTAAGCGGGAGCCGACAGGCCGATGCCAGGCTGCGAGCGCGCTGAATTCAGGAGGGGAATTACGTGAAAAAGCTTGCGTTGGTCACATCAGTGATCGTGACCGGTCTGGTGGCGTCGACCATCGCCCCGGCCGCGGCGGTGGAGGAAGGGGTCAAGTCGGACCCCGGAACCATCGCCTGGTCGCCGTGTCCGGACACCGACCCGAACCTCGGCGCCATGCTCAAGGGCCTGGAGTGCGGTTCGGTACAGGTGCCGCTCGACTACAGCCAGCCCGACGGCCGGAAGATCACCCTGGCGCTGACCAGGGCCAAGCACACCGTCTCCGACGCCGAGTACCGGGGTGTCGTGGTGCTCAACCGCGGCCAGTGGCCCGGCGGCATCGGCCGCGACCTGCCCACCCGGTATGCACAGGGCACGACCGGGCTGGCACAGGACGTCGGCGCCGCCTACGACTGGATCGGCTTCGACCCGCGCGGCGTCGGCGCGAGTGAGCCGGCGCTCGTCTGCGACACCTCCTACACCAACCCGGGCCAGGCACAGCCGGACCCCGTGCCACCCACCCCCGCCGCCGAACAGCAGTGGGTGGACCGGGCCCGCGCGTACGCCGAGAGCTGCGGCGCCAAGTACGGCGACGTGCTGGAGCACCTCAGCACCAAGGACGCCGCACGCGACCTCGACCAGATGCGTATCGCGCTCGGCCAGGACAAGATCACCTACTTCGGCACCGACTGGGGCACCTACCTCGGCTCGGTCTACGCCTCGATGTATCCGAACCGGGTGCGCCGGATGGTGCTGGACAGCGTGGTGCGTCCCAGCGGCGTCGGGTACCGCAACCACCTCGACAAGAACGTCACGTCCGAGCGGAACGCCGAGATCTTCTTCGCCTGGGTCGCCAAGTACGACTCGACCTACCACCTGGGCACCACCGCGGCCGAGGTCGAGGCGAACTACTACAAGGGCCAGGACGCCCTCCGCGCGGCGCCCGTCGACGGCAAGATCGGCCCGGCCGAGTGGACGGACGTCTTCGAGCCGGTCGTCTACCGCAGCTGGACCTGGCTCTCGCGCGCCAAGGTGCTGTCCGACTGGGTGGTCAGAGGTGACGCGACGTCGCTGCGGTCCACCTACTCGCCCTGGGGTTACCCGCACCAGAACAGGACCGCGATGACCAACGCGGTCAACTGCCTCGACGGTCCCTGGCCGCGGGACTGGAACACCTGGCACACGGACTACTCCGGCCAGTACGCCGCCGGGAACCGGATGCTGACCTGGACCAACGCCTGGTATCAGGCGCCGTGCGCCTTCTGGCCGGTGCCCGCCCAGGCCCCGGCGCAGGTCGGTAACTCCACGGTGGACACCCTGCTGGTGCAGCCGGAGTTCGACACCGCGCACGGCACCGCCGGTGCCTACGAGACGCACTCGCTGTTCCCGAACTCCCGGCTCATCCTGGAGCAGGGCGGCCACAACGTCGGCGCGGCGCTGTCGGCGAACAACAACACCTGCCTCAACGCCTACGTCAGCAACTACCTGAGGGACGGCACCCGTCCCGCCTCCCGGGCGGGGGCCGACGCCGTCTGCCAGGCGTCCGCCGACCCGGTCCCGGCGTCCTGACACACCATCGGAATGGGCCCCGCGTGATCGTCACGCGGGGCCCGTCTCCTCTTGGTCCGCTTGGTCCTTGTCCTCTTGGGTCAGCGCAGGGCGGGTGCCGGGCCGGCCCGGTGGCCGGCGACCAGGTCTTCCAGGGTCCGCGCCAGTTCGTTGGGCGCGGGCATGGCCAGCACCTCGTCCCGCAGCCGCCGGGCGTTCGCACGGAGGGACGCGTCCTGAAGCAGGCGGACGAGTGCGGCACGGACCGCGGGCCCGTCCACCTCGGCGGGCGTCATGGCGAGCCCCGCGCCCGCGCGGTCGAGGCACCGGAACTTCAACGGAGCATCGAAAGCCCGGCCGATCAGCAACTGGGGCACGCCGTAGCGCAGAGCGCAGCCGAACGACCAGGTGCCGCCGTGGTGCACCATGGCCGAGCAGGTCGGCAGCACCTCGGACAGGGGCACGGACTCCACCAGGCGGGTGTTGGCCGGCACCTCGCGCAACTCCCGCCGGGAGTCCGGCGGCAGGGCCAGGACCAGCTCCATCTCCAGGTCGGCCACCGAGTCGAGGATCTCCTGGATGCGCTCGACGGGCAGCAGGAGCCGTACCGGCCCGTCGTTGACCGAGTCGCCGAACGTCATCAGGACCCGCGGTGCCCGCGGCGGCTCGGCGAGCCACCGGGGCACGACGGCCGGGCCGTTGTAGGGAACGAACTGCACGGGAAGCGTGGTCGGCCACGCATCGGGACGGAACGCCTCGGGGAGTGGGGCGATGGTGAACTGCCCGTTGACCAGGTCCTCGGAGAACTCGACGCCGTACTTCCCGGCCCAGCCCGCCAGCCAGTCGCGCAGTGCGTCGACGCGTCGCTCCGGCGGCTGCAGGGCCTTGGCGTGCAGGAAGTCCTCCCGCAGGCGCGTGTAGACGTCGACGGAGTACAGCACCCGGGCGTGCGCCGCGCCCACCGCGGCGGCGGCCACGGCTCCCGCGAACGCCTTCGCGCCCCAGAGCACCAGATCCGGCCGCCAGGCGCGGGCGACGGCGACCAGGTCGTCCATCATCGAGTCGTTGGACCGCCGTGCCTGCGGCAGCACCAGGTCGTCGAAGACCCTGGAGGCCTGCTCCCAGCTCAGCCGCCGGCGGTCCGGCCGGATGTCGAACAGCGGGTCGAGCCCCTCCTGCGGAGACCGCCTGGCGGCGGCTGCGCGGTCCGACGTCTGGCGCCGGTCCCGCTGCCTTCGTACCTCCGGTGTCTCGCCGGGACCGACGCCCAGGGCCGTCAGCCCGGCTCCGGTGACGGCGTCGAGGAGATCCGGCCAGCCGGCCACGCGCACCTCGTGCCCGGCCGTCTGCAGCGACCACGCCAACGGCACCAGGTTGAACACATGCGTCTTCCACGGGAACGGCACGATGAGGACCCGCACGATGGCACTTCCTTGATGTCAGAAAACGGGGGAGTTCACGGGCGAACGCCGCACTTCTCGGCTCCTGCAGCCCCTGCCATGCTGATCAGGCGTCCTGCATGCGTCTTCTCCACGTGTGCCGGGCGGAGGCGGTCGAGGCGGTGACGAGGAGCGTGACCACGGCCACCACGAAGGCGGTGGACAGGGGGCCCACCAGGTCGCAGAGCGCGCCCATCACCAGGATCGAGACCGCCACGCCCGAGGGAAGCAGGGTGGCCCGGAACGTCACCACCGACGGGAGTTCCGCGTCGGAGGCCGCGGCCAGCAGCCGGTTGTTGTAGTGGACGTAGGCCATCTCGAAGAGGACCAGGAAGAGCGCGTACAGCACGAGCGTCGGCACCGTGCGGCCGACCAGCACCGCCGCCAGCAGGGGTGGCATGGGAAGCACGGCCCAGGCGGCCGAGGGCAGGCGGTCGAGGTAGCGCTGGGCCGGCAGGGCGGCGAGCGAGCCGGCGAACAGGGCCACCGAGGAGACCGCGACGAACAGGCCCACCAGGCGGGTTCCGCCACCGAGCACCTGGACCGGGACCACGGTGACGGCCACCGTGTGGAAGCCCTGCCAGAAGGACACCAGCAGGAAACGGGCGAACAGCCTGCGCAGCACCGGGTCGTCGACGCGCGGGCGGGTGCCGGTCGCGGCCTGTGCACCGTCCCGGGCGTCCGCCGAAGCCTGCTTCGAGGATGACGGCAACGCCCAGGCGAGCAGCGCGGAGAGCACCAGCGTCGCCGCGTTCACCGCGATCAGGCCGCGCAGCGACAGCACGGCCCCGGCCGGACCCGCCAGCGCCGCGCCGACGCTGAGCCCGGTCAACTTGCCGATCTCGGCGACGGTGTTGGCCCGGTCCAGCCGCTGCGGCGGGACCGTGCCGCGCAGCACGACCGCCGTGGCCGCGCGGGTGACCGCCTCGAAATACCCACGGGCGAGGAGAAGTACGGCGGCCACCGCGAGCAGCGCGCGTTCCGGCGCCATGAGAGCGGCCGCGGTCAGTACCAGGCTCGCCGCCTCGGCCAGCCGGACGAGCCGTTCCGGGGCGTGCCGGCTGAGCAGCCGGTTGAGCGGCCCGGCCAGCAGCAGCGCGGGCAGCCACGGCGCGCTCAGCACGGCTCCGGCGAGCAGTCCCGAGCCGGTGACCGACCCCACGTGCGTGGAAAGGCTCACCAGGACCAGAAAACTTCCGAGCGTGTTGACGAACAGCAATATCGGGGTGAAATGCGGCGAGCGAAATTCCGCGGAAAAAGACGTCATCCTCTACTCCTCCAGGGCTGGAGGATGTCAGAGTTGAACGGCTTTCGGCGAGGAAGGAATCTGCCTACTTTGAACGTATGACAGCAGCCATTGAGGGCCAACCGTGCATCGTACTCGTCGACGCCTACGCCGCGGTCCGTTCACTTGTTTTGACTTTCCGGGCGCAGGGATGCTCCATCGTCCGTGTACAAAGCACCCGTGACGTGCCGTACGTGTACCGGGCGGCCCCTTTCGTCCCCGACGATTTCATCGCCGACATCGTCCACGACGGCGACCTCGCGGCCACGGCCCAAGCGGTCGCCGCGTTCGACCCGGTCGCGGTGATCTCCGGCGGTGAGATCGGGGTGGAATTCGCCGACCTGCTCGCGGAACGCCTCGGCCTGCCCGGCAACGGAACCGCCCTCAGCGCGGCGCGGCGCGACAAGCACCTCATGGTCGAGGCTGTACGCGCCGCCGGGCTCCGCGCGGCCCGGCAGTTGCGCGCCACCGACGCGGAGGAACTGGCCGCCTTCCACCGCGGGATCGGCGGACGTGTCGTCGTCAAACCGCCGCGCAGCGCGGGCAGTCAGGGCGTCTTCTTCTGCGACACCCCCGAGGAGTCGGTCGCTGCCTTCCAGGCGCTCGTCGGAGCCGACGACGTCTTCTCGCAGCGCAACGAGGCGGCCGTGGCGCAGGAGTACCTGCCCGGCACCGAGTACATGGTCAACACCGTCAGCCGGGACGGCCGCCACCACGTGTGCGACGTGTGGCGGACCAGCCGGGTCAGCGCCAACGGGGTCGTCGACCTCTGCGACGCCCTGTCGCTGATCGACTCGGAGAGCCGGGCCATGGAGCCCCTCGCGGAGTACACGTTCCAGGTCCTGGACGCGCTCGGCATCCGGCACGGCCCGGCGCACGTGGAGATCAGGATGACCCCTGACGGACCGTGCCTGGTGGAGGTCGGCGCCCGGATCGCCGGCGGTGGCATCCCGGCCTGCGCCGGCCTCGGCATCGGCGAGTCACAACTGGAGTGGACCGTCGACGCCTACCTGCGCCCCGAGCGGTTCCACGCCCGCGCCGGAACCCCGTACCAGGTGCGGCGCTACAGCGCGATCGCCGGCATGATCTCGCCGGTGAAGGGCGTGCTCAGCGCGTACCGGGGCATCGAGGAGATCGAGGGGCTGGAGAGTTTCCACACCCTGGTCACACCGGTGAAGCCGGGTCAGGAGATCCGCCGGACGGTCGACGACCTGACCTACCCGGTCATCGTGACGCTGCTGCACGACCTGGAGGAGGTCGTGCAGCGCGACCTGAACACCATCCGCCACCTCGACGGCGCCGCGTTCTACGTCCTCGACGGCGAGACCCGCCCCTGACCCGGTCGTTCGACCGCTGCCCTGCCGCAGTTGAACGTCATCGGCAGGCGGCCGCCGGCTCCAGCCGCGACCAGGACGGCCGCGTCACCTTGTAGACGAAGCTGACGGCGGTGCGCGGCTCCGACGCCGTGGTGTTGGGCGCCGAGCGGTGCAGCACCAGCCCGTCGAACATGACGGCCGAGCCGGGTTCCAAGGGCATCGCGACCGGTTCGGCCGTGCGCGGCAGGTCCTCGTCCGCGACATGCGGCTCGACCGCCCGCGCCAGCGGCGCCTCGCCCGGCAGGCGCTCGCGGTCGCCGGTGTGCGGGAGCAGCCCCAGCAGGTGCGAGCCCGGGATGAACTCGAGGCAGCCATTGCGCTCGGTGGCGGGTTCGAGCGCGATCCAGATCGTCATGATGCCGTGCCCCTCCGTGCGGAAGCCGGGCGGCGCGAACGCCATGTCCTGGTGCCAGGGCTTCGCCGAGCCCACCACGGGGGGCTTGGCCCACAGAAAGGCGTTGACCAGTTCGCCCGCGCCTCCGACGGCCCGGGCGACCGGCCCGCCGGCCAGGTCCAGCGACCGCTGTACGGCGTCGAACTCGGGGACGTGCTCATGGATCCGGTCGGCCGACCGGAGAACCCCCGTGAGCGCCTCCGCCCCCTGCTGCCAGGCTGCCCAGCCGCCGATGCCGGGCGCCTCCAGGACGAAGTTGCCGGTGGAGACCGTACGGTCGCGGGCGAGCCCCTCGAGCCGGCCGGCCGCGCTCTTCAACCGGGCGAGCGTGTCGCCGGTGGCGAGGGCGGGGAGCTGCACGAAGCCGTTCTCCCGCAGCTCACGGTATTCGGTGTCATCCATTCTTTCTCCCTTTCTTTTGTTCAAGTGCTTCTCTGTGTTCAAGTGCTTCTCTGTGTTCGAGTGCATCGTTGTCGTGTCTTCTGCGCCTGCTTATTCTTCCGAGTCGTAAGGCCATTCGGCCACATGAATCCGAATTGACCATGGGAGGCACAATGTCCGAGCGCGACTTCATCGAGACCCGTGACGCGCAGCAGGAGACCAGCAAGTGGTAATCCGCTGATCAGCGATTCTTGCCGCCCGTACGGAATTTGATTCTGTACGGGCGGCACGTCGTCCGAGAGAGGCTGAGATGGTAGGCAATCGCGTTTCCCAAGTCATCGATGTTCCCGCCGACCTGCTGGCGATCGACGACTCCACCGACGACCGCTACTGGGCCTCGGTGGAGCGCGTGGTCGGCCTGGCCGAGGAGAAGGGCAGGGGCGCCGACGGGGTGCCCCTGCTGGCGACGCTCGTGGTCGCGCATCCGGAGTGGCCGGTGCGGGCGGGTGCGGTGCGGCTGCTGGCCGCGCACCACGCGGGCGACCCCGCCGCGGACACCGCCGTCGCCGCCGCGACCCATGACACGGTCGACTGGGTCGCGTTCACCGCGCTCAAGGCCATCGCCGAGCACCGGATCCGGGCGGCCGTGCCCGACATGATCCGTATCTCCGGCTGGCCCAGCAACTTCACCCGGTCCGACTGGGCGCGCAAGCCCGTCGGCTGTGGCGCGGCCCTCACCAAGCGGGCCCTGATCGCCGTCTTCGGCACCCGTGACCCCGCCGAGCTGCGCCGCCTCGAGGACGAGTACTTCTCGGACATGCGGGCGAAGATCGAGGCCGTCCGCAAGCGCCCCCGCCGCAATGACGACGTGGTGCTGGTGCCGGGCGGTCCGGCGATCATAGGCGCGGACGAGCAGCCCGACGCCTTCCGCATGGCGCAGGACGACGCCACGCTGCGCGCCGTGGACGTACCGGCGTTCTACATCGACCGCACCACGGTCACCAACGCGCGCTACCGGGAGTTCCTGGAGGAGGTCGGCGACTCCGGCGAGTTCGACCACCCCGACCAGCCGCTGGAGCGCTCGCACCGCCCCGCGCACTGGCACGACCCGCGCTTCAACGCCCCCGAGTTCCCGGTCGTCGGCATCGACTGGTACGACGCCTACGCGTTCGCGAAGTGGGCCGGCGGCTCGATGCCCAGCGACGTCCAGTGGGAGAAGGCCGCACGCGGCGTGGACGGCCGCCGCTTCCCGTGGGGCGACGAGTGGGACCCCGCCCGGGTGAACTACGTGGAGCGGTCGTTCGGCCAGGCCGTCGCCGACCTCGACTCCCTCGAGGCGCTGCTCGTCACCATCGAGCAGGGCGAGAACCCCGCCCACCCGGTGCTGCCCGCGGACGCCCTCCCGGAGGGCGCCAGCCCCTACGGCGCCCTGCAGATGTCGGGCAACGTCTGGGAGTTGACCCGGACCAACTTCTACACCGGCGACGACATGGACCCCTTCTTCAAGGGGCGACACCCGCTGGACTTCATGAACCGCAAGGAGGCCTTCCACGTCCTCAAGGGCGGCACCTTCACCTCGCCGCAGGCCTGCCTGACCACGTTCTACCGGGGCAAGGACCTGATCACCGACCGGCACATGGAGGTCGGCTTCCGCTGCGTGTACGAGGTGGCCGACTGATGCGCCTGACCTCCCTCGGCCACGCCGCCGTCCTCGTCGAGACGGGGACGGAGCGGATCCTCTTCGACCCGTGGCTCACCCAGCGCCTGGACCGCTTCTGGGAGCACCACCCACCGCTGCCGGACGACCTGGTCCGGCAGGTGCTCGACGACGGCGTCGACTACGTGGTGCTCAGCCACCACCACTTCGACCACCACCACTTCCCCTCGCTGCTGCGCCTGATCGACGGCGCCGACGTCGACTTCGACGACAGCCCCCGCCAGACCTCCGGGGTCACCTGTATCTACCCGGTGGGCCCCGTGCCGCCGCAGCTGACCGCGTCCGGGCTCGGCCACCAGGCGATCGCCTGGACGCTGCGCCGCTTCGGCTTCGAGCGCCTCCACCCGGTGACGCCGGGCGACACGGTCACCCTCGGCGGGGCGACCCTGCGCACCTTCCCCTCGGCCGTGTCGTTCCCCGAGATGAGCGTGCTGGTGCAGACGGACGACGCGGCCGTCATGCTGTGCGGGGACGCGCTGCTGCACGAGGTGACCGTGGAGGCCTTCCGCCGCGACGACGCGCCCCGGCTGGACGCCGTGTTCATCCCCGCGCACAGCGTTGCCCCGCCCGGTGTGCTCACCGAGCGCCGCCCGCTGACCGACCCGGACGCGGTCCGCGCCCGCGCCCTCGGCAACTTCGACCGGTACGTCGACACGCTTCCCGCGACCCTGACGGTGCCCGGCTCGTTCGGCTGGCGCGTCAGCGGCGACGGCGAACGCGACTACTCCTGGCTCAACCGGACCATGTTCCCCTTCACCCCGACCGACGCCCTGCGCCGCCTGGACGAACTGGGCCGCGACGGCCTGCTGTGGGGCCCCGGCCAGGTGCTGGAGGTGGCCGACGGCAAGGCCGTCCTGGTCGACGGGCCGGTCCCGCCCGGCGGGTACGACTTCGACGAGGTCTACGCCGAGGTGGCGTTCGACCCGGCCACGCCGGTGCCGCCGTTCGACGCGGCCCTCGACCGGTACGGCCGGCAGACCCGCGCCTGCGAGGACCTCCTGCGCGAGCTGCTGGACCGGCTGGTGGCGACCGACTACTGGTACCGGGCGCTGGACGACGGTGCCGGACGGCACGTCATCTCGCTGCACGAGGAGGACAAGGGGGAGACTTCGTTCCTGCTCGACCCGGTCACCAACCGGGTGACCCGGCTCGGCCCCGGACCGGCCCGCGGCCACCTCGCCGGCGGCGAGGGCTGGACCGAGATGGCGGCGAGCACGCTTCAGGCCATGCTCGACGCCGATCTGCTGTTCGGCAGCTCCTTCGGCCTGTGGGCCAGCGACGGCGTCCTGCTCTCCGCGGTCTTCCACCACCCGTCGTACTACACCCGCCACGTGGACCGCATGCTGCGGGAGGCGAACGGGACATGAGCGAGCCGGTCGTGCTCGACCACGAGAGCGACTGCCTGCGCGGCAACCCGCTCGGCGACCCCCACCGCCGCCGGATCGAGGTGCACCTGCCGCCGGGCTACGACGGCGTCCGGCGCTACCCGGTCGTGTACTGGCTGCCCGGGTTCGGCGCCCACCCGAGCCTCGGCGGCCGGGCGCTCGCCTTCGGCGGGTCCGTCGCCGACCGCCTGCGCCGGGCGATGGAGGACGGCCGGGTGCCGCCCGCGCTGCTCGTCGTGCCCGACTGCACGACCGCCTACGGCGGCTCGCAGTACATCGACTCCGCCGCCTCCGGCCGGTACGCCGGCCACCTCGCCGAGGTCGTCGAGGAGGTGGACCGGAACTTCTCGACCCTGCCGACGCCTGCGGGGCGCGCCGTCGCGGGCAAGTCCAGCGGCGGCTACGGCGCACTGGTCGCGGGCATGACGTCCGACCTGTTCACAGCGGTGCTCGCCTTCTCGCCCGACGCCGGGTTCGAGCACTGCTACCTGCCGCTGCTGCCCGCCGCGCTCGACACGGTCCGCGCGGCCGGCGGCGTCGACGGGCTGCTGGCCCGCCGCGACAGCGGCCCGCACGACGTCCCGTTCATGGTGGCGATGAGCATCGTCGCGATGGGCTTGTGCTACGCCGACGACCCGCGGACCACCCCGTCGGACGCGCTGCCGTGCGATCCCTCGACGGGCCTGTTCCGCGACGAGGTGTGGCGGCGGTGGCTCACCCACGACCCGGTACGGATGCTGCCCGCCCACGCCGGCCGGCTCGCCGGTCTGCGCTTGCTCCACCTCAGCGTCGGGCAACGTGACGAGTACGGCATGCACTGGGGCGTCCGCGCCCTGCACGCCGCCCTCGACGCGCACGACGTCCCGCACGTCTACCGGGAGCACGACGGCGGACACCACGGCATCGAGCACGTGTTCACCGAGGCGCTGGCCCAGCTGTGGCGGGTGTGGCGGGAAACGGAGGCCGGCGCATGTGCGGCATAGCGGGCTTCGTCAGCTTCGAGGGACGGCGGGACACCGACTGGCTGGCCGCGCTCGGCCGGACGATGACCGACGCCATGGCGCACCGCGGCGAGGGGGCCTGCGCCCCGTACGTCTCGGCGTGCGGCACCGTCATGCTGTGCGCGACGCGCCTGGCGATCCGCGACCGCACCGAGGCGGGCGACCAGCCGATGACCGACCCCGCCGGGCGCGTCGTGCTGGTGCACAACGGCGAGGTCTACGGCTCTCGGTCACCCGCGCCACCGCTGTGGCCGCGCCGCACCACCTGTGACACCGAGTTCGTCCTCCAGCAGGTCTGCCGCGAGGCCGATCCCGCGACGGCGCTGCGGCCGCTGTCCGGCATGTTCGCGCTCGCCTGGCACGACACCTGGACCGGCCGCGTGGTGCTGGCCCGTGACCACTTCGGCGTGAAACCGCTGTTCTACGCCTTCACCCACGGCGGGCTGCTGTTCGCCTCGGAGCCGGGGGTGCTGCTCCGCACCGGCCTCGTGACCCCCGAGGTGGACCCCCAGGAGTACGTGCTGCGCTCCTGGATCCGGATGGACGCAGCCGACGACCGCACCTGGCTGCGCGGCGTCAAGGCCCTGCAGCCCGCCGAGTACCTGGCGGTAGACCCGCCGCGCACGCACAGGCACCGCTACTGGCGGCTTGAGCCGGACGACGTCCCGGTCGGTCCCGAGGAGATCAGGGCCGCCTTCGACCGGGCGGTCGCGGAGCGGGCCGTGTCCGACGTCCCGCGGGCGGCGGTGCTCAGCGGCGGCGTCGACAGCACGGCCACCGTGGCGGCCCTGACCCGGGCGGGCGTGCCCATCGAGGGCTACGTGCTGCGCTACCAGAACGGCATCGGCGGATCGGGCGACGACGTGGCGCACGCCGCCGAGGCCGCCGACCGTCTCGGGGTGCCGCTGACCGTCTGCGACCTGGACCGCCACGCCGCCGCCGACCTGGTGCCGATCCTGCCCACCCGGCTGATGAGGCCGCTGCTGCACGGCGCCGAGCTGGCGATGCACCAGCTCTACCGGACCATCGCCGACGACGGGAACGTGGTCGTCTACTCGGGTCACGGAGCCGACGAGCTCTGGGGGTACCAGGCCGGCGGGTACTTCCCCATCGTCGACCCCTTCGCGCCCACCTACATCCACGGGCGCCACTACCTGACGCACCAGCTCTACTCCGATGAACGGCCCGTCTGGGCGCGGCTCGTGACCTGGATGGCGCGCGAACTCGGCGTCGACATGACGGCGGTCACCGATCTGGTGTGGGAGCGCACCATGGACGAGTACCGGGGGATCAAGACGGCGTCCCCGCTCAAACGCGGCCGGCACCACCTGCTGCGGCGCTTCCTGGTCTACGTCAACGACATGGTGGACGCCACGTCGGCGACTTTCACCCTGGAGGACCGGCCCGTCTTCCAGGACGTCGCCCTCGCCGAGCTGGCCTTCCGCTGCCCCGAGCACCTGAAGGACTCGGGCGAGCCCGGCAGCAGCCACAAGGGGCTGCTCAAGGAGGCGCTCGCCGACCTGCTGCCCGACTCGGTGCGCAGCCGCCCCAAACAGGGCTTCCCGAGCCCCACCGACCCCCGGTACGTCCGGCAGCTGGCCGACCTTGCCGACGGGCTCGGCGCCCCGTTCGGGCTGCCGCCGCTGCCGGCCGACCTCCGGGCCGAACTGGGCGTCGGCGAATGGATGTTCCTTGCTTCGACCTCCGCCTGGCTCGGCCACCTCGCGGAGCTCCGCACCGACCCGAGGAGTCATGGTGAGCAGTCCCGTACCCCCGTGGCGCTGGCACATCCTGGACCGCGCGGCCGACCTTGACCGGGTGCCCCCGGCGATCGAGGAGGCGCGCGCCCAGGACTGGTGCAACTTCGTGCTGTGGCGGCCGTCCCGGCTGCCCGGCGGATGCGACGCCAGCGTCGGAACACTGCGCCGCGAGGCACCCCCCGGCCGGGTCGAGGCCGAGGGCCGCACCCCCTGGAGCGACGCCAACCCGTCCGGCTACCGCACCGAGATCTCCGGCGGGGGACGGCGGCTGCGCCTGAAGCAGTTCCTGTACGACTGGGCGTTCCCGGCCGCCGACCACCCGTGCCTGTGGGGCAGCGAGACCCGGCCGGCCGGGATCGGCGAGGGCCGGGTGGTCTGGCTGGGGACCGACTACCTCGGCCACCGGGCCGCCAGCGCCCGGCTGGCCCGCACCACCGTCGAACTCTCGGTGCTGGAAGGCGAGTTCACCGACGACGAGATCGTCGCGCTGTTCGCCGCGCTGCGCCCGGCCGTGCCGGACGCCGTACCGAGGGTACTGGCCACCCCGTTCGCCGAGCTGAGCTACTGGGCCAGGCACCCGGCCGACATGGTGTCGGTGCCCACCGGCGTCTTCCACTTCCACCGGCGCGGGCGCGAGCACGAGGGCGACTGGGTCCCTTCGGAGGAGGTCGTGGCGTTCCTCACCGCCCAGGGAGTGCCGGTGGCGGCCGGGGAGTTCCGCGCCGAGAGCGCCGCGACGTTCGGCGACGGCGCCGCCGTCCGCGAACTGGACGTCGTCTATTCCTCGCCGTCCGGGGGCGAGCTGCGCCTCACGGCGCAGCGGACCGGCGGCGGCCGGCTCGCGTTCCCGCCGGAGCGGGACAAGCACCCCGCCACCGCCGAGGTCCGCGACCTCAGCGGCCGCCCGGTCCATCTCGGCTACCTCAGCGCCGAGTTCGGGGCCTGCGACGCCTGCTGGCAGCACCCCGACGGGTACGACCTCAGGCTGCTCGGCAGCGCGGGGGCGGGCCTCGGGCGGGAGGCGTTCCTCGGCCTGGTCGCCGAGATCGACGCAGCGCTGCGGCTCGCCGGCAACGCGGAGGTGCTGGGATGACCGCGGCAGCCGCCCCGGCCCCCGCGGCGGGACGGGCCGTCCTCGATCCGGCCACCGCGCAGGGAAGGCCCGTCCTCGACCCGGCCACCGGCCGTGTCCTCACCCATGTGCCGGACACCGACGCGTCCGGCGTCGCCGCCGCCGTGACCCGCGCGGACACGGCGTTCCACGAGCACTGGGCCGACACCTCCCCGGCCCACCGCTCCGGCCTCCTGCGCGAGCTCGCGCGGCTGCTGCGCGACGACCGGGACGAACTCGCCGCCCTGGAGAGGAGCAACGCGGGCAAGCCCACGGCGCGCGCCGCCGGAGAGGTGGCCTTCGCCGCCCAGGTCGCCGACTGGTTCGCGGCGGCCGCCCGGTACCCGGTGGGGGAGACCTATCCGGCCGGGCCCGGAATGCGTACGTACACCGACCGGGTGCCGGTCGGGGTGTGCGCGGCGATCGTCCCGAACAACTACCCGCTCCTGCTCGCCGTCTGGAAGATCGCCGCCGCGCTCGCGTACGGCAACACGGTCGTCGTCAAACCGGCGCCCGAGACGCCGCTGTCGATCCGCCGCCTCGTCGAGCGAGCCGCAGCGGTACTGCCCGAGGGCGTGCTCACCGCGGTCTACGGCGGCGCGGAGACCGGAAGGCTGCTCTGCGACCAACAGGCCGTCGGCATGGTCTCGTTCACCGGCTCCACGGCAGCGGGGCGCGATGTCGCGCGGCGCTGCGCGGAAGGCCTCAAGCCCGTCTCCCTCGAACTGGGCGGCAAGAGCCCTGTCGTGGTCTTCCGCGACGCCGACCTCGACGCGGCGGCGCAGGCCGTGGTCACCGGCTTCACCGGCAACACCGGCCAGGTGTGCGTGGCCGGTTCACGGCTGGTCGTCGACCGCGCCGTGCACGACGAGTTCGTCGCGCGCGTGGCCGAGCTCGCCGGTGACCTCCGGGTCGGCCGCCCGGCCGACCCCGGCACCGATCTCGGCCCACTGATCAGCGAGGCGGCCGCCACCCGTACGGCGGAGATCGTCGAGGAGGCGGCGGCGCGGGGTGCGGACGTGATCCTTCCGCCCGGTCGCTCCTCGGTCCTGCACGATCTCGACGGCGGGTTCTTCGTCCACCCGGCGATCCTGGATCGCGTGCCGTTCGACAGCCGCGCCTGGCGGGAGGAGATCTTCGCCCCGGTGCTCTCCGTCGCCTCGTTCGCCACCGACGACGAGGCCCTGGCCCTCGCGCACGACACCGCCTACGGCCTGTCGGCCTCGGTCTGGACCTCGGACGCCGACCGGGTCGAGCGCTTCGGCCGGGCCCTGCGCGCCGGCATGGTGTGGGTCAATACCTGGGGCGACACCGAGGAGACGGTCAGCGTCTCGGGCCTGGGGCAGTCCGGATACGGCCGCGAGCTGGGCATCCACGCGGTGGAGGGCTACACGAGGCCCCGCGCCGTCTGGGTGGCCCACCGGCCGGGGCGGTAGGCCCCATGGCGTGGACCGGCTCCCCGCGGCTCGACTTCCGCAGCGACACCCGCACCGTGCCGGACGCGCGGATGCGCGAGGCGATGGCCGAGGCGGAAGTCGGGGACGACGTGTACGGCGACGACCCCACGGTCGCCCTGCTGGAGGAGCGGGTGGCCGAACTGCTTGGCACCGAGGCCGCCCTGCTCATGCCCACCGGCACGATGGCGAACCTGATCGCCCCGCTCGCCGCGTCCGGCCCGCCGGAATCGCCAGCCCCGCGGGTGATCGCCGGTGCGGACACGCACATGGCGTTCCTGGAGGCGGATGGGCTGCGCCGCTTCGGCGGGGTCGAGCTGATTCCGGTGGCGCAGCGCCCCGACGGCCTGCCCGACCTCGACGCCCTGGCCGCGCTGCTCGCCACCGGGGCGGACTCGCCGACCGTGGTCTGTGTCGAGAACACGAGCATGATGCACTCCGGCAACGCCCTCGACGCCCAAGCGACGGGCTCCGTGGCCGCGCTGGCCCACCGGTACGGCGCGCACGTCCACCTCGACGGGGCCCGGCTCGCGAACGCGGCCGTGGCGCTCGGGGTCCCTCCCGCGGAGCTGGCCGGGCCGGCGGACAGCGTCGCCTTCTCCGTCTCCAAGGGGCTCGGCGCCCCGGCCGGCGGACTGCTGTGCGGATCACGCGAGTACGTCGCGCGCGCCCGCGAGCTGAGGGGGTGGCTGGGCGGCTCCCTGCACCAGGCGGGAGTCGTCGCCGCGCCCGCACTGCTCGCGCTCGGGCGCCTGCCCGACCTGGCCGCCGATCACGAGACGGCCGCGGCACTCGCCTCCGGCGTCGCCTCGGTGCCGGGCGTGGAGCTGATGCGCCCGCCACGGCCGACCAACATGGTCATGGCGCGGCTCGCCGGGCTGGCCCCGGACGAGTGCGCCGCGCGCCTCGCCGGCCACGGGATCGGCGTCCTGCCACTGCCGAACGGATACGTGCGCTTCGTGACCCACCGGGCGCACGACATGATCGGTGTGCGCGAGGCCGTCAGGGCGCTGGCGACCGTGGCCGCCGGCGTGCCCAAGGCCCGGCCCGCGACCGACGGAGACCACCCGGACGGGAATTCTCCCCGACACCAACGGAGGAAGCATGACAACGAAGCCACCAGCGCGCGGACTTGAGGAACGGCTGAAGGACACTCGGGCGAGACTGGAGAACGACGTCGATCTCTGGGTGGCGACGGCGGGCGCCTCGCGCGGAGTCCACCTCGTCCCGCTGTCCTACCTCTGGGACGGGACCGCGATCCTCGTCTCGACGCCCCGCGACTCGGTCACCGGCCGCAACCTGCTGGCGGACGGCCGGGTGCGGCTCGGCCTCGGCCCGACGCGCGATGTCGTGATCGTCGACGGTGTCGCGGAGCCGGTGGACGTGACCGAGCTGGGCCAGGAGACGGGCGACGCCTTCGCGGCCAAGACCGGGTTCGACCCGCGCACGCTCGACGAGCCCTACCAGTACTTCCGGATCCGGCCCCGGCGCATCCAGGCCTGGCGGGAGGCGAACGAGCTGGCCGGACGCGGGCTCATGCGCGACGGCGTCTGGCTCGGCTGACACTCCGTCACCTGGCCTCCCGGCCCGCCCCCACCGGTCGGTCACGCCGGTGACCGGCCGGTGCGGCTGCGGTCCAGTCGTGCTTGACCGGTGCTGAAGAGGACTTTGCCAGGCTGCGACTGGCAAGGCATCTGTCGATCCTAAAGGGGCGAATATGGGAGCCATCGAGGTTCCGGTTCTGATCGTGGGCGGTGGCGGATGCGGTCTGTCCGCCTCCGTCTTCCTGTCCGACCAGGGCGTCGATCATCTGCTGGTGGAACGGCACCCGGACACATCGAGGGTTCCGAAGGCGCACTACCTCAACCAGCGCACGATGGAGATCTTCCGCCAGCACGGCGTCGCCGACGACGTGCTCGCGGAGGCGGCGCCGCTGGAGAAGTTCGGCAAGGTGCGCTGGCAGACCACGCTCGCCGGCGACGGGCCCCTGGACCGCCGCCTGATCCACGAGATGGATGCCTTCGGCGGCGGCGCACTGCGCGAGACCTACGCGGCGGCCGGCCCCCTGCTGCCCGCCAAGCTGCCGCAGATGTGGCTGGAGCCGATCCTGCGCCGCCACGCGGAGGAGCGCAATCCCGGCCGGGTCCTGTTCCACCACGAGGTGACCTCCTTCTCCGACGAGGGCGACCACGTCGTCGCCGAGGTGCGCAACCTCGACACCGGCGAGATCACCACGGTCACCTCGCAGTACCTCATCGGCGCCGACGGCGGCCGCATGGTCGGAGCCGCGGTCGGCATCGAGATGCAGGGCCCGCCCGGACTGGTCAACACCACGACCGTGTACTTCTCCGCCGACCTGTCCGAGTGGTGGGAGGAGGGCACGCTCATCACGCACTTCCTCAGCCCGGAGGACCCCGACCTGTCCAGCAACCTCATCGAGATGGGCCCGAGCTGGGGGAAGGACTGCGAGCAGTGGGGTCTGCACTTCGCCCCCGGCCCGCCCGGACGCTGGGACAACGAGACGGTCGTCCCGCGCATCCGCGAGCTGCTGCGCATCCCGGACCTCGAGGTGACGGTCCACAAGGTGACGGACTGGATCGTGCACGCGCACCTCGCCGACCGCTACCGGGTCGGCCGGGTGCTGATCGCCGGCGACGCCGCGCACCGCCAGCCGCCCGCCGTCGGCCTCGGCCTCAACACCGGCATCCAGGACGCGCACAACCTCGCCTGGAAGCTGGCCGCCGTCCTGGACGGCCGCGCGGACGACAGCCTGATCGACACCTACGAATCCGAACGCAGGCCCGTGGGCCGGGAGAACGTCGACTGGGCGGTGTCCGCCGCCACCCACCACC
Organism: Streptomyces jeddahensis; assembly: GCF_001642995.1. Taxonomy (GTDB): domain Bacteria; phylum Actinomycetota; class Actinomycetes; order Streptomycetales; family Streptomycetaceae; genus Streptomyces; species Streptomyces jeddahensis. Next base: position 99,155 of record NZ_LOHS01000117.1, read on the forward strand.
AGGCGGTCATCGACGCCGTCGGCGCCGGCCACAACACCCCGGCGGGGCGCCGCAAGCAGCGGCTCGAGGCCTACTTCGACCCCTCGCCGCTCGGCGACACCGTGCGGGCGCGCGCCCTGGAGATCTTCCACACCCACCGCGGGGGATGCCAGTCGCTCGACATGGAGGTCGGCTTCCACTACGAGGACGGCGCGCTCGTCCCGGACGGCACCGAGCCCCCGGCCCGCGTCCCCATGCGCAACGAGCACCGGCCGACGTCCCGCCCCGGGCACCGGCTGCCGCACGCCTGGATCACCCGCGACGGCCGGCGCCTGTCCACGCTCGACCTCACCGGCAGGACGGACTTCACGCTGCTCACCGGCCCGGAGGGCACGCCGTGGTGCGAGGCGGCCGCGCGGGTGGCGGAGAAGTTCTCGGTCCGCATCGCCGCGGTCCGCATCGGCGCCGGCGGCGACTACGCCGACACGGACGGCGGCTGGGCGGCCGCCCGGGAGATCACCGACGCCGGCGCGATCCTGGTCCGCCCCGACCAGCACGTCGCCTGGCGCAGCACGGGCGGCAGCGAGAACCCGGAGCAGGCCCTGGCCGAGGCGTTCGCCGCGGTGCTGGACCGCTGACCCGACGACAGAACCACGACAGGACAAAGCCAGAACGGCGGCGGAACGCAGAGGCGGCCGTGCCCCACACCCGGGCACGGCCGCCTCTGTGCTCGCCGGGGCCGGCTCAGGCCCCGACCGCGACCGAGCGGTCCGCGGCGTTCTGCTTCACCCAGGCCAGCACCTGCTCGGCGGCCTGGCGCGCGGAGGCCATGCACACACCGACGCCCACACCGTCGTACAGGGCGCCGCACACCGCGAGCCCGGGCTGGGCGGCCACCGTCTCCCGGATCCGCCGCACCCGCTCGAAGTGACCGACGGTGTACTGCGGCAGGGCGTCCTCCCAGCGGCTCACCCGGCTCGCCACCGGGGCGCCCCGCACGCCGGTGGCCTCGGCCAGCTCGGCCGTCGCCAGCGCCACGAGGTCGGCGTCGTCGCGCTGCAGCAGGTGCTCCTCGCCGAACCGCCCGAGCGAGCAGCGGACGATCTCCACCTCACCAGCCAGGTGCGGCCACTTGACGGTGGTGAAGGTGACCTCCTTGACCGCCTTCCCCTCCACCGCGGGCACCCGGTAGGCGGCGTATCCGCGGCCCGACAGCCCGCCGGGGAACGCCTCGCGGGGGTAGGCGAGCGTGACCATCGCCACGCTCGAGTACGGCACCTCGGCGAACGCCGAGACGGCGGGGGCGGTACCGGGGATCCCGGCGAGCAGCCTGCCCGCGGGGCCGGCCGGAACAGCGACGACGACGGCGTCCGCCTCGAGGTCCTCCAGGCCGGACGCCGCGCCCACGGTCACGCGCCAGCCGCCCGCGGTCCGGGCCAGCTCCTGCACCGGGGCATGGGTGCGCACGGACGCGTCCGGCGCGGCCGCCAGCACCTCCCGCACGAGCACGGGGGGCAGCGAACCGAACCCGCCGTCGAGGGTCGCGACCCGCACCGGCGGCGGCTTCTGCCCCTCGGCGAGCACGGGCGTCAGCGAGCCCGCCGCGTCCGCGAGGGAGACGTGCGCGCGGGCCGCCTTGGCCAGCGGCGTCAGCGTGGCCTCGAACGACAGATCCGCGGCACGGCCGGCGAACACACCGGCGAGGAACGGTTCGACGAGGCGGTCCACGACCTCCTGGCCGAAGCGCCCGCCGACGTAGTCCGCGACGGAGACGTCGCCGTCCCGGTCGAACGGCGGCAGGAAGAGGTCCTGCCGGGCCCGGTCGACGCCCTCCGCGGAGACGACCCCGGACCTGGCGAGGTCGTCCATGTCGCAGGGCACGCCCATGAACTGACGGTCCGGCTGCTGCCGGATCTCGCCCCGGGTCCAGATCGCCGACGCGGTCACACCCGCGGACATGATCCGCTCGCCGAGCCCGGCGTCCGCGATCAGCCCGGTGGTCCTGCGCCGGTTGGCGTACAGCGACTCGGCGCCCTCGTCGACCGCGACGCCCGCCACCTCGGAGACCGACAGCTTCCCGCCGAGCCGGGAGGAAGCCTCCAGGACCGTCAGCCGGACCGGCTCGTTGCGGAGCTGGAACGCCGCCGCCAGTCCCGCGATGCCACCCCCGATGACGACCACATGGGGCTTTCCACTCACCTGATCCTGTTCGGTGCCAGCCATTCCACCAGATCCTTCGTGGTTAGTGTCGTAGAGGCCGTCTCGGCGCCGGGGCCCGGCGTCAAGACAGGTCCTGGCAGTCTGTCCGGGGCCCCCAGCCCTACGGTCGAGGGCGGCTGGAGAGCGGCTGACCGGTGCCGAACCAGCGGTCGAGGGCCTCGGCGAGGCCGTCGGCGGTACCGGGCGAGGTCCAGGCGACGTAGCCGTCGGGGCGGACCAGGACGGCGTCGAGGGCGGGTTCGGGGGCGCTGCCGGGTGCGGTGGCCCAGGTTCCGGTGACGACGTCGAGGCGGTCGGTGCGGTCATGGCCGTCGGCCGTGGTGCCGTCGGTGGTGACGAGCAGCCCGCGTCCGGTGCGCAGGAGTTCGGCGATACGGGCGCGGGTGCCGTCGGCCAGGACGAGCTCGCGGTCGGGCGGCATACGCCGGCCGAGCAGCGGGTGGTCGCCCTTGCCCAGGTCGTAGCGGATACCGAGGTTGCTCAGCATGCCGGCCGCGTACTCGGCGGCGTCCTTGTGGGCCAGCAGCTCGCCCACGACCTCGCGGACCGGGTCCATGTCCTCGCCGGTGAGCCGCAGCTCGATCGCCGCGCGGGCGTTGCGCGCCAACTGCTCGCCGATGGGGTGGCGTTCACCGTGGTAGGTGTCGAGCAGGCCCTCGGGGGCCCACCCCTTGACCGCCGCCGCCAGCTTCCAGCCGAGGTTCACCGCGTCCTGGACGCCCACGCTCAGCCCCTGCGCCATCGCCGGGGGCTGCACGTGCGCGGCGTCGCCCGCCAGGAACACCCGGCCGCGCCGGTACTCGGCTGCGGCCCGCGAGGCGTCGGTGAAGCAGCTGATCCAGCGGCACTGGCCGTGGTGGATGGACTCGCCGGTGAGCCGCTGCCAGGCGTCGGCAAGGTCGGAGTAGGCGAGCGAGTCGCGGTCGCGCGGCGGCGGCGTACCGGCCTCGTGGACGACGACCCGGGTGACGCCGTTCTCCAGGTCCATCGCCATGACCATGCTGCCGCCCGGCAGGTTCTCGCCGATGCGCCGCTTGCGGGTGTCGATCCCGGTGACGTCGGCCGTGAGGAAGCCGCGCCGGCCGTCGGTGCCGGGGAAGCCGATCCCAGCCAGTTTGCGGACGGTGCTGCGCCCGCCGTCGCAGCCGACCAGGTAGGCGGCGCTCTCCTCGGCCGCCCCGTCGGGGCCGTCGACGGCCACAACGACGCCGTCGTCGCTCTGCCGAAGACCCGTCACCTCCCAGCCGCGCAGGACCGGTACACCGAGTTCGCCCACCCAGTCCTCCAGCATCCGCTCGGTGCGGAACTGGGAGACCCCCCGGTGCCCGTAGTGGTCCTCCGCGAGCATGCCGAGGTCGATCGGCACCCCGCCGAAGTGGCTGTCGGCGGGCTCGGTGTCGCCGAGCCGGTCGAGCAGGCCCCGCTGGTCGAAGCACTCGGCGGTGCGCTTGGTGAAGCTCGCGCCGCGCGACTGGCGCGTCGGGGCGGGCAGCCTCTCGTAGACGACGACGTCCACGCCACGGAGCCGGAGTTCGCCCGCCGTCATCAGCCCGACCGGACCGGCCCCGACGACGATGACATCCCTGGCCATGTGTTCGCTCCTCTTCGATGGGGTGCCGCCGGCGCTCACCGGCCGGCGGACTGCGGGACGCGGGCGGTGCCGAACCAGCGGTCGAGGGCCTGGGTGAGGTCGTCGGTGGTGCCGGGCGAGGTCCAGGCGACGTAGCCGTCGGGGCGGACCAGGACGGCGTCGAGGGCGGGCTCGGGTGCGGTGGTCCAGGTTCCGGTGACGACGTCGATGCGGTCGGCGTGGTCCTGGGCGGCTCGGGCGGTGGTGTCGTCGGTGGTGACGAGCAGGCCGCGTCCGGTGTGCAGCAGGTCGGCGACGCGGGTGCGGGTGCCGTCGGGCAGGGTGAGTTCGCGGTCGGGCGGCATGCGCCGGCCGAGCAGCGGGTGGTCGCCCTTGCCCAGGTCGTAGCGGATGCCGAGACCGCTCACGATCCCGGCGACCTGCTCGGCGGCGTCCTTGTGGCCCAGCAGCTCGCCCACGACCTCGCGGACCGGGTCCATGGCGTCGTCGCCGAGGTAGAGCTTCGACGCCGCACGGGCGTTGCGGATCAACTGCTCGCCGATGGGGTGGCGTTCGGCGTGGTAGGTGTCGAGCAGGCCCTCCGGGGCCCACCCCTTGACCGTCGCCGCCAGCTTCCAGCCGAGGTTCACCGCGTCCTGCAGCCCGGCGCTCAGCCCCCAAGCGGCCAGTGGCGGGATCTCGTGCGCGGCGTCACCCGCCAGGAACACCCGCCCGCGCCGGTACTCCTCGGCCAGCGCGGCGGAGTTGCCGCAGGCCCACAGCCACTGGCAGTCCGCACCGTCGATCGACTCGCCGGTCAGCCGCCGCCAGGCGTCGGCGACCTGGTCGAACGTCAGCGCACCCGGCTCCGGACGGGCGGGCAGGGAAGGGTCGTGGATGACCACGCGGCAGCGGCCCTCGCCCAGCGGGGTGCACACCACCATGCTGCCGCCGGGGAGCCGCTCGCCGATCGGCCGGGGGCGCGGGGTGACGCCGGTGATCTCCGCGGTGTACATGCCCCGGGTGGGCTCCCAGTCCGAAGCCGGGATGCCGGCCAGCGCCCGCACGGTGCTGCCCGCGCCGTCGCAACCGGCCACGTACGCGGCCGGCTCCTCGCCGGGCCCGTCGGGACCGGTGAAGGCGACCACGACGCCCTCGGGCGTCTCGCGCAGACCGGTCACCTCGTAGCCGCGGCGCACCGGCACGCCGAGCTCGGCCAGCCAGCCGCTCAGCGCCTCTTCGGTCCTGGCCTGGGACAGGCCCAGCACGCCGCTGTGGTCCTCGTCGAGCATGCCGAGGTCGAAGCGGACCCCGCCGAAGTGCCCCATCGGGCCCCACCGGAACGCGCCCAGGCGGGTCAGCAGCCCACGCTGTCCCAGTGACTCGGCGGCCCGCCGGTTGAAGCCGAGTGCCCGGGACTCCTCGGTCGGGGCGGGCAGCCTGTCGTAGACGGCCACGTCCACTCCGCCCAGGCGGAGTTCTCCGGCCAGCATCAGGCCGACCGGCCCCGCACCGACCACTATGACGTCAGTTTTCTTCATTTCTTGAAGGCCCTCTGCGCTGTGGCAATAGTTGGCCATGGTGAAGCTACTCAGGGCAATGTCCGGCCGCAACGATTCGGAATTCCACGGACGCCGGTGGAGCGTTCGACCGCGGAGTCGGCGCCTTTGAACGCGGCAGTGAACCCTTGAACGTGGAGTCCGCACCGCAGCAATATCGTCGGGTGCCTTCGGGTTTCGCTTCACCCCACGGTGAATGCGCGCATTACCGGCCGCAGAAAGGAAGCTGACGTGACGGTCGAGAAGATCGCCCTCATCACGGGTGCCAACAAGGGCATCGGTTTCGCCGCCGCACGGCAGCTCGGTGAGCGGGGGGTCGTCGTCATCGTCGGCGCGCGGGACGAGGTGCTCGGCAAGCAGGCCGCCGACGCGCTGTCCGCCGACGGCATCGCCGCGACGTCGATCCGGCTCGACGTGACGGACCCGGCCTGTGCGGCCGAGGCCGCCCGCGAGATCGAACGCCGTCACGGACGCCTGGACATCCTGGTGAACAACGCCGGCACCGCGGGCGGCTTCACCGGCACGCCGAGCCAGGCGACCGCGGCCGATCTGCGGGAGGTCTACGAGACCAACGTCTTCGGCGTGGTCACCGTGACCCACGCGATGCTGCCGCTGCTGCGCCGTTCCCCGGCCGGCCGCGTCGTCAACCTGTCCAGCCACGTGGGGTCGCTGACCCTGAACTCCAACCCGGGCTCCCCGCTGGCGGACGTCAACATGATCGCCTACCAGTCCTCGAAGACCGCGCTGAACGCGGTCACGGTCGCGTACGCGAAAGAGCTGCGGGGGACCCCCGTCAAGGTCAACGCCGCCCTGCCCGGAGTGGTGGCCACGGACATCAACCACCACCGCGGTCACCGCACCCCAGCCGAAGGGGCCGCGATCGTGGTCCGCCTCGCCCTGCTGGACGAGGCCGGACCGTCGGGCGCGTGCCTGGCGGACGAGGGGCCCGTCCCCTGGTAGCGCGCGACGCCCCGAGGCAAGGCGGCCGCCCAGCGGCCGTCGCATCCGATCGCACCGCCGGGCCAGGCCCCGGCGGGCACAAGACATGGAGAGAAGACAGTGGCGCTTGACGGAACGATCCTGGTGCTGGGCGGGACCGGCCGGCAGGGCGGGGCGGTGACCCGCGAACTGCTGCGGCGCGGGCACACCGTGCACGCCCTGGTCCGCGACCCGGCCAAGGCGGAGGCGAGGGCGCTGCAGGAGGCGGGCGCGGTCCTCGTCCGCGGTGACATGGACGACGAGGCGTCGCTGACGGCGGCGATGCAGGGCGTCCACGGGGTGTTCAGCGTCCAGACTTTCCGGGGCCCCGGCGGGGTCGAGGCCGAGGAGCGGCAGGGCAGGGCGGTGGCCGACGCCGCGGTACGGGCCGGGGTGCGGCACTTCGTCTACAGCTCGGTCGGCGGCGCGGACCGCGACACCCGGGTCCCGCACTTCGAGAGCAAGCTCAGGGTCGAGCAGTACCTGGCGACGCTCGACCTGCCGACGACGGTGCTGCGGCCGGTCATGTTTCACGACATCCTGCTCGACATCGCCCCGCGCCCGGTGGAGGGCGAACTCATGCTGGCCATGTGGCTGGACCCCGAGACCCCGGTGCAGCTCATCGCGACCAGCGACATCGGCGTGTTCGCGGCGGACGCCTTCGAGAACCCGGACGCCTGGCTGGGCCGGGTGGTCGAGATCGCCGGTGACGCCCTGACCGGGCCTCAGATGGCCGCGGCGTTCGAGGCGGTGTCCGGCGTTCCGACCCGCTACCAGCAGCTGCCGATCGAGCCGCTGCGCGCGGCCCGCCCCGACCTCGCCAACATGTTCGACTGGTTCGAGCGGGACGGTTTCCGCGCCGACCTCGCCGAACTCCGCCGGAACAGGCCTGGCCTCGTCTCCCTGGAGACCTGGCTGGCCGACAACTGGACGGCCCCCGTGGCCGTGGCGGGACGCTGACGGCGGCCTCAGGTGAAGACCGGCTCCCGGGTGCGGGTGCGCTTGAGCTCGAAGAAACCCTCGGTCGCCGCCACGGCGAGCACACCGTCCCAGAGCCTTGTTGCCGCCTCACCGCGCGGGGCCGGGGTCACCACCGGGCCGAAGAACGCCACGTCGCCCACCGCGACGACGGGCGTGCCCACATCGGTGCCCACGCGGCCGATGCCGTCGTGGTGTGAGGCGCGCACCGCGCCGTCGTACGCGTCGGAGACGGCCGCGTCGGCGAGGGCCGGGTCGAGGCCCGCGGCGGCCAGGGCCGCCGCGTAGGTGGCCCGCTCCTTGGGTGCCCGCTCCAGGTGGAACCGGGTGCCGAGTTCGGTGTACAGCCGCCCCAGCACCTTCGAGCCGTACTCCCGCTCGGCCGCGGCGCACACCCGCACCGGCTCCAGCCGCACGGCCAGGTCCCGGTGCCAGCGCTCGGGCAGGTCGGTGCGCCCCTCGTTGAGCACGGTCAGGCTCATCAGGTGCCAGCGCAGCTCGAGGGGGCGTTGCCGGGCGACCTCGAGGATCCAGCGGGAGGTCAGCCACGCCCAGGGGCAGGTCGGGTCGAACCAGAAATCCACCGGGGTCGGGGTGTCGTGCCGCAACGGGGCCTCCTCGATGTAGCCGGGCCGGAACAATTTGGCAAGCAGGCCCTGAATTCCACTGGAGCGGCGCTGGAATTGGCCTGTTCAACCGCTCAAATTCCCCGGTTGAACGTCCGGTGGGTAATTGTGTGAATGCCAAGGTTGCGGGTTTGAGAAGCGCCGACCTATCGTCTGGAATCCGCGAAAAGAGGCGCTCCGAAAGGAAAGGCATGTCCGTGCTGCCCGAGGTTCGTGACCAGTCCGACTCGTACTCACTGCTCCATCTCATTCAGGGTGCGGTGATCACCCAGGCGATTTCGGTCGCGGCCAAGCTCGGCATCGCGGACGTGCTGGCCGACGGCCCGCTGCCCGTCGAGGACATCGCGGCGCGGGTCGGGTCCGACCCCAAGGCGACCCACCGCCTCCTGCGCGCGCTCGCCGGCCACGGGGTGTTCGCGGTCCGTGGCGACGGCCGCTACGAGCACACCCCGATGTCCGGCAAGCTCCGTCAGGACGCCCCGGACTCGATGCGCGGCTTCGCCCTGCTGATGAACCACCCCACGCTGTGGGAGGAGTGGGGCCATCTGTTCAGCACCGTGGAGACCGGCGAGGCCAACCTGCCCAAGCTGCGCGGCATGGGCGCGCTCGACTTCTTCCACGCCAACCCCGACTACGCGCGGGTGTTCTTCCAGGCGTTCGGCGAGCTCTCGGCATCGGAGACCGACCCGATCCTGGCCGCCTACGACTTCTCCCAGTTCGGCACGGTCGTGGACGTCATCGCCGGCCGCGGCAACCTCCTGGCGGGCATCCTCAAGCAGGCACCGGACGTCAAGGGCGTGCTGTACGACTCCGAGGTCGCCACCGTGGACTCGCCGGCGCTCTTCGAGGCGGCCGGAGTCGCCGACCGGCTCACCATCGAGCACGGCGGCTACCTCGACAAGCTGCCCACGGGCGGCGACGCCTACGTGTTCAAGCACATCATCCACGACTTCTCCGAGGCCGACGCCGTCACGGCCCTGCGCAACGCGCGCGAGGCGATCGCCCCCGGCGGGAAGCTGCTCGTCATCGAGTACGTCGTCCCGGAGAACAACGAGAAGCATCTCGGCCACACCATCGACCTCTGGCTGATGCTGATGCTCGGCGCCCAGGAGCGCACGCTCGCCGAGTACACCGAGCTGTTCGCCCAGGCCGGTTTCAAGCTCACCAGGGCCGTTCCCACCAGCGCGCCGATCTCGGTCATCGAGGGCATCCCGGTCTGAGGCCGCCGCAAGCAACCGACTCATCCACGCATACCGCACAGGAGAAGACCCGATGACTCCACGGATGGACAACCCCTCCCTGGTCGTTCCCGGCGCCCTGCAGCCCCTGCTCGACCTGACCGAGGTCATCGGCAAGGTGGGCGTGCCGCAGACCACCCTCGACCTCGTCCGGCTGCGCGTCAGCGAGATCAACGGCCGCACCTACACGTTCCCGGACGACCCGGAGCAGGCGCAGAAGACGGACGAGCGCCTGCCGCGGGTGGCGGGCTGGCGGACCGAGTCCTGCTTCGACGCGGCCGAGCGCTCCGCGCTGGAGATGGCCGAGGCCATCACGCTGATGACCGATCCTCAGGACATGGCGTCGGACGAGATCTGGGAGAAGTCCGCCCAGTACTACACCGACGAGCAGCTCGGCGCGCTGGTCATGCACATCGGCCTGGTCAACTTCTGGAACCGGGTGAACGTCGCCACCCGCCAGGAAGCCGCGGCCTGGCGCTGAAGAAGAGGAGACGGCACCGTGCTGAAGCTCATCAACGCCGGCCTGGGCAGGACCGGCACGACCTCACTGAAGGTGGCCCTGGACCGGCTCGGTCTCGGCCCCTCCTTCCACATGTTCGACATCGTCGGCGACCCGACGCGGCTCCAGCAGTGGGAGAGGATCGTCTGCGACGGCGAGCGCCCCGACTGGGCGGCGGTCTTCGACGGCTACCGCTCCGCGGTGGACGGCCCCTGCGCCGTCTACTACCGGCAGATCAGTGAGGCGTTCCCCGACGCCAAGGTGCTCCTCACGGTGCGCGACGCCGAGAGCTGGTACCGCAGCACCTACGACACGCTGTACCAGTTCGCCCTGCGCAGCATGGCGGGCCCGCCGGAGCCCGGGAGTCCGCAGGCCCGGCTGTTCCGCGTCACCAGCACCATGGTGTGGGACGGCCTGTTCGGCGGCCGGTTCGCCGACAAGGACCACGCCATCGAGGTCTACCACCGGCACAACGAGGAGGTCGTGCGCACCATGGGCGCGGACAACGTCCTCGTCTACGACGTGCAGCAGGGCTGGGAGCCGCTGTGCGCCTTCCTCGGGGTCGACGCCCCGCAGGAGGAGTTCCCGCGCACCAACGACACCGCGTCCATGCGGCAGCGGATCGCCCGGGCGGCCGGGGCCGCTCCGGCCGCCACCGGCTGAGCCGGCGAGGAGCCTTCGGTGCTGATAACGGAAATGACGGTCCCCGGCGCATACCGCGTCGAACCCGAGCCCCTGAGCGACCGGCGGGGCCACTTCTTCGAATCCGTGCGGGCCAGCGCCCTGCTGGCCGGCAGCGGCTGGGAGTTCACCGTCCGCCAGGTCAACTACTCGGTGTCCAGGCGGAACACGCTCCGGGGCATCCACGGCACCACGGTCCCGCCCGGCCAGGCGAAGTTCGTGACGTGCGTGCGGGGCAGCGCCCTGGACATCGCCGTCGACATCCGGGTGGGCTCGCCGACGTTCGGCCACTACGACGTCACGTACCAGAGCCCGGAAACGGGGACGGCCGTGTACCTGCCCGACGGGGTCGGGCACGCCTTCCTCGCCCTCACGGACGACACGTGCATGAGCTACCTCTGCTCGCAGGAGTACGAGCCGGGCACGATGATCGACATCGACGCGCTCGACCCGGATCTCGCACTGCCGTGGGACCTGAAGGAACCGCCGATCCGCTCGGACAAGGACGCCGCGGCACCCACCCTCGCCGAGGCGGCGGCGGCCGGTCTCCTGCCCACCTACGACCAGTGCCCGCCGCGCCGGCTCGTCGCGGGACGAGCCGGGCGATAGCACGCGAAGAACGGCGGTCGGCGTCCGCGGACGCCGACCGCCGTTCTTCGCTCTTGCCGAGGCTGCGAGGCCTCACCGGCTCCCGCTCACCGGGGCTCCTCACCGAGGGCGTGCGCGCGGATGCGGGCCATCAGTCCCGCCTGCCGCACCAGGTCGTGGTGGTGCGCCGCCCGCGCCGCCGGATCGCGCACGGCGTCGTGGAACGCGGTGAACACGCCGAGGAACTGGTCCGACGCCGGGGCGAGGATCTGCGTCTCCCGGTCCTTCTGCTGCAGACGCAGTACCGGGCGGGCGCTGTGCGAGGGCGTGAACGCCCATTCCAGGACCAGACGTCCCTCGCTTCCCCACAGGTCGTAGGTCGACCGGTAGCCGTGGGACAGGCCGAACGAGCAGTTCGCGGTGACGCCGTCGTCGTCGCGCAGCAGCGCCACCCCGGAGACGTCCACGCCCAGTTCCGGATCGAACTTCAGGCCGGCCCCGAGGACCCGCGCCGACGGCCCGAGGTACTCCTGGGCCGCGCGCACCGGATAGCAGCCGACCTCCCACAGCGCCCCGCCGCCGAGGTCCGCCTGGTACTTGATCCCGCGCGGGTCGGTCGGCGGAATGCCGAACGCGCCGTTGTAGGCCCGCAGTTCCCCGATCGCTCCGTCGGCCACCAGAGACTGCGCCTGCTCGTGCTGGGGGTGGCGGAGGAAGGCGAAGTTCTCCATGACGACCAGTCCGCGCTCCTCGGCGAGCGCGACGAGGGACCGGGCGGTCTCCTCGGCGGGCACCGCGGGCTTCTCGATCAGGACGTGCTTTCCCGCCTCCAGCGCCCGCTGCGCCCACGTGGCGTGCTCGCTGTTCGGCAGTGGGATGTAGACCGCGTCGATGCCGGGCAGGTGAAGGAGCTGCTCGTAACCCTCGACGGCCGCGCAACCGGCGGCGGCCGCCACGCCCTCGGCTTTCTCCAGGGAGCGGCTCGCGACCGCCACCAGCTGGAACGGCGACTGGCGGATCGCCGGGAGGGCTCGCCGTACGGCGATGTCGGCGCACCCGATGATGCCGATACCGGCCCTCTGCTCGGATTCGAGAACGGGCGTCACATCTTGGATTTCCACAGGTCCACCTAAACGACGACAGTAAATTCGCATGCCTGAACCGGTATGCCGTCAGCCTGATTAAGCAGACCCGTGTCTGTCAACAATGACGCTATTCATGGCGGCTGGCTCCGATGAGCCTTTCGGCCGGGTGTTGGCCACCGATAAAGTGCAGGCATGCCTAATTGGCACGAAGTTACTGAGGAGGCGCCACGGTGAAGGGCATCATCCTGGCCGGCGGCAATGGCACGAGGCTCCATCCGATCACTCTCGGGGTCTCGAAGCAAATGCTCCCGGTCTACGACAAGCCGATGATTTACTACCCGCTGTCGGCCCTGATGCTGGCGGGAATCACCGAAATCGAGATCATCACCACGCCCGAGGACTCGGATATGTTCCGGCGGCTGCTGGGCGACGGCTCCTGGCTGGGCATCACCCTGACCTACGCGGAGCAGGACAAGCCGCGGGGGCTCGCCGACGCGTTCCTGGTCTCCGCGGACCACATCGGAGACGACTCCGTCGCCCTGGTGCTGGGCGACAACATCTTCCACGGATACGAGTTCGGGCCCATGCTCCAGCGGGCCGCGCAGGACATCAAGGGCTGCGTCCTGTTCGGCTACCCGGTGCGCGACCCCGAGCGCTACGGCGTCGGCACCCTCGACGAGCAGGGCAGACTCGTCGCCCTCGAGGAGAAGCCCGCCCATCCGCAGACGAACATGGCGATCACCGGGCTGTACCTCTACGACAACCAGGTCGTGGACATCGCCCGGCAATTGCAGCCCTCGGAACGCGGCGAGCTGGAGATCACCGACCTCAACCGGGTCTACCTGGAGCGCGGCGAGGCCACGCTGATCCCGCTCGGTCGCGGTTTCGTCTGGCTGGACACCGGAACCCACGACGCGCTCATGGAGGCCGGGGACTACGTCCAGGTCCTGGAACACCGACAGGGCGTGCGCATCGCCTGTCTCGAGGAGATCGCCTGGCGCATGGGCTACATCGACCAGGAGTCCTGCTACCGGCTCGGCAGCCGCCTCGCGAACTCCTCCTACGGCCAGTACGTCATGGAAATGGCCAAGGCCGGCTGAGGGCGCATCGCAACCCGCAGATCCCCTGCACCTCCCAACCGGAAGAAGTGCGACAGCCATGAAAATACTGTTCACCGTCGGTGGCAGCCAGGCGGCCGTCTTCGGCGTCGCCCCCCTCGCCGCCGCCGCCCGCAACGCCGGCCACGAGATCCTGCTGGCCGCCGACGAACCGCTGATGGCGGCCGCACAGTCCGTCGGGCTCCCCGCGGTCTGCATCACCCCCGAGCGCATGCGCTACGGCCAGGACGGCATGACGGCCACCGTCCGGATCGACGCCCTGCTGGAACTGACCCGGCGGTGGACCCCCGACCTGGTCGTCGGCGGCCTCTCCCACGTCCCCCGGGTGCTCGCCGCCCGGCTCAAGGTCCCCTACGTCCGTCACATCTGGCACATCGCCCCGATGGCGCGCCGGGACCGCACGGCGGTGGCGGAGCTCCAGCCGCAGCTGGAGCGCCTCGGGCTGACCGAGCTGCCGGCGCCCGACCTCTTCATCGATCTGTGCCCGCCGTCCCTGCGCCCGCCGGGCGCCCCCGCCGCGCGGGCGATGCGCTGGGTTCCCCGGGTGAGCCAGCGCCGGGTCGAGCCGTGGATGTACACCCGCCCCGAAGGCCGCCGGCGGGTGCTGATCACCGCGGGCACCCGCAATCTGATGCTCGACACCCCCGGCAGTTCGCTGCGCCGGCTGGTGGACGAGCTGACCGGGGCGGGAGCCGAGGTGCTGATCGCGGCGCTGCCCGAGGCCGCCGAGCGGTACGGCGCGGAACTGGGCGACGTACGCATCGGCTGGATCCCCCTGGACGTCGTCGCCCCCACCTGTGACCTGGCGGTCCACCACGGCGGCGCCACCACCGCCATGACACTGATCAACGCCGGCGTGCCCCAGCTGATCGTCCCCGACAACGGCTACGGCAAGGCCGTCGCGGAGGCCGTCAGCGGCTTCGGCGCCGCGGTGATGGTGGACCGGCACCGGCCTCAGGCGGGGCAGGACCCGGACGAGGTGACCGTCGCGGGCTGCCGGGAGATCCTCGCCGACCCCCGGTACGCCGAGCGGACCCGCACCCTCGCCGCGGAGACCGCCGCGCTGCCGACCCCGGACGAGGTGCTGCGCGAGATCGAGGCCCTCGCCGCTCGCTGACCGGCGGCGGCGCCCGCCGCCCCCCGGCCGGCCGCGGACACGCGAGTCGCCCTGAGACCGACGGAGAGGTTCTCCGTGGTCTCAGGGCGACTCGCGTTGTACGTCGGTTGCCGGGGGCCGACGCGCCGGCCGTCAGACCAGCGCCTCCAGCTTGGGCACGATCTCGGCGGGCGTGGGAAGCGTCGAGATCTCCTTGGCGAGGAACTGCGTCCGCTCGGTGTAGCTCGGGTCCTCCAGCAGTTCCCGGCAGGCCGCGGCGATCACTTCGCCCGGAGCCTTGTCGGGCTCCTGGGCCTGCGGCCACAGTGTCTTGCCGGCGCCGAAGTCGGTGATGGCCTTGGCGATGGCCTCCCGGTGGTAGTTCGGCGGGAACTCCGGCGGGTTCTCCGGGATGACCAGCTGCGGCACGCCGTTGGCCATGAGCGTCGTGGCGGTGGTCGCGCCGCCGTGGTGCACCGCCAGGTCACAGGTCGCGGCGGTGACGTCGATCGGGATCCAGCCGACGCGCGCGTCGCCCAGCTCGGAGCCGAACCGCTCGACGGCGCCGGGGTTCGCCGCGATCAGCGCCTCGGCACCCAGCTTGTCCAGCTCCTTCACCAGCAGCGGCATGGACCAGCCCGGGTCGCGGAACATCAGGCTGCGGAAACCCGAGGTGATCACCACGCGCCGGCGCCCCTCGGGGCGGGTGTACATCCAGCGCTCCAGCCGGCGCTGCGGGTTGCTGGGGATCCAGCGCATCGGCTGCGCGGCCGGGTCGTGCGACGGCCGCAGCGACGGCGGCGTCGAGTCCAGGAGCAGGTCGGGCTTGAGCAGCCCGTCCACGCCCAGCCGCTCCATCTCGGGCCGCAGCTCCTCCTCGGCGCCCGGGTCGATACCGGTGAGCGGAATGCCCAGGTACTCGATGTGGCGCACGTACGGGACCTTCAGGTGGGCGGCGAGCAGCATCGCGGCATAGCTCTGCGAGCTGCCCACGACCACGTCCGGGGTCCAGTCCTTGGCCAGCTCCAGCAGGGACTCCACCCCGGCCAGGCCCATCTTCGCGAAGCCGCGGCCCTGCCCGAACATCTCCTCGTCGCCCAGCTCCCGGGGGAATCGCAGCCCCTTGCCCGGGTTGCTGATCCGCATGAAGTGCCGGATCGGGTCCACGGTGAAGCAGAAGGTGGGAAGGCCGATGGCCTCCGCGGTCTCCACCCACGGTTCGTGGGCGGCCAGCATGACGTGGTGGCCCGCGTTGCGCGCGGCCGTCGCCAACGGAGCAGCGGCATAGTAGGTGGCCTGGCTGCCCGTGGTTATGAACAGGATTTTCATGGCACTCCGGATGCTTTTTGTGGGACGCGGCCTGCAGCATTTGGGAACAGTATCGATGGTCCGCAGAGCGGCCTTTTTCTGTCAAACGCCGGCAATTGGCAACCTCGTTCAATCGCGGATTTTGCGCAGTTGAACGGGGTATTCTCCGGACCTCGTTGCGCACCCTTCGGCCGCTGACCATCATGAGATCGGTACGTGTGGCCAGGAAGCCCCAGAAAAATGGATACCGAAAGTCGGTGGCACATGAACAACCTGATTTACGAAGCCCGGATGGCTCTCCGTGACGTCATGGAAGTGAACATCTACAGCCAGGGAAACGACAAGGTCTATCTGACCGTTTTCCCGGAGCTGGTCTGGGAGGGCACCGAGAAGACGCAGCCGGAGAACGTCGTCCGATCCGTCATCGACCGCCTCCACGACATGGAGCTGGACGTCGCCGGCGGCGAGTCCGCCGTCGGGACCCTGCTGGACGCCGGTGCCGTGGAGATCATCCGCAAGGCCGCCTGACCGCACTGCCGCAGATCCCGCCGCTCCGGCCCACCCGAGTGCCCGCGCCGACCACCGCCGCGGGCACTCGTCGTTGATACGCCCGGCATGGGCGAGGAAGCGGACCGCCACGGCAGCCGCACGCGGCCTGAGAAGGGATTCCGCCCCGTTCACGGGGCGGAGGAGGTCAAACGACCGCCATCTCGGTGTCCCGGTGGACGAGCGTCGCGTAGTGGCCGCCGAGGGCGAGCAGTTCGTCGTGGGTGCCGCGCTCGGCGATGCGCCCCCGCTCCAGCACGATGATCTCGTCGGCGTTGCGGATGGTCGACAGCCGGTGCGCGACCGTGATGGTGGTGCGGCCCGCGCTCGCCGCGTCGATGGCCTTCTGCACGGACTGCTCGGTCTGGGTGTCCAGGGCGCTGGTGGCCTCGTCGAGCACCAGGACGGGCGGGTCGCGCAGGATGGCGCGGGCGATGGCCAGCCGCTGCTTCTCCCCGCCGGAGAACCGGTATCCGCGCTCGCCGACCACCGTGTCGTACCCCTCGGGCAGGGACATCAGATAGTCGTGGATGTGCGCGACCCGCGCCGCCGCGACCAGTTCCTCGTCGGTCGCGTCGGGCTTGGCGAACCGCAGGTTGTCGGCGACCGACGCGTGGAAGAGGTAGGTCTCCTGGGAGACGACGCCGACCGCGGCGGCGAGCGTGTCGAAGGACAGGTCGCGCACGTCGACGCCGTCGATCGTGACGGTGCCGGACGTCGCGTCGTACAGACGCGGGATGAGGTAGCTCAGCGTGGTCTTGCCCGAGCCGGTCTCCCCGACGACGGCGAGGCTGCGCCCGGCGGGGACGGTCACGTCGATGCCGTCCAGCGTCGGCCGCTCCGCGCCCGCGTAGCGGAAGCCGACCCCCCGCAGCCGGACTTCGCCCCGCAGGATCGCCGGCACCACCGGCCGCTCCGGCTCGGCGACGTCGACGGGCAGGTCGAGGTACTCGAAGATGCGCCCGAACAATTCCAGTGAGCTCTGGATGTCCAGGCCGATGGTCAAAAGCCGCTGCGCCGGCCGGAACAGGATCTGCTGGAGGGTGGCGAAGGCGACCAGCTCGCCGATGGAGATGGACATGCGGCCGCCGCTGCCGGTCAGTCCCGCCACCCAGTAGATCACCGCGGGCATGGCGGCCATGACAATCCAGATCGTGGACTGGTACCACAGGCCCGCCGTGCTCGCGCGCACCTCGATGTCGGTGAGCTTGCGGGACTGCGCGGCGAAGGCGTCGCTCAGCGAGCGCGACCGGCCCATGGTGTGGCCGAGCATGATCCCGCTGACCGACAGCGACTCCTGCACGTTCGACGAGAGGTCGGCGAACTGGCGTTGCCGGGCCCGGGTGAGGACGCGCAGTTCGTCCCCGACGTGGCGGCTCACCCAGACGAAGCCCGGCAGGACGAGCAGCGACGCCAGCGTGAGCCGCCAGTCGAGCAGGGCCATGGCGGTGACCGTGGTGATGACGGTCGTCACGTCCGAAACCAGCGCCGTCGCGGTGGTCGTCACGGTCACCTGCATCCCGCCGATGTCGTTGGCGATGCGCGACTGGACCTCGCCGGTACGGGTCCGGGTGAAGAACGCCAGCGACATGCGCTGGAGGTGGGCGTACACGGCGGTGCGCAGATCGTGCATGACGAGCTGGCCGACCTTGGCGGACAGATACGTCTGCCACACGTTGAAGGAGCTGTTGGCGACCGCGACGACGACCATGCCCAGGGCGAGCAGGGACAGCAGCCCGGTCCTGCCCTGCGGCAGCGCCACATCGATGATCTCGCGGATCAGGAAGGGGTTGACGAGGGAGACCAGGGACGAGCCCACGACCAGCAACGCGACGAACAGCAGGCTCTTGCGGTACGGACGGAACAGCTTGAGTATGCGCCGCTTCTGCACGGGAACGTGAGCAGTGGCCGACCCGGTGGTGGTCACCCTGGTCTCCTTGTCTTCGGTCGTGTCCGGTCGATGGGCGCCAGGCGACAGCCGCGGTCACCTGTCACAGGTGCTTGACCAGCGCCGTCCACTGGGCCAACTCCTCCTCCGTCAGCGGCGGCAGGCATGGCTGCTCGGCGGGCGGCATCACGTAACCGGTCCAGGGGTGGGGTGGATGCGTTCCGTACCACGCGAATCCCATCCACATGAGCCCCTCGCCGATGTTCCTGCCGATGGCCCTCAGGGCGGATGCGTGCCGTGCCCGCATGTCGGTCTCCGTTTCGCCGGCCAACCATTCACCGCCACCTTGAGAGACGCATCTCAAGGCTCAGCAGGTAATCCGTCGAGTCCCGCTGGAGGGAGTGCCGAGCCGCGCTGAGCGACGGCAGGGCGTCCTCCCCGCGTCGCGCCGCACGCCGCTCGCGCACCGTCTCCGGCCGGGCCGAGAGCAGTGCGGCGGCCCGGTCGTACAGCTCCGCCGCCTCGGGTGTCGTGCTCAGGCGCTGGCCGTAGCGGTCGGTCGGCCCGGACGCCCGGCGGCCGGTGAGCGCCTTCAGGACGCTGCCGGCGACCTCGGCGGCCTGCGCGCGGATCTCCGGAACGGCGGTGGTCTCCAGCAGGTTCCCGCGTCGCGCGGCCCCGATCGTCCACAGGCGCGCGGCCGTGGCGCCGGCCGCGGGCACCAGCCGCCCGTCGCCCGACGTGTCGAATCCCAGGTCGGCGGGGCCGGTCCGGGCGTAGCCGCGCTCCAGCACGCAGCGCACCAGGGGATCGTCCGTGCGGCGCAGGTCCGTCCGGGCTCCGGTGCAGTTGACCACCGCACCGACCCGGAGCCGTCTGCCGTCGCTCAGGGCGACCGTCACCGCGTCGTCGCACGGCACGGCCCGCACCACCTCCCCGGCACCGATGCGCAGCCGGCCCGAGGCCCGCAGCTCGCGGAGCGTGGCCGCCGTCGCGGGTGCGATGCGGTGGCGGTGCACCTCCCAGGTCCGCAGGTCCTCCTTCAGGAAGCGCCTGCGGTCGGCCGCGGACAGCTGCTGCCACAGTGCCGCCGTCACCGGGCGCAGCCCGTCCATCCCGGGGCGCCAGTCCCCGCGGGTGCGGCGGCTGGCGGCCAGGTGCCGCCGGACGCCGCGGCGCAGCGCGTCGAGACCGTGTGCACCGTCCAGGTCCGGCGGCTCGGCCGGCGGGGCCGCGTCGGGCAGGTGCTCCTGGGGAAGGAGCCCGTGGCGGGACACCGCGTTCAGCACGCGGTCCGGGCGGGCCAGCGCGACGGCCAGGTCGACCATGGTCAGACCGGTGCCGACGAGCAGTACGTCCTCCTCGTCGGCCAGGGCGTCGAGTGCGCCTGGCGCCCAGGGGTCGGCGACGAAGCGCCCGGATTCCTTGAGTTGGGTGCCGGCCCAGTCCTGTGCGGGGGCGGGGTTGCCCAGCGCCAGTACGGCCGCGTCCACCCGGAGCTCACCGCCGCCGGCGAGCCGCAGCACCGGCCCGGAGGACCGCTCGCGGGCGGCGACGACCCTGTCCCGCACCCGGTGCAGGCGGGTGTGCCGGCACGCTTCGGTGGTGCGCTCGACGACCTCGGTGAGATAGCGCCCGTACTCCCGGCGGGGGGCGAAGTCACCGGGCGCGGCGTGCGGGTGCCGGTCCGCGAGCCAGCGCAGGAAGTGCCCGGGGTCGTCGGGGAAGGCGCTCATGCGGGCGGCCGGCACATTGAGCAGGTGGCGCGGGTCGGGCGTGCCGTAGGCCACTCCAGGGCCGGTGTGTTCGGACGGGTCGATCAGCCATATCCCGACGCTCCGGCCGGCCCGCTCGGCTTGCCGCATCAGCTGAACCGCCGTCAGGGACCCCGCCGCGCCGGCCCCGACGACCGCGACGCGGCGCATCACGCCCGCCCCCGCTCGGCGGCGGTGTCGTCCCTGCAGACGGCCGTGAAGGTCTCGAGCCTGCGGCCCTCGGCGCGCAGCCGCTTCGCGAGGGCACGGGCGAGGGTGGTCTTGCCCGCGCTTCTCAGCCCGGTCAGCCACACGGTGGCGCCGCGCGCGCAGGTCGCGGCAGCTCCGGCTGCCTCCGCGGAGACCCAGGCGGCGAGGGTGTGAGCTGTGGTCACGGTGATGCCCTCCTGAACGTGAGGCGACGTGCCGGGCGGGAGGTCTCAGGCGGTGGCGAACTCGGCCAGGGTCCGGCCGAGCACGTCCATGTCGATCCGGTGCCAGGAACCGGGCAGTTCGAGTGACCGGCCGTTGGGCAGGGCCGCCGCGGTCGCCTGCGCCGCCGCACGCAGCCAGTCGCTGGTGCCGGCGCTGTTGAGGACGAGGGTCTGCGTGGTGTACCCGGCGAGCCGGTCGACCGGGACGCTGCAGTCGCCGCAGATCGCCAGGTCGTAGGCGAGCGTGTGGGCGTTCGCCTCGTTCACCGCCCAGATCGGGCCCTTGCGCCACTGTGCGACCGTGTCCGGGGTGAGGCCCAGGAAGCTGCCGAGGAAGTACTCGACGGCCTCCTGACGCCGGTCCTCCTCCATGAGGACACGGAGCGTCTTGGCGACGTTCCACGGGGGCTTGGGGAACCCGTCGACCCGGTAGAACGGCTCGTGCAGCGCCAGTTTGGTGATCGGGGCGCCGGCGAGCGCCGCCTCGATCGCCAGGTTCGCGCCCGAGGACCCGGCGAACACCACCGCCGACCCGCCGGCCTCCTGGATCACCGCCTCGAGATCCTCGATCTCGCGGGCGACGGCGTACTCGGGGGAGTCGCCGCTCTCGCCGCGCCCCCGGCGGTCGTAGACGTAGGTGGTGCAGTGCGGCGCCAGCTCGGGAACGAGCGCGTCGAAGATGGTGTGGTCGCGGAACGAGCCGTTGAGGAGCACGATCGGCGGGCCGTCACCTGCCTTCTCGTAAGCGATCGTCGTGCCGTCCCGGGAAACGACCTTGCGCATCACGCACTCCTCACGCCGAACGGAGGTGCTCTCACCTCCCGACCTGGCGGCATCTTCGAGCGGTTCGCTGGACCACGGGTCGAGGACCGGTCGCAAGGCCCCTGTGCTCCGGTCGTCCGCGGACGGCGGCACCCCGCGGTCGCTCCCGGCTCGTCCTTCCCGTGCTTCTCGTCCTGCGCGCACGAGCCGCCCACGAGCCGGGCCACAGCCGGATTCGACCCCCGGGCCCTGTCATGGCTGTGACGAGGTGAGGCCGGGTGGCGGCCGTCAGCGGCGCGTCAGTCTTCTGGCAGCACCGGCGGCGACAGTGGACCGGGCCCGTCCCGTCCTGCCGCCGAACACCGGGAGACCGACATGAGCAACCGGGTCGAACTCGAGGTGCGTGCCGCCCTCGTGTCGCTGCCCGGTGTGCGGGACGCAGCCGTCCATGTGGCCCGGCACGCCCCGGGCAGCCTGCGCATCGTCGCGCACGTGGTGACGCGCACCCCGCTGCCCGAACTGCGCGCCGCCCTGGAGTCGCGGCTTCCGTCCCACCTGGTCCCGGCCCGCTTCCACCGGGTGCCGCACATCCCCCTGCTGCCCGACGGCAGCACCGACCGGCGCGCCCTGGCGGCGCTTGCCTCGCAGGAGCCCGACGACGCCGCCTCGACGCCCGTACGGCAGGGGCCTGTCGAGCAGGCCGCGCGGTGCGACGCCGACGGCGACGCGGCCAAGGGGCCGCCGGCCGCCGTGCCGGTGACCCCGCAGCAGCACGCCCTGCTCCTGGACGCGCTCGCCCACCGCGGCACCGGCCGCTATGTGGAGCAGCTGCACTGGCGCTGGCACGGCCCGGTGGACACCGACCGGTTCACCGCGGCCTGGCAGTCGGTGTTCGACCGGGAGACCGTCCTGCGCGCCGCCTTCGACTGGGAGACCGGAGCACGCCTGGTGCTGCACGAGCACGCCCACGTCGAGGTCGTCCGGCACCCGGCCGGGTCCGTGGACTTCGAGGAGCTCAAGGAGCAAGACCGGCTGCGCGGCTTCGACCTGCGCTCCCCGGGCCTGCTGCGGCTGAACCTCGTCGACGAACCGGACCGGGCCGATGGCGGCCTGCCGGTGTCACGCATCCTGCTCACCTTCCACCACGTCCTGCTGGACGGCTGGAGCGTGTCCGTCCTGCTCCAGGAGTTCTACCGCGCCTACCTCGCCGACGGCCGGCTGCCGGGCGGCGAACGGCGCCCCGACATCCGGGACTACGCGCGCTGGCTCGCCCGCCAGGACACCGCGCCCGCCCGTGACTTCTTCTCCTCGGCCATCCCGGCCACCACCGCCCTGGTGCTGCCCGCGATCCCCGGCCCGGCCACCGGCCTGAGCGGGTCCGGCCGGGCCGAGGTCCGTCTCGGCGCCGGGCAGGCCGGCCGGCTGCGCGCCTGGGCGGCGTCCTGCGCGGCCACGGAGGCCGGCGCGCTGCAGGCGGCGTGGGCGCTGCTGCTGTACCGGGCGGC
Source organism: Streptomyces jeddahensis (assembly GCF_001642995.1). Lineage (GTDB taxonomy): Bacteria > Actinomycetota > Actinomycetes > Streptomycetales > Streptomycetaceae > Streptomyces > Streptomyces jeddahensis. Next base: position 121,567 of record NZ_LOHS01000117.1, read on the forward strand.
CGCCACCCCGGGACCCGCCCTGGTGGGCTTCGGCGTCGCCGTCTCCGGCCGCGGTATCGCCCTCGACTCCGTCGAGCGGCTGCCCGGCCTGCTGATGAACTCGCTGCCCATGACCGTCCGGGTCGACCCCGCCGCGGCCGTGACCCGGCTGCTGGCCGAACTGCGCGACCAGGCCCTGGACCTCGCCGCCTACGAGTGGGTGTCGCTGGGTCAGATCCACGAGTGGAGCGGGCGCCGCGCGGACGACAAGCTCGCGGAGAGCCTCATCGTCTTCGAGAACCAGCGGCGCGGCTCCGAAGCCCTGCACTCCGCGCTCGCCGCACGGGGCATCAGCGTCGAACGGCCCCGCGCGGCCGGTACACAGACCGCGTTCCCGGTCACCCTGCTCGCCTACCAGGACGTCGACGACAGCCTCGTCCTGGCCGCCGTCCACGACCGCGCCCGGCTCGCCGACGACGACGCGGCGCGGCTCGTCGGCCAGTGCGCCCGGCTGCTGCGCGAACTGCCCGGCCTGGCGGGCGGTTCGGCGACCGTCGCCGACGCGCTGGCCGCGATCGCCGACGAGCCGCCGGTCCGGATGGCCCAGGCGCCGCCGGCGACCGCTTCCGGCGGACCGACTCGAGGAGAGCACCGACCATGACCACCTCGCGCCGGCGCGGCACCCTGCCCGGCACCATCGACGGTCCCGGCGGCCAAGCGGCTGCCCTCCTGCCCGGACCGAAGGACGCGTGATGAACGCGGAACACCTCCGGGTCTGCATCGTGGGAGCCGGGCCCCGCGGCCTGTCCGTGCTGGAGCGGATCTGCGCCAACGAACGGGCCGACCCGTCGCCCCGCCGACGGGTCACGATCCATCTCGTGGACCCGTGCCGGCCCGGCGCCGGGGCGGTCTGGCGGACGGACCAGTCGCGGCTGCTGCTGATGAACACCGTCGCGTCCCAGGTGACGGTGTTCACCGACGACACGGTGGCGATGAAAGGACCGGTGGAACCGGGCCCCGACCTGTACGAGTGGGCGCGCTCCGTCGTCCTGGCCGCGCCCCCGGACCGGTTCGGCGAGGCCACGTACGCCGAGGCGGCGGCGCTGCATCCGGACGCCTACCCCACGCGCGCCTTCTACGGCAGCTATCTGGAGGACTCCTACCGGCGCATCAAGGAGCGGGCGCCCGTCAACTGCCGCATCGTCGAGCACCGCAACCGCGCCGTGGCGCTGCGGGACCAAGCAGACGCCCCGGGCGGTGAGCAGGTCCTCACGCTCGCGGACGGCACCCGCCTGCGCGGCCTCGATGCCGTGGTCCTCGCCCAGGGCCACCTTCCGCAGCGCCCCTCCGCCGAGGAATCCGCCTGGACCCGGGCGGCCGCGCGGCACGGGCTGACGTACATCAGGCCGGCCAACCCCGCCGACCTGGACCTCTCCGCCATCCCACCGGGACAGACCGTGCTGATGCGCGGACTGGGGCTCAACTTCTTCGACGGGATGGCGCTGCTCACCCTCGGCCGGGGCGGCCGGTTCGTCCGCCGCTCGGGACGGCTGGTCTACCTCCCCTCCGGCCGGGAGCCTCGGATCCACGCCGGCTCCCGCCGCGGCGTTCCTCATCACGCGCGCGGTGAGAACGAGAAGGGCCCGAGTGGCCGTCACCAGCCGCGGCTCCTCACCCCCGAGGCCATCGACGGGCTGCGACGCCGACGGCTGGACGGCGAACCGGTCCGCTTCCTCACCGACCTGTGGCCGCTGATCTCCCTGGAGGTGGAGAGCGTCTACTACGAGACGCTGCTGCGCACCCAGGGCCGCCCCCGGGAGGCCTCGGTGTTCGTGCCGGCCTACCTCGCGGCCACCACGGCACAGGACCGCGAAGGAGTCCTGGACTCCTACGGCATCGACCGGGGCAGGCGGTGGAACTGGGACCTGATCCAGCGCCCCACCGGGGGACGGCGCTTCTCCAGCCGCGAGAGTTTCCAGCGCTGGCTGCTCGACCACCTGGCCGAGGACATACGGCAGGCCCGGGCCGGCAACGTCAACGGGCCGCTGAAGGCGGCGCTCGACGTCCTGCGCGACCTGCGCAACGAGGTACGCCTCGCGGTCGACCACGGCGGCCTGGAAGGCGACTCCTACCGCGATGAGCTGACCGGCTGGTACACCCCGCTCAACGCCTTCCTGTCCATCGGTCCCCCCGTCTCCCGCATCGAGGAGCTGCGCGCGCTGATCGAGGCCGGCATCGTCCGGCTCCTGGGGCCAGGAACGCGGATCACGCTCGACACGCAGGAGGACCGGGCCGCGTTCGTGGCCACGGCCGACAGCGTCGACGCGGAGCCGGTCCGCACATCGGTGCTGATCGAGGCACGGCTGCCGGAACCCGACCTGCGCCGGACCGCGGACCCCCTGCTGCGGTGCCTGCTCGCCACCGGCCAGGCGGCGCCCTACCGGATCGAAGCCGCCGGCGAAACCGCCTACGAGTCGGGCGGCCTCGCGGTCACCGAGCGCCCGTACCGCACCGTGGACGCCCGCGGCCGGGCTCACCCACGGCGTTTCGCCTACGGAGTCCCGACCGAGTCCGTGCACTGGGTGACGGCGGCCGGCATCCGGCCGGGGGTCGACTCCGTGATCCTCGGCGACTCCGACGCCATCGCCCGCGCCGTGCTCCGCCTCGCCCCTGCCCGCCCCACCGTCCCCCTTCCCGGCCGCCCGGCCGACCTGCTGGAGATGACGACATGACGCATCAGACGACGGCCTTCGACGGCGGCCCGGACGCCGGACTGTTCTCACCCGTACGGGCCGGGACGCCCGTGGAGGAAACCGTCAGCGAAACGGCGTGGCTCCAGGCCATGCTGGACGCCGAGGCGGCGCTCGCGCGGGCACAGGCGAAGCTGGGCACCGTCCCGGCTCCCGCGGCCCGCGCCATCACCCGTGCCGCCCGCGCCGAACGGTTCGATCCCCGCGCGCTGGCGGTGCAGGCCCGCGAGACCGCCAACCCGGTCGTGGGGCTCGTACGCGCCCTGACCGAGGCGGTGGCCGCCGAGGACCCGCAGGCCGCCGAATACGTGCACCGCGGCTCCACCAGCCAGGACGTGCTGGACACCGGCACGATGCTGATGTGCCGGCGGGCGCTGGAGCTGATCCTCGCCGACCTGAACCGGACGGCCGCCGCGCTGGCCGAGCTGGCGGGCCGGCACCGCGAGACCGTCATGGCGGGCCGCACCCTCGCCCTGCACGCGGTCCCCACCACGTTCGGGCTCAAGGCGGCGGGCTGGCGCCAGCTGGTCCTGGACGCCGCCGCCCGGATCGGGGCCGCACGCCGCGCCCTGCCGGTCTCCCTCGGCGGGGCCGCGGGCACGCTCGCCGGATACCTGGAGTTCGCCGGCCCGCAGGCCGACGCGATGACCCCGCAGGAGTACCAGGAACGGCTCGTGGACGCGTTCGCCGCCGAAACCGGACTGGCCCGCCCCGCCCTGCCCTGGCACGCGCTGCGCACCCCGGTCGCGGACACCGCGACGGCGCTCGCCTTCACCACCGGCGCCCTCGGCAAACTCGCCGCCGACGTACAGGTGCTGGCCCGTACGGAGATCGCCGAGGTCGCCGAGCCCGCCGTCGCGGGGCGCGGCAGCTCCTCCGCCATGCCGCACAAGCGTAACCCCGTCCTGTCCACGCTGATCCGCAGCGCGGCCTTGCAGGTGCCGCTGCTGACCGCGGGCCTCACCCAGTGCCTGGTGACCGAGGACGAACGCTCGGCCGGAGTGTGGCACGCCGAGTGGCTGCTGCTGCGCGAGGCGCTGCGCCTGGCGGGCGGAGCCGCACGGACGGCCACCGAGCTGGCCGAGGGTCTCACGCCCGACCCCCATCGCATGCTGCACAACCTCGGCCTGACCGGCAGTCAGGTGGTGAGCGAACGCCTGGCTGCCCTGCTCGCGCCCAGGATCGGCAGGGCGCGCGCGAAGGACCTGCTGGCCCGGGCTTCCCTCATCGCGGACCAGCAGCGGCTCCCTCTGCTGGAGGTGCTGAGCACCCTGCCGGAAGTGACCGCGCACCACACCGTGGAAGAGCTGGGGCACCTGCTCGATCCCACCGCCTACGTGGGCGGCGCACCGGCCCTGACCGCCCGTGCGCTCGCCAACTCCCCGTCGAGAACGACACCCGCCTTCACCTCGACGTGCGCGGTGTGAAACCGACGGCGGCGCGCCCGGAGCGGGCTCGGTACATCGGCGCACGGCACAGGCCCGTACACGCCGGACCGCTGCCGCTGCGGCTGGCGCGGAGCGCCCCGTTGCCTCCCCGGTGTTCGCGCACGTGGCCGATTCGAGTCGTTCTCCAGGCGCGTCGGCGAGGCTCGGAGGCAGCCGATGCGCTCCCACCCAGGGCGGCCGAGGAGGTGCCACACACCATGCGGGACGGCTCGCCGGTCACGCTCTACTGCTTCGCGCACGCCGGCGCGGGCGTGTCCGGTTTCGCGCACTGGCGTGCCGGCACCGGCCCCGGGGTGGCCACCGAACCTGTGCTGCTGCCCGGACGGGACGCCCGGCGCCGCGAACCCCGGGCGACCTCGCGCGACCAACTGCTCGGCGCGCTCCTCACCCCGCTGGCCGACCAGGTCGCCGACGGCCGCCCGTACGTGCTGTACGGGCACAGCCTGGGCGGCATCGTCGCCTACACCCTCGCCCGCGCGCTCATCGACCGGGGGCTGCCCGCCCCCGCTCTCCTCGCCGTCGGCGCGAGCCTCGCACCGCACACCGCGCCGCTGCGCCACGACGACGACATCACCGACGAACAGCTGCTGCGGTTCGTGACCGACCTCGGCGAGGCGCCCCGCGGCGCGCTCGCCGCCCCCGGCAGCCTCTGGTACCGCTCCGTGCTGCCCGTGCTGCGAGACGACCTCAGGCTCGCCGTCGCCCTGCGCGCCGCCGCGCTCGCCAACGCAGGCAACGGCCCGCTCCCGGTGCCCGTCCTGGCCGTCGGCGGCCACGACGACCCCGTCGTCGGCGCGGCGGCACTGGACGGCTGGGCGCGCTGGACCACCGGCCGGTTCGTCAGGCGCACCGTCCCCGGCGACCACTTCTTCGTCCGCAGCCCGCACGCACCCCGACTGATCGGGCGCGCCTGCCGCGTGGTGCGGCGCACTCGGCTCGTACCTGGGCTCATATCTGGAGGACAACTGTGAGGGACAACCGATGAGGCGGGTCGTCATCACCGGCATCGGGGTCGTGGCCCCGGGCGGCGTGGGCACCCGCGCGTTCTGGGACACGCTGACCGCGGGCCGCACCGCGACGCGCGGCATCACCCTGTTCGACGCGAGCGCGTTCCGGTCGCGCATCGCCGCCGAGGCGGACTTCGACCCGGCCGCACAGGGATTCTCGCCCGCCGAGGCCGCCCGCCTCGACCGCGCCGCCCAGTTCGCCCTCGTCAGCGCCCGGGAGGCGGTCGAGGACAGCGGGCTGACCAGCGCCCTGGACCCGGTACGCACGGGCGTCACCCTCGGCAGCGCCGTCGGCTGCACCACCGGCCTCGACAACGAGTACGGCGTGGTCAGCGAGAACGGCAGCGCCTGGGAGGTCGACCACACCCGCGCGGTCGCCCACCTTTTCGACTATTTCGTGCCCAGCTCCATGGCCGCCGAGGTGGCCGGCGCCGTCGGCGCCCAGGGCCCGGTCTCGCTGGTCTCCACCGGCTGCACCTCCGGCATCGACTCCGTCTGCCACGCCGTCGACCTGATCCGCGAGGGCAGCGCCGACGTGATGGTCACCGGCGCGACCGAGGCGCCGATCTCCCCGATCACCGTGGCCTGCTTCGACGCCATCAAGGCGACCAGCCCGCGCAACGACGAGCCGGAGACCGCCTCGCGCCCCTTCGACCGCTCCCGCAACGGCTTCGTCCTCGGCGAGGGTTCGGCCGTGCTGGTCCTGGAGGAGTTCGAGCACGCCCGCCGGCGCGGCGCCCACATCTACGCGGAGATCGCCGGGTTCGCCGGGCGCAGCAACGCGTATCACATGACGGGACTGAAGTCCGACGGCGTGGAGATGGCCGAGGCGATCCGCGCGGCGCTCGACGAGGCCCGCCTGGACGCCACCGCCGTCGACTACGTCAACGCCCACGGCTCCGGCACCAAGCAGAACGACCGGCACGAGACCGCCGCGTTCAAGCGCAGCCTCGGCGAGCACGCCTACCGGGTGCCGATCAGCTCCATCAAGTCCATGATCGGCCACTCGCTCGGCGCGATCGGCTCGCTGGAGGTGGCCGCCTGCGCCCTGGCCATCGAGCACAACACCGTGCCGCCGACGGCCAACCTGCACGAGGCCGACCCGGCCTGCGACCTCGACTACACCCCGCTCACCGCGCGCGAGCAGCGCACGGACACCGTGCTCAGCGTCGGCAGCGGCTTCGGCGGCTTCCAGAGCGCCATCGTCCTGACCCGGCCGAGACTTCAGGAGGCGGCATGACCACAGCCACACTCGACCGTCCCGCCGTCCGGGCAGGCGCCCGGGCCACGACCGGCTCCGTCGTCACCGGCATCGGCGTCACCGCCCCCAACGGGCTGGGCACCGAGGCCTGGTGGGCGGCGACGCTGCGCGGCGAGAGCGGCATCCGCCCGGTGACCCGCTTCGACGCCTCGCGCTACCCGGTGCGCATCGCCGGCGAGGTCCCCGGCTTCGTCGACGAGGAGCACCTGCCCAGCCGGCTGCTGCCGCAGACCGACCGGGTCACCCGGCTGTCCCTGGCCGCGGCCAAGGAGGCCCTCGACGACTCCGGCACCGACCCCGCCGCGCTGCCCGAGTACGGCGCCGGCGTGGTCACCGCCTCCTCCGCGGGCGGCTTCGAGTTCGGGCAGCGCGAGCTGCAGGCCCTGTGGTCCAAGGGCGGGCAGCATGTCAGCGCCTACCAGTCCTTCGCCTGGTTCTACGCCGTGAACACCGGTCAGATCTCCATCCGGCACGGGCTGCGCGGCTCCAGCGGCGTCGTCGTCGCCGAGCAGGCCGGCGGCCTGGACGCCCTCGCCCACGCCCGGCGCCAGATCCGCAAGGGCGCCCGGCTGATGGTCACCGGCGGCGTCGACTCGGCACTGTGCCCGTGGGGCTGGGCCGCCCACCTCGCCGCCGACGAGCTGAGCCACGTCGCCGACCCCGCCCGCGCCTCCCTGCCGTTCGACGCCGCGGCCAGCGGCCACGTGATCGGCGAGGGCGGCGCGCTGTTCGTCCTGGAGAGCGCCCCGGCCGCCCGCGAGCGCGACGCCCGCGTCTACGGCGTGCTCACCGGGTACGCGGCCACCTTCGACGGCCCCGGCACCCCGCGCCTGGGCGACGCCGCCAGGCTGGCCCTCGCCGACGCCGGGGTGCGCCCCGACGAGATCGACGTGGTGTTCGCCGACGCGGCCGGCGCACGCGCCGCGGACCGCGCCGAGGCGGAGGTGCTGGCCACCCTGTTCGGCCCGCGGGGGGTGCCGGTCACGGCGCCGAAGTCGATGACCGGGCGGCTGCTGGCCGGCGGCGCCTCCCTCGACGTGGCCGCGGCCCTGCTGTCCCTGCGCGACCAGGTGATCCCGCCGACCACCGGCACCACCGAGCCCGCCGCCGACTGCCCCGTCGACCTCGTCAGCACACCCCGCGAGACCACCGTCCGCCACGCCCTCGTCCTGGCCCGCGGCCGGGGCGGCTTCAACTCGGCGGCAGTCCTGAGCGCGGTCTGAGCCGGTCCGGCCCGCCGAAAGGCGACCTCGCGCACCGGGGCCGCCGGGACGTCACCCCCACGTTCCGGCGGCCCCAACCGGCTACACCCGTCCGGCCCGAGGAGCCCATGAGTCTCTTCGCTTCCGTGACCAGCGAGATCGGCGCAGCGGGGTTCATCGTGGCCCCCTCCAACTTCCCGTTCAGCCCATGGTCTTGGCGCCGTCCAGGGACTCGCGAATGATGTCGGCGTGCCCGGCGTGCTGCGCGGTCTCGGCGATGACGTGCAGCAGCACCTGACGGGCCGACCAGCGTAGGTCGGACTCGAACCACGGCGCCTTCGGCAGCGGCTGGGTCGCGTCCAGGTCGGGCAGGGCGGCGATCAGCTCGTCGGTCCGGTGGGCCACCGCCGCGTACTCAGCCAGCACGCCGGCCAGCGTCTCGCCGGGCAGCATCCGGAACTCGTCAGCCCGCTCGGCGAAGTCGGCCTCGGTCATGGCGGTGAAGTCGGGCATGGCCGACGGGCCGTGCAGGATGAAGTCCACCCAGATCCCTTCCGTCGCGGCGACGTGCTTGACCAGGCCGCCCAGGCACAGTGCGCTGACGGTGGTTCGCAGCCCGGCCTGCTCGTCGGTGAGGTCGCGGGTGGTGAAGCGCAGGAAGTGCCGGTGCCGGCTCAGCGTCCGCAGCAGGTCGGCGCGCTCGCTGGTGAGGGTCGCCGACTCGCTCAGGCTCAGGGTCTCGGTCATGAATCTCCGCCTTCGGTTGGTCCCGTGTTCCCGGTCACGAACGACGGTAGGAGCCATAGCGGACAGTTTCGTTCCTGAATTCCGGGAGTGGGATGGGAGACATGGCGAGCACCAGCACCCGGATGCTGCGACTGCTGTCCCTCCTGCAGACCCATGGCTACTGGCCAGGCACTGAACTGGCCGACCGGCTCGGTGTCTCGGTCCGCACTCTGTGCCGGGACGTCGACTTCAGACGCGCCAGGACCGGATGAGTTCGGCGCAGGCGTAGACGTCGGTGCGGCCGGCGCGGACGTCCTTGGCGAGGTCGATGAAGCCGCCGTACGGCGGGGCGAGTCCTTCGCCGGAAGCGTGCATGTAGGAGATGGCGACCATCGCGGCGAAGGCGGGGTTGCGCGCCGGCAGCGGGCGGACGCTGACGATTTCGTGGAAGAGGGCGGCCGCGCGCCAGGACGCGTCTGGGACGTATCCGAGCTTGGGGGTGTTGACCTTGTGGCGGGCGGTGGCGGCCACAAGCCCCGAGTAATCGCTCACTTCCAGGGCCTTGGGGAGGAGTTGTGCTTGCTGCTCGAGCAGCCATGCCACGTCGATGTACAGCTCCACCCGGTCAGGCCGCCTTCGCGCCGGTGTGGGCGGTGTCGGGTTCCTCGTCGGGGAAGGCCTTGGCGAATTCTTCGACCAGGCCGGAGGTCATCAGGGCGCGGAAGTGGGCCGCGGCGAGCTCGAGGCGCGGGTCGCGCTCTGCGGCTTCGGTGAGGATCGCGGTGACCGTGGTGTCCTCGACCTCGGCCCGCAGCTGGAGCCGCTCGAGCGTCTCCTCGCTGACCCGGATCGTGATCTTCTTTTCTGCCATACACAGCACCGTACAGCACTTGCCATACGCCTGGGAGGTGTCTGAGGTGTCTCGCGATGGTCGTCCTGCGGGAGTGCCTCAGGGTCCCTGGAGGTCGGTGGTGGCGCCGATGGGGGAGGTGCCGTGGTGGCGGGCGCTGTAGGCGACGGCGTCGGGCGTGAGGGTGGCGGCTGTGTCGGCGAGGAGGGGATGGCGGGCGGCGGTCTGCCTCAGGACGGTGCGGGGGGTGACGTGGGAGTCGAGGCGTCCGCCGGATTTTGTGGTGAGCAGGGGGCCGGGGGTGGGGCCTTTGCGGTGGGGGAGGTAGGCGTTGATGGCGAGGGCGAAGAGCGGGGAGAGGGTCTGCCAGCGGGTGCCGCCGCCTTTTTGCCAGACGCGGGCTGTGGTGGGGGTGTCGGCGGGGCGTAGGTCGGTGGTGTCGAGTTCGATGATGGCGCGGGGGCGGAGGCCGGCGAGCATGGCGTAGACGAGGCAGCGGTTGCGGGGGGTGACGGGGCCGTAGAGTCCGTCGGCGGCTTGCATGAGGGCGGTCATGTGGGTGGCGTCGATGGTGGGGAGGCCGGGTTCGTCGCGTACGTTGGGGCGGAGGCGTTCGTCGAAGGGGTTGTGTCGGCAGAGGCCGGTCTCGACGGCCCAGATGTAGAAGGTGTGGCAGGCGTTGAAGCGGCGGCTGCGGGAGCGGGGGGCTCCGCCGCGGTGGTTGAGCCAGGCGAGGGCGTGGGTGTGGTCGGCGCGCCAGGGCTGGATCTGCTGCTGGTGGAGCCAGGTGAGCCAGTCGGCGATGTCCTGGCCGTAGTGGGAGGGTGTGGTTCCCTGCATGGCGCGGGCTGTGCCGTCGCGGAGAGGTCGTCCGTAGCCGCGGTCGAGCCAGTGCTGCAGTTCTTCGTGACCGGGGACCGTGGTCATAACGCCACCCTCTGATCTTTAGATAACAGCCTTACCTCACCACTCTAGTCGCTGCGCGCAAAGGTGCCGGGGAAGTTCCGGGGAGACGCCGCGCGCACACGCGCTTAGAGGAGGGTTTGGCTGTTATCTAAAGATCAGAGCTAAGCGGTGCTACGAGGCCGTGCCGATCAAGAGTCGACCTGAAGCGGCCCCGCCAGCAGCTGTGCACGGCGAGCTGCTGCAGCAGCGCTATGCCGGACTGGAGCCGCGAGCGCAGCCGCTGCACGTACCCGAAGTCGCGCCGACCAGTTCCGCGAGAGCACCTGTCAGTACAGCTGGATGCGGGTCAGGACGATGTGCGGCGGCGCGGCCTCGGCGACGATGACGTACTCCGCGACGCCCAGCGAACCGTCCGCGCCGAGGGGGATGCGCCGCTGCTGCGGCCACTTCGCAGAAGCCGTGCTGCCCGGCACCATGCCTCGAGTCTCATTGATCGCGACCGTGATGGCCACTATCGCACCGAAGACGTCGGCGGGCAGCGCCTTGTCCGCAAGCAGCTCGGCAACCTCGTCGGACAGCAGACAAGGCCACCCTTCGGGCTCCTCGCTCTCCGGCTCACTCAACGGGCAGTCCCGCCTCCTGACGGTGGGCCACAACCTCGGCGACCGATGTCGTCGACAACGTGCCGGCGAGCGCAGCCTCCGTGAGCCGGTCGCCGCTGGGGTCGGTATCGAGCATCGCCTCGCACCACCAGCGGCGCAGCACCGCCCCAGCATCCTCGGGCGCGGCCGCGAGCAGCTCGCGGTAGAACTCCATGCGCCGGGCGCCGGTCAGCGCGGCCGCGATGCCCTCAGCGTTGCGCGGCACGCGGTCCGGCTCATGCGGGTGGATCGGCTGTGCGCTCATCGGGTGTTCCCTTCCGTCTGCCCCGAGTCTGCCGTCTCGAGGGCGGTCCGGTCGAGCCGGGTCGCCATTACGGCACGAGCGTTTGCCGACGCCGTGCTGCCGGCGAGATCGGCAGCCAGCCTGCAGACCTCGCCGACGTACGGGCTGCCAGCGAACCCGGCGCCCAGGACCCCCGGCCAGGCGCCTCGCGCCCCTGGCTGCGACGGTTCCCTTGCGTTGAAGCGCGCTTCAACTCGTACGGTCGTCGTGTGGCGACCGAGCGGATCGAACAGATCGACGGAACTCTGACCATTGCCGAGACGTCCGAGCTGACCGGGCTCAGCCCTTCCACTCTCCGCTACTACGAACGCATCGGGCTGATCGACGGCGTGGAGCGCGGGCCGGACGGACGGCGCCGTTATCAGGCAGCGGATCTGGCCTGGATGGCGTTTCTGCTGCGGCTGCGGACGACCGGGATGCCCATCCAGGGGATGTTGGCGTTCGCGGAGCTACGCCGGGGCGGAGACGCCACCGTGCGGGAGCGGCTGGAGCTCTTACGGAGGCACCAGGCACAGGTCAGGAGGAAGTATGAGGCCGTCATGCGCAGCCTCGACGCCATCGACAACAAGATCGCGCACTACGAGCGACTGGTGGAGGAACGGGATGGGGAAAGCGGACGAGAGGCGTGACGCACGGCGGGGGGACGAGGTGGGCAGGGACAGGCGGGCCCTCCTGCGGTACGGAGCTGTTGGAGGGGCCGGCGCGATGGCGGCCACTCTGACGAGGCCAGGCGTGGCGATGGCCGACGATGCGGATCGTGGGCCGTCCAAGCGGTATGCGCGGGGCGCTGCCCGTATGGAGGAGATCGCCGGGGAGGATGCCCTCGCCACGGTGGAGGCGCTGGAGGACATCGCGCCGGATCTGGGGCGCTTCGTGGTCGAGTTCGCGTACGGGGATGTGCACGCGCGGCCCGGACTCGACGTAAGGCAGCGGCAGTTGGTGACGATCGGCGCACTGACCGCCGCCGGGGACGCCGCCCCGCAGTTGCGGTTCCACATCGGCGCGGCGCTGCATGTCGGACTGGACGCGGCGCAGGTGGTGGAGGCGCTGATCCACCTGGTCCCCTTCGCGGGGTTCCCGCGGACGCTCAACGCGCTGGCCGCCGCGCGTACCGTGTTCGACGAGCGAGGGGTACGCATCGAGCCGATCGAGGCGGAGCCCGGCGGGAACCGTTATGCACGGGGCGAGGACAAACTGCGGGAGGTCGACGGCGAGCACGGCATCGAGGTGATCGAGTCCCTGAACGACGTGGCGCCGGATCTCGGCCGATACATCGTCGAGTTCCCCTTCGGAGACATCTACACGCGACCGGGGCTCGACCTGCGGCAACGGCAGCTTGTCACCCTGGGCGGACTGATCGCCTTCGGCGACACGGCACCCCAGCAAAAGGTGCACTTCAACGCCGCGCTCAGGGTGGGACTCTCACCGCGGCAGGTGATCGAGACGGTCATCCAGGCTGTGCCGTACACGGGGTTCCCCCGCGCGCTCAATGCCGTCGGTGTCCTGCGCGAGGTCTTCGAGGAGCGCGGGATCCGCCCCGTCTGACCGGTGCGAGCACCCTGGAACGGATGGCGAGCCGTCGCCCGGCTCATCGACTCGGCCCACGGCCCGAAGGCGGGGCCGTGGCTCGAGGCTCGCGGCCCGCCTGTCGATGTGCTGGACAACCGCGGATTGGGTCATGACCTGGTCCTCGCCGGCGAGGACTCTGGCGACCAGGGTCGCCTACTCGGCCCTCGGCAGGAAGCGAAACACCGCACCGGCAGCACCGACTCGAACGCGACCCGAGTTACTGCCTTGAGCAGGACGTCCACAGTCCACCGCCGTCGCCGTCGCCGTCGGCCCACTCGACCTCGACCAGATCCCGGTCCATCTCCACCTCCAGCACACACATACAGGCCGAAAGCGACCGGTGACAGGTGTAGTGAGGAGGAGACCAGCGAAGTTAGATCAAACCCCGCGAACCGAAGCAACGCCGCCGCTCAGCACCTGACGCAATGGGAATCCGACAGCACGAACGAGAACGAATGGGAATCCGATAGTTTCAATGCGACAGGACACTCGGAGTCTCACAACGGCGGCATAAGTGCCACCGTTGTGCCATCGCGGCTGAGACTGTGCCACGAAATCTGGACCCCACAACCGGTCAGGTACCGACGCCCATATCCCTGACCCGGCTGAACCGCCCCTGGAAGGCGCACGAGACGATGCCCGTCGAGCCCTCGCGGTTCTTGGCGACGATGAGGTCGATCTCGCCTGCGCGTTCGTGCTCGGGCTCGTAGTAGTCCTCCCGGTGCAGCAGTACGACGGCGTCGGCGGCCTGTTCGATCTCGCCGGACTCGCGCAGGTGGGACAGCTGCGGGACACGGTCGGACGTGGCCGTGGTGAGGCGCGAGAGCTGCGCGGCGGCGAAGATCGGGATGTCAAACTCCAGCGCGAGTTCCTTCAGGCCGCGGGCGATGGCGTCGACCTCGTTGGTGCGGTTGGCGCCCTTGGCGGCCTCGGGCCGGACGATCTGCAGGTAGTCGACGGCGAGAGCGGCGGGGAGCTGGTCCTCGATAGCCCAGCGGCGGAGGTTGGAGCGGATCTGCGCGACGGTGATGCCGCCGGGCGGGACGATCAGCCGGAGCGGGGCCTGCATGAGGATCTGCTTGACCCGGTCGTACCGCTTCCACTGGTCGGCGTCCATGGAGCGGGTGCGTACGGCGTGCTGGGGGATCTCGGCCTCGGCGGCGATCAGCCGGTTCATGATCTGACGGCGGGCCATCTCGAGGGAGACGAACGCGGCGGGCTTGCCGTGGATGACGGCCAGGTGCCGCATGAGGTCCAGGAGCACGACCGACTTGCCCATGCCGGGGCGTCCGGCGATGACGACGAGGTGGCCGGGCACGGTGCCGAGCATCCTCTGCAGGTTGGCGTATGGCATGGGCAGGCCGGGGTTCTCGCCTTCGGCCTGGGCCTCCTCCCACTCCTCCAGCAGCTCCGACAGGGGGGTGTCCCAGCCGGCCGGGTCCTTGCCGACGTCGAAGGTGGCCTGCAGCTCGAGGAGTTCGGACGCCGCGGCGTCGACGACCTCGGCAGGGGCGGCGTCCTGGGCGTAGCCCATGGCCGTCACACGGGTACCGGCCTCGATGGCCTTACGGAGCATCCAGCAGTCACGGACGATCCCGGCGTAATGCTCGGCGTGCGCCGCCGTCGGTACGGCCTGCACCAGGGTGTGCAGGTACGCGGCGCCACCGACCTTGGCGAGCTCCCCGCGCCGGGTCAGCTCGGCGGTCACCGTGATCGGGTCGGCAGGCTCGCCCCGGCCATACATGTCGACGATCGCGAGGTGGATCGTCTGGTGCACCGGGCGGTAGTACTCGTGGCCCTTGATGACCTCGATGACGTCGGCGATGGCGGCTTTGGACAGCAACATCCCGCCCAGGACCGACTGTTCGGCACTGAGGTCCTGCGGGGGAACGCGCTCGAAGCCGGCCGCTGCCTGACGCTGAGCGGGCACCAGCTCGGGCTCGCCGTGCTCGCCGCCGAACAGGCCGCCATCGGCGTCCGCGGACTGCTGTGACGCGCTGGACATGCGGATCCTTACCTTCCTAGGTCATCAGTCTTCCTCCACGGATCCCGTGCATCCCATGGATCCATGGACCGAAGTCGCCACGGCAGCCGTTCTTCGCGGAGCGGCCGCCGCACCGTACTCCGACGCGGCACAGGTCAGACGGCAGCGCGTTGCTTCACCGCACCGGGGTGGCACTCCGGGCACTTGATCAGCCGTCCCCCGGACGTCTTGCGGAACCGCTCTCCGAGGATCTCGGGGGGAATGCCGTCGTTGCACTCCCCGCACCAGTTCGGCACCCCTGGACGCTGGCCCGGCACCGGCACCTTGGCGCCCTTCGGCGGCGGGCACTGCGGATGGGTCTTGGCCCGGCCGAAGTCCAGGTAGTTGTTGCGCACCATGAACGGCACCACGCCGTGCAGCAGCCAGTCGACGGCATCACCGTCCTCGATCGCCTCGGCCGCGTCGGCGGCCACCGCCTGGACCTGGCGACGGCCAGGACGGGTACCGCGCTCGGCCTTCCACTGCTCCGCGAACGTCTCGGCGACGGCCACCGCGTCCTCGCTCAAGGGAGGCGCAGCGTCCGTCTCTCTCTCCTCTGTGGGGACCTCGTCCGGGACGGAGGTGTCCTGTGGAGCGACGGGCTCTGGCGGGGAGAGAGAAAGACTTCTTTGAAAGACTTCTTTGGGAACGGCGTTTCCGCTGGTCACAGGCTTGGCCGCGACGGATTTCCGACGAGTCCGGTCGGATTTCCGTCCAGTCCGGTCGGATTTCCGACCATCGAAGCGAGCTGCAGCTACCTCGCTCCGTGCCTGGTCGTTTCGATGGTCGGAAATCCGTCGAGCGTCGCTGGACGGCTGCCGGACCCCGGCGTCGGAAATCCGTTGAGCACCGCTGGGCGACTGCCGGACGCCGGCGTCAGTGCGGGTGTGCAGGGGCGGCTGAGGCGGGTTGTCGCGCCAGTCCGGGGTGTAGGCGTCGAGCTTGTCCCAGACGTTGCGCCAGCCCTCGTACGCGTCCGGGGGCAGGTCGTTGACCTTGTACGTGCGGAAGGTGTTCTGGATGGCGTTCTTGCCGCCGGAGGTCACCAGACGACCGCCGTCGGGATTGACCACGAGATTGTGGGCCGCCAGCAGACGCAGGGCGTCCTTGACCATGGTCAGGCTGGCCGGCTTGCCGTTGACGCCGGGGAGGAGCCAGCACAACTGGTCGATCGACATACGCCGCAGGGCTCCACCGTTACGCCGAACGCTCTCCGAGACCATCGACCGGAGCAGCAGGTACAGGTGCAGAGCGGTACGCGTCAGATCCGGCTGCAGCAGAACCCAGTCGCGGACCTGGGTGTACGACCAGTAGTCGGTGATGTCGCCGGTGAACTCGAGCAGTTCGTGGGCGTCATCGGTCCCCGGGGCAGGGGCAGTGCGCTGGCTCACCGGGTCACCTCACGCGGTGCGTCGCCCTGGGCGGAGTTGCCGGCGCCATTGACGGCGGCGGCCGGAAGGCGGTATGCGAGAGACCGGCCATGCAGCGGGCGTGCGGGGTACGCGATTCCCTCCGTCCGGGCGAGGGACCGGGACGCGTTCGAAGAAACACGCGGCGGCGGGATTTGCCGGGTCCAGGCGGTTCCGGTGCTGGTCAGGCGGTACAACGGGTCTTACCTTTCCGTTGTGATGTGAGCCCAGGTACCCGTTGATCTGCGGGGCGATCTCCCGCAAGTCCGCGCTGCCCCGTACAGTAGAGGCAACTCACGGGCGTCTGGTCAGGCTTCTGGTCAGGCTTGGCATCTGGTCAGGCTTTGCTTGGCACAGAGTTCGCCCGGGTTAGCGGCACCGGCCCCCTGGCCGGAGCCAGGGGTGATGCGGTGCGCCAGCACACATCACAGCTTTTGTGGAAGGACTCGCGGCAACCTTTGGCGAGGAGAGCGCGAGCCCTTTCTGGGCGGTGGCCCGGGACATCTAGTCCCGGGCCTCTTGCTTGTCAGGCGGCGGTCGCTGTCGCACGTCCGGGCAGGGCTGCCTGTGCGGGCAGCCCCTTGGCGGAGCGCAGGCAGGCGATGCGGACGGAGCGCAGCGCGGCATTGACCGCCTCTGTCGGGCCGGCGAGCAGAGCGTGTGGCGGAATACCCCAGTGGTCGGCAAGCCGACCGAGGTCGGCCAGCTTCCATGCCAAGTCGCCGCGTTGGCGACGGGAGATCAGCACCTTCGACCGGCCGAGCGCCGTGCCGATGTCGGTGAGGGACTCGCCGGTCACGTTGAGAACGGCAGCGATGCTCGCGCGGATCACCGCCTCCAGCGGATGCTGGTCCATGCATTTCCTCTTCTCGTTGTTCGCGCTACGCACGACTGATCGACGTAAACCCCACGTTTTCACAGGCGTTGGGAGCCTACCGCACGGGGAGCCCTTGTTTATGCACAGCGACTCCGGCGTTTCCTCTTGAAGTTGACGCCGCGACGGTGGCAGACAGCCGTCCCCGGAGGTCCATCATCTAGGCATCATCGGCGCCGTGGCGGCGAATCCGTCGACAACATCCCCCGCGAGGGTGATCCCAGCGGACTGCCCCCAGCCTGCGTGCCGAAGTGCACGGAGCTCGTCCATGGCTCTCCGGCCCACGGTGATGGGGCGGCGACCTCGTCCTGGTCTGAAGGTCGGAGGCCAGGTCGTTCGCCTGGGGCGAGCTCTTGGACTAGAGATCTTTAAAGGGGCGGTCGCAATTGATCGCACCTGCGAATCTGTTAACTGGATTACGCCGGGAAGCTGCTCGCCGACGAGTCGGCTGATGAGGGCAGTTCCGACCAGGTGCGCGACCTGTAGCAGCAGTTTTTATGGCGCACACACTGCCGTGTCTCCTGCACGGGCAGATGACCCTTGGCATGGTCCGCGGCCGAGATGGTGCGGACTCCAGCATTCCATACGCAAATTCTTTCGATCTTGGCCGCCCGTAACAGGTAGTAAGTCCAGAGGCCTGTCCGCTTCGTGGTCGCCAAGTGGGATCTCTTGTCCGGCCGGGTTTGGGAGGTCGAAGCGGGAACGCCGTTGCCGAACAGCTGGAGGGGCGGAGGCCGGCGGCGGTTGGGTGCGGCAGGGAGCTATTACGCCGTAATAGCTCCCTGACCCACCGGAGCGGCGACTCCAGCGTTGTACGCGGCGACGGCACGGACCGTCCAGGGCACGTCGGCGCGAGTGGTCTCGGCCCGCGTTAGTGCCGTAGCAGGCAACATTCGCCTCGTTCCTGTCAGACTGCTCCGATGATCGTCAGACTTGCGAGACAGGAAGACTTCCCTGGCTTCCTTGGGCTGGCGGCCCAGGTCGAGCAGTGGTTCGGTCCGATGGTGGAGGATGTCGGCTTCCACGACGCGGTGCACAAACACATTCGTCGGTCCACGGCACTAGTCGCTGTTTCCGCGGAGTCAGCTCTCCTCGGCGGGCTGTTGTTCGGAGCGAAGGCGCCGATCTACCACGTCCACTGGCTAGTCGTGTCGGAGCAGGCACGGGGGAAGGGCGTCGGGCGTGCACTGATGGAGGACTCGATGCGCAGGTGGGTGCGGGGCCCGGCCAGCATTGAGGTGGTCACCTTCGGAGCCGACCACCCTGGTGCTTGCGCCAGCGGCGCACGTGTCTTCTACGAGCGTCTCGGCTTCACCGTTCCTAGAGACTGAGCGGGAGTGAGTCCTGTTGCCAGAACTCTTGCTCGGTCGAACACCCCGAACGGTCTTGGGTGTTCTGGTCCACCGCGTTCGCTCCGCGTCCGGCGCGCGCGGATCGTGTCCGTGGTCCGGGAATGCGGGGGCGG
>NZ_LOHS01000118.1 GCF_001642995.1 Streptomyces jeddahensis
GGCGCACCCACGAGGACCGCATACAGCGCCTGCGCGCAGCAGGGGTAACCGATCACCAGCTGGCCCGGTTGCGTTCACCGATCGGCCTTGACCTCGGCGCGGGCACGCCAGAGGAGACGGCCCTGTCGATCCTTGCCGAGATCGTCGCCGATCGACAGGGCGGCTCAGGCCTACCACTGGCCAGTACACCCACTCCCATTCACCATGACACGGCTTCCCTCTCCGGTCGCGCCGCGCGAGAGCAGCCCGCCTGTGCGACGGTTTGGCCGAGCTGAGTAACCCCGCGCGCAACGGGGCGGACCCGGAGCCGACGGAACCGACCGGACGGTGACAGAGGGGAGGGCTTCACGTATCCGGTCAGGTGACGGATGTCCCCAGGATGATCCGCGACATGGTTGCGGCAGTGCCCTCGCATGCAGGAAAGGGAGGGAGCCATGCCCGACAAACAATCGGAGATCTCGGCTGACCAACTGGCTGCTCAGAAGCGGTCTGCGCGTGCCTGGTACCGGCTTTCCTAGGGACAGCTTCCCAGGAAAAGATCTCCCTGTATGCCAGCTCTCTCCGTCACGACGATGGATTCCGCAAGGCGCCTTCGCACACGAAAGGCCGCCTCCGCCACATGGTCGTCCGTGTGGCGAAGAACTGCGCATCCAACGGAGACACCATGCGTGAGTACACCGAGCTGTACATCGACGGCGCCTGGCGCGAGCCCCTCGACGGCACGGTCATCGATTTGACCGACCCTGCCACCGGCGAGGTGTCCGGACGGGTGGCGCTCGGTGGTGAGGCCGACGTCGACCTGG
>NZ_LOHS01000119.1 GCF_001642995.1 Streptomyces jeddahensis
CGTTTCCGACTCTATCAGATCTTTCCGATCCGATTTCCTCGGTGCTTTCCAGGTTTTCGCTTTCGCGTTTCCCTTTCCGGCGGTGTGAAACTCTAGCAGGTCTTTTTCGACTCTCAGACCACAGTCACCTGCGGACATGCAGAATCGGATCCAATTATCTGGATCTGACGCTGTAGATGTCCCCGGGCTGCGACGTTGGCACGTCCGCTCACCCCGGCGGGTCTACGACTGTACCTCCGTGCGCGGAGCACATGCAAACCGATTGGGGCGCCGCTCGGACCCGGCAACCAAGGCCTCTCGTGCGGAACCGGCACTTCTTATGACCTACCCTGCTGAACAGTGTGCCCCCCGGGACAGCCTGGTGGTGGCGCGGTCGACTCTCCACCCCTGGGAGGCTTGCCCATGACCAGCGTGACGTCCCCTCTCGCCGGACGCGTCATAGGACTCTCTGCTGTACCGGATCCGGTGTTCTCGGGCGCGATGGTGGGCCCGGGCACCGCCATCGATCCGGTGCGCGAGCCCTCCGAGGCCGTCGCGCCTGTGAACGGCATTGTGGTGTCGCTGCACCCGCATGCGTTCGTCGTGGTCGACGAGGAGGGTCGCGGTGTGCTGACCCACCTCGGTATCGACACTGTTCAGCTCGGTGGCGAGGGCTTCGAGCTGCTGGTCAGCAAGGGCGACACTGTGCAGCGCGGTCAGGCCATGGTCCGATGGGACCCGGCTGCGGTCGAGGCTGCTGGTAAGTCCCCGGTGTCCCCCGTCGTGGCCCTCGAAGCCACCACAGAGTCCCTCTCCGACGTAGTAGAGGACGGCGACGTAAAGGCCGGCCAGCCCCTCTTCAGCTGGAAGTGACGTCCGCTCCCGCTTGGAGCCACCTCTGCGCCCACGTAGGCGCCAGACACAACAACCACCGCGGCGGGCAAGGTCCGCCGCTCTATCGGAGACGGTGACATGGAGACAACGCTGCGCGGCGTCGGCGTCAGCCACGGTGTGGCTGTCGGCGAGGTCCGGCACATGGGGACGGCGGTGCTCGAGCCGCCTGCCAAGCAGATTCCCGCGGAGGAGGCGGAGCGTGAGCAGGGGCGCGCCCGTCAGGCCGTGGAGGCTGTGGCGGCCGACCTCATCGCTCGCGGCAATCTGGCCGGTGGCGAGGCTCAGGCGGTCCTCGAGGCGCAGGCCATGATGGCCCAGGACCCGGAGCTCATGGCGGACGTGGAGCGGCGTATCGCGGTCGGGAGCACGGCCGAGCGCGCGGTCTATGACGCGTTTGCCGCTTATCGGGCGTTGCTTGCGGGGGCCGGGGAGTATCTGGCCGGGCGTGTGGCGGACCTCGACGACGTGCGGAATCGTATCGTCGCGCGGCTGCTCGGCGTTCCGATGCCGGGTGTGCCGGACAGTGACGAGCCGTACGTGCTGATAGCCCGGGATCTCGCCCCGGCAGACACGGCCCTGCTCGACCCGACGCTGGTGCTCGGTTTCGTGACCGAGGAGGGTGGGCCGACCAGTCACAGTGCGATTCTTGCGCGGGCGCTCGGCGTTCCGGCTGTCGTTGCTCTTCCGGGCGCGGGTGAGCTGGCCGAGGGCACTGTGATCGCCGTGGACGGCAGCACCGGGGAGATATTCGTCGAGCCGAGCGCGGAGAAGCGGGCGGCGCTGGAGGCCGCGGCCGCGGAGCGCAAGGCGGCGCTCGCCGCGTCGAGCGGGCCGGGCGCGACCTCCGACGGGCACAAGGTGCCGCTGCTGGCCAACGTCGGCGGTCCTGCGGATGTGCCGGCCGCCGTGGAGGCCGGTGCGGAGGGTGTGGGTCTGTTCCGTACCGAGTTCCTCTTCCTCGACGACAGCAAGCAGGCGCCGTCGGAGGAGAAGCAGGTCGAGGCGTACCGCCAGGTGCTCGAGGCGTTTCCCGAGGGCCGTGTCGTGGTGCGTGTGCTGGATGCCGGTGCCGACAAGCCGCTGGACTTCCTGACGCCGGCCGACGAGCCGAACCCGGCGCTGGGCGTACGGGGTCTGCGTACGCTGCTCGACCACCCCGAGGTGCTGCGTACCCAGCTCACCGCGCTGGCCAAGGCCGCGGAGGGGCTACCGGTGTATCTCGAGGTCATGGCGCCGATGGTCGCGGACCGCATCGATGCGAAGGCGTTCGCGGACGCGTGCCGGGAGGCGGGACTGCAGGCGAAGTTCGGCGCGATGGTGGAGATTCCGTCGGCTGCGCTGCGCGCGCGGTCGATTCTCCAGGAGGTCGAGTTCCTGTCGCTGGGCACCAATGACCTCGCGCAGTACACCTTCGCCGCGGACCGTCAGGTGGGTGCGGTGTCGCGCCTGCAGGATCCGTGGCAGCCCGCGCTGCTCGACCTGGTCGCGCTGGCCGCGGAGGCGGCGAAGGCCGAGGGCAAGAGCTGTGGTGTCTGTGGTGAGGCGGCATCGGACCCGCTGCTCGCCTGTGTGCTGACCGGTCTGGGGGTCACCTCGCTTTCGATGGGTGCGGCGTCCATTCCCTATGTGCGCGCGACTCTGGCCAAGTACACGCTGGCGCAGTGCGAGCGTGCCGCGGCAGCCGCCCGTGCTGCAGACAGCGCGGAAGAGGCGCGGACGGCGGCTCAGGGGGTGCTGTCCGGCGAATAGCCCGGAATGCCGGAATAGTCGTTCCGGGGCGTCGGACTAGGAATACGTCCGAGCCTTCGGAGGGCCGTTGCAAGGGCGCTCCACCTGCGGTGCAGTGGGTGGGGCGCCCTCGCCGTTCAGTGCTGGTGGACCATTCCGGGGTCGTCCTCGCCGAGATCCGGCGGAGTGCAGTAGTCGACGCCTGATTCCGGGCCGATGAGGTCTCCGGATTCGATGTCGGTGCAGTAGGCGTCGAAGACTTCGGCCGCGGTGAGGGGCTGCAAGCCGCCTCCTTGCAGGCGCCAGCCGTAGACCTTGTCGCTGGAGCCGCTACCGCTCGTACGCATGACCAGTCCGCCGGGACTGTCCGTGGCGATGCCTGCGGCGAGGACTGTGGTGAATTCCAGGGCCTCGGTCTCGTCCAGCCGCGTGGTGCCGTCGGTGTCCCCTTCGCTGCTCAGTACGGCGAGGAGCGGTTCCGTGTCGGTGGCGACGCTGCACACGAGGTGCCGATGCCCGGGCGCTGCCGTGTCGAGGACCCGGACGAGCAGCTCCGAGGCGCGGACGAAGGCGGCCCGCCCGATGTCCTCGCCGCAGGAGGCGCAGGCGCCGATGCCGGCCAGCAGGGTAGTCGCGTACTCCCAGGTGGTGTGTCGAAGGGCCTCGTCGACGAGGTCCGGCACCAGGTCGGCGAGAGGCTGGCCCTCGTACGGGACGGTCGCGCCGGTGGCAGCGAGTTCCGCGGTGAAGCGTGTGCGGCTTGCGGGTGTGTCGGGTTCCAGGCCGGTCTCGGCGCAGAAGCCCTCGTACTCCTCGGGGTCGAAGAGGGCGACGGAGGTGTGCCGGCCCTGGTCTGCCAGCGTACTCAGCAGGGTCTCGACCTGCTGGAGGTACGTCTCGTGGTCGTCGAAGGTGAAGGTGCGGTACCGCCGCATCGCACTGAAGTCGTGCTCGTCGGCCAGCAGGCCGATGGTGCCGGCGACTTCGCGGTGCAGAACGTGCGGCGTGGTGCCGTGCCGGGTGAGCCCCATGATTCCCCCTGTGTGCGGTGATCCAATGCTCACTCACCGTAACGGGCGGCACTGACAATGCCGGTTCGAGGCCGCCTCCCGGGAGCGGTCAGCCGCGTTTGCGTGCCAGGTCCTCGTAGAACCGGAGCAGGTCGAGGCTGTCCACGGAGCCCGGGTTGACCGCCTTGTCCAGGGGCGTGCCCTGGAGGAGGCGCTTGACAGGGACCTCGATGCGCTTGCCCGTGAGGGTGTGCGGGACGCCGGGGACCTCGATGATCTCGTCAGGAACGTGGCGCGGGGAGAGCTCCTCGCGGATGGTCTGCTTGATGCGCGCCCTCAGGTCGTCGTCGAGGGTGGTGCCGGGCGCCAGGTGTACGAAGAGGGGCATCCAGTAGCCGCCGTCGGGCTGTTCGATGCCGATGACGAGGGACTCGCGGATCTCGGGGAGGCGTTCGACGGCTTCGTAGATGTCGGCGGAGCCCATGCGCACGCCCTGGCGGTTGAGCGTCGAGTCGGAGCGTCCGTGGATGATCACCGAGCCGCGGGAGGTGACGGTCGTCCAGTCGCCGTGGCGCCAGACACCCGGGTAGGTGTCGAAGTAGCTGTCGTGGTAGCGGCTGCCGTCGGGGTCGTTCCAGAAGTAGATCGGCATGGACGGCATGGGGTTGGTGACCACGAGCTCGCCGACTTCATCGGTGAGCGGCTTGCCGTTCGGGTCCCATGCCTGCAGGTCGGTGCCCAGGCAGGGCGCCTGGAGTTCGCCGATGTACACCGGCAGCGTGGGGACGGCTCCTGCGAAGCAGGAGCAGACGTCCGTGCCGCCACTCACGGAGGCGATCCACAGGTCGTCGCGCACCTCGTCGTGAAGCCAGCGGAAGCCGTCGGGCGGCAGCGGGGAGCCGGTCGTGGCGACGCACTGCACCTTGGAGAGGTCGAAGTCGCGTGAGGGGTGGACGCCGGCCTTGCGGCAGGCCATGACGTACGCGGCCGAGGTGCCGAAGAGCGTGGCTCCGGTGCGTTCGGCGACGCGCCACTGGGCGGCCGTGTCGGGGTGGCCGGGGCTGCCGTCGTACAGGACGATCGTGGTGCCGGTGAGCAGGCCGGAGACGAGGAAGTTCCACATCATCCAGCCCGTGGATGTGTACCAGAAGAAACGGTCGTCCGGCCCCAGGTCGCAGTGCAGGCCTAGCTGCTTGTAGTGCTCCAGGAGGATGCCGCCCTGGGACTGGACGATGGCCTTGGGCAGCCCTGTGGTGCCGGACGAGTAGAGCACCCAGAGCGGGTGGTCGAACGGGACCTGTTCGTACGCGGGGGCCACGTCCGCGCTCGTGAGCGCCGCCCATTCGAGGGCGCCTTCGGGGGCCTCGGTGCCGAGTAGCGGGATGTGGACGACGGCGCGCAGGGTGGGCAGCTCGCGGCGCAGTTCGGCGACCGTGTCGCGGCGGTCGTGTTCCTTGCCGCCGTAGCGGTAGCCGTCGACGGTGAAGAGCACGACGGGCTCGACCTGCTGGAAGCGGTCGAGGACGCTGCGGGCGCCGAAGTCGGGGGCGCAGGAGGTCCAGACGGCGCCGACGGCCGCGGTGGCGAGGAGGGCGACGGCGGCCTGCGGGATGTTGGGCAGGTAGCCACTGACGCGGTCGCCAGGTCGTACGCCGATGGCGCGCAGCTCGGCCGCCAGGGAGCCGACCTGGCGGCGCAGCTCGGCCCAGGTCACCGGGCGTGGTTCGTGGGTCTCGTCCACGGCGAGGATCGCCGGCTCGTCCGGGCGTGTGTCGGCGGCTCGCAGTGCGTGTTCGGCGTAGTTGAGGGTGGCGCCTGGGAACCATTCGGCGCCGGGCATGGAGCGGTCGCCCAGCACGCGCGCGTAGGGCGTCGAGAAGCGGATGTCGAACCACTCGGCGACGGCCTTCCAGAACGTCTCCAGCTCGTCGACGGACCAGCGGTGCAGTCCGGCGTAGCCGCCTTCGGCGGGTGCTCCGTGGTGCTCGGCCGCCCACGCCTGGAACCGGGTGATCTGCGCGGAGGCGATGAACTCCTGGTCGGGCTGCCAGAGCGGTGTGGGGTTCGCTGAGGACATGGGGCGGCTCCCAAGCTGTGCGCGTCGTGTGCGCCTGTCGTGCACCGGCGGTGTGCGGGTAAGGCGGCTGCTACGGACGATGCCATGTGATCGACTTCCACACCAGGGCTCGTCCCACATAGTCGTGATCGTGAAGATGTGCCGTTCCCACAGGTGAACGGGAGTTGAACGCCTCACGCGCGCGTGGGCCGCAGTGGCAGGGTGATCACTATGGACGGTCGTGGCCTCGTGCGTGCGGTGAAGGCGGTCGGTGTGGTGGGGGTGGCGCAGGGCGTTCGGGCGGTGCGGGCGGCGTGGCGGAGACGGCGTACGGATGCTGCGGGACTGCCGGCGCGCGGAGCAGAGCGGGCCCGCGTCCCCGGGCTCGTGACGGGCGCGGATCCGGGGCCGGGCGGCGGGGTGATCCGCTTCGAGCGCTCCGAGCTGCAGGTGATGGTCACGGCGGCCGGTGCGGCGTTCTGGGGCTGGGACGGAGCCGGCCCCGAGCCGTCGTACGCGCTGGCGGGCCCCTGCCCGGAGCCGGATCCGCGGGCCGTCCTGGAACCGGACACGGACGGCGGATGGCGGGTGGTGGCGGAGCGGGTCACGGTGGCCGTCTCGCGGCACGGCGCCGTCGAGGTGCGCACCCCGGGCGGGGTCTTACTGCGCCGGGACCTGCCGCCCCGCTGGTGGGAGCCCCGCGAGGGCGGCGTCGCCCGCTGGGTGCAGCGGTCGGAGGTGACGGCGGACGCACGGTTCTTCGGACTGGGCGGGCGCGCTTCGGGGCCGCGGCTGCGGAACGGGACGTACCGGCTGTGGAACACCGATCCCGGCCGTGCGTTCGGACCCGCCGAGGACCCGCTGTACATCACCATGCCGGTGCAGATGGTGGTGGCGGACGCCGGCACGCACCTGGCCTTCCACGACTCCACGTGGGACGGCACGGTGGTGCTGCACGAGGGCGAGGAGGGCGCGGGATCCGGGCACGACCGTCCCGGTTCGTGCGAGCTGCGGATGGACGGCGGGCCGCTGCGGTGCTGGGTCGTCGTGGGCGCCCCCGCGCGCGTGCTGCACGTCTGGACGCAGCTCACGGGTGCGCCCGCGGTGCCGCCTGCGTGGGCGCTCGGGCACCATCACGCGCGGTGGGGCTTCGGCACCGAGCAGGAGGTGCGGCGGATCGTCGCCGGATACCGGGAGCGGGGGCTGCCCCTCGACGCGGTCCATCTGGATATCGATCACTACGACGGGCACCGCGTGTTCACGGTCGACCGGGAGCGGTTCCCGAAGCTGCCGGTACTCGTCGAGGAGCTGCACAGGGACGGCACCCGGCTCGTGTCCATCGTCGACCCTGCGGTGAAGGCGGAACCGGGTAACCCCGTGCACGACGCCGGTACGGCTGCGGACGCCTTCGTGCGGGATGCCTCCGGGCGGGCGGTGCCGGGCGTCGTTTGGCCGGGGGACGCGGTGTATCCGGACTTCACAGATCCGCAGGTCCGTGCATGGTGGGGCGGGCTCTACGAGGAGCGTCTGCGGCAGGGGTTCGCGGGCTTCTGGCACGACATGAACGAACCGGTGTCGTTCGCCGCGTTCGGCGAGTCGACGCTGCCGCGCTCGGCACGGCATGCGCTGGACGGCCGCGGCGGGGACCACCGGGAGGCCCACAACGTGTACGGGCTGTGCATGGCCCGCGCGGGATACGAGGGGCTGCGTGAACTGCGGCCTGAGGAGCGGCCGTTCCTGTTCTCGCGCTCGGGGTGGGCGGGGATGCAGCGGTATGGAGGCACCTGGTCCGGGGACGTGGCCACGGGCTGGCCGGGGCTGCGGGCCTCGCTGTCGCTGGTCCTTGGGCTCGGGCTGTGCGGGGTGCCCTACTCGGGACCGGACGTGGGTGGGTTCGACGGCAGCCCGTCACCCGAGCTGTATCTGCGATGGTTCCAGCTGGCCGCGTATCTACCGCTGTTCCGCACCCATGCGGCGCTGCGGGCCGGGCGCAGGGAACCGTGGGAGTTCGGTGCCGAGGTGCTGGAGCACGCGCGCGTGGCGCTCATGGAGCGCCGGCGGCTGCTGCCGTACTTCGTGACGCTGGCGCATCTGGCGCGTCGCACGGGTGCGCCCTATGTGCGGCCCCTGTGGTGGGGGGCGCCCGAGGACCGGGACCTGCGCGACTGTGAGGATGCGTTTCTTCTGGGCGACCACCTTCTGGTGGCGCCGGTCTTCGACCGGGGTGCGGACCGGCGGGCGGTGCGGCTTCCGCCAGGCCGGTGGTACGACACAGTCACCGAGAAGGCCTACGAGGGTCCCGGGCAGGTGCTGCTGGAAGCCCCGCTGTCGCGCATTCCGGTGCTGGCCCGGGCGGGTGCGGTGCTGCCGGTGCGCGGTGCCGACGGTGGGCTCGAACTGGAGGTCTGGGCCCCAGGGCCTGGGCGTACCGGAGGCGGCCTCGTGGTGCCCGATGCGGGCGACGGCTGGGAGGAGCCGGAGACCGAGCGGTACACGGCTCGCTGGGACCGCGACCGCGTGGTGGTGGAGCGGGAAGGGGAGGCCGGCAGGAGCGAGCCCTCGTACCCGGTGCTGGTGCGAGGGCTGGGACCGAGGTGAGCAGTGGTACAAGGAACGGGTGAACGGATCTCCTGAGACGTACTCCGGGGACCGCTCCTTCCCCAGCCTCGTCAGACGTAGCGACCCTCGAACCACGCGCGGACGGCCAAGGTGTGCAGGGGGAAGGCGAGTTCGACGGGTCTGCGCAGAAGGTGCCAGCCCTCCGTCTCGTCCGTCGGCGCGGACGCGGGCAGCTCCAGGGCCGAGCGCTCGGGCAGCAGACCGAACAGCAGCAGGTGTCCGTCCGGCGAGCTCATCGCGTCGGCCAGCCGCACGTCGCGGCTCGCCGCGTCGATGCCCGTCTCCTCCTTGAGCTCGCGGACGACGGCGTGCCGCCAGTCCTCCCGGTGGTCGAGGAAGCCGCCGGGCAGGGCGACGCCTCCGCGCGCGGGCGCGATGCTGCGGGTGATGACGACGAGGCCGGTGCCGGACGAGTCGTACGCGGGCTGAAGCGCGACCGCCACAGGCAGCGGACTGCGGTAGGCCACGGCACCGCAGGCAGAGCAGGTGCGGGGCCAGCCGGGCGCGGCGGCGTCCCCGAAGGGCGTGCCGCAGCTGGAGCAGTGTGAGTCCGGCGTGGTGTTGGAAGAAGAGTGCTGGGATTCGGACACGCCGCGGACTGTATCCGATCGCCTGGCGGCGCATTCTGTCTGATTCTCGTCCCTGATGGACGCTCGGGAGGGCCGCGTGGGCGCTCGGGGAGCGCACGCTCCCCGAGCGCAGGCCGAGCTCGCATGACATGCCGCGGCGGCCCCCGGGGCGGCCGCCCGTCACCGCCCGTCAGTGGTGCGAGGTGAGCGACTTCCGTGACACCGGGAAGTCGAAGTACGTGTCAGGGAACGGCTCAGGCTTGTACGTGAAGTGCCACCACTCCTCGGGGAGATTGACGAAGCCCTGAGCCGCGAGCGTGCTCCTCAGCAGATCGCGGTTGGCGCGCTGTACTCCCTGGATGCGCGGGGAGTCGGTGTGGGAGAGGGTGTCGAAGCAGTCGAATCCGGTGCCCATGTCGACCGAGTTGTCGGGGAAGCGCTCGTCCTGCGGCGCGTAACACGGCACGAGGGGCTCACCGGGGTGATACGGCCTGGTGGGGAGCGCAGGCAGCTTCACGATCGTCACGTCGAGCGTCGAGCCCCGGCTGTGCCCCGACTTCTCCGCGATGTAACCGTCCGCGAACAGGCGCGTCTTGTCGACGTTCGGGTAGAACTCGGCCTTCATGCTCTGGTCGTCGAGGTCCTTCGCCCAGCGGACGAAGTGGTCGACGGCTCGCTGCGGCCGGTAGCAGTCGTAGACCTTGAGCGAATAGCCCTTGCGCAACAGCTGGACCTGAGCGTTGTGCAGGGCTTCGGCCGCCGGGCGGGTGAGGATGCACATCGGCTGCTCGTAGCCGTCCACGCGCTCGCCCACGAAGTTGTGCGGGGTGAAGTATCTGATCTCCTGGAGGATCGACTTGTCGACGTCCTTCAGCGCGACGAACTCCTCCGGGGCCTCGGGTTCGGCGCTCGCCTGGCTGGGGGCGGAGGTGAGGGCCACGGCGAGCAGGGCGGTGGTCGCGGTGACCAGGCCGCGCAGTGCGGAAGACAGTGCTCTCATGCCCCATCCGTATCAGGGCGGTGTTCCGCCGGGAAGACGACCGCATACAAACGGCGGCCGTTCGCGCCCCCTCCCGGAACTCCCTCACGCGTGGCAGACTTCTGACGTTCCGTCAGATTCAATGGCCGGGTTCCGCCAGATACACATGGCCGGGGTCCGTCAGATTCACTGCCGGGGAGGCGCCTTGTCGCGCAAACGCACACCTGTGGTGGCAGGTTGGTTCACGGGGGATGGGACCGACGGAGAAGGAGAGGCCGACTTCCGGCTGCTGGGAACGCGGTGTTCTGCGTGCGCCTCGGTCTTCTTCCCCCGCGAGGACGTCTTCTGCCGCAACCCCGGATGCCCCGGCGGTGAGCTGACCGAGGTGCCCCTGTCCCGTCGGGGCCGCATCTGGTCGTACACCGACAGCCGGTACCGGCCGCCCGCGCCGTACGTCTCGGATCCGGAACTCGAGTGGCAGCCCTGCACGTTGATCGCTGTGGAGCTGGAGGCCGAGCGCATGGTGGTGCTCGGGCAGGGGGCTCCGGGCGTCGCCCTCGCCGATCTGGCCGTCGGGATGGAGGTGGAGGCCGTCCCGGGCGTCCTCAACGAGGACACGGAGACGACATGGACGACGTGGCACTGGCGTCTGACGGGGACGCCGGGGTCGGCGGAAGCGGAGGCTGACGCCAAGGGGGCGGCGGGGGTGGTGGCATGACGGCGGACGTGGCGGTGCTCGGCGCGGGCATGCACCCGTGGGGCAAGTGGGGCCGCAGCTTCGTCGAGTACGGCACGGCGGCTGCACGCGAGGCGCTTGCGGACGCGGGCGTCGACTGGTGCGACATAGGCTCGATCGTCGGCGCGGACACGGTCCGCGGCGGATATCCGGGGTATGTGGCGGGGGCGACGTTCGCGAAGGCGCTGGGCTGGCAGGGCGCGCGCGTGGCGAGCGTCTACGCGGCCTGCGCCTCAGGCGCGCAGGCGATCAGCACGGCACGCGCGCAGATCCTTTCCGGCCTCGCGGACGTCGTCCTGGTCGTCGGTGCCGACGCCGCGCCGAAGGGTTTCTTCCGGCCTGCGGGCGGGGATCGGCCGGACGATCCGGACTGGCTGCGGTTCCGGGTCCTCGGTGCGACCAACCCGGCGTACTTCGGCCTGTACGCGCGCCGCCGGATGGCCGTGCACGGCGACACTCTGGAGGACTTCGCCCAGGTCAAGGTGAAGAATGCAGCCGCTGGGGCGCTCAATCCGCTGGCCCGGTACCGCAAGCGCGTGACCGCTGAGGAAGTCGCCGCGTCCGCGGTCGTCGCCGATCCGCTGCGGCTGCTCGACATCTGTGCGACCTCGGACGGAGGTGCGGCACTGGTGCTGTCCAGCGTGGACTTCGCACGGCGGCACGGAGCGCCGGATCCGGTGCGGATACGCGCGGTGTCCACGGTCACGCCGCGCTTTCCGAACACGGTGCTCGATCTTCCGGACATCGCCACGGACTCCGCGGCCTCGGTGGCTCCGCCCGCCGAGCCGTTCCGGGCGTCCATCGCGCGGGCGGCGTACGAGGAGGCCGGTATAGGCCCGGAGGATCTTTCGCTCGCCGAGGTGTACGACCTGTCAACGGCCCTGGAGCTGCAGTGGTACGAGGATCTGGGCCTGTGCGGCGAGGGTGAGGCGGCGAAGCTGCTCGGTGAGGGGGCCACCGCTCCCGGCGGCCGTATACCCGTCAATCCGAGCGGCGGGCTTGCGTCGTTCGGGGAAGCCGTGCCAGCGCAGGCCATCGCCCAGGTGTGCGAGGTGACCTGGCAGTTGAGGGGCGTGGCAGGTGAGCGGCAGGTGGCGGGCGCGCGCGTGGGGATGACCGCGAACCAGGGGCTGTTCGGGCACGGCTCCTCGGTCATAGCGGTGCGTTGAGGCCGACGCCTCACCGTACGGTACGTCCACGCTCGCCGACGCGGCCGCGGCCGGCGTCCGACGGAACAGGAGGCTCCACCACCGGTTGGGTCTCCTCCGCGCCACCGGCCAATGGTTCGCGTCCGCGACCTTGACGCCCCCACACCACCGGTGAACACTTCCGGGTGTCAGTCGGCATCGCCGCACATCGGCTGCCCGGCCAACCCAGGGCTCTGCCAGGCCTCGGCTACCCCATCGCCGCAGGTCCAGGCCATCTCCACTGGCGCTACGGGCGATTCGGCTGCGAGGGCACGCTCATCACAGAGGCCGGGCGGGGCACGGGACTCCCTGCCCAGGGCTCACACAGGCACGGGAAACGCACCCTGCACGGAGCACCGGGGCGGAGAACCCGCCGCGGGCCAGGCCTAGGAGCCGCCATGAGCAACGGAGACATCTTCTTAGGTGAACTGATCGGCACCGCGATCCTGATTCTCTTCGGCGCCGGCGTGTGCGCCGCCGTCACCCTCAACCACTCGAAGGCCAAGGCGTCGGGGTGGACCGTCATCGCCTTCGGATGGGGCTTCGGTGTGCTGGCGGGCGCGTACACCGCCGCCCCGCTCTCGGGCGGCCAGCTCAATCCGGCCGTCACGATCGGCATCGCCGTCGACACCGGCAACTGGGACAAGGTCCCGCTCTATCTGCTCGGCCAGATGGTCGGCGCCATGCTGGGAGCCGTACTCGCCTACCTCGTGTACCTGGCGCAGTTCCAGGCCAACGTCCGCAAGGAGGGCACGACGAAGGGAACGGTGGACGAGCCGACCGCGACGTTGGGCATCTTCTCCACCATCCCGGAGATCCGGAACCCGGTCGCCAACCTCATCACCGAGATCATCGCGACGATCGGCCTGGTGCTGCCGATCCTCGCCTTCGGGCTGACGAAGGGGCTCGGCGAGTCCGGCACGCTCGTGCTGATCGTCTCGCTGCTGGTCGTCGGTATCGGCCTCTGCCTCGGCGGGCCCACGGGATACGCGATCAACCCGGCCCGCGACCTGGGCCCGCGCATCGTGCACTCGTTCCTGCCGATACCCAACAAGGGCACGTCCGACTGGAGTTACGCCTGGGTTCCGGTGGTCGGACCGCTCATCGGCGGAGCCCTGTCGGGACTGATCTACAACGCAGCCTTCTGACGAAGGGGACGCCATGACGGACAAGTTCGTCGCCGCAATCGACCAGGGCACGACCTCCAGCCGCTGCATCATCTTCAACCAGGACGGCGCGATCGTCGCCGTCGACCAGCGCGAACATCGCCAGATCTTCCCCAAGCCCGGCTGGGTGGAGCACGACGCCACCGAGATCTGGTCGAAGGTGCAGGCCGTCGTCGCAGGGGCGATCGCCAAGGCCGGGCTGCGCGCCGACCAGCTCAGTGCGCTCGGTATCACCAACCAGCGCGAGACGACGGTGCTGTGGGACCGCGCCACGGGCAAGCCCGTGCACAACGCCATCGTGTGGCAGGACACCCGTACTTCGGCGCTCTGCACGGAGCTGGGTGGCTCGGACGGGCAGGACCGTTTTCGTGAGCAGACCGGGTTGCCGCTCGCCAGCTACTTCTCCGGGCCCAAGGCCGCCTGGTTGCTGGACAACGTGCCGGGCCTCCGGGCGCGTGCCGAGCGCGGCGAGATCGCCTTCGGCACGATCGACTCCTGGCTGATCTGGAACCTCACGGGCGGCACGGACGGCGGGGTGCACGTCACCGATGTGACCAACGCCGGCCGGACCATGCTGATGAACCTCCAGACGCTGCAGTGGGACCAGTCGATCCTGTCGGCGATGAACGTTCCCGAGGCCGTCCTGCCGGAGATCAGGTCCTCGGCCGAGGTGTACGGAACTGCCGTGGGCCAGCTCGAGGGCGTCCCGGTCGCGTCGGCGCTCGGCGACCAGCAGGCCGCCGTGTTCGGGCAGGCCTGCTACGACACGGGGACGGCCAAGAACACGTACGGCACGGGCAGCTTCCTGCTGCTCAACACCGGGAACCGGCCGGTGCCCTCGAAGAACGGGCTGCTGACGACGATGGGCTACAAGATCGGCAGCGAGGCGCCCGTCTACTGCCTCGAAGGGGCCATCGCGATCACCGGTGCGCTCGTGCAGTGGTTCCGCGACCAGCTCGGGATCATCCGCACCGCCGACGAGATCGAACCGCTGGCGTCGAGCGTGGAGGACAACGGCGGTGCGTACATCGTGCCCGCGTTCTCCGGTCTGTTCGCGCCGTACTGGCGCTCCGACGCGCGAGGTGTCATCACCGGGCTCACCCGGTACGTGACCAAGGCGCATCTGGCGCGTGCCGTGCTGGAGGCGACGAGCTGGCAGACGCGGGAAGTCGTCGACGCCATGTACCAGGACTCGGGAGTGCAGATCACCACCCTCAAGGTGGACGGCGGCATGACCAAGAACAACCTCCTGATGCAGCACCAGGCGGATGTGCTGGGCGTGCCGGTGATCCGGCCCAGGGTCTCCGAGACCACCTGCCTCGGTGCGGCCTACGCCGCCGGTCTGGCGACCGGGGTGTGGAACGACCTGGACGAGCTCAAGACGCACTGGCAGAAGGACGCCGAGTGGACACCCGCCATGGAGACGCAGGTGCGGGACCGTGAGTACGACAACTGGCGCAAGGCGGTCGAGAAGAGCCTCGGCTGGCATGAGGAGAGCGCCGGGTGACCGTCCCCCTGATCGCGCGCCACGCGCGCGTGGAGCGCGGCCCGTACCCCGGTCGGTGGGGGTACGGGCCGCTTCAGCTGGTCACGGCCTGACGGGGGTCGGCGGCGAACGTCATGGCGTGCTCGACGACCTCGATGAGCACTTCCTTGACGGACTGCCGGTCGCGCGCGTCGCAGAGCACGACGGGTACCCCGGGGTCGAGGTCGAGAGCCTGCTGGACCGCGTCCGCCGTGTGACGTTCAGCCCCTTCGAAGCAGTTGACGGCGACGATGAAGGGGATGCGACGGCGCTCGAAGTAGTCGACGGCGGCGAAGCAGTCCTCCAGACGCCGGGTGTCGGCCAGCACGACCGCGCCCAGGGCGCCGGTGGCGAGTTCGTCCCAGAAGAACCAGAAACGGTCCTGCCCGGGCGTGCCGAAGAGATACAGCACCAGGTCCTCGCGCAGCGTGATGCGCCCGAAGTCCATGGCCACGGTGGTGGTGTGCTTGCCCTCCACGCCGTTGGTGTCGTCGACCGGCCGCCCGGCCTCGGTGAGTATCTCCTCGGTGCGCAGCGGCCTGATCTCGCTGACCGCGCCGACGAGGGTCGTCTTGCCCGCGCCGAAGCCGCCGGCAACGAGGATCTTGAGCGTGACGGGCTCGACGGGGGCCTTGCCGCGCGCGGAGCGCCCGAGGATCATCGGTCTCTTCTCCTGACTCACTGTTCACTGCGGTCGGGGTCGCTGGGGTCGTGCGCCGGTGGACCGTATCCGCCACCGCCCGGGGTTTCGATCACGAGTACGTCACCAGGGCGCACCTCGGCGGAGTCGCTGCCCCTCAGCCGGGTCACCGTGCCGTCGGCCCGCTCCACCCGGTGGGAACCGAGGGCCCCTGGCTCCCCGCCCGCCATGCCGTACGGCGCCACCCTGCGGTGCTGGGAGAGTGTGGACACCGTCATCGGTTCGCGGAAGCGGATGCGGCGGACGGCACCGTCCCCGCCGCACCACCGGCCGGCGCCCCCGCTGCCGCGCCGCACGGCGAACTCGTCCAGCAGGACGGGCAGCCGCCACTCCAGGACCTCGGGGTCGGTGAGGCGCGAGTTGGTCATATGGGTCTGGACGACGGATGCGCCGGGGAAGCCGTCGCCCGCGCCGGAGCCCGAGGCCACGGTCTCGTAGTACTGGTACCGCTCGTTGCCGAAGGTGACGTTGTTCATGGTGCCGGAGCCCTCGGCCTGGACGCCCAGGGCGGCGTAGAGGGCGCCGGTGATGGCCTGTGAGGTCTCGACGTTCCCGGCGACCACGGCGGCCGGGGGCTCGGGTGCCAGCATGGAGCCAGGCGGGACGATGATGCGCAGCGGACGCAGACAGCCGTCGTTGAGCGGGATGTCGGCGGCCACCAGAGTGCGGAAGACGTACAGGACGGCGGCGTTGACGACGGAAAACGGTGCGTTGAAGTTGGTGTCGAGCTGGGGGGACGTACCGGTGAAGTCGAGGGTGGCGGACCGGCCCACGCGGTCGACGCGGATGCGCACGCGGATGACGGCGCCGGAGTCGGTCTCATAGGCGTACTCGCCGTCCTCGAGGGCGTCGATGACGCGGCGTACCGCTTCCTCGGCGTTGTCCTGGACGTGCTTCATGTACGCCTGGACGACGTCGAGGCCGAACTCGTCGATCATACGGGCGACTTCGTCGACGCCTTTCTGGTTGGCGGCGATCTGAGCGCGCAGGTCCGCGAGGTTGGTCTTCGGGTTGCGGGACGGGTAGGGCGCCTCGGTGAGCAGGCGGCGCGTCTCCTCCTCGCGGAAGCGGCCGCCCTCGACGAGCAGCCAGTTGTCGAAGAGGACGCCCTCCTCCTCGATGGTGCGGCTGTTCGCGGGCATGGAGCCCGGTGCGATGCCGCCGATCTCGGCGTGGTGTCCGCGCGAGGCGACGTAGAAGAGGATCCGCTCCCCCGCCCTGTCGAAGACCGGGGTGATCACGGTGACGTCGGGGAGGTGGGTGCCGCCGTGGTACGGGTCGTTGATGGCGTAGGCGTCGCCGGGGCGCATGCTGTCGCGGCGGCGCCGGATGACCTCCTTGACGCTGGTGCCCATGGATCCGAGGTGGACGGGGATGTGCGGGGCGTTGGCAACGAGGTTGCCGTCCGGGTCGATGAGGGCGCAGGAGAAGTCGAGCCGCTCCTTGATGTTGACGGACTGGGCGGTCGACTCCAGGCGGGCGCCCATCTGTTCGGCGATGGACATGAAGAGGTTGTTGAAGACCTCGAGGAGGACCGGATCGGCTTCTGTGCCGAAGCGGGAACTCTCCGTAATCGCCACCCGTTCCATGACCAGGTGACCGTCGGGGTTCGTCGCCGCCTGCCAGCCGTCGTCCACGACCGTCGTGGCGCCGGACTCGGTGATGATCGCCGGCCCGGTGACGGGGTGGCCGGGAGGCAGTTCCTCGCGCCGGTGCAGGGGTACGTCGCGCCAGGCGCCGCCCGTGTGCAGCCTGACGGTCTCCGAGGTGCCGGCGGAGGGGGTCCGCTCGGCGAGTGCGGACAGATCGGGGGGTTCGGTGAGACCGGTGGCTTCCACGGAGAGGGCTTCGACGACGACCGGACGGTCGAGGGTGAAGGAGTAGGTGGCGCGATGGCGGTCCTCGAAGGCGCGCTTCATGGCGTCGGGGTCGGAGAGTTCCACGGTGAGCGTGGTGTCCGTGCCGTCATAGCGCAGCTGGGCGCGGCGGGTGACGCGGATGCGCTCGTCGGGCACATCCTCGGCTTGGAGTTCGGCACGGGCGGCGCTCTCCAGGTCGTCGGCGGTCTTGCGGATGCAGGACATCGCGGAGGGTTCGAGGCGGGCCTCGACGGACTGCTCACGCATGGCGGTGGTGTCGGCGAGGCCGATGCCGAGCGCGGAGAGTACGCCGGCCATGGGCGGGACGAGGACGGTGCGGATGCCGAGCGAGTCGGCGACCTTGCAGGCGTGCTGGCCGCCCGCGCCCCCGAAGGTGGTGAGGGCATAGCGGGTGATGTCGTGGCCCTTCTGGACCGAGATCCGCTTCACGGCGTTGGCGATGTTGGCGACGGCGATCTGGAGATAGCCCTCGGCGACCTGTTCGGGGGTGCGGTCGTCGCCGGTCTGCTCGCGGATGTCGTGGGCCAGGGTGGCGAAGCGTTCGTGGACCAGCTCGGCGTCGAGCGGCTGATCGCCGTCGGGGCCGAACACATGCGGGAAATGGGCGGGTTGGATGCGTCCGAGGGCGACGTTGGCGTCGGTGACGGTGAGCGGGCCGCCGTTTCGGTAGCTGGCGGGTCCGGGGTCGGCGCCCGCCGAGTCAGGGCCCACGCGGTAGCGGCTGCCGTCGAAGTGGAGCACGGAGCCGCCGCCTGCGGCGACGGTGTGGATGTCGAGCATGGGCGCGCGCAGCCGCACCCCGGCGATCTGCGTGGTGAAGACCCGTTCGTACTCGCCCGCGAAGTGCGAGACATCGGTGGATGTACCCCCCATGTCGAAGCCGATGACACGGTGGAACCCGGCGAGCTGCGACATGCGGGCCATGCCGACGATGCCGCCCGCGGGCCCGGACAGGATCGCGTCCTTGCCGCGGAACCGACCCGCTTCGGTCAGCCCGCCGTTGGACTGCATGAACATCAGCCGTACGCCTTCGAGCTGGTCGGCGACGTGCTGCACATACCGGCGCAGCACGGGCGACAGATAGGCGTCGACGACGGCCGTGTCCCCGCGCGGCACCAGCTTCATCAGCGGGCTGACCTCGCTGGAGAGTGAGATCTGCGGGAAGCCGATCCGGGCGGCGAGCTCGCCGATCGCGCGCTCGTGCGCCGGGTGGAGATGGCTGTGCATGCAGACCACGGCGACGGAGCGGATCCCGTCGTCGTAGGCCTCCTGCAGCGGGCCTGCCAGGCTCTCCAGGTCCGGGGCGCGCAGTACCTCGCCGTCGGCGGTGATGCGCTCGTCGGCCTCGACGACCCGCTCGTACAGCAGCTCGGGGAGGACGATCTCGCGGGCGAAGATGCGGGGGCGGTTCTGGTAGGCGATGCGCAGGGCATCGCGAAAGCCGCGGGTGATGACGAGGAGCGTGCGGTCGCCCTTGCGTTCCAGGAGGGCGTTGGTGGCGACGGTGGTGCCCATGCGGACGGCGTCGATCGTGGCGTCCTGGGGGTCGCCCCGCTGCAGGGCACCGTCGTGGCCGTCGACGGATCGGCGGTCGTCGTGGCCATCGACGGATCGGCGGTCATCGTGGCCGTCGACGGATCGGCGGTCATCGTGGCCGTCGACGGATCGGCGGTCATCGTGGGCGTCGGCAGCTCCAGGGCCGTCCCGGCCGTCGGCGGCGCTGAGGATCTCGCGGATGCCCGCGACGGCTGCGTCGGCGTAGCGGGGGCTGTCCGACAGGAGCTTGTGGGTGAGCAGGCGGCCGTCCGGGGCCCGGGCGACCACATCCGTGAACGTGCCGCCCCGGTCAACCCAGAACTGCCAGCCTGTCACGCGTCTCACCAGCTTCCGCCCTGCTCAGAGCGCCCGGAGACCGTTGATCACGTCGCGCAGAATACTCTCGTCCGGCAGCTCCGCGGGGGGCACGGGACGCGTCACGTGCACCAGGCCATCATCGGCGAGATCGCCGATGAGGACCCGTACGACACCGATGGGCAGGTCGAGCCCGGCGGCCAGCTCGGCGACCGACTGGGGCGCTTCACGGCAGAGGTCGACGATGTCGACATGCTCCGGGGACAGCATGTGGTCCGTCTCCGGATCGTGCGTCACGTCCTCGGCGACGACCAGGGCGATGAGGTCGAGGCGGTGCTGCCCGGCGCTGCTGGTGCGGCCGCGCGTCATGGCGTACGGACGCACCACGGGTCCGGCGTCGTCGTCGAACCAGTGGGCCCCGCCATGCGTCCCCTGACCGTCTCCGCTCATGCCATCCCACTACCCACCGGGGTGCAGATCGGAGCGCGGCGCCGTGCCCAGATGCACACCGACCCGCTTGACCAGCAGCGTCATCTCGTACGCGATCTGGCCGATGTCGGAGTCGCTGTC
Source organism: Streptomyces jeddahensis (assembly GCF_001642995.1). Classification (GTDB taxonomy): domain Bacteria; phylum Actinomycetota; class Actinomycetes; order Streptomycetales; family Streptomycetaceae; genus Streptomyces; species Streptomyces jeddahensis. Next base: position 19,450 of record NZ_LOHS01000119.1, read on the forward strand.
GGAGAGCACGGCGAGGCAGCTGCCGTCGCCTGCGGCAGTGACGAAGAGAAATGCCTCGTCGAGCTCGACGACGGTCTGCCGGACGCTGCCCGCGTCGAAGTGGCGGCCGACGCCCTTGGCGAGGCTGTGGAATCCGGAGGCGACGGCGGCCAGATGCTCGGCATCCTCGCGGGTCAGGTCCGCAGAGACGCCGGTGGCGAGACCGTCGCCGGACAGCACGATCGCCTTGCGGATGCTGGCGACGCGCTGGACCAGATCGTCGAGCAGCCAGTTCAGCTCGCCCGAGACCCCGGGCGTCGCGGTGTGGCTGGTGGCCTTCGGTGCGGTCATCGACCGTCCCCCTCAGATGTCGTTCCTTGTGCTGTGCCGTCCGGGGCGTGGTCGCCCGCGGCGTTTTCCTCACGGCCACGCTGCCAGCCCCGCTGGAGCGAGGCCATACGGCTGCGTACCTCTTCGGCGTCGCGTGTGTCGGGGCCCGGGGCGTCACGAGCGGCCTCGCGCTCGGTGCGGCGCTCGGGTCCGGTCTTGAGCTGCGGGGCGAGGCTGGCCTGGCGTATACGGCGCGGCAGCCCACCGCCGCCGCTCGCACCCGGTCCGGCGCCGTTCCCGCTCGGGCCGGCGCCGCTCGGGCCGGCGCCGCTCGGGCCGGCGCCGCTTCCACCTGGTTCCGCGCCGCGTTCCCTCGGGCCGGCGCTGTTCGGCGTCGGGCCGTCGCCGTCGTCTGTCGACTTGTCGCTGTTGTCGCTGTTGTCGCTGTTGTCGCTGTTGTCGCTGTTGTCGCTCGATCGTGTCTCGGGGCGGGCAGCGGCTGCCTCGGTGCGCTTCCGGCGCCGGGGGAGCTGGGGCGTGCCGTCGGACCTGGTCAGCGGTGGCTGTGCGGAACCGGGCGCGGACGGCTGCGCGGGATCGTCCGCCGAAGGTTCGGTGTCGCGCTGCCGCGGGTGCCCGACCGGGCGGCCGTGGGAGCTCACGAGCTTGGGCGTCCTGCGCCGTGGCAACGGCACGGGACCACCGGGGTGGTCCTCGTCGCCCGGGCTCGCGGAACCCAACCGGGCCTCGTGCTCGTCGCGGGCCTGCTGGTGCTGTTCGCTCGGGGGCGCGGCGATGGAGCGACGCGGCCGGAAGATGCCGCCCCGCTCGCTGTCCTCGTCGCCGAGCGCGCCGGGGAAGTCGTCGAGTCCCTCCGTCCCGACCAGTGCTTCCAGCTCCACCGGGCCGTCCAGGACGGCGGGTGACAGCTCCGGCAGCGGTACGGGCAGGGCGGTGAGTCCCGCCGTGCGGTCCGTGCGGCCGCCGTGTGCCTCCCGAGGGGCCAGCTCCTTCGCCTGCGGGCGGTCGAGGCGGAAGCCGACGCCGTTGGTGTCGGGCACGTCGTCGGTGAGCAGGGCGTCAGGGATCAAGACGGTCGCGGTGGTTCCGCCGTAGGGCGACGGCTGCAGCGAGACGCGCACGTTCTGCCGCTGGGCGAGCCGGCTGACCACGAAGAGGCCGAGCCGGTCGGTGTCGGACAGCTCGAACTCCTGGGTCTCGGCGAGCCGCAGATTGGCGTCGAGGAGCGCGTCAGCGGCCATTCCGAGGCCCCGGTCATGGATCTCCAGCGTGAATCCGTTGACGACGCGCTGGCCCACGACCTGCACGGCGGTGTGCGGGGGCGAGAACACGGTGGCGTTCTCGAGGAGTTCGGCCGTCAGATGGGTGAGGTCGGCCACGGCGGGGCCGGTGACGGCGACACGCGGCAGGCGGCGTACCTCGATGCGTTCGTAGTCCTCGACCTCGGCGACGGCCGCGCGGACCACGTCCATGAGCTGGACGGGCTTGCGCCACTGGCGGGACGGGGCGGCGCCGGACAGGATCACCAGGCCCTCGGCGTGCCGCCGCATGCGGGTGGTGAGGTGGTCGAGGCGGAAGAGGTCGGCGAGTTCCTCGGCGTCCTCGGTGCGGCGCTCCATGGCGTCGAGCAGTGTGAGCTGCTTGTGGAGCAGCACCTGGCTGCGGCGGGCGAGGTTCACGAACACCTCGGAGACGCCGTGGCGCAGTTCGGCCTGTTTCACAGCCGCCTCGACGGCTGCCCGCTGAAGGGTGTTGAGCGCCTGGCCGACCTGGCCGATCTCGTTCTTCTCGTACTCGAGCCGGGGCGCCTCGGTCTCCACGTCGACCTGCTCGCCCGCGGCGAGGCGGCGCATCACGCTGGGCAGCCGGACACCGGACGACTCGTGGGCCTCGAGGCTCAGCCGCCGCAGATCGCGCACGAGGTTCCGGCCGATGCGTACGGAGAGGAACAGCGAGAACAGCAGGGCGAGCAGGCCGAGCACTCCGGCGATGCCGGCCTTGACGAGGACGCCGACAGCGGCGGGCTCCACTCGGTCCTGGTAGCGCTCGTCGGCCGCGGTGTTCAACTCGGCGAGATCGGTGAGCGCGTGGCCGGCTGCGCTGTTCCACGTGGTGACGGTGACGCTGCGGGGCATGCGGGGCTCGGAGGTGATGACGGACTGCTCGGCCACGCGGAGCGGAGCCGAGGCCGCGCCCTTCCAGAACCGCTGGTAGCGGTCGCGGTCTTCGTCGGGCAGCAGCGGCAGGTTGATGTTGTACAGCAGGGTGCGCTGCGCCGCGAGGTCGGAGATCTCGCGGATCTCGGCGCGCGTGAGTCGCTGTGCGACCAGCGCTGAGCCGAGCAGGGCGTCCTCCTGGGACAGCAGCTCACGCGCGCGTGCCAGGTTGACCAGTGCGCGGGCCTGCTTGTCCAGCTCCACGTTGTCGATGCCGTGCAGGTTCGCCAGGAACGTGTAGCAGGGTTCGATCAGGCGGTTGTAGAGGCCGAGCGCCTCGGCGCGCGTGATGGCGCGCGTTGCGACGCTGCGGCGCAGGGAGTCGATCCCGTCGAGCGCGTCCAGGACGGTGGTGAGCCGTCTGCTGTTTCCCTGCGAGAGTTCGTCGCGCAGCCCCGGATCCGTTCCGTTCTTGCGGATCTTCTCCACGACCAGGTCCGTCTGTACGCGGCTGTCGCGCAGAGCGGTGACGGCGGCGGAGTCACGGGGGTCTGCCAGGTAGACGAGGGCCTTCCGCCGCTCCTGCTGGATGAGGCGCACGGCGTCCTCGACGGGATAGCCGATTTTGTCGACGACGGTGCCGACCCTGAACAGGTCAGCGGCCTCGCGGCCGGTGAGCGCCGTGGAGAAGCTCCACAGGGCGGTCAGGGAGACCAGCGGTACGAGGAGCAACGCCACGATCTTCCGGCGGATGGACTTCCCGCGAAAGCGCATGGCCTCCCCCAGATCGACCCCCTGCTCCGGGGGTGCACATGTGCGTCAACAAACGGCGTGAGCCTACTACTGACACGTGACCAACTCGAAGACGTGTCCGGATACTTTCACACGACCCCTCCGGATCGCTGTCGCCGGAGTCCTCGCCGGACGGGAGACGGTGTCCCGCAGGTCAGGGGATTGCACGCATTGTCGGCAATCGGGACGGTCGGCCGCTCTCGTGGATTGCGACAGGCGCTCAGTCGGCTGGATTTCCACGCAACTTGGGAATCTTCTCCTCTCCTCGTTCGTCCTTACGTACGGAAACTGAAGGCGGAACGGGCGACTTGTGGGACCCGGCGCATCCGGCGGCGTAAAGCAGTGCAAACCGGGCAGCCAATGAGGGGCCGGATCGAACCGGCACACACCGAGGGGCATGCGGGGCGAGGGGCATGCACGGCCGAGGGGAGTGACGAGTTGATGGGCACGGCAGAGCGGCGCACGAGGTCCGGGCACAGCGCTGCGGCCGGATCCGTGCAGGGATCCGGGGAACTGACGGCAGAGCTCGGAGCGGGTCCCGGCAGGCCCACGGCCGGTGCCGCGCACGGGAAGACGCTCTGGGTGGAGCAACCGGCTCGGCGCCCGCGCATGCCCGATCCGGTACGCACGGCGGCCGTCCGGGCCGTGCTGATAGTGTCCCTGACGCTCATTCAGGCGATGGTCGCCTTCCTGTGCACGCTCACCGGTTCCTGGCTCGCCTTCCCCATGGTGCTCTCCAGCGTGGCCAGCACGGTCGTCGCGACGTGGGGCGTGCTGGACGTGTGGGTCACCCGTCAGGTGTGGAACCAGCGGCACGGCGTCGTGTCGACGCCGAGCAGCACGGCCCGCCGGATACGCCGTGAGCGCCGCCGCGCCCGCAGGCAGGCCCGGGCGGTGAGCCGGGACCAGGAGCGGATACAGAGGCGGGGCGGCCGGGGGCAGTTGTCGCACACGCACACCTAGTCCGGCGGCACCCATACCGGTTGTCGGGCGCGACGGTGTGCTGCGAAGCTCACCGCCGCGCCGCGGCGCCTGCCCCGGCCGACACGATGTGCGGACCGGTCATCCCAGGTGAGGCCGTGGGGGCGCCGGCCGGTCACCCCTGGGTGGGTGCGAGCCGTCATCCCTGGGCTGGTGCGAGCCGTCATCCTTGGGCGGGTGCGGGCCGCTTGAACATCCGCGTCGCCGTGATCTCACCGTGCGTCGTCTCCCCCGCGGGCGCCTGCTGCGGCAGCCCCGGCCTGAGGTGCTCTTCCACGCTGATGTACTTCAGCCCGGCCCGCAGGTCCGCGTCGTTGCGCAGCCGGATCACGAGCGGGAACTCGGCGAGCGCCGTGGTGTCGAACAGGCCCGTGGTGTAGAGCAGTTGCACACCGAGCGCGTCCGACACGGCGCGCTGGAGTTCCAGCAGGTACGTCGCGTTGGCACGGCCGATCGGGTTGTCGAGGAACAGCGTGCCCGCGTGCCGGTGCTTGTCGCGACCGCGGTCGTTCGACCGCAGCGCGGCCATCGTGCAGTACAGGGCGATGGCGGCGGTCAGCAGCTGGCCGCCGGAGAAGACGTCGCCCATCTGCCCGACGGGGACGCGCTCGGCGCGGAGCACGGCGTCCGGCTTGAGGATCTCGACGGCGACGCCCTTCGGCTGGAGTGCGGCGCCGACGCCGCGCAGCAGCAGGGACATGCCGTCACGGCGCAGGTCGGAGTTCTTCCTCACCGCGGCGCGGGTGGCTTCGTCGATGACCTCGCCGAGCCGCTCGGTGAGCGTGGCCTGGTCGGGTTCGTCGAAGCGGATGCGCAGGAACTCCTGGCCGGACCATTCGCCGAGGCCCTCCGGGAGGCGGGAGAGCCGCTGGGCGGAGCGGAGGGTGGCGAGGGCGGACTCGACGAGTCCCCGAAGGCGGTCGACGATCGAGTCGCGATTGCGCTCCAGTTGCTCCAGCTCGTCGGTGAGGACGCGGAGGCGGGGCGCGAAGGCCTCGGCCCACTTCTGCGCGTGTTCCGGCAAGGCGGAGGCGGGCAGTTCGCGGATCTGCTGGCGGGCGGGGGTGCGGACGTGTTCGTAGCGAGTGGAGTTGGCGTGGCGTACGAGGACGTCGCTCGCCTCGCGTACGGCTGCCTCCGCGGCGGACAGGTCGGCGGCGCAGCCGCGCAGGGAGCGGCGGGCCTCGGCCGCGGCGTGCCGGGCCTCCTGCAGGTCCCCAGGGTACGGCTCCGACTCTTCCGCGTCGTCGGCGGAGTTCTCGCGGAGCAGGTCGCGCAGCTGGGCGGCCGTCTCGTCGAATCCTCCGGCGGCGTCCTCGGCGGCGCGATGGGCGGCGAGCAGTTCCGCGTGGGTGTCCCTGGCCTCGCTCAACGCCTCGGTGCGGGCGGCGAGTTCGGCGGTGGCGGTGCGCAGCAGGGCCTGGGCGTGTTCGGTATCGGCGGGGACGAGGTCGTCGGGCAGGTCCGTGTGCGCCTCACCGTCCTCGGGCGCGTGCCGTTCCGCCTCGGCCCTGAGCCTGCCGAGCTGCTCGCTGGCCGTGGAGGCGCGGGTCTCGAGAAGCTGGACGAGCTCTTCGGCGCGGGCGGCGGCGGCCTGCCGGGACGGCCCGTCGGCGCCGTCGGGCGACTCGAGGAGCTGGGCCGCGCGGGTGCGTACCTTGTTGCTGAGCCGGTCGAGTTCGGCGAGGGCCGCGCTCTCGTCGCTCTCGGCGCGGGCCTGCTCGGCCCGCAGGTCGGCGCCGACGCCGACCTTCTCGTAGACCTGCGATGCCGCGCGGTAGGCCTCGCGCAGCGCGGGCAGGGACGCCTTGGGCGCCTTGCCGTTCCGGCCCTCGCTGCCCGGGTGGTCGCCGCTCGCGGAGTCGCCGCCCGGGGTGTCGTCCGGTACGTCGTCGGGCGCACCGGCGATGTCGGCGCGCTCGGCGCGGAGGGCGCGGGCGGTGCGGCGGGCGTCGTCAGCGGCGCGCTGAGCCCCGCGGCGGTCCTCGTCGGCGGCGCGGGCACGCTCGAGACAAGCCTGGGAGCGGGCCTCCGACTCGACGGCCTCGTCGGCGAGTTCACGCAGTCTGACCTGCCATCCCGCACGCTCGCGCAGCCGGAACGCAAGCCCGGCAAGCGCATCCGCGGCGCGGCGGGCGCGCTGCGCGGCATCCTGCCGCTCGTCGCGTACGCGTGCCGCCTCGGACGCGGCCTCGTCGGCCTCGGCCCTGGCCGTGCGTGCCTCGGCGAGCTCGGCCTCGGCCTCCTCGGCGAACGCGTGCGCGTCGCGGGCGGCGGCGGCGAGTTCGGCGAGTCGGCCCGCGGGGCAGCCGGTCCGCCAGGAGGCGAGCCGTGCGGCGAGCTCGCGGTCCTTGGCGAGGCGGGCGGCGAGCTCCCGGATGTCCTCGTCCCGCCGGCCGGCGCGGGCGCGCAGGGCCTCCCGCTCTTCGTCGGCGGCCTGCTCGTCGTGCATGGCCGGGTTTGGCGGTACGAGGAACACGTCGCCGTCGCCCGTGCCGGGGGCCGGTGTGGGGGCGAGCAGGGCGGCGGCGGTGCCCACGGCGACGGCGGAGCGCGGCAGCAGCGCGGCGCCGCTCAGCGTCTCGCGGGCCCGCGCGTGGGTGTCCGGGTCGGTGATCACGACGCCGTCGACGAGCTCGGGCCGGGCGGCCAGCACGCGCGCGTGGTCGGCGGGGTCGACGGCCTGGGCGAGGTAGCGCCAGCCGGGCAGGGCCGGGATGCCGTGCTCGCCGAGGAACTCGACCGTGGCGAGCACGTCCGGCCCGGGCGGCAGCAGCCCCCCGTCACCGAGCGCGCCGAGAATCCGCGCGTCGTCGGCGGCGGCGGTCCGCAGGTCGAAGAGCTGCCGCTCGGCGGAGGCGACCGCGTCGTCGAGCAGCTCCCGCAGCTCGTCGGCGTAGCGGTCGAGCTCCTCGGCGGTCAGCGGGCCTTCGGTCGCCTCGGCCGTCCCGCCAGCGGCCGCACCCGACCGCCGTCCGCTGGCCACCGCATCAGCGACACGTCCGGCGCCTCCGGGCCCCGCCGGGTCGACGCCCCGTACATCGCCGGCACCCCTCGGTTGGACAACGGCCGCCCCGCCACCGGCAGTTCCGGTGCCGTGGCCTCCGGTGCCGGAAACTCCCTCGCCGCGCGCATCCGCGGCATGGGAGGCGGAGGCAGCGGACCCCCGCTCCTCTGACGCGTCACCGCGCCCCGCCACGGCGGCGTCCCAGGAGCTGGACTCCCCCGCCGCGCCCGTACCTGCGTATCCCTGCTCCACGTGGCCGAAGCCGTCAGGCGCCCCAGCCACATCGACGCCCCCGCGCTGCCGCGGCACTCCCGCACCGGTCGAGGAGCCTGAGCCGCCGGGCAGGCTCAGGAGTTCCGCCAGCCGTTCCTCACCCGCGAGGGACTCGGCAGTGCGCCGCTCCGCCTCGTACGCCCGCTCCGCCGCCGTCGCGGCGTCCGCTGCGCGCGCCGCGGTCAGTTCGGCGCGCGACTCGGCGGACGCGGCCTCCCGGGCGCCGTCGGCGGCGCGGCGGGACGCCTCGCGCGCTGTGTCCCAGGCGGCGACTGCCGTCTTCTCGGCGTCGCTGGCGGCGAGCGCCGCGCGCGCCGGGTCGGCGTCCGGCGCGCTGTCGTCGAGCCACCCGGCCCGTACGGCCTCGGCGGTCTCCTGCTCGACCTCCGCGAGCCGCTGGCGCAGATGGCCGGCCTCGCTGCGGGCGCGCTGCGCCTCGGTCGCGGCGGCCGTCGCGTCGCGGTGCGCGGCCTCGCCGGCCTCCTGGAGGGCCGCGGACCGCTCCTCCTCCTCGTTCGCCAGCCGTTCCGCGTCCTCGGCGGCGCCGTGCAGGGCTCGTACGAGATCGGTGGCCGCCTTGGCGCGCGCGGCGAGGGCGGGTGCGGCGTCGCGCTCGGCCTCGCGGATGGCGGCGGCCACGCGCGCGGAGCGGTCGGCGGCCGCGCGGTGGCGCAGCACCGCCTCCGCGGCCTGCCAGGCGGAGTGCAGGGTACGTGCGTCGGCGAGCTCGCGCTTCTGCGCGGCGGCGGCCTTCTCGGCGCCCGCCAGCGCCAACGACGCGTGGCGGTAGGCCAGTTCGGCGGCGATCAGCGCGCTCCGGCCGCGCGCCTGCTCGGCCTCGGTGACGGTGTGCGCGGCGGCGGTGACCTGCTGGGCGAGGTCGGCAGCTCGGCCTCGCTCCTGGGCGGCGCGTGCCGAGAGGCGACGGGCGAGGGTGCGGGTGCGCCGCTCCGCGCCCGCATGGATGTCACGCGCGCGTGCCCGCGTATCTGCGGCTTCGACGATCCTGCCGAGCAGGTCGACGGAGCCCGCGGTGAAGTCCCGTTCGGCGATGAGCTCGGCGCGCCGTCCGAGCTTGTTACCGAAGCCGCTGACGAGGTCGGCGAGACCGTCGGTGTCACGCGTGTCCGTGACCGCCCGCAGCAGCAGGTCGGTGAAGTCGGAGTCCTTCTTCACCGCGAACAGGCCGGCAGCCTCGCCCTCGTCGGCGTTCATCTCCCGCTGGTAGCGGAAGAGTTCCGGGTCGAGGCCGAGCTCGCCGAGGTGCTCGGTCCAGCGCTCGTGGATCTCCTCCCAGTGCACCTCCAGGTGCGGGTACGCCTTGCCCGCCTCGGTCAGCGCGTCCCGGAAGCCCTTCATGGTGCGGCGCCGCCCCTGCGCGCCGGACGCTCCCTCGACGGGCGGCCGCACCGCGGTGGACTCGGCGACGGGCAGGTTGTCCAGGCTCAGTCCGGGGCCGGGCCGGAACGAGTACCAGGCCTCGGCGAACTTCCGCGGGTCGTTGGAGACCTGCCGCCCACGCCACTCGCTGACCTTGCCGACGACCACGCACTCGCCGGTCAGCGTGTGCTGCCACTCCAGCGCGACGTGCCCGCAGTCGTCCGCGAGCAGGAACTTGCGCAGCACGCCGGAGCTGGCGCCGCCGAGGGTGTTCCGGTGGCCTGGCAGCATCACCGAGAAGATCAGCTTGAGCAGTACGGACTTGCCGCCGCCGTTCTCCAGGAAGAGCACCCCGGCGGGCGCCGGGCGGAGCGGCGGTCCGACGGGCTCCTCCTCGAAGAACTCCGCCTGGGTGGGCGCTGGGTGCGGCACGGGCTCGCCGACCCCCCGCAGGTCCAGCACGGTGTCGGCGTAGCGCGCACCGGCAGGCCCGATGGAGTAGAGGCGGACCCGGGACAACTCGTACATTGCGGCGGACTCTCGTAGTCGTGAAAGAGGCTGGGCTTGAGGCCGAGGTTCAGGCGGTCAGGAGTGGAACGGCAGCCCGGCGTCGGCCACCAGCTCCAGGTCGTCGCTGTCCTCGGGCGGCAGCAGGCTCGCCGTCCCGTCGCTCACCGGCACGATGCCGAGCTCGAGGAGTTCGGCCATGGCGGCGCCGCCGGCCATGTCTCTGACCTGCAGCTGGTAGCGGGCGGTGGTGCGGTACGTCCCTCCAGAGTCGTCCCCCGTGCGCTGCAGGAAGCCCGAATCGGTGAGGAAGGCGACCGCCTTGCCGACGATGCCGGTGGTCGAGCCGGCGAGCCGGCGGGCGTCCTTGGTGGCGCCGGTCGCGCTGCGCCGCGCCCAGATCCGCCAGGCGGCCTCGAGCCCGGGCGCGTCGCTGGCCGGGTCGGTGTTCTCGCCCTGTTCGGCGGCCCGCTCCTCCAGGCGGCGGCAGGCCTGGCGGACGAACGCGTCGACGCCGTTGACCGTCACCCGGCCGATGTAGGCGTCGTCGGCGAGGTCCTCGGGGCGCGGGAATGCCATGGCGGCGACGGCGAGGTGGGCGAGGCCGTGCAGAAAGCGGTCGCCTGCGTCGGCCGAGGCGCGGCGCGCGTAGTCGCCCATGCGGACGGCGAAGACGGAGTCCTCGGCGGCCGTCACGGCCATGCCCGCGCGCGGGGACACCTCGAGGACGACCAGCCCGAGCCCGGCGGCGACGGCGTCCGCGAGCCGCGCGAACGGGGGGTCGTCGCGGTAACGGCGCAGCAGCTCCGCGTACTCCTGGTCGCGCGCGGGCCCCAGCTTGGGCTGCAGCCCGAAGGCGACGAGGCGCGCCGCGTCGGCTGCGTCGGCGGGGGTCACGGCGGCCTTGGCCCCCGCCGGGGCCGCCACGGGATCCGGCTCGCCCCACGCGGTCCCGTCTGCGTGGTCGTCGGTCACGGCTGGTGCTCCTTGCTGGGGTGGTGCCTGTGCTGGTGGGTCGGGGTCATGCCGCCTCCGTCCGGTCGGCCGCCATGCCCGCGGCGTCGAGCAGGGCCGTCCCCACTATCAGGTCGGCGCCGCCGAACTCCGGGTCGTCGAGTTCGGTGCCGTCGTCCACGGCGAACAGCAGCTTCTGCTCGCCCTGGCGGTAGGCCGTGCCGACCGGGGGGCTGGCCGCATGCACGGCCAGCAGGGCGACCAGATAGGGCAGGTCAGGGTCGCGCCTGCGCGCCTCGGCGAGCAGGCCGGAAAGCCTGCGCGGTGCGTCGGAGGGCAGATCGAGCAACTCCATGGCGCTCGCCAGCTGCTCCTCGCTGAACCGGCTGTCGTCGGGCGTCGCGATCAGATCGGGCTCGGGCATCTCCGCACCGAGGTGCTCCCGCTCCATGGGCGGCGTGAGCAGTATGTCGACAAGGTCCGCGACCCGTACGGACACGGGAGTGCGCAGGCCGGTGCCGCGGGCGAAGTAGGCGTCGGTCACGCGGAGCGCCTGCTCGAGCGGGAGCGGCAGCACGGGCGCGACGAGCTGGCCGTACAGGTCGAGCCCCGCGCGCGCGGCGGGGGCGGCGAAGGCCTGGCGGTCCTGTTCCGCGCGGAACAGCGGCCCCGCCTCCAGGAGCCGGGACTGCAGCTGGGTGTGGCGCCGGATGCAGTCCTTGACGATGTCGACGAGCTCGGCGGCGCGGCGCTTGTGCTCGGGGTCCTCGGACTCGTCGCGTGCCCTGCGGATGTTCGTGAGGATCGCGTTCTCGTGGCGGTAGCGGTCGGCGACGTGGTCGAGGGCCTCGGCGATCATGTCGGGGACGGCATTGAGCCAGTCCACCGCGCGGACGTTGCGCCGGGTCGCCTCGAGGGCCCTGCGGAGCGTTTCCGAGTACTGCACGGTGCGGTAGCGGGCCTGCTCGGCGGCGAGCTGGGCGTCGGCGAGCCGGCCGCGGTTGATCAGCACCTCCAGCTTCACCTCGGCGGCGATCTGGGCACTGGTGACATCGGTGTCGAGGGCGCCCACGAGGACGTTCACGGCCTCGTCGGTCGTACGGAGATACACGGCGCCGCCGTACCCCGGGACCTCCTCGATCAGCTTGAAGTCGTAGTCCCGGCGCACATAGCTGCCATCGGGCGCGAACGTGCCGTACACGGCGCGGAAGCCGCGGTCGACGCTGCCGACGTTGATGAGGTTCTCCAGGACCCAGCGGGCCACGCGCTCGTGCTCCGCGGTGGGGCGCTGCGGGGCCTGGGCGGCGATGCGCGGGATCAGCCTGGACACTATCTGCTCGTGGTCGGCGCCCGTGTCGAAGTCCATGTTCAGTGTGACGAGGTCGATGGCGGCGAGGGCCACCTCGGCCATGCCGTACACCGAGTACTCACCGGCCAGGTTGGCCTTGCGCGCGTCGAGGTCGTGCAGCGGCGCGGTGCAGGCGAGCGCGCGCAGCCGCCGCGCCAGGCCCTCGTCGGCGGCCGGGCCCGGAGCGGGCCGCGGCCCCGCGCTGAGCTGGGGCGGAACGGTGTCCACCGATGCTGGCAAAGTCACGGTGCACAGACTAGGTCCTCGGTCTGACAACGGCCCAAACGGCGCAGATACCACCCAGGTCACACGGGTCATGTCCCGCGATACGTCCCGGCCGCGGCCCCGTCCCCGCCGCACAACGGGTCTGCGCATCGAGTCTGCGGCCCAGCACGAACGAATCGCCGTAAACCGTCCCAGAGCGGCAGAGGTTGCAACTCACCCGATCTCAGGAGCCGCAAAGTCGCTCGACCGAGGCGCGGGTGCCGCCCGCCGCTCACTCGCCCGTCCGCGCACCCTCGTCATCGCCCGCGCCCACCCGCTGCCCGTACACCTCGACCAGCCCGCGGCGCGAGTCGTCGAGGTACTCGGCGAGCAGGCGCTCCGCCTGGTCACAGTCGCCCGCCTGGAGTGTCTCCAGGATCTGTCGGTTGCGCGCGAGGTACGGCTCGTGCAGCCGGCGCGGGTCGTCCACCACATGGAAGGCGAGGCGGAGTTCGGCGAAGACGCTGCGCATCACCTCGTCGGTGCGTTCGCTGCCGGCGAGGGCGACGAGTTCCCGGTGGAAGTGGATGTTGGCCGTGCCGACGCCCTTCCAGTCGCGTTCACGCGCCGCCCGCCGGCCGTCAGCGACGGCTTCGGCGATCGCGTCCAGCGCGTACGGCGGCGCGCCCAGGCCGCGCACGACCGCGCACTCCACGAGCCGCCGCGTGCGGTAGATGTCCTCGACGTCCTCGACAGTGAGGACCCGCACGAAGACGCCGCGGTTGAGCTGGTGGACGAGTAGCCGTTCATGGGTGAGCAGCCGGAAGGCCTCGCGCAGGGTGTTGCGCGAGACGCCCAGCGCCCCTCCGATGCTGTCCTCGGACAGCCGCGTGCCGGGCCGGAAATAGCCGTCGGCAATGCGGCTCCTGAGGATGTCCGCCACTCGCTCCGCCGTGCTCGTACGACCGAGCAGCACACGGTCGTCGGCGAGCCCTGCCGGCTCCCCGGCCGAAGGTCCGCTCTCACCCCGCGAAGACACAGCACCCATGCCGGAATTCAACCTCAGACACAAGAACGAAACAACATGGGTATTGAGGGATCGTTCAACAATCCTCTACCTTGGCGGGCAGGGCGCCGACCGCACCGCTCCGGCGCTCACCACCGCTCGGCTCATCTCCCGCACGGCACATCCCCGTTCGCATGCACCCTTTGTCCCCTTATGCGAGGTGCCCATGAGCACGACTCCTCCGACACAGGCCCTGACGACCGAGGACCAGCGGTCCGGCACGGGCGAACTCTCCGGCGACAGCGGCGCGTTCGCCTGGCTGCGCGCCCTCGGGCCGCGCGGCCGCCGAGCCTTCGCGGGCGCGTTCGGCGGCTACGCCCTCGACTCCTACGACTACTTCACGCTGCCGCTGAGCATGGTGGCGCTCGCCGCGTACTTCGGACTCGACAGCGGCCAGACAGGGCTGTTCACGACGGTCACGCTGGTCGTCTCGGCGGTCGGCGGCGCCCTCGCCGGTGTGCTCGCCGACCGGATCGGCCGGGTCAAGGCCCTGATGATCACGGTGATCACCTACGCCGTGTTCACCGTGGCCTGCGGCTTCGCGCCCAACTACGAGACTCTGCTGGTCTTCCGCGCCCTTCAGGGCCTCGGCTTCGGCGGCGAGTGGGCGGTCGGCGCCATCCTGGTCGCCGAGTACGCCACGGCGAAGCACCGGGGCCGTACGCTCGGCGCCATCCAGAGCTCCTGGGCCGTCGGCTGGGGGCTCGCCGTGATCGTCTACACACTGGTGTTCCAGTTCCTCGACGACGACGTGGCGTGGCGTGTGATGTTCTGGACCGGGGCGCTGCCCGCGCTCCTCGTCGTATACGTACGGCGGAGTGTGCACGACGCGCCCGAGGCGGCCGAGCGCCGGCAGAAGAGCGCCGAGAAGGGCTCGTTCGCCGCGATCTTCAAGCCGGGCACGGCGGACCGGCCCGGTCTCCTGCGCACCACTTTCTTCGCCGTTCTGCTCTCCACCGGCGTCCAGGGCGGCTACTACACGCTGGCCACCTGGGTGCCCACCTACCTCAAGACGGAGCGCGACCTCTCCGTCGTCGGCACCGGCGGCTATCTGGCCTTCCTCATCTCCGGCGCCTTCCTCGGCTACCTCACCGGCGGCTACCTCACCGACAAACTGGGCCGGAAGCGGAACATCACGCTCTTCGCCTTCCTCTCGGCGGCCGCGATCCTCGCCTACACCAACATCCCCAGCGGCGCGAACACCCTGGTGCTCGTCCTCGGGTTCCCGCTCGGCTTCTGCATGTCGGCCATCTTCAGCGGCTTCGGCTCGTTCCTCAGCGAGCTCTATCCGGCGGCGGTGCGCGGCACGGGACAGGGCTTCACCTACAACACCGGCCGCGCTGTGGGCGCCGTCTTCCCGACACTCGTCGGGTTCCTGGCCGACAGCTGGGGCGTGGGCGGTGCGCTGGTCTTCGGAGCGATCGGGTACGGCCTCGCCGTCCTGGCGCTGCTGGGGCTGCCCGAGACCCGTGGACGGGAGCTGCAGTGAACCGTACGAAGGGCCGCGCCGGAAGCCGTACACAGGACCGCCCCAGGGAACACGTGGAGCACGTCACTGCGCGCACGCGCGCGTGGAGCCCAGCGAAGGCCCGTGCGCACTTCCGTTCAGGCGCCACAGGGACGACCGCCGGCTGGTCCGCCGGTCACACTCAGGCGAATCTGATCTCGGTGCCCGCCGACTGGGCGTACGACATGCTGCTGTTCTGCCAGCGCAATCCGAAGCCGTGTCCGGTGCTGGACGTCACCGACGCCGGGTCCTGGAGCACACCGCTCGCGCCGGACGCCGATCTGCGCACCGATCTGCCGCGGTACCGCGTGTGGGAGCACGGCGAACTCGTCGACGAGCCCACCGATGTCGTCCGGCACTGGCGCGGCGACCTGGTGTCGTTCCTGATCGGCTGCAGCTTCACCTTCGAATGGGCGCTGTCCGAGGCGGGCGTGCCGATGCGCCATGTGGAACAGGGCCGCAACGTCCCCATGTACGTCACGGGCCGCCACTGCCGCCCGGCGGGCCGGCTGCACGGTCCCATGGTGGTGTCGATGCGTCCCGTCCCGCCCGAGCATGTGGCGGCGGCGATCCGGGAGAGTGCGCTGATGCCCGCGGTGCACGGCAGCCCGGTGCACTGCGGCGAGGCGGACGTGCTCGGCATCGAGGACCTGACGCGGCCCGACTTCGGCGATCCGGTGGACGCCGAGCCGGGCGACATCCCGGTGTTCTGGGCGTGCGGGGTGACGCCGCAGGCGGCCGTCACGGCCTCGCGCCCGCCGTTCGCCATCACGCACGCGCCTGGTCAGATGTTCATCACGGACGCCCGGGACGAGCAGTACCGGGTGCTCTGAACCGGCTCGTTCGAGCCATCAGAAGGAACAGGAGAGAAGAGACACATGGCCTCCGTCTCGATCGATCTGAACGCCGACCTCGGAGAGGGCTTCGGGCGCTGGCAGCTGACGGACGACGAACAACTGCTGTCCGTCGTCACCAGCGCGAACGTCGCCTGCGGCTTCCACGCCGGGGACGCGGCCACCATGCGGCGCGTGTGCGCGATGGCGGCCGAACGCGGCGTACGGATCGGCGCCCAGGTCTCCTACCGCGACCTGGCGGGCTTCGGACGGCGCGCCATGGACGTGCCGTCCGAGGAGCTGGCCGCCGAAGTGGCGTACCAGATCGGCGCCTTGGAGGTCTTCACGCGCGCGGCGGGCACGCGCGTGTCGTATGTGAAGCCGCACGGCGCGCTCTACAACCGGGTCGTGCACGACGAGGACCAGGCGCGGGCGGTGGTCGACGGAGTGCTTCTCGCCGACGACACACTGCCCGTGCTCGGCCTGCCGGGATCGCGGCTCCTGGAGACGGCGGAGAAGGCCGGACTGCCGGTCGTCACCGAGGCGTTCGCGGACCGCGCGTACACGGCCGAGGGCACGCTCGTGCCGCGTGGTCAGGACGGTGCCGTGATCACGGATCCGGAGGCAGTCGTGGAGCGCTCGGTCAGCCTGGCGCGGTCCGGGGTCGTCATGTCCCACACGGGCGAGGAGATCGCGGTACGCGCACGGTCGTTGTGCCTGCACGGGGACACGCCTGGGGCGGTGGGGCTGGCTCGGCGCGTGCGGGCCGAGCTGGAGTCGGCGGGTGTCCGCGTGGAGGCGTTCGTATGAGGGCGCTGCCGGTCGGCGACGGGGCCCTGCTCGTCGAGCTGGGCAGCGGCGCCGAGGCTCAGGCTCTCCACGCGGAGCTGCTGCAGCGCCGCGCGGCGGGCTCGTTGTCCGTACGGGAGATCGTGCCCGCGGCCCGCACGGTGCTGCTTGACGGGCTCGACGACCCGGCCCGGCTGGCCGCGCAGCTCACGGCCTGGGACATCCCGCCCCTCTCTGCACGCGCGGACGAGGTGATCGAACTGCCCGTGCGCTACGACGGTCCGGATCTGGCGGACGTGGCGGCGCTGTGGGGCGTCGAGGAGCAGGAAGTCGGACGGATCCACGCGGCGGCCGAATTCCGCGTGGCCTTCTGCGGGTTCGCGCCCGGCTTCGGCTATCTGACGGGACTGCCCGAGCGCTATGACGTGCCGCGCAGGGCCACGCCGCGTACGGCGGTTCCGGCCGGCGCCGTCGCGCTCGCGGGCCCCTACACGGGCGTGTATCCGCGCTCGTCGCCGGGCGGCTGGCAGCTGATCGGCACGACGGACGCCGTACTGTGGGACCACGCGCGCGTGCCTGCCGCGCTGCTCGCGCCCGGTGCCCGGGTGCGCTTCGTACCGGAGGGGCCGTAGTGACCGACCGTGCCGTCGCCGTCGTCCGGGCCGGTGTGCTGACCACCGTGCAGGACCGGGGCCGCCATGGTCATGCGCACCTCGGGGTGCCCCGCTCGGGTGCGCTCGACCTTCCCGCCGCCGCCCTCGTCAACCGGCTCGTGGGCAACCCGCCGGACGCCGCGGTCCTGGAGACGACCCTCAACGGCTGTGCGATACGGCCGCGTTGCGACGTCGACGTGGCGGTGGGCGGTGCGCCCTGCCCCGTGACCGTCGACGGACGGCCGGTGCCATGGAGTGCACCGGTCCGCGTCCCCGCGGGGGCGGTGCTGGAGGTCGGGGCCGCGGTCTCCGGCGTACGCAGCTACGTGGCGTTCGCGGGCGGGGTGGCCGTGGAGCCGGTCCTCGGCAGCCGGTCGACGGATCTGCTGTCGGGCCTCGGCCCGGCGCCGCTCACCGACGGAACCGTGCTGCCCTTGGGGAATGCCACTGCGGCACGCGTGCGTGCCGACGTCGCTCCGCAGCCGGCGCCCCCTCGCGAACTCGTGCTGCAGGTGACGCTGGGGCCCCGCCACGACTGGTTCACGGACACGGCGCTGCGGACGCTGACCACGCGCGCGTACCGGGTGTCCTCGGCGAGCAACCGCATCGGACTGCGCACCGACGGGCCACCGCTGGAGCGGGCGGTGGACGGTGAACTACCGAGCGAGGGCATGGTGCTGGGCGCGGTTCAGGTGCCCCCGGACGGCAGGCCGGTGGTCTTCCTCGCGGACCATCCGACCACCGGCGGGTACCCGGTGATCGCGGTGGTACGGGAACCGGACCTCGCGGCCGCGGCCCAGGCGGCGCCGGGGACACCGGTACGGTTCGTGGCAGTCCGCAGACGCTGAGGTCTCCGGCTCACCTTCCGTCGGAGGCAAATCGCCCCCCGATCGCCCTCCCCACCCCCGTCCGACTTCGCGGTCAGACGCGAGGGATGCTCACGCGGCATCCGCCGTCTCCGCGGCCGACAGCGCCGCCAGCGCAGCGGCCACCGCATGGGAGGTCCGGATATCCAGCCGCGCGCTGGTGCCCCGCGCCCGGTGCCGCACCTCGTCGGCGGCCAGCCTGAGGAGCTGCGGCAGCAGATCGGTGCACCGGCGCGCCACCCAGCCCGTGCCCGCCGTGGCCAGCCACAGCAGGCTGGCGGACCGTGTGGGCGGCGGGAGTTCGGGCTCGACCGAGGGCTGACAGCCGACGGCGAACCCGTCCGCGGCAAGCAACGCGTGGAAGCGCGCGGCGAGCACCCGGTGGCCGCGCTCTCCGGGATGCAGCCGGTCCGCGCTCCACATCGTGCGGTCGGTGACCCAGTCCTCTTCGGCGGCGTGCAGATGGACGGCGCCGTAGCGCTCGGACAGCGCGTGCACGACGGTGTTGACGGCACGCTGACGGCGGGCGAGCGGCCGGGCCAGCACGCTGGGCAGGCCGAGCATCGCCCCGGGGTCCGGCAGGCACGCGGTGAGCAACACAGCCTTCTGGGCAGCGAAGGCCGCGTAGACCTGGTCGAGGCGCGCGGCCACGGCGTGGATGTCGAAGGTGCGGCGGAGCGTGTCGTTGACGCCGACCACGACGGACACGATGTCCGGCCGCAGGGCCAGTGCGGCCGGGGCCTGGCGGTCGAGGACGTCCAGGGTCTGGGCGCCGCTGACCGCGAAGTTGCGGAACTCCACCGGGGCCCCGGCGGGGGCGAGCCCGTCTGCGAGCAGTGCGGCCCAGCCACGCCACCCGTCACCCACGCGGTCGCCCACTCCTTCGGTGAGCGAGTCCCCGAGCGCGGCGAAGCGGACCGGTGTCATGCCATGCCTCCCACGCGCTCACCGTCCCGCGGAACCCGCACCGGTGCGTCATGTGCCGTGAGGAAGGCCCGGACCGCGATGTCCCATCCGAAGCACTCGGCACGCGCGCGTGCCGCCTCGCGACGCTCCGTCTCCGGGCGCTCCAGCAGGCCCTGCACGGCGTCCGCGAAGGACGCTCCCGTGTCCGTCGCCGTGGCGCCGGCAGCGCCCACGATCTCTGGGAGCGCGGACGTCGCGCTGGCCACGACCGGGGTGCCGCAGGCCATCGCCTCCAGTGCCGCGAGCCCGAACGTCTCGGCGGGCCCGGGCGCCAGGCACACGTCCGCGGAGGCCTGGAGCGCCCCGAGAGCCGTGCGGTCCCCGACGTGGCCGAGGAAGGTCACGGGCAACCGGCGCTCACGGGCGCGCTGTTCGAGCCGGGCGCGCAGCGGGCCCTCGCCCGCCACGACGAGCACCGCCCGCTGCCCCCTGCCGAGCAGCACCTCCAACGCGTCCAGCGCCGTGCCCGGCCGCTTCTCGACGGACAGCCGCGAGCACATCACGAGCAGCGCCTCGCCCACGCGCGCGTGCCGCTCACGCAGCTGCGGATCCTGCAGCCCCGGGTGGCAGCGTTCCAGGTCGACGCCCAGCGGCGCGCGTACGACGTTGCGCGCGCCGATGCGTACGAACTCGCGCTCCGCCCACTCCGTGGTGCACACGACACGCGTGTACGCGCGCGCGGTGCGGAGGTTGAGGGCGTCGGCGGCCCGCCGCGCCGCTCCCTCCGACAGACCCCACGTGCGCAGGACGCCGTGCGCCGTCTCGTGGGAGACCATCACGGCGGGGACGCGGGCGCGGCGCGCCCACTCCCCCGTCCACCGCAGGGTCGTACGGTCGGAGACCTCGAGCCGGTCCGGGGCGAGCTGCTCGAGGAGCCGGGTGAGTCTCCGGCGGTCGGTGATGACCCGGTAGCCGCCGGTGCCGGGCAGCAGGGGCCCCGGCACGGTGATGACGCGGCCCTGGTCGGTGTCGCGGTCGTCGGTGCGGTCGCCGGGCACGATCAGCACGGGCTCGTGACCGGCCGCGCGGTAGCCGGTGCCCAGCTCCCGCAGCGCCGTCCGCAGCCCGCCCGACGAGGGCGCGACGAAGTTCGCGAGCCGCACGATGCGCAGTGGCGATGCCGAGGCCGTCATGCCGCCACCGCCGTCCGCGCCCGGAGTACCTCGCTGTAGTGCTCGATGAGCTGGTCGCCGACGGCCGCCCAGGTGCGGCCCTCGACCGTGGCCCGGCCGGCGGCCCCGTAGGCCGCCCGCCGCGCGGGGTCGGCGGCCAGGGACCACACCGCGTCCCGCACGGCGTCCTCGTCCCGCGGGGGCACGAGCATCCCCGTCCGCCCGTGGCCGACGAGGTCGAGCGGCCCGCCCGCCGCGGGGGCGATGACCGGGACACCGCTCGCCATGGCCTCCTGCACGGTCTGGCAGAACGTTTCATACGGTCCGGTGTGCACGAACACGTCCAGCGAGGCGAAGATCCGCGCCAGTTCGCCGCCCGTGCGGCGGCCGAGGAAGACGGCCTCGGGCATGGCCTCGCGCAGCGTGCTGTCGCTGGGGCCGTCACCGACGACGACCACGCGCACGCCGTTGAGCCGGGAGGTCGCGGCGAGCAGTTCGACCTGCTTCTCGGGGGCGAGCCGTCCGACGTATCCGACGATCAGTTCGCCGCCGGGGGCCAGCTCCCTGCGCAGCGCCTCGTCGCGCAGCGACGGCCGGAAGCGCTCGGTGTCCACCCCGCGGGCCCACAGCCGCACGCGGGGGATTCCGTGCTCCTCCAGGTCGCGCAGGGCGGCGGTGGAGGGGGCGAGGGTGCGGTCGGCCGCGGCGTGGACGCTGCGTATGCGCCGCCAGGCGGCGGCCTCGCCGGCGCCCATGTAGGTGCGCGCGTATCCGGCCAGATCCGTCTGGTAGATCGCGACGGCGGGGATCCCCAGCCGCGCGGCGGCGGCCATGCCGCGCACGCCCAGCACGAACGGGCTGGCCAGGTGGACGACGTCGGCCTGGTGCGAGATCAGTGCCGCGGCCACCCGGCGGCTCGGGAGCGCCACCCTGACCTGGGGATATCCGGGCAGCGGAAGGGAGGGGACCCGGATGACGGGGCACGGAGCCGAGGCGTCGGGCCCGGTGCCGGCCCCGGTGGCGGGGGCGACGACGATCGGGTCATGACCGCGTGCGACGAGATGCCGGGCGGTCTGCAGGGCGCAGTGGGACACGCCGTTGATGTCGGGCGGGAAAGACTCGGTGACGATGACGACACGCATACCCGTGTTGTCCACGCACGGGGCGTGGTCACGTCAACGTGGATCTTTCCTGCCGGGGAACGTCGAATGAGCGTTCGCCTGCGCAGCTGCCGGAACGCCTGGCGGCTCGGCTCCCGTTTGATCGGCGGCTCCGCCGCCTCGTCCTCAATCGCCGGACGGGCTCGATTCCGCGCCGGGCACCGCACGGGCCAGGGCACAACACGGCCGACGCGTGGCACGCTGCATGGCCGATGCGTGGCCGCTACACGGCCGATGCGTCTGGCCCGATCCTGCTGCGCACCGCTGTCTGTACCTCGGCCTCCTCGGCCGGGTCGGAGGCGAGCCTCCTGAGCTGCTCCACTACGCGTACGTCGCCGGTCTCGGCGTGCCGTGCCGCGATTTCGCGGGTGGATTCCTCGCAGTCCCACAGGCACTCGACGGCGAAGCCCGCGGCGAAGGACGGATCGGTGGCGGCCAGGGCGCGTGCGGCGCGGCCACGGAGATGGGACGAGGCGGTTTCGCGGTAGATGTGCCGCAGCACGGGGGCGGCGCAGACGATGCCGAGCCGTCCGGTCCCGTCGACGAGGGTGCCGAGGGTCGGGGCGTCCGGGCCGTCGCCACGCACCGCCTCCCGCAGCGCGGCGAGTACCAGGTGGCTGTCCTGCGTCCCGCCCCGGCAGGCGAGCATCCGCCCGGCGGCGGCTCCCAGGACGTCGGGGCGGCCGGCCCAGCGCCTGGCCCGCTCCACCGCGGCGACGCTGCGCATCCGTTCGAAGGCATCGACGGCCGCGTCCACCACGAGCCGGGACGGGCTGTCCACGGCGGCCTGGATCAGGTCGAGCGCCGCGGGATCCTGGGCGGCGGCCAGATAGCGCAGTGCCGTGCAGCGTGCGCCGTCGTTACCGCTGCGCGCGGCCTCGACGATCGCCGGCCGGTCGTCGGGTCCTGCGACGGCGGTGAGGCACCGCGCGGCCGGGACATGGAGGAGCGCACCGCGCTCGATGCCCTGCTGGGCCCAGTCGAAGACCGCCTGGACGCTCCAGCCGGGGCGCGGTCCGGTCGGGGTGAGCTGCCGCTGCCAGCGGTCGAAGGAGCCCCTCTCCCCCGCCGCCCGCACCCGGGCGGCGATCCCTTCCCGCGGGTCGTCGGCCCACAGCCGCCACGGCCGCGGTTCGAAGGCGTCCCGGACCGCGGCGGCCAGTTCGGCATCGCCTTCGGGGGTGGACGGGAAGCGGGCGAGGACGGGTACGGCCAGTGCGCGCAGCCCGGCGTCGTCGTCGCGCAGCGCGAGCTCGTCCAGCGCCCAGGCCCAGTTGGTGCCGTAGGCCGCGTACCGCCGCAGCAGTGCGAGCGCGTCGCGCCTGCCGTACGAGGCGAGGTGACCGAGCACCGCCAGGGCGAGCCCGGTGCGTGACTCGTCCGTCTCGAGGATGTCGTCCGGGGCGAAGAGGTGTCGTTCGATCTCGTCGAGCTCGCCGCGGAGGTCGAGGAACAGGCGGGCGTAGTACAGGGAGCGGTTCTCCACCTGCCAGTCGTGGCGGGGGTCGTGGAGCACGCAGTGGTTCAGCGCCGCGAGCGCCTCGGCGCGCGGTGCGGTGAGCGCGTGCAGTGTGCCGTCGCCGCGGCCCCGCTGGAGCAGGCCGAGCAGCGTACCGCTGGGCGCTATGACCGGATCGAACATGGAAACAGCCTCACATCAAGCGTCGACGCAACCGGGGATACCGCACTACCTGGCTGCGCGACAACACGTCGGGGCGCCCGCCGTCTCTTGCCTGCTGTAGACCATGTTCCTCTGCCTTTCGTCGGTGGCCCGCCGGGAGCGGACCGCTCACGGTCCGCGCGGTGCGGCAACACCTGCCCAGTCGTCGCGTCCGTGAACCACGACGCCATGATGACCCAGCGGTTCTCTCCGTCGCGACCAGATTTCCGACCGCTCAGTGCGCCGCGAACGCTCCGGCCACGCGCTCAGTGCGCCCCGGACAGTCCGAGGTCAGTGCGCCCCGAACAGTTCGAGCAGGTCGGTCTTGCCGAACATACGGGCCGTGTCGACCGCCGACGGCGTGCCCGCGGCAGGGTCGGCACCGGCGTCGAGCAGTGCCCGGATCACCGCCTCCTCGCCCTTGAAGACGGCACCCGCGAGCGGTGTCTGCCCGCGGTCGTTGGCCCGGTCCGGCTCGGCGCCGCGCTCGAGCAGGGCGCGGACCGCGTCCGCGTGGCCGTGGTAGGCGGCGAGCATGACGAGCGAGTCGCCCTTGTCGTTGGTGAGGTTGGCCGGGACGCCCGCGTCGACGTATGCCGCGAGCGCCTCGGTCCGGCCCTGGCGCGCCAGATCGAAGATCCTGGTCGCCAGCTCCACGACCTCCGGGTCGGGGGCTTCGGTCATCGGCTCGGACCACCTTTCGACTGCGTGTGCGTTGTCGGCATGCACAGGGATGTACGGCTGTCAGCGTGCACAGGGATGTAGGCCGGGCACCCGTACGGATGAATCGCCAGCGTACTGCCCGTGCGGCCACATGACCGGCCCCCGTCGAGGCGAAGATCATCGCGAGGCCACCCGCATCCCGAAGCCCGCCCGGGTGGCCGAGCCGGACCCTGCCAGTCGATGGAAATCAGCCAGATTTCACCCAGTTGCACCTTTTATCGTATGGATACATGCTGTGAGCCTGGAAGTACTCATGGTGACTGTCCTGACTGTCCCCACTGACCAGGAGACCTCTCATGATTCTCTCCATCTCGGGTGTCGTGCTGCTCGGCATCATCGTCGTCCTCTTCTGCCGCAAGGACGGGCTCAAGGGCACGCACGCGGTCGTCTGCGGGCTCTTCGGCTTCTACCTCGCCAGCACGGCCATCGCCCCCAGCATCAAGGCCGGTGGTGCGAGCCTGGCGAGCCTGCTGGGCGGGATCAAGTTCTGACGCTCCCGCCCGGTACGCACCCTCTCGAACACACCCTCAGGAGACTGACGTGTCCCGGCGCGCACTCCCCCGCATGCTGAGCAACGGCAGCGCACAGTTCGCCCGAGGCCGGGAACTGGCGCGGTCGGCGGCCCATGCGGCCGGCGACGTCCTCCACCCGCTGCTCGTGATCACCCACGGGCTGCGCCGGCTGGCTGCCGCCGGGCGGCGCAAGTGGGCCGCGACGCCGAAGGACCGGCGCGGGCCGCTCCTGTTCCTGGTGAGCTCTCTCCTCCTCGTCGTCGCACTGATCCCCTACGGTCCGCTGCTGACGGGCGTCGTCCTGCTGGCTGCCGCCGCCTGGACGGGCCGGGACCGCGCGACCCGGTCGGCCGCGAACGCCCCGGGCGCACCGCAGCTCAAGCGGCTCACCTCGCTCTACGAAGCGCTCGTCCCGTACTTCTCGGTCCCCGAGGACCCGAGCCCGCTGTACGCGCACGGCGGCGAGTGGAACAAGGCCTTCGGTTCCTACGAGTTCGACGAGGCGGGCCGCATCTCGCGCCTCGAGATCCGCTACCCCGCGTACTTCACGGACGGCGAGGCCGCGTCCCGCGCGCGAATCGAGCACCTGGTGCACGCCAAGTCGGGCCGCGGCCGCGAGTACCGCTTCGACTGGGACGAGGAGGGCAACCAGCTGACCGTGTCGGTGCTGCCCCCGCTGCCCACCCACATCGCGGCTCAGCGCTTCGTGACGACGCCGGGTGAGACGGTTCTCGGCTTCACCGACCCGACGGGGGTGCCGCGGACGCTTCCCGTGGCGGACGGCGGCGGACAGCGGGACGTGCCGCCGGTCGTCTGGCGCACCGGCATCCGCTCCACAGAGCCGCATCTGCTGGCCGTCGGCCAGCCCGGCAGCGGTACGACGACCCTGCTGCGCTCCATCGCATTGCAGGCACTGCAACACGGCGACGTGCTGATCGTGGAGGGCAGCGGCACGGGCGAGTACGCCTGTCTGACGGGACGGCGCGGCGTCCTGGCCGTCGAGTGCGGGCTCGCCGGAGCGTCGGCGAGCCTGGAATGGGCGGCACACGAGACGGAGCGGCGCCTGATCGCCGCGAATCGAGCGCGCCAGGCGGGTCAGCCCGCACCGGCCGACACGAAGCGCCCGCTGTGGGTCCTCCTCGACCGGCCGAGCATCCTCGGCCACCTTGCGGCCGCTGACGGCCACAGGGATCCGCAGAGCCTGCTCCAGGTGCCCCTGCGGCACGGGCGTGCCGCCAACGTGACGGTGGTCGTCGCGGACCAGTTCGACAGTCTCGACGCACTGAGCGACGCGGTGCGCCAGCACACGCGCGCGCGGGTCGTCCTCGGCCCCGCCACACCGGAGCAGATCGAGAGCGTGCTGGGAGTCCCTCCGCACACCACCCCGACGACGGACATGGCCCCCGGCCGGGGCTACGCCCGCCTGGGCGCAGGCCCGGTACACCGCCTCCAGGTCCCGGCCACACCGGACCCGTACGACGACGCCACCAGCGAGTCCCACCGCAAGGCGGTGATGCAGCTGCTGCCGGAGCGGATGGGAGCGGCCGGCGACCGGACCGGCGCGGCCGTCCCCGGCACGGCTGTCGGCGAGCCGGAGCCGGTCGGAGCGCGGGCCGTCGTGACGGAGGCCCTCCCCCTCGTGGAGACGGCAGCCGGAGAGCGTACGGGCGACGCCGTGCCGGTCGGGGCCTCGGCCACCGCCACGCAGGTGCGCGAGGCGAGGGTCGAGGCGCCTGTCGAGGTCGGCGCGGTTGCCGCGGCCGCCGCGGCAACCGGAACCGACGCCGCAGGGAGGGCGGCCGAGGAAGCCGTGCCCGTGGCGACGGCAGCCGCACAGGGCGGCGCCGGAGAAACGGCCACCGGGAATCCGGGTGCGCACCGGGCACTGGTCGCCCGGGATACGGGGCATTCCGGCGCAAGCGGTTCGGCGGTGGCCGGGTCATCGACGGGAGCACCGGTGACAGGCCGGCCCGTGTCCGGATCCCAGGTCTCTCACCGGGCATCCCCCGAACCCGCCGGCGAGTCCGCGGTCGCCGAACCGGTGGTCGCCGACTCCACGGTCGCCGATTCGGCGGTCGCCGCGGCACACGTCGCAGAGGCGGCGGCCGCCGAGCGCTGAGGACCCCAGCCCTCACGCTCAGGCCACGAACGTCCGCGGCGCCTCCGTCCCCGTCGTCGCGCCGCTCTCGACCAGGCGCGCCGCGGCGGCGAGTCGCGTGGCGGCCTCGTCGGCCACGGCTCCGCCGACGGTGAACGGCAGCCGTACGTACCCCTCGAAGGCACCGTCGACCCCGAAGCGGGGACCGGAGGGGACGCGTACCCCCACCCGCTCACCGACTTCGGCGAGGCGCGACCCGGACAGACCGCCTGCCCGCACCCACAGCGTCAGACCGCCGGAGGGCACCGCGAACTCCCAGCCGGGCAGTTCGCGCCGCAGGGCGGCGACCAGGGCGTCGCGGTTGTCCCGGGCCTGGCCGCGGCGGAGGTCGACGGCCTCCTGCCAGCCGCCGGAGCTCAGCAGCCAGTTGACGGCCAGCTGTTCCAGTACGGGGGTGCCCAGGTCCGCGTAGGCGCGGGCGGACACCAGGCTGCGGATCACATCGGGCGCGGCCCGCACCCAGCCGATGCGCATGCCGGCCCAGAACGCCTTGCTGGCCGAGCCGACCGTGATCACCGTCGAGCCCGCCGGGTCGAAGGCGCAGACGGGGCGCGGCATCTCCAGACCGGGGTCGAGGTGGAGTTCGCTCATGGTCTCGTCGGCGACGAGCACGGTGCCCGCCGCACGCGCGGCGTCGACGAGCCGGCGGCGCTGGTCCTCGTCGGCCAGGGCGCCCGTCGGATTGTGGAAGTCGGCCACGACGTAGGCGAGCCGCGGCGCGGCATCGCGCAGCACCTGGCGCCAGCGGTCCATGTCCCAGCCGGCGAGCCCTTCGGCCATGGCGACGGGGACGAGCCGGGCGCCGGCCTCCCGCATCAGCTGGAGGATGTTGGCGTAGCTGGGCGACTCCACGGCGATGCGCTCGCCGCGGCCCGCGAAGAGATGGCAGATCGCGTCCATGGCGCCCATCGCGCCGGTGGTGACCATGATCTGTTCGGGCATGGTCGGGATGCCGCGTGCGGTGTACCGCTCGGCGAGCATCTGGCGCAGGGCGGGCAGGCCCGCAGGGTAGTCGCCGTGCGTGTGCGCGTACGGCGGCAGCTCCTCCAACGCGCCGTGGACGGCGCGGGTGAGCCAGGGCTCGGGTGCGGGCAGCGCGGCGCAGCCGAGGTCGATCATGGAGCCGAGCGCCTCCGGGGGCAGGGGCTCGAGCCCGCGCGCCGGCAGCGGGTTTCCGGCGGGTACGGCGGTCCAGCTGCCCGCTCCCCTGCGGGACTCGAGGAACCCTTCGTTGCGCAGCTCCTCGTAGGCCGCGGCCACCGTGGTGCGGCTGACGGACAGCGCCAGGGCCAGCTCGCGCTCCGCCGGCAGGCGCGCGGCGACCGGAACGCGCCCTTCGAGGACGAGCACCCGGATGCCGTCGGCGAGCGCACGGTAGGCGGGCGGCCTGCGGGTGCCGGGGCCCGCGGGACGGGCCTGCTGGGAGGTGATCAGCCGGGCGAGCTGCACCGAGCCCACCGCCGAAGTCCAGTGCGCCATGCTTTCCAGTCCACCTTCCCCGAATTGGCCATGGATGGCCTCCGCCACCAAGCCACAGAGTGTCACGGACCAGTCCACTACTACCACCAGGGGGGCATCTCTTGTCCACGCCGTCCATACGCGCGAGCTCAGAGAGCGCAGAGAGCTCTGTGAAAGAGAGCTCTGTGAAGAGGCATCTCGTACGACGGCTGCTCCAGCTCTACGTCGGTCTCGCGCTGTACGGCGTGAGTTCGGCGCTCCTCGTGGAGTCAGGTCTGGGACTGGAGCCGTGGGGCGTGCTGCACCAGGGCCTCGCCGAGCTGACGGGGCTGACGATCGGGGTCGTGTCGATCATCGTGGGCGCCGCCGTGCTGCTGCTCTGGATTCCGCTGCGGCAGCGCCCGGGACTCGGCACCGTGTCGAACGTGTTCGTGATCGGCATCGCGATGGACGGCACCCTCGCCCTGGTCCCCGAGACGCACACCCTGACGGTGCGGATCCCGCTGCTCGTGGCCGGGATCGTGCTCAACGGAGCCGCGACCGGCCTGTACATCGCGGCGAGGTTCGGACCGGGCCCGCGGGACGGCCTGATGACGGGCCTGCACCGGCGCACCGGCCGGTCGATCCGCCTGGTCCGCACGGCCATCGAGGTGGCGGTCGTGGTGACCGGCTTCGTCCTCGGCGGCACGGTCGGCGCCGGAACGGTGCTGTACGCGCTGGCGATCGGCCCCCTCGCCCAGGTCTTCCTGCGTGTCTTCGCCGTCCCCACGGCATCCGCAGGCAGCACGGTCGTTGCCGGTTCGCCACCGAACCGAGCGATACTCCGACCGTGACCACAGCCATACGCCACCCGTATCTCGACCATCCGGGGCCCATCCCCTTCGCCCACCGCGGCGGAGCGGCCGACGGCCTGGAGAACACCGTGGCCGCCTTCCGGCACGCGGTCGAGCTCGGCTACCGCTACATCGAGACCGATGTGCACGCCACCTCCGACGGCAGGCTCGTGGCCTTCCATGACGCGACGCTGGACCGGGTGACGGATGCGGGCGGCCGTATCGCGGATCTTCCGTGGAGCGAGGTGCGGCACGCGCGCGTGGCGGGCACCGAACCGGTCCCCCTCTTCGAGGAGCTCCTCGAGACCTTCCCCGAGGTGCGTTGGAACGTCGACGTCAAGGCCGAGCCCGCGCTGCTCCCGCTGATGGACCTGATCGAGCGCACGCGCGCGTGGGACCGCATCTGCGTCGGCTCCTTCTCCGAGGCGAGGGTGGCACGGGCGCAGCGCCTCGGGGGCCCGCGCCTCGCGACCTCGTACGGCACACGGGGTGTGCTGGGCCTGCGCCTCCGGTCGATCGGTGTCCCGGCAGCGGTACGCCGCTCCGCGGTGTGCGCCCAGGTGCCCGAGACCCAGTCCGGTATCCGCGTCGTCGACCACCGCTTCGTACGCGAGGCCCACGCGCGCGGGCTGCAGGTCCACGTCTGGACCGTCAACGAGGCCGAACGGATGCACCGGCTCCTCGACCTCGGCGTGGATGGCATCATGACCGATCACATCGAGACGCTGCGCGACGTGATGAAGGACCGCGGGATCTGGGTCTGACGAGCTGGGTCTGACCACTCCCCGCGCGCCGCGCGGCGTCCGCGTAGGGGGAGACCGAGGGCGAAGCGAGGCCACGGGTGGGGACAGGACCGGGAACCGACGCCATGCCGACGGCAGCCGGCGGCGACGACGAGAAGGCCGCCCGGCGGCGCGAGCAGCGCGGCTGGTACGTCTACGACTGGGCGTGCTCGGTCTACTCGACGAGCGTGCTGACGGTGTTCCTCGGCCCCTATCTCACCGAGGTCGCCAAGTCCGCCGCGGACGCGGACGGCTTCGTGCATCCGCTCGGCATCCCGGTCCGCGCCGGCTCCTTCTTCGCGTACTCCGTGTCCGCGTCCGTGATCCTGTCGATCCTCCTGATGCCGCTGGCGGGTGCGGCGGCCGACCGTACGGGCCGCAAGAAGCCGCTGCTCGCGGCCGCCGCCTATGTGGGCGCGGCGGCGACGGCGGGCATGTTCTTCCTGTCCGGCGACCGCTATCTGCTCGGCGGAGTGCTGCTGATCGTCGCCAACGCCTCGCTGGCGGTGTCGATGGTGCTCTACAACTCGTATCTGCCGCAGATCGCCACTCCCGAGGAGCGCGACGCGGTGTCCTCACGCGGCTGGGCCTTCGGTTACGCCTCCGGCGCGCTCGTCCTGATCGCCAATCTGGTGCTGTTCACGGCCCATGACAGCTTCGGGGTGTCCGAGGGAACGGCGGTACGGATCTGTCTGGCCTCGGCGGGCGTGTGGTGGGGCGCCTTCACACTGGTCCCGCTGCGGCGGCTGCGCGACCGCCGGACGCCGGGCGCAGCGGCGTCCTCCCACGGCTGGCGGCAGCTGGCCGCGACCGTACGCCACATGCGCCGCCATCCCCGCACGCTCGCCTTCCTTCTGGCGTATCTCGTCTACAACGACGGCATCCAGACCGTGATCTCGCAAGCGTCGGTCTACGGCTCCCAGGAGCTCCAGCTCGGTCAGTCGACACTGATCACCGCGGTGCTGCTGGTGCAGGTGCTGGCCGTGGCGGGCGCGCTCGGCATGGGCCGGCTGGCCCAGCGGTACGGAGCCAAGCGGACCATTCTCGGCTCGCTGATCGCCTGGACCCTCACCATCGGGGCCGGATACTTCCTGCCCGCACGCACACCGGCCTGGTTCTTCGTGCTCGCCGCGGGCATCGGACTGGTGCTCGGCGGCAGCCAGGCGCTGTCACGGTCGCTTTTCTCACATCTCGTACCGAGCGGTAAGGAAGCCGAGTACTTCTCTGCGTACGAGATGAGCGACCGCGGGATGTCCTGGCTCGGCCCTCTGCTGTTCGGGCTCACGTACCAGCTGACCGGCAGTTATCGGGACGCGATCATCTCGCTGGTGCTCTTCTTCGTGCTCGGTTTCGTACTCCTGGCCCGGGTTCCCGTGCGCCGTGCGGTCATGGAGGCCGGCAATCCCGTTCCCGAGCGGATTTAACACCGGGCACCAAAGGGCGCTAGTGTAACCCTTTGGCCTGCCAGGCGGACCGTTACTGCGCGCCAAAGCTGTATGAGCGCTGGGTGACATCTGCTGCCAGATGTGACAAACCGGGCGTCGGTGGGTACAAAAAGGGGCGGCTACGACGGCGACGCATGACCCAGATCGGGAATCTTTACCGCCGACCGGACGTTGACCGGATGACGACGACAGCGACACCTGTCCTGTGGGCGACAAGCCCGGGAGGCACGATTCATGAGTGAGCGAGCTCTTCGCGGCACGCGCCTCGTGGTGACCAGCTACGAGACGGACCGCGGCATCGACCTGGCCCCGCGCCAGGCCGTGGAGTACGCATGCGAGAAGGGGCACCGCTTCGAGATGCCCTTCTCGGTCGAGGCGGAGATCCCGCCGGAGTGGGAGTGCAAGGTCTGCGGGACGACGGCACTCCTCGTGGATGGCGACGGCCCTGAGGAGAAGAAGGCGAAGCCCGCGCGTACGCACTGGGACATGCTGATGGAGCGGCGCACTCGCGAAGAGTTGGAAGAGGTTCTCGAGGAACGGCTCGCCGTTCTCCGCTCCGGCGCCATGAACATCGCCGTGCACCCGCGGGACAGCCGCAAGTCCGCCTGACGGCCAGGCGGCCACCGAAGGCACACAGCCGCGGTTGCCACACCTCGGTGTGGCAACCGCGGCTGCTTTGTGCGCCGGGTCTCCCCGGCCGCCTCGCGGTGCCCGGTCCCCCGGCGACCTGGCGGTCTCCAGTCCCGCCCGACCGCCTCACGGGCTCCGCCACCCGGCGGCCTCACGGGCCCCGGCACCCCGGCGCGCTCAGGGGCGCCGGCACACCCGGCGGCCTCAGGGCTCGGTCGGCCTCACGGGCCCGGGGGACACCCGACGGCCTCACGGGCCCCGGCACCGGCACACCCGGCGGCTCCGATCTCCCGGCCGTCTCGCGTGCTCCGGCCCATCCGCCCGCCTCGCGGGCTCCGATCTCCCGGCCGCCTCGTGGAATGGGTCCAGTCGGCTGCCTCGCGCCTCTGCGGCGGGTCGGCTGGGCTGCTTCCGGCCTCGGCTGCCTGGCCGTGGTTGCCCGGCGGGCCGGGCCGGTTCAGGGCGTCAAGGGCGGGCGCGGGTCGGCGTCCGGGCGGGAGGCGGGCGGGGTGTCGTCGCGGATGACCTCGCCCTGGACGACCTTGCCGTCGGGTCGGCGTATCCGGGCCTGCTGGAAGGCGTCTCCGAAACTGCCGGGTGCGGCGGCCCCCAGCCGCCGCTCGAACGTCCGCTCCGCGTACCGGCTCAGCACCTTCTGGACCGGCGGCACCAGGCAGAGCAGGCCCACGACGTCGGAGATCAGGCCGGGCATGATCAGCAGCAGCCCGCCGAGCATCGTCAGCGCGTTGCCGCTGCCGCGCCGGTCCGCCGCCGGGACCGCGGCCGTCTGCTGTTGCTGCAGCGCCTCACTCAGACGCCGGAAGGCCCGGCGCCCGGCGCGCTTGATGAGCACGGATCCCAGCACGATCCCGCCGATCAGCAGCAGAAAGACGGTGAACCCGCCTGCCGTGTCCGCCACGACGGTCAGCAGCCAGATCTCCAGTACCAGCCACGCGGCGATGCCGAGCGGCAGAAAGGAGCGCGGTCGGGAGCGCCGGGGCCGGGCGGGGTTCGTGGAGGGCGTCGCGCCAGTCATCATGGTCCCAGTGTGCCGGTGCCGGGCTCAGGCCCGCGTAAGCGGCCGGCCCCCACGGGAACGGCGGCCCCGGCACAAGAGGACTCAGGCGCGCTTGCGGCCCAGCAGGCGGCCCACCCGCTCCTCCACGCCCCACGCCGTGACCCGCCACAGCGCCTCGACGACGATGTCCCGGCTCATCTTCGAGTCCCCGTGCTCGCGCTCGACGAAGGTGATGGGCACCTCGACGACGTGGTAACCGGCTTTGACCGCACGGCGTGCCAGGTCGACCTGGAAGCAGTACCCCTGTGAGGCGACCTCGCGCAGGCCGAGGCCCTCGAGGGTCTCGCGGCGGAAGGCGCGGTAGCCGCCGGTGACGTCCCGGATCGGGACGCCGAGCAGCATCCGCGAGTACGTGCTGCCGCCGCGGGAGAGGAACTCGCGGGAGCGGGGCCAGTTCACGACGCGGCCGCCGGGCACCCAGCGGGAACCGAGCACCAGGTCCGCGCCCTTGAGCGCGGTGAGCAGCCGGGGTAGCTCCTCGGGCTGGTGCGAACCGTCGGCGTCCATCTCGATCAGTACGCCGTATCCGCGCTCGATGCCCCAGCGGAAGCCCGCGAGGTAGGCCGCGCCGAGACCTTCCTTGCCCTTGCGATGCAACACATGGACGTGGTCGTCGCCGGCTGCGATCTCGTCGGCGAGTTCGCCGGTTCCGTCGGGGCTGTTGTCGTCGGCGACGAGGACGTGCGCCTCAGGCACGGCGGCCCGCACCCGGTCGACGATCGACTTGATGTTCTCCGCCTCGTTGTACGTCGGGATGATCACCAAGGCCGTGCCGAGGGGACCGAACTGCCGCCTCCCGGCGGCCGCCCGCGCGCTCTCATCGCCGTCGTTCACTGCTGCCCCTTCACGTCCGTACGCAGGCCACCCACCATAGTGGCCGCTGCCTGCATAGTCCTGGTCAGCAGGCTCTTGTGGGGGTGTCGATACGACAAGAATCAGGCAAGAGAACAGCAAGGCGCCGAGGGCGCAACACAACCCCTGAGAACCTGCGGATCGGGGCCCGGCGCCCTTCGGGCCGACCTGGGACCCGCTGGCTGCGGATCTACCGAAAGCCGTTGTCTACTGAGCATCCGGGCCCCACCCGGGTCGCACCGCCCCCATACTCTTGGGGAGCAGGGAGGGACCCCCATCCGGCAGGAACGTTCCCTCGCCCCCGAGGCGCGGGCGCTGGGACTGGCTCCCAGTGGTGGTGCGCCGGTGCGGCACACCACCCCATGACCCAGCCGCGTTCGACGACTGCGTGGAGGTTCCCCGTCGGACGTCCAGTGGTGGACCCGGCCGAACCTACCGGCCGACCGCAGCTCTCTGTCAACAGCCGTTTGAGCTGCCGTGATTACCTGAAATAGCAGGTCAGTGCCGAGGATACGCAGGTCGCAGGACGGGGAGGCGCGCCAAGATCGACTGCGTGCCTCCCCGGTACATCACTCCTCCGGCCGTACGTAGACGGTCTGCCCGGACACCACCGTGCGCAGGCAGACGGGCAGTTCGGTGCCCGGAGAGAGATCCGGCAGGCCAGGGGTACCGGAACGGGGATCGGTGGACCAGCGCGCGACACGGTCGTCGGGTGCCTGTACGACCAGGTCGCCGGTGCGCCATACGGCGTAGTCCGCGGGGGCCCCGGGCACCAGGGTCCCCGCGTCATCGCGGCCGATGGCCCGCCAGCCGCCGCGCGTATGGGCGGTGAACGCGGCCCGTACCGAGACGCGGTGCTCGGGCGTGCGATGGAAGGCGGCGGCGCGGATAGTGCCCCACGGGTCGAGCGGCGTCACGGGGCTGTCGGACCCGAAGGCGAGCGGGACCCCGGCGCGCAGCAGGGCCGCGAACGGATTGAGGGTACGCGCGCGTGCGGCACCCAGACGCTGGGCGTACATCCCGACCTCGCCGCCCCACAACGCGTCGAAAGCGGGCTGGACGGAGGCGGTGAGGCCGAGTTCGGCGAAGGCCGCGATGGTCTCCGGGGTCAGCATCTCGGCGTGCTCCACGCGGTGCCGGGCGGCGCGGATGCGGGCCAGGCCGACCTTCTCGGCGGCGGCACGCACGCCCTCGACGACGGCGGTGACGGCGGCGTCGCCGATGGCGTGGAAGCCCGCCTGCAGTCCGGCCTCGGTACAGGCGGTGACGTGGTCGGCGACGGCCGCGGCGTCCAGGTACGCGGCGCCGGTGTGCGCGGCGTCGGCGTACGGCTCGTGCAGGCACGCGGTGTGCGAGCCCAGGGCACCGTCGACGAACAGGTCGCCCCCGGCGCCCACCGCGCCCAGATCCCTGATCCTCTCCGCGCCCCGGGCGTCCTCGATCCGCTCGCCCCAGTACCCCACCACGCGCGGCCGGGGTTCCTCGGCGGCCAGCCGCAGCAGCCCGGTGAAGTCGTCCTCACTGGAGATGTCGGGGCCGGCGCATTCGTGTACGGAGCCGATGCCGAGGGACGCGGCGTGCCGCAGGGCGGCGCGCTGGGCCTCCGTGCGCTGCTCGGGGGTGACCGCGGTCTGGGCCGCGGCGCGCACCGCGTGGTGGGCGTCGCGGGTCAGCGGCCCGTCCGGCTGGTATCCGGCGCGCTCGGAGATGTCCGGTACGAGGTCGAGCAGCGCCGTGCTGACGACCGCGGAATGCACGTCGATACGGGAGAGGTAGAGCGGGCGGCCACCGGTCGCCTCGTCGAGCTCGGCGCGGGACGGCGGGCGGCCACCGGGCCAGCGCGCGGCGTCCCAGCCGTGGCCGAGCAGGACCCGGTCGTGCGGACGTGCGGAGGCGTGCTCGCGTACGAGTGCGAGGGCCTCGTCGAGCGTGCGGGCACCCGTGAGGTCGAGGCCGGTGAGGCTGAGCCCGGTCGCCGTCGTGTGGACGTGCGCGTCGGTGAACGCCGGGGTGACCAGGGCACCGTCGAGGTCGATCACCTCGTCGACGCCGTCCGCGAAGGCGTCGGCGGCCCCCTCGGAGCCGACCCAGGCGACATGTCCGCGCTCCACGACCATCGCGGTGGCGAAGGGGTCGGCGGGGGTGTGGATGTCGCCGCGGCGCAGCAGCACGGTGCGATGGTCTCTGCGACTGGTGGGGCTCTTGCTCATGGGGACAGTCTCTCCCCATGAGCCCCTGCCGCCTTATCCGGGTTGTACGTCGGGGCGCCGTAAGACGTGAGTTGTGCCCACCCTCCCCCAGCTACCGCTGGGAGGTGCCCCCAGCCCTGCGGAACGATTGCCCACAACGCGTGACTCAGACCTTTGGGGGTCTTGCCTCGTACGGGGTGGAGAGGACCACCGTCGTGCGGGTTGAGACGCCTGCCAGGGAGCGGATGCGGGTGAGGAGGTTCTCCAGTTCGAGGGGGGTCTCTACGCGCACCTTGAGGATGTAGTTCTCGTCGCCGGCGACGCTGTGGCAGGCCTCGATCTCCGAGACGCCGGCGAGCCGGTCTGCGATGTCGTCCGGCGCACTGGGGTCGAACGGCTTCACCGAGATGAAGGCCGTGAGCGGCAGCCCGACGGCCTCGGGGTCGACGACCGCGGCATAGCCGCGGATGACGCCGCGCTGCTCCAGCCGGCGCACCCGCTGGTGCACGGCCGACGTGGAAAGGCCCGTGGCCTTGCCCAGGTCGGTGTAGCTCATCCGCCCGTCCTTGACGAGCAGCTGCACAATCTGACGGTCCAGCTCCTCCATGTCGCAAAAGCTACAGTGCACATGATCCTCCGGGGTACATGCGCGGCTGTGCGGAGATGGTCCACGCACCGACCATCGCCCGTTTTCCTCCGGTTTCCGGTCGCCCGCCCACCGATGACCCTGCCGACGTTCGAGGTTTCGGCATCTGCAACCGGCATGTGACGAAGGCCACAGATTTGTGACCGTGTCCGGGGGTTGGGCGCGATTACCCGTACGACCAGGCGGGAAGTGCTTGCTGTGGTCCAGGCCGCAGCGCCTTGTCGGCCCACCCGAGGGGGAGTTCATGCAGAGTCTTAAGCGTCCCGGCCGCCCTGCCCGCACCAGGCAGCAGCCGGTCATCGAGCCCGCGCCGGAGGGTGTCGAACCGGTCGAGGACGACCTCGACACCTACGACACTCTGGAGATGTACCGGGTGATCTGCCCGGACTGCGCCCAGCCGATCGCCCTTCTGGCGGACGAGGACGTCCTGCCCGAGCATGCACTGTGCGCGTCGCCGTGGAACCCGTTCGGGCTCACGGTCTGCGCCGGCACAGGCCGCTGGGCGTCCGACGCACGCCCCGCGGACGAGTCACTGGAGGCCCAGGAGCAGGATGCGGGGCTGCTCCTGACGCTCCCTCAGGGACTCGACTGGCGGATGCAGCCGTTCTCGCACGTCGGCGGCCCAGGCTCGCGCCCCATCCGGATCTCGGCGATCCGCCGCCCGGCCGCGTAGCCGATCAGTCCCGTAGCCGATCAGTCCCCGTAGCTGTCCTGCACCATCGCAGAGAGACGTGCCGTGGTGCAGGATCAGTGCGTCCTGGGGCCGGGCGCACGCGTGAGCCCACCAGCCGGACCGGGAGGCCCGGACCGAGAAGCCCGGCGCGGTCAGGAACTGAACGCAGAGTCGATTCCTCACACCGGTGACCTGTCTGCCGCCCGGACGTTGCACCAGGCATGACCCCTACCCACGCGACAGGCCGCCGTCGCCGCCTTCTGGTCCCCGCTTCCGCAGAATCGGTTCCCCGGCCGCCCCAGCCGCCGGACCCGCCCATCTACCGCGACCTGCTGACCTCCTGGGCCAACCGCGGCAAGACGCTGCCGGGGCGCCACGACCCGGAGTGGGTACGGCTCGCGGCACCCCTGGTCAGTGCAGGGCAGTTCAGCGGGACTCGGGTCCCGCGAGGTGACGGGCGATGACCATCCGCTGAATCTGGTTGGTGCCCTCGACGATCTGCAGCATCTTGGCCTCGCGCATGTAGCGCTCGACGGGGAAGTCAGCCGTGTAGCCGTAGCCGCCGAGCACCTGGACGGCGTCCGTGGTGACCTTCATCGCGGTGTCGGTGCACAGCAGCTTCGCCATGGCGGCCTGCTTGGAGAAGGGCTTGCCCGTATCGCGCAGGCGGGCGGCCGCGAGATAGAGGGCCCGGCTGGCCTCGATCTGCGTGGCCATGTCGGCCAGCATGAACCGCAGCCCCTGGAAGTCGGCGATCCGGCGGCCGAACTGCCGACGCTCGGTCGCGTAGGCCAGGGCCGCGTCCAGTGCCGCCTGGGCCAGGCCGATCGCGCAGGCCGCGATCCCGAGCCGCCCGGAGTCGAGGGCGGACAGGGCGATCGCGAAGCCCTGGCCCTCCTCTCCGATGCGGCGGCTGTCCGGCACCCGTACGCCGTCGAAGTGGAGCTGAGCGGTCGGCGAGCCCTTCATGCCCATCTTCTTCTCGGGCGCCGCGGCGCTGAGGCCCTCGGCGTCCCCGGGCACCAGGAACGCCGTGATGCCGTGCCTGCCCTCGCCACCGCTGCGGGCGAACACCGTGTAGAAGTCGGCGACACCCCCATGGGTGATCCAGGCCTTCGTACCGGTGAGCACCCAGTCCTCACCGTCCCGCACGGCCTTCGTACGCAGGGACGCGGCATCGGAACCGGAGGCGGGCTCGGACAGGCAGTACGCGCCGAGCAGTCCACCGCCGAGCATGGCGGGCAGGTGCTCGGCCTGCTGTTGCTTGGAGCCGTAGCCGGCGAGCGCATGGCAGGACAGGGAGTGGACGCTGACGCCGAGGCCGACGGTCAGGCGCGCGGCGGCGAGCTCCTCGAGTACCTGGAGATACACCTCGTACGGCTGGTCGCCGCCGCCGTACTCGGAGTCGTAGGGCAGTCCGAGCAGTCCGGATTCGGACAGCAGGGTGAAGACGTCACGCGGGAAGCGCCCGGCTTCCTCCTCCTCTGCCGCCTTCGGGGCGATCTCGCGCTGGACGAGATCACGTACGAGCGAGAACAGGTCCCGGGCTTCGTCCGTGGGCAGTTGACGGTCCACCGGTTGCGGGGCGCGGTCATGCATGGCGACGCTCTCCTCCCTGTCGGGCACTGCGGCGGACGCACGCAGGGGTGTGGCGGCGCCGCCGGCGGGTCCGGGCCCGTCGGCGGCAGCCGCGGGTCGCCGACCCCGGAACAATCGAGCCGTCTCAGCCGATGCTGCCCTCCCGGGTCGCGGAACGGGCTGATCAGCGGCTGTGGCGCGTTGAGTATGCCCGATCGGAGGCAGCGCGTCCGATCACGCGGGTCCGATCACATGAGTCCGGCCTGTGTCACGAACATAGCGAGAACCACGACCAGGACCCAGCCGAGGATGTGCTCCAGGATCCCGGGGCCGTCGTCGGGACCGCCGGTGCGGGTTCGGGTGCTGGTGGCGGTGCGGCCGGCGGTGGCGGAGGTCGAGGTCATGGCAGCTCGCTTGACGTCGTACGGCAGTGGACTCCCCCCGGAGATCTGTCCACCTTGCCACCGAAAAGTCCTCCCGAGGGC
The DNA here is from genome assembly GCF_001642995.1 of Streptomyces jeddahensis. Classification (GTDB taxonomy): domain Bacteria; phylum Actinomycetota; class Actinomycetes; order Streptomycetales; family Streptomycetaceae; genus Streptomyces; species Streptomyces jeddahensis. The sequence continues at coordinate 58,036 of NZ_LOHS01000119.1, forward strand.
CCCACACGGGCGAGACATCCGTCACGCGGCCGCGAGGCCGGAGACCTCAGCGCACGCCCACCGCGGCCAGCGCCCTCACCTGCTGCGGGGTCGGCCGGGCCGGGAAGTACAGATAGCAGACGCCGCCGGTACCCGAGACCACCTTTCCGGTGGCGTTGTACCGCTTCGTCCTCAGCCAGATGGTCTCCCACTCGCGCCTGTCGTAGACACGCCGGACCGCCTCGTTGTCCGGCGACGCCGGATCGTTGGCGATCACGTCGCCCTCGGCGGTGAAGCCGATCACCGTCATCAGATGCCCCGACGTGCCGTAACCGGCACCGGTGAGCTCCTCCTCGAGGAACGACTGGGAGGTGATCGCCGGGATCCCCGCGGCGATCAGCGTCTCCAGGTCGGTCAGCGAGCCCAGCCGGGTGACCACGCCCTGCAGGTCCTCGTACGTCGCCGCGTAGGCGGCGTTGAACGGCCAGTTGCCGCAGCCCTCGTACTGGTAGTCGTACGTGAAGCGCGCCGCGTGGCACACCTGCGGGTCGGCGTAGGAGGGATCGACCCAGGCGAGGTCCTCGGTGGTCGGCTTCCGGCCCCAGTACTCGATGATCATCTGCGACGATGTGGGGCTGCACCAGGCCTCGCCGCCGTTGTCGTACTCGGGGTACTGGCCGACGTGGATGTTCTGCGAATAGCGCGGAACGATCAGCTCCTTCGCCAGCCCTGGCGTGGAAGCCGGGACGGTGAAGCGGTCGGGGATGTCGGAGCCCATCACGCCGAGCCGCCACACCGTGGGCGTGGCCTTGCTGCCGGGCGCCCGGTAGAGCGTGAGGCGCAGCCGGTACGACACGAGACGCAGCCCGGACGCCGGGTCGTCGATCGCGAAGGTGTCCGTCCAGATGCTGCTCTTGCCGTCCGTCTGGTCGTCGACCGAGGTGCGCTTGATGTCCTCGTCACCGGAGGCCCAGCGCCCCATCACGTACCAGGGCGTGTCCGTGCCGTCGGTGTAGGTGCCCTTCAGTTCGATCTGGAGCCAGGTGCCGGCCGGTGTGTGCGCGTTCCACGAGGCGATGGCCTCGGTCGAGGGCACGGAGAGACGGTGGACGGGCGAGGTCCACTGGGCGTACTCCCAGGTCGCGGCCTGCCCGGTGTGCGGGTCCGTGTAGTCGGCGGTGCCCGCCGGCCGGCCGATCACCACGCCAGAGCGTGCCCCCGCGACCACTCGGGTGCCGGCGGAGGTGCCGCTGCGCCAGTCCGAGTACGAGGTCCAGGCGCGGTTGTCGACCTGAGGTGTGGCGGCGGTGGCCTGCGTGGCGCCGGCGGGGGCGGGCGCGTCGGCACCGGCGGCGGACGCGCTGCCGGTGCCGCCGACCGCCGCGGCGGCGGCGAGGGCGGCGGTCAGCACGGTCCTGCGGGACATCGGGTGGGATCTGGTCATGGGTCCCCCTGGGCGTCGGATCCGGAAGAGGTAGGTCAGGTTCACGACAGTGGCCCAACTATGGCCGGAGCCAGGCGCGTTCTGCCAGCACATCGGAGGCCGCCACGCCCACCGATATTGGCCTTGACCTCTGAACATTCCGGCGCCGCCCGGCCCGTAGGCTGGAGGCGATGACCATGCAATCGCCGCTTCTCCGACTCGCCGGGACCCTGCGGGCGCTGCCCCCTTCGTGCGGTCCCGTGCGGCTGGTCGGCGTGGACGGGCACGCCGGGTCCGGCAAGTCCACGTTCGCCGCACGGCTGTCCCAGGCGCTGGGCGGAGCCCCGGTGCTCCGGCTCGACGACATCGCGACGCACGAGGAGCTGTTCGGCTGGATGGAGCGGCTCGGCGAGCAGGTGATCGAGCCCCTGTCGAGGGGCGAGACCGCGCACTACCTCCCCTACGACTGGGTCGCCCGCCGCTTCGGCGCCGCGCGCGCCCTGGAGCCCGCTCCGGTGGTCCTGGTCGAGGGCGTCGGCGCGGGGCGCCGGGAACTGCGGCCGAGGCTGGCCCTTCTGCTGTGGATGGAGCACCCGGCGGAGGAGTCATGGGACAGGGGCAGGCGGCGGGACGGTCCCGAGCAGAGCGATTTCTGGGCGGGATGGGTCGACGCGGAGCGGGAGCATTTCGCCGCGGACCCGTCCCGGCCCTTCGCCGACCTTCTGGTACGCCAGTGCTACAGGGGATACCAGATGCTGACGGGGCCTGGCGCGGCAGCGGAGACAAACCGCACTGTCACGCTTCGTGACAGCCCGTCTGCGGTGCGCTGAAGCCTGGAAGCCTGCTTCCACGAGTTTCGGCGACTGTTCTCAACGCGGCTTGACCGACACGTCGTACAGGACTTACGTTCTTTGTGCAGCCTTTCAGGGCTGCCCCACAGACGCGAAGCCCCCGGTTGTTCCCCCGTGATCGGGGGCTTCGTTCTGCCCTCTTCGCGTTTCAGTGCCTGCGCCGAGCCCTCATCCGATCACCGTCGGTCACCATGTGGGTGTGCGCCCTCTCTGCTCCCACCTGCCCGATCCACCACTGCGCCGCCCTTCGGCCGACGATCCCCCGCAGGTACGATGCCTCTCGGTGCGACTTCGGACGGCTGCTCATCGCACCGGGTCAACTCCCGTCCACGGCAATGCGGTTCGACGAGGGCTGTCGGCGGGCTTCGGCCCGGCGGCACCACGGGGGCGAGTGAGCCTCAGGGCCGGCTGAGGCGCCCCTGAGGCGAACCATCAGGAACGGTATGTGGGGGACGTGACGTGATGGACTTCGGTACGCAGGGGTCACCACCGGGCCCGGCGGACCTCGCCTGGCTACGCGGGGTCGACGCCTACACGATGGGCGCCTATCCGCAGGCGGAGGAGGAGTTCCGGGACGCCGTACGGATGGATCCCGGGATGGCCGACGCATGGCTCGGACTGCACGCGCTGCGCATCGACACGACGACGGCACTGCTGCGGATGTTCCGGCACCGGGACCGCTTCGGCGAGCAGCGTGCCAGGCACCGCCGGGCGCTGAACTCCTGGTACTGGCTGGGGTGGTGGGTGCAGCCCGTCCTGGAGGCGCCGCGCGACCTGCTGCTCGCGCACGCGTCGCACTGGCTGGACGGCCGCCATGTGCCCGAGCTGGACCGGGCCCTGGCCGGGCTGCCGCCGGTCGACGCCGACCCGCAGGTGCGGTTCCTGCACGCGTGCCGTGCCTATCTGGTCAAGGACTGGGAGCAACTCGTCCGGCACACCGACCCGCTGATCGACGATCCCATCCTGGGCATCGAGGCGGGTCTGTTCGCCGGCATGGCGCGGGTCCGCCTCGAGACGTACGCCCAGGCCGAACCGCTGCTGTCCGCCGCGCTGATGCGCTGCCGCAGCGAGCAGCCGCAGCGCAAGGAGCTGCGCTACTGGCTGGCGCGGGCGCATGAGGGCACCGGGCGGAGCGCGGCGGCGCTGCCGCTGTACCGGGCGGTGCACCGGGTCGACCCCGCCTTCATGGACACCTCGGCGCGGCTCGCTGCGATCGCCGAGGGGGACGGCTACGACGAGGCGGCCGACCTCGCGTCGGTCACGCTCACCGGCGTCGGGCAGGACACCGCAGACGGGCTCGACGGCACAGATTCGCTGCTCGGCGGGGAAGGGCGCGACCTGAAGGTGAGCGAACCGGATGTGCCGCCCGGCGGGGCGGCTCCGTCGGCCCCGTCCACCGTGCAGGACGACACCGACGCGGTGCGCGAGAAGGCGGTTCTGCCGGTGCGGCAGGGCCCTGCGCAACTGCCGACCGGGCCCGCCGACCCCGCTCTGCTCGAGGAAGCACTCGCCGAGCTGGAGCGCATGGTGGGTCTCGAGCCCGTGAAGCGCCAGGTCAAGGCACTGTCGGCGCAGTTGAACATGGCGCGGCTGCGCGCCGGCCAGGGCCTTCCCGTCCAGCCTCCGAAGCGGCACTTCGTCTTCTCGGGCCCCTCGGGCACCGGCAAGACCACGGTGGCCCGCATCTTAGGCAGGGTCTTCTACGCGCTCGGGCTGCTCGGGGGTGACCATCTGGTCGAGGCGCAGCGCGCCGATCTGGTCGGCGAATACCTGGGCCAGACCGCCGTCAAGGCCAACGAGCTGATCGACTCGGCGATCGGCGGCGTCCTCTTCGTCGACGAGGCGTACGCCTTGTCCAACTCGGGCTACGGCAAGGGCGACGCCTACGGCGACGAGGCCCTGCAGGTGCTCCTCAAGCGGGCCGAGGACAACCGCGACCACCTCGTCGTCATCCTCGCGGGCTACCCCGAGGGCATGGACCGCCTGCTCGCCGCCAACCCCGGGCTGAGCTCCCGCTTCACCACGCGCGTCGACTTCCCGTCGTACCGCCCCCTCGAACTGACCTCCATCGGCGAGGTCCTTGCCGCCGAGAACGGCGACGCCTGGGACGAGGAGGCGCTCGAGGAGCTGCGCTCCATCAGCGGGCATGTCGTCGACCAGGGCTGGATCGACGAGCTCGGCAACGGCCGTTTTCTGCGCACGCTCTACGAGAAGAGCTGCGCGTACCGGGACCTGCGCCTCTCGGGGTACGCGGCGACGCCGACCCGCGACGACCTGGCGACGCTGCGGCTGCCGGATCTGATGCAGGCGTACGGGGAGGTGCTGTCGGGCCGCGGTCCGGGCGGCCCGACAGGGGTGTGAGCCTCCGGGCGGTCAGCCCGCCAACGCCTCCTCCGGCGTCCCGGTCCGGGGTTCCGTGACCCGCGGCGCGGGCGCCGGCTCGGGGGCAGCCCGGTGCGCCGGATCCCGTACCTCGCCGACGAGCAACTCCAGTACGTCCTCGAGTGCCACCAGCCCCAGCACCCGCCCCGACGCGTCGGCGACCTGCGCGAGGTGCGTCGCGGCGCGCCGCATCAGGGTCAGCGCGTCGTCGAGCGGCAGCTCCGCACGCAGCGTCGTCATGGGCCGCCAGATGTGCTGCGGCACGGCGCGGTCGCTGTCCTCCAGGTCCAGTACGTCCTTCACGTGGAGGTAGCCCATGAAGGCGCCCCCCTCCGCGACCACCGGGAAACGGGAGTAGCCGGTGGATGCGGTGAGTTCGACGACCTGGCCGGGGGTGACCGAGGGACCCACGGTCACCAGCGAGGAGCGGTCGAGGAGAACGTCCGTCACCGGGCGGGAGCCCAGCTCCAGGGCGTCCTCCAGGCGCTCCTGCTCCTCGGGGTCGAGGAGGCCCGCCTGCCCGGCGTCCTCCACGAGCCGGCCCAGCTGCACGCTGGTGAAGACGGCCTCGACCTCGTCCTTGGGTTCGACCCGGAAGAGTTTGAGGACCAGCCGGGCGCAGGCGCCCATACCCACGGTGACCGGCCCGCACAGCCGGGCGAAGGCGACCAGGCCGGGGCTCAGCCACAGCGCGGTCTTCTCGGGGGCCGCCATGGCGAGGTTCTTCGGGACCATCTCGCCGATGACGAGGTGCAGGAAGACGACCACGGCGAGCGCGATGACATAGCCGAGGGGGTGGATCATGCCCTCGGGCAGATGGACGGCCTCGAAGGCCGGTTCCAGCAGATGGGCCACGGTCGGCTCGGCGACCGCACCCAGCGTTAGCGAGCAGACGGTGATGCCGAACTGGGCGGCCGCCATCATCTGCGGCAGATTCTCCAGGCCGTAGAGGACCTGGCGGGCCCGTGCGGATCCCAGGGGCTCGATCTGGCTCCGGCGCACGGAGACCAGTGCGAACTCGGCGCCGACGAAGAAGCCGTTGGCGAGCACGAGCAGGAGCGCGAACAGGAGTTGGAGCAGGCTCATCGGGCGGCCTCCGCTCCCGCGGCCGTGACGGACTGGGCGTCGGCGGTGCGGACGATGCGGACGCGCTCGGCGCGGTAGTGCCCGACCTGGCGTACCGACAGCCGCCAGCCGGGGAGTTCGGCGCGGTCGCCGGGCACCGGGATCCGGCCGAGCAGATCGGCGACGAGTCCGGCGACGGTCTCGTACGGGCCCTCGGGCACGTCGAGTCCTATGCGCTGCAGGGCGTCGACCCGGCAGCTGCCGTCGGCGTCCCAGGCGAGACGGCCGTCCTCGGCCGGGGCCGGGGCGAGTTCGGGCAGGTCGTGTCCGTCGTGCTCGTCGCGCACCTCGCCGACGAGCTCCTCGATGATGTCCTCGAGCGTGACGACACCGGCCGTGCCGCCGTACTCGTCGACCACTATGGCTATCGGCTGCTCGCTGCGCAGCCGCTCCAGGAGCGGCTGCACGGGCAGGGTCTCGGGGACGAGCAGCGGTGACTGCGCGATGCTGACCACGGACGTGCGCAGCCGGTCGGCGGAGGGCACGGCGAGGGCGTCCTTGAGGTGGACCATGCCGATGATCTCGTCGATGCGCTCGCGGTAGACGGGGAAGCGGGACAGACCGGTGGCGCGGGTGAGGTTGACTACGTCCTCGGCGGTCGCGGTGGACTGCAGCGCGCTGACCTTCACGCGGGGCGTCATCACGTGCTGGGCGGTCAGGTCGGCGAGGGACAGCGTGCGTACGAAGAGGTCGGCGGTGTCCTGTTCGAGGGCGCCGGCCTGTGCGGAGTGCCGGGCGAGGGACACCAGTTCGTCGGGGGTGCGGGCGGAGGCCAGTTCGTCGGCGGGCTCGACGCCCAGCATGCGTACCAGCCGGTTGGCGACCGCGTTCAGCCCGGCGATGACCGGCCTGAACAGCCGCGAGAAGACGTGCTGCGGGCCGGCCACGAACCGTGCGACCTGCAGGGGCCGTGACACCGCCCAGTTCTTGGGCACGAGCTCGCCGATCACCATCTGCACGGCGGAGGCCAGCAGCATGCCCACGACGACGGACACGCCCGAGACAGCACCCTCGGGTACGCCGACAGCCGTGAACGGGCCGGAGAGGAGCTCCGCCAGGGCCGGTTCGGCGAGCATGCCGACGACCAGTGAGGTGATGGTGATGCCGAGCTGGGTGCCGGAGAGCTGGAAGGAGAGCTCCCTGAGGGCGGCCACGACCTTGTGGGCCCGGCGGTCGCCGGCGGCCGCTGCCTGCTCGGCGTCCGGGCGCTCGACGGTGACGAGGCCGAACTCGGCCGCGACGAAGAATCCGTTGGCGAGAATCAGGAGGAAGGCCGCCGCGAGAAGCAGCAAGGGGATGGTCATGCCACCGCCTCCGGACCGACGCGGACGGGGTCCGCGGGGGGTCGGGAGGGGGCGGCGCAGGTACTACAGGACGAACCGTCCATCGCCGGAGAGGGTCACTCCTCTGATAGCAGGAACCCCCACGCGGGCCGGGCGGCCGGCGGAGGGGCAGGGTGGCGTGCGGCGCACCCGTCAACAGATTAATCAAGACAAGCACCGGAACGTCAGGGTGAATCCTCCGAGTCGGCGCGGATGTTCCTCACGCCAGGCGTTCCTCAAGCCATCCAGAGCGCCCATTTGGGCGTCTTGTCCGGATTTAACGACTGCTATTCCGGGTCGCCGACGCCCCGCGTCTCGACGAGTGCGCGCAGGGCGCGCGCGTCGCGGATCGCGTGCTCCCTGGCGATGCCCGGCTGGATGCCGAGGGCGGGCAGGCTGGTGCCGTCGCTGAGGTCGATGAACACCCAGGGGTCGCCCACCCGGAGGTTGACGTGCAGGATCTCCGCCCAGTCGAGACGCCGCCGGGTGACGATGTTGACGACGGTGACGCCGGACTCGTCGGCGACGACCTTGGGCCTGGCGAGCAGGACGAGGACACCCGAGAGCAGCGCGGCGGTGAGGACGAAGCTGAGCCGCTCCCCCGGGCCGAGCTTGGGCAGCATCATCGCGATCACCGTGAGGACCACGAAGATCGCGAGTGCGGCGGTCAGCAGGACGGCCCGAGTGCGGGACGGCCGAAAGGTGACGGGCAGTGCGGGCGCATCGGGCCCGGCAGGCGTGTCCGGCGTGGCCGGCACATCCCGCATCTCAGTCATGGCTACCGGATTCCTCAGAGGCGGCAGGCGTGGATGGCCGTCGTCAGGATGGCCCGCGCCCCGAGTGCGTACAGGTCGTCCATGATCCGCTGCGCCTCCTTGGCCGGGACCATGGCGCGGACGGCGACCCAGCCCTCGTTGTGCAGCGGCGAGATCGTGGGCGACTCGAGGCCGGGGGTGAGGGCGACGGCCTTCTCCAGGTGCTCGGCGCGGCAGTCGTAGTCCATCATCACGTACGTCCGTGCGACGAGGACGCCCTGGAGGCGGCGCAGGAACTGCTGGACCTTCGGGTCGTCGGCGTCCGCGCCCGTACGGCGGATCACGACGGCCTCCGACTTCATGATCGGCTCGCCGATCACGGCGAGACCGGCGTTGCGCAGCGACGTCCCGGTCTCCACGACGTCGGCGATGACCTGCGCGACGCCGAGCTCGATGGCGGTCTCGACGGCGCCGTCCAGGTGGACCACGGAGGCGTCGACGCCGTTGTCGGCGAGGTGCTTGGCGACGATGCCCTCGTAGGAGGTGGCGATCGTCATGCCGCCCAGGTCGTCGACGCCCTTCGCCGTGCCCGGCTTGGTGGCGTAGCGGAAGGTGGAGCGGGCGAAGCCGAGCGGCAGGATCTCCTCGGCGCTCGCGCCGGAGTCGATCAGCAGGTCGCGCCCGGTGATGCCGATATCCAGACGGCCGGACGACACGTAGATCGCGATGTCGCGCGGACGGAGGTAGAAGAACTCGACCTCGTTGTCCGGGTCGACGATCACCAGCTCCTTGGAGTCCCTGCGCTGCTGGTATCCGGCCTCATGCAGCATCTCCGCCGCAGGGCCGGACAGTGAACCCTTGTTGGGGACGGCGATGCGCAGCATGAGGTCGGATTCCTTTGGTGCGAAGGGGTGTTCGGTACGGAGCTGGGGTGCGGTCTGCTGGTTCTGCGTGTTCTGCGTGTCTGCCGGGCTACAGATGGGCGTAGACGTCGTCGAGGGAGATGCCGCGGGCGACCATCATCACCTGCACGTGGTACAGGAGCTGAGAGATCTCCTCGGCGGCCGCCTCCTTGCCCTCGTACTCGGCGGCCATCCAGACCTCGGCGGCCTCCTCGACGACCTTCTTGCCGATGGCATGGACACCCTTGCCGACCAGCTCTGCGGTACGGGAGGTGGCGGGGTCGCCGTTGGCGGCCTTGTGCTGGAGCTCGGCGAAGAGCTCCTCGAACGTCTTCTTGGACATGGTGGTGCCTACTCTACGCGGCCGCGTGCTCCCCCTAGCGCCAGGGCTCGGAGACGGTACGCAGCGTCATCGCCGTCGCGACGGCCGCGGTGACCGCCTCGTGGCCCTTGTCCTCGTTGGAGCCCTCGAGGCCAGCGCGGTCGAGCGCCTGCTCCTCGGTGTCGCAGGTCAGCACGCCGAAGCCGACGGGCACGCCGGTGTCCACGGACACCTGGGTGAGGCCCTGGGTGACGCCCTGGCACACGTAGTCGAAGTGCGGGGTGCCGCCGCGGATGACCACGCCGAGCGCGACGACGGCGTCGTAGCCGCGTCCCGCGAGCACCTTGGCGACGACCGGAAGCTCGAAGCTGCCCGGCACCCGCAGCAGGGTGGGCTCGTCGATGCCGAGCTCGTGCAGGGCGCGCAGGGCGCCGTCGACGAGCCCGTCCATAACCTTCTCGTGCCACTGGGCGGCGATGACCGCGACCCGCAGGTCGCTGCAGTTCTTCACGCTCAGTTCGGGTGCGCCCTTGCCGCTCACGCGCTGCTCCTCGTGGGTGTCGTACTCGTAGGTGTCGTAAGTGTCGATGTGGGTGTGACTGGGTGGTGCGGGATCACTGGCTGCCGCAGGGTGACGACGTCTGCGCGGCTTCGAGCCAGGGCAGGTCGTGGCCCATGCGGTCGCGCTTGGTGCGCAGATAGCGCAGGTTGTGCTCGCCCGCCTGGACGGGCATCGGCTCGCGGCCGGTGACCTTGAGCCCGTGGCGGACGAGCGCGTCGGTCTTGTCGGGGTTGTTGGTCATCAGCCGCAGGCCGCGTACGCCGAGGTCCTGGAGGATCTGGGCGCTCGCGCCGTAGTCGCGGGCGTCCGCGGGCAGGCCGAGTTCCAGGTTGGCGTCGAGCGTGTCGCGGCCGCGCTCCTGGAGCTCGTAGGCGCGCAGCTTGGACATCAGGCCGATGCCGCGGCCCTCGTGGCCGCGCAGATAGACGACGACACCGCGGCCCTCGGCGGTGATGCGCTGCATGGAGGCCTGCAGCTGGGGGCCGCAGTCGCAGCGCAGCGAGTGGAAGACGTCGCCGGTGAGGCACTCGGAGTGGACGCGCACCAGCACGTCCTCTCCCTCGCCGATCTCGCCGTGGACGAGCGCGATGTGCTCGACGCCGTCGACCGTGGAGCGGTAGCCGTACGCCGTGAAGTCGCCGAAGGCCGTGGGGAGCTGGACCTCCGCCTCCCGGCGGACGGTCGGCTCGGAGCTGCGGCGGTAGGCGATCAGGTCCTCGATGGAGATGATCGACAGGCCGTGCTTGCGGGCGAACGGGATCAGTTCGGGCAGGCGCAGCATGGTGCCGTCCTCGCCGGCGATCTCGACGATCGCTCCGGCGGGGCGCAGTCCGGCGAGGCGCGCGAGGTCGACGGCGGCCTCGGTGTGGCCGTTGCGGACGAGGACGCCGCCCGGCTTGGCGCGCAGCGGGAAGATGTGCCCGGGGCGCACGAAGTCGCCGGGGCCGGCCACGCCGCCCGCCAGCAGCTGGAGGGTGGTGGCGCGGTCGGCGGCGGAGATGCCGGTGGTGACGCCGTGCGCGGCGGACGCGTCGACGGACACGGTGAAGGCCGTCCGCATCGACTCGGTGTTGTGCTGGACCATCTGCGGCAGCTCGAGGCGGTCCAGCTCGTCGCCCTCCATGGGCGCGCAGATCAGGCCGCGGCACTCGCTCATCATGAAGGCGACGATCTCGGGCGTGGCCTTCTCGGCGGCGATGACGAGGTCGCCCTCGTTCTCGCGGTCCTCGTCGTCCACGACGACCACCGGGCGGCCCGCCGCGATGTCCGCGATGGCCTGCTCGACCGGGTCGAGCGTGAAGTCCTCGACCGCGTCGGTGCCGTACCAGAGAGTCGATGTCATGCCGGAGCTCCTTCGGGGATGGGCCGGCCGGCCTGACGGGAGCGCAGCCACCAGTCGCGCATGCCCCACAGGACGAGGGCGCCGTAGACGATGTAGACGAAGCCGGAGAAGGCGAAGCCGTTGGCGAAGTTGAGCGGGACGCCCACGACGTCGACGAGCAGCCAGGCGAACCAGAACTCGACCATGCCGCGCGCCTGCGCGTACATGGCGACGATCGTGCCGACGAAGATGTACGCGTCGGGCCACGGGTCCCACGACAGCGCCGGGAAGGCCGTGAACAGGCCGCCGACCGCGAGGGTGCCGAGGGCGGCCCCCGCGACCAGGTAGCCGCGCTCGCGCCACGTGGCGAACCGTACGGCGATGGAACCGTCCTGGGCCTGCTGCCTGCCGCGGTTCCACTGCCACCAGCCGAAGACGGCGACGAGCATCACGACGACCTGCTTGCCGGCGCTGCCGGACAGGTGGGCCGTGGCGAAGGCCGCGAACAGGATGACGCCGGAGAGGAACTGCGCGGGCCAGCTCCATATGGAACGCCGCCAGCCGAGCGCGAGAGCGGTCAGACCGATGATGTTGCCGATCATGTCGGCCCAGATGATGCGCTGGCCGACGAGCGTGAACGCCTCGGAGTTGAGCCAGTTCACTTCGCGGCCCCCTCGGTGGCGGCACGGTCGCCGAGGAGCCGCTCGACGTACTTGGCGATGACGTCGACCTCGAGGTTGACCGGGTCGCCTGCCTGCTTCACGCCGAGTGTGGTCAGGGCGAGGGTCGTCGGGATGAGGCTGACGGTGAAGTAGTCGGGCCCCGCCTCGACGACGGTGAGGCTGATGCCGTCGACGGTGATGGAGCCCTTCTCGACGACGTACCGCGAGAGGTCCGCGGGCAGCGAGATCTTGACGATCTCCCAGTTCTCGGACGGCTTGCGCTCGATGACCTCGCCGGTGCCGTCGACGTGGCCCTGCACGATGTGGCCGCCGAGGCGCGCGCCGACCGCGGTGGGCCGCTCCAGGTTGACCCGGGAGCCGATGGTGAGGGCGCCGAGGCTCGACCGGTTCAGCGTCTCCGCCATCACGTCCGCGGTGAACTCGTCGCCCTCATGTTCCACGACCGTCAGACAGACGCCGTTGACGGCGATGGAGTCGCCGTGCTTGGCGCCTTCGGTGACGACGGGGCCGCGCAGCCGGAAGCGGGAGGCGTCACCGAGGTTCTCGACGGCGGTGACCTCTCCCAGCTCTTCGACGATTCCGGTGAACACGCTCAGTGCTCCTTCGTTGCGAGGGTGGCGGTGATACGCAGATCGGGCCCGATACGCACGGTCTCGGTGACGTCGAGCCGCAACGCGTCGGTGATGGTGGTGATTCCGGCAGGGCCGAGGGCGCCAGGGCCCTCGCCGAGCAGGACGGGTGCGAGATAGCCGACGATCCGGTCGACGGCGCCCGAGGCGACGAAGGCCCCGGCGAGGGTCGGGCCGCCTTCGAGCAGTACGGACCGGACGCCGCGCAGGTGCAGGTGCGTGAGCAGGTCGTGTACGCCGATGCGCCCGTCGCGCAGGGGCAGCCGGAGCAGTTCGACGCCCGGCAGATGGCGCGTGTCGGCGTCCTCGGCGACGACGACCAGCGTGGGCGCCGCGTCATCGAGGACGCGGGCGGTCGGCAGGATCGTGGCGTGGGTGTCGAGGACGACGCGCAGCGGCTGTACGGCACCGTCGATGCCGCGGACCGCGAGGTGCGGGTCGTCGGCGCGTGAGGTGCCGGAGCCGACGACGACCGCATCGCACTCGGCACGCAGCCGGTGCACGTCGGCGCGGGCTTCGGCGGAGGTGATCCAGCGGCTGGTGCCGTCGGCGGCGGCGATCCGCCCGTCGAGCGTGGCCGCGTACTTCCAGGTGACGTGGGGGCGGCCGAGGCGTACGGAGGTGAGCCAGGCGATGTTGCCCGCCTCCGCCTCGTCGGCGAGGAGGCCGCCCTCGACGTCGATGCCGGCGCGGCGCAGGGTTTCCGCGCCGCCCGTGGCGGAGGGGTTCGGGTCGCCGACGGCGTAGACGACGCGGGCGATCCCCGCGTCGATGAGGGCCTGGGCGCAGGGGCCCGTACGGCCCGTGTGGTTGCAGGGTTCGAGGGTGACGACGGCGGTGGCGCCCTGTGCCTTCTCGCCGGCCGCGCGCAGGGCGTGGATCTCGGCGTGCGGGCCGCCGGCGCGCTGGTGGAAGCCCTCGCCGACGATCTGTCCCGAGGCATCGAGGATGACACAGCCCACGACGGGATTGGGGCTGGTGGAGCCGAGGCCGCGCGCGGCGAGCGCGATGGCGCGACGCATCGCTGCTGCTTCGGCTGCGGTGGGGGCCACCGGGTCCTCCTGCCTCTTCGGGCACGGACTCCGGGGCTGTCGATGACGACAGAATGTACGGGTGCCACCTCACGGGGAACGCCGGACGGCGGCCGTCCTCTGCGGACGGACCGACGGCGGCGTACACGTGACGTGTCCGCCCGCCGCGCACTGCCTCCCATCCGGACTTTAACCGTCGGTCCAGGAATTTCACCTGGTCAACCGGCCACTGGATGCGGCCGGGTCGCGGACTGTAACCGCCGGTTCGGACTTTCACCGACCCCGGAGTGCGCTGCTTCTGGTACAGGGACAGTGTGCCACGGCTGATCGTCGGTCATGCGGGCGGTTCGCTGTGGACTGCCTCACAGACTCCGCTCCGCGGGGTCTGTCGGCGTCCGGCTCTGCGCGGGCGCGGGTCGCGTTTCTTCGCCGCTCCGCGGCCATGCCTTCCCAGCTCCGCTGGGGCTTCGTTCTGCCGCTCCGCGGCAGACTTCTTCGCCGCTCCGCGGCGCTTTCCCACCCACCC